>JBHLRS010000024.1:0-45374 GCA_048882325.1 Candidatus Thorarchaeota archaeon | reverse complement strand
CATAGTGTAATCATCAACAAATGCACCTGTTCCCTTATACCAATCAATACCCTCAGCTTGGTCTACAGACTCGCCCTGCATTGTGCTGTCGCCATCGACCTCATCCCTCATTCTCTTCATGATCCAGGGATAGTCAATCTTTTTGATATCAATCTCAACACCCAGCTCCTCAAGATGTCTAGCTTGAGTTATAATATCTGCAACGTAAGTGAGGATCTTGGTGGGTATACATCCACGATTTAGACAAGTTCCTCCCATCGGTCCGTGCTCGACAACAGCTACACGTAATCCTTGATCATAGGCTCCAGATGCGACATTCATACCTGCACCTGAACCAATAACAATGAGATCGTACTCCTTCATGATTATTAACTATTTTAGATTTATTATAAACCTGTGGGTTTGGCATTCACTTTGTGTATTTTGAAAAACAAGATAGTTTAAGATGGAATGTGTCGTTATTGTACAGGGTGAACTGCAATTTAGGTGGGAGTATTAATTGAGAAAGAAGAGTGTACTATTTTCGAGTATCATGTTATCATTAATCAGTGTCTTGTTCAGCAGCTGTGGAACTGTCCTGCAGGTTCCTATTTCTTATGAAAACTATTATCCTGCGACCACAAGGACGCCTCACGAACCGATTGTGATAATGAACAACAGTGATTTTCTTGCTCAAAAAGAGGCGAATAATTGGACGGGAACCGGTGAAGCTCATTCCCCAATTTCAATCTCTGACTACATAATTGAGTTTTACAATGATGGCATTACAATTAGGAATGTGGATCTTCATTGGGCAATCGTAAACTGTGAAACTGGAGACTATGATACTCAATACACATTTTCAACCGGGATCAGGATTATCAATAGTACTAATGGAGCTATTGAGAATTCGGTGGCTCACATGAAGGAAACTGGAATCTTCATTGATGACTCAAGTCACATTTCTCTATATCAAAACACGGTCCATGATTGCGCGACAGGAGTGACCGTCTCTCGTAGTAGGTATATCGTCCTTAATGAAAACAACTTGTCTTACAATGATTGGGTCGGTGTAAATCTTACTTTAACTGATCAGTGCTCTATTACAGAGAATTGGATCTGTTTTGCTCCAAACTACGGAATCCAATGCCTCTACGATGACAGTACATACATTTCTAGCAATATCATTTCAAGCACCTACTTAGAGGATGAAGGATTCGATAACATCGGTATCTTCAGCTATGGTTCATGGAATTTGGCGATATGGAATACTTCCATCGTCGAGTGTGTCATAGGTCTTGAGATGTGGTGGGTAAATGGATCTTGGGTCTGGGAAGATTTCATAGGCGAATGTACTGAGTACTGCGTCTATCTAGGTGATGGAACATACAACATTACTGTAGTTGCGAATCTTATCGGACCATCAAATGGAACATGTGCATATGATGCCGGAAAAAACAATCATTGGGATGTACCTATTGATGAGATTGGGAATATCTGGAGTGATTACTGTGGAACAGGATATTACCACATATCTGGTCCTGCTGGAAGCGTAGACCATTATCCATTTGGTTTCACTACAGGTCCTTGCTCAACTACAACCACCGAAATTGTTACTGTTGATTACACGACTTCAAAAGACACCACAACAACTAGTAGCGCTACAGGTCCTGAAAATGGCGAGATTCAAACCCTCCTACTTGCTGTTTCTGCGGGATCGAGTATCGTTATCATAATAGTAGTCATCTTAATCTTCAGATCTAGCAAGTCGTAACGAGCTAGCTCTCATCAATAGGTCCACTAGTACAACAGCAGCAAGTCCTTCGACAACTGGGACAGCTCTTGGCACGATTGATGGGTCATGGCGCCCCTTTGTCTGTATTGACGTTTCCTCCATCTTCTCAAGGTCGATAGTGCGTTGTGCCCTCGAAATGCTTGGGGTCGGTTTTAATGCAACATGGAAAACAATGGGGGCTCCATTCGTGATTCCTCCAAGAATTCCTCCTGAATCATTCTTTGCCCAGTCAATTTTACCTTCTCTGAGGATTAGTGAATCATTATTCTCTGAACCCCTTCTCAATGAACCAGCAAATCCAGAACCGAATTCTACTCCCTTGACTCCAGGGATACTGAACATGGCATGGCTGATGACACTCTCAACAGAATCAAAGAGGGGTTCCCCAATCCCTGGTTCTACACCTAAAACTCTACATTCAACTATTCCGCCAACTGAGTCGCCATCAGCTTTGGCTTCTGCAATTTCATTCGTCATCTCAGAAACAATATCTGCATGAGCACATCTAACTGGATTTTCATAGACGTTCTTACTGATTTCGTAGTCAGAAACCTCCTCATTAATACTGACTTGTCCAATCTGAACAACATGTGCGAGAACCATCACTCCATGTTCTTTGAGGATTGACTTTGCTAAGGCACCAGCCATCACAAAAGCAGCGGTCATTCTTCCCGAAAAAGTACCACCGCCCCGGTAATCATTATACCCTTCAAATTTCACTCTTGCAGTATAATCCGCATGTCCGGGTCGAGGCGTGTGACGGATTACCTCATATGAAGAAGAGTCAACATCCTTATTGGAAATAGACAAGGTGATTGGTGCACCAGTTGATTTCCCATTGAACATCCCACTATGAATCGAAACCTGGTCTTGCTCAGATCTTGATGAGGTAATTTCGCTACCTCCGGGACGACGTTTGTCTAATTCTTGTTGAATCATCTCCTCATCCATATTGAGTCCTGGCGGTACTCCTTCAACAACAACCCCAATACCTTCACCATGACTTTCACCATAGACATGAATTCTAAACTCCTTTCCAAATGAAAATGTCATATTATTCTCCTCCTTCTTTTTTGTTAATAGATATCTCCGCACCTAGCGATTGAATGTCCTCCATGAAATTTGGATAGCTCTTGGAAACACACTCAGCACCCAAAATTACTGTTGATCCCGAAGCAATCAGACCAGCGATTGTGCAGGCCATTGCAATTCTATGATCATTATGGGTTTCAATCATAGCACCTTGAAGTTTCGTAGGTCCTTCAACATCAATTCCATCATCAGTTAGCTTGACCCGACCTCCCATCTTTTTGAGCTCTGTTGACATTGTTGTCAATCTATCACTTTCCTTGAATCTCAGTCTCTGCGCATTATAGATTCGTGAGCAACCATCTGCTTGACTAGCTAGAACCACAAGGACGGGTACTAAGTCTGGAGTGTGAGAAACATCAACTTCGATAGGCTCTAACTCAGATGCACTAACCTCATAGCCATCCTCCTTTTCAATAATCAATGCACTCATTTTCTTGAGAAGTTCAATAATCAGTGCATCACCTTGTAGAGACCCTTTATTGAGATTTGTGACTCTCACTTTTCCATGAAGTGCTCCTGCAGCCAGAAGAAATGCTGCGGAAGAGAAATCTCCTGGAATCTCATAGTGTGAAGCGATGTATTCCTGGTTTCCTGGAACTGAGAAAGAATCCCACAATTCTGAAGGCCAGGCACTCACCCCGAAGTGCTTCATGACCTCAAGCGTCATCTCAACATATGGTCTGGATTCCAGTCTAGTTGTAATCTCGATTGTCGTGTCTTCCTCAGATTTGGAGCACGCGAATAGAAGACCGCTGATGTACTGAGATGATATATCCCCTCGAATTCTCACTTTGCCTCCAGACAGACCTTTTCCTATTACTTCGACCGGGGGTTTTCCATCATTCCTTATCGAAGTGGCTTTGATTCCAAGTTGGTCTAGGGCATGAAGTAGGTCTGTCATGGGTCTAGCCTGCAAGGATTGATCTCCTGTTAGAACACAAGGTCCATTGGTCAATGCCGCAAGAGCTGTGTACAAGCGAATGGTTGTCCCCGATCCACCACAATCCATCTCAGATGTTGGTGCGACAAGGGTTTCTGGCCCAGTTACAAGAAGGTCCTCTTGATTGGTAATTTGAGCACCCATCATCCTCGATAATCTTAGAGAAGCTTGGGTGTCTTCACAAAAAAGAGGATTTGATATTTGAGTTTGATTTTTTGATAAGAGACCGCACACTATTGCTCTGTGAGTGTAGCTTTTGGAAGGGGGCGCACGGATGGAACCTCTGAGTTCTGTTTGCTGGACGATAGCTTTCAAATTTCCAACCTCCGGATGATCTCATTCGCAACTTCATCCACCTGCAGAGCATCTGTGTTTATAGAAAGGTCCATCATTGATTCATACATGCTTCTTCGAGTTTCAATAAGGGACAAGATTCGGACTGGACTCCCATTGTTTGATGAGTGAAGGAGTGGTCTTGTATTAGTTGATGATGTTCTTCCAAGGATTGTTTCAACTGACGCTCTCAATAAGACAACAATACTGCTTTCTTTTATTGCTCTTACATTCGACTTTGAGAGTACTACTCCTCCTCCAAAACTAATCACTGCATATTCCTTATTACAGACCGCCGCCACAACCATTGATTCAAGTTGACGAAATGATGCCTCTCCCTCATCCTGAAAGATTTGAGAGATGGTCTTTCCTGCCATTGTTTCGACCAGTGTATCAGTGTCGAAGAATTGTCTACCTAAACGGTCTGCCAAAGCTTGCCCAACTACTGTTTTGCCAGTTCCCATAAAACCGATCAATCCAATGTTCTTAGCAACACCCTCAATCATATCATCATCCTCCTAGTGCATCAAGTACAGCACTCCTCATCACCTCGATAGGGGGTTTCTCCCCAACCCATAATTCAAGAGATTCAGCACCTTGATGAACGAGCATTCCAGTGCCATCTATAGTTAGACAACCAGCGACTTCAGCATCTAGAAGCAGCTTCGTTCTTCGAGGATTGTAAACCAAATCTACAACAGTTAGTTCGCTGTGAAGGTCAATCCCATCTAGTGGAGATTGACTAATAGAGTGGCCATGCATCCCAATAGGTGTGCAATTAACTACAAGGTCAGTCTTATCGAAATCAAATGATGTCGGGTCTTCCCAGACATGTAACTCACATGTTGCTTGATTACGTAGACTTGTAGCTAGCTCTATGGCATTTGCTAAGGTTCGATTCAAGATATCAAGTCTAGCAACTCTGGACTGGATTAAGGCATAAGCAACAGACCTTGCTGCGCCTCCAGCACCTAAAATGGTTGCTCTCTTGCCATTGAGAGTGATTGCCTTCTCTCTGAGCGACTTTAGGAATCCAGATACATCGGTGTTGTTTCCATGTACTCTATCTCCTTCTCGATAGAGGGTATTCACTGAACCAACAACTGAAGCTACTTTTGATACTTCATCAAGGAATCTCATTATCTCTCTCTTGTAGGGCACTGTGATATTTGCGCCCTCAATCATCCCATTTCTAATTGATATAGCCTGGGATTCAAGCTCATCGAAACGGGTTGGTCTGGCCTCATACCTGAATTCCATATCGAGGCTCATTTCCCTGAGTGCCGCATTATGCATCAATGGACTCAATGAGTGACCTACAGGATCTCCAATGAGAATGAGCTGCTTCATAACAGAGACCTCACAATTGCTCTCATTTCTGAGAGTGATATTTGTCCAGGTGCTGCAGGCTTTCCCTCATCCTGTGATACATACATGAACGGAGCACCAAGAAACAGAGCTGCGATTCTTGTGAACTTCCCCAGTTTGCCCATTGCGAATGCAATGAGATTAGTATTCGACGTTACATGACTGTATAGTTGAATCACTCTTCCACAATCAGAGATTGATTTTGGAGTCACCACTATCTTCAGGATGTCTGCTCTAGCTTCTCTCATTTGTTTGACTAAGTCAAGAAGTTTTGTGGTATCTGGGGTGATGTTTGTGAAATGCTTCGAAATTATCAGTTGACAATTGTAGTTCCTTGCTGCATTATGGATTTCCGCCAAGTATTGATGTTCAGTATCAATCTCAATATCAACAAATGAGGCACCTTGTTTGATAGCACTGACTAGAATTCTTTCTCGTTCTAATTCATCACCAGCGAAGTTCCCCCCATGGTGGCGCGAACGACATGTTGCAATGATTGGTTTATCGGTTGCTGAATAGATTTCATTCAGACTCGAAATTTCATCCATGAAGTCCAATCTATGCTCAATGAGATCTGCATCTGTTGACAAGACCAACCTTCTGCAGTCTTGAAGAGTAGGTTCTGTCAAACAAATACACAATCTCTTGGTCATCAAAGCACACCTCTCTCTATCAACCACTATCTACCTCATTGATTGATATCATGAAGTCGCGAAACATCTCAACCGTAAGTGATTGCGCCCCATCAACCAGGGCTTCTTCTGGATGTGGATGAACCTCGATGATTAATCCATCAGCTCCAACCGCAAGTCCTGCACGGGCAAGAGGAATCACAATGTCCCTTTTTCCTGCTGCGTGGCTTGGGTCTACTATGAGTGGAAGATGTGTTAGTCCGCGTAGAACAGGAATACTTGCAAGATCCAACGTGAATCTCACATGATTGCTCTGAGTCCTGATTCCTCGTTCGCATAGTATAACGTTGTGATTACCTTCCGCCATGATATATTCCGCAGCTGCAAGGAGTTCATTCAGGTTTGCCCACATCCCTCTTTTCAACAAGATGGGTTTTGGAGACCTCCCTGCCCGTTTTAACAGGGAATAGTTCTGCATATTCCTTGCACCTATTTGCACGATGTCTGCGGTTGCTTCAACAAGAGAAAAGCTCTCAATGTCAACAGCTTCAGTGATGAATGGCAAACCTGTTTGCTGTCGTGCAATTTCAAGATGCTTCAATCCCTCTCTTCCCAGACCCTGGAACGAATAAGGTGAGGTTCTTGGCTTGTATGCACCTCCTCGGAGAATATCTGCTCCGCAGTCCTTCACTGCTTGTGCGGCTTCAACAATTTGGTCCTTAGACTCAACACTACAGGGACCAGCAATAATGACTCGGGTACCACCACCAATCTCAACATCTCCAACCTCAATCACAGTCGGGCCTGATTTCACTTCGATGTCTGCAAGTCTATAGGGTTTTGTGACCCGGATGACCTTCATGACCCCTGCTAGACCCTCTATTCTATTGGAGTCCAGGAGGTCCACATCACCTGTTATGTTGATAACCATTCTCTGTGCTCCAGGATTCGGAATTGGTGTATAGCCCAACTCCTTCACTATCTCGAGCACTTTCTCTACTTGTTCATTTGTTGCATTCTTGTACATTACGACTAGCATTGGATATCTTCTCCATTGTTACTAATCAGGTTCAAATCTCTAACAACCATAATCTCGGTCTTACCTAATCCAATCAATACTGGAATAATCAGTTGGCCAGACCTGACCTTCTTGTCTTGTCGAACTACTTCATTGATCTTCTCAACATCGATCTCTCTCGGAATCACTGTCGGTAAACCAAACCTGCAAAGGACCTGAATCAATGATTCCAGAGCTGCTCTTTCTAGGAGTCCTCTCTCTACGGCCAAACGAGCCTCCTCGACCATTCCGATTGCTACAGCTTGACCATGCAGTATTGAATGGTTCGAACACGTTTCAATCGCATGTCCAATAGTATGGCCAAAATTGAGTACCTCTCGCTTTCCTCTATCTTCCGTTTCGTCTAGTTCAATGATGGTTTTCTTGTTTTCAAGAGCCTTCGCTACAAGTGTGGCAACCGTTCCTGGATCCCTCTCGAGAATCTTCACTGTTTCATTCATCAAAAACTGGAGAAGTTGGTAATCCATGATAACTCCATATTTGATGACTTCCGCAATGCCAGCAGCAAATTCACTCTCAGAGAGTGATCTAAGAATGCATACATCAATCACAACTTCATGAGGCTGATAGAATGTACCCACTAGGTTCTTTCCTGCTGCGAGATTGATCCCAGTCTTTCCCCCGACAGTTGAATCTACCTGCGCTAGAAGAGTTGTTGGTACATGAACTAAACGCATTCCTCTCTTGAATGAAGATGCTACGAACCCTGCGACATCTCCAACCACTCCACCTCCAAATGCAAGTATAGTATCAGATCGCGTAGCAAAATTTTCCACAAGGAAGTCATACAACTTGCTTGCTGAAGTAAGAGTCTTTGATTCCTCACCGTGCTCAAGCTCAAAGACTACAGTTTCCAGCTCAGAGCTTGGCAATCCTTGGAGGAGTTCCTGAAGGTAGAGATTTGAAACAACATCATCAGTTATGACAAAGATGCGACCAGTTGGCTTCTTGAGATACTCACTTATTGAGTTAAGGATATTCTGACCAATTGTCACTGGATATGTTCTAGATCGCGTTTTCACCTCAAACCTAACGGACATCATAAAACCCCCTCCATGATCTTGAGAAATTTGTACATTTCCTCATACTTGATGTCTAAGTTCACTTTGCCACCAATACTACTCTGAAGAGTCCGATATGTCCTCTCGAATTCTTCTCGGTCTTGGTTTAGAAGTTCGAGATGGTTTTCGAATTTCCTTCGAAAGTCAGTAAGCAATTCCAAGGCATATTCATTCTCTGTTTGAAGCGCTGTCTGAAATCCAGATGAATGAGACATTATACTCCCAGTCAACATGAATTGAATCTTGAAGGTCGTACCACTCAGTTGTTCCATTAATCGAATATCTTCTGAATGAAAGACTGAAGCAAGAACCATGTTTGTGAAGTAAGGTAATGACAATGTCAGTGCCATCATTCGATCGTGGCTCTCTCTCTCCACAATAACAAAGTCCGAATCTGGAAACAATTGCTCAGCAATTTTCTTCTCTTCCTCAAGGTTCCTGATAGGAACCAACGCGAATCTCTTCTGTAATTCATCTGCTCTTGGTCCAAAGAGTGGATGTAGGCTTACTGGTCGGACATGATTAGTATCCGAATGAAGCAGGGTTTCAATCGCTTTTGCTTTAAGAGTAGATATTTCGCAAATGATAGAATCGGATTTCATGTGTGGAACTACTTCTTGAATAGTTTTGGGCGTCAATTCCATTGGTACTGAAACTAAGACAACATCAGCATCAATCACAGCAATCTGATTATTCGTAGTAGACTCAATGGCAATGTCCTTTGGTTTCCGAGGATCAGAAATGATGACAGACATTCCACGCTCTATGAAATGGTTTACCAACCAATTTCCCATTTGTCCAGCCCCTCCGATAACCGCTATTCTCACCTCAGCACCTCCTTGATCATCTTTGCCCCTGCAATGAGGTCTTCTTCAGATTGACAAATTGAAATCCTGAAGAAACGAGAGAATTCTGATCCATATGCATCACCCGGTACTACAGCAACTCCCATCTCAGAGAGAAGTCTATCAGAGAACTCAATCCCAGTCAGAGAATCATTATCAAGTCTAGGGAAAATATAGAACCCGCCATCAGGCCTATAGAATGACAATGGCGCATTTTCCAGTTCATTACACATAACCTTCATTCGTTTCTCAATTAACTCTGCAAATCGTTTTGCATCCTCAGTGCTATCGATCGCGCTGATACCTGCATATTGGATGAACTCTGGAACGCAAGTCAAGAAGAGATTCTGCAGTTTCGTAATCCGTTGAATTGTATCTACATCTGAAACAGCGAATCCTAGTCTGAAACCAGTCATTCCATAAGTCTTGGAGAACGAATCTATGTAGACATGCTTACTATGTGGAAATTCCAAGATACTGGTTCTTGAAGAGAAGGTGTAATTTGAATAGACCTCATCACTTACGATAGTGAGGTCGTTTCCGACTGCCAGCTCTACAATATCCTCGAAGACCGATTTGGATAGACTCTTTCCTATTGGGTTACATGGATTGTTCAGTATCATCATCCTTGTTGACTTGTTGATACTGCTTTCAAGCTCTCCAATGTCTGGATTCCAGTTCTCCTCGAGTCTTGTTGTTATATGGACTGGTCTGCCACCAGACTGTTTCACGATTTCTGAATATGCAGGATACGATGGGTCAATGATTATTACCTCATCACCAGGAATCAGATTTGTGGCAATACTTAGAGTGAGTGCCAATCGACCTCCAACAGATACGACTACATTTTCAGCAGATAGTGCAGTTCCACTCTTCAAGTTCAAGTGTTCTGCAATCTTAATCCTGAGCCCCTCAATTCCTGCAGAGTCTGTGTAGCATGTTCTTCCGGCTCTTACAGCTTCATCAAGCGATCTAGCAACTTGAGCTGGAGGCCCAAAATCAGGTTCACCAACCTCTAGGTGAATGATATCTCTACCACTCTGTTCGAGTCTTCGTGCTTTCAAGAGTGTTGTGTATGCGTTTGGGATGATTGGTGATTTAATGTGGCTCTTTTGAGTTCGAATGGACTCTATGATTAGTTGATTGAGCAATCGCATTGCGAACTTTGGATCAATCAATGAATCATGGCTTTTCTCAAGGACCAAATTTCGGAGATTTTGTTCAATCTCCCTATTTACTAATGGTGCTCCCGTCCGGGTTTTTTCCTTTGCAACTTCTCTTGCTAGTTCATTGCGTTTTCCAATCAAATCTATGATTTCCAGGGTGACTTTCTGAATCTCGGCCCGAAGGATACTTAATTCAGTCATTATCTCTTCCCTCCACTGAATGATTTGTCCATTTGTCGGGAGACCTCCCATCCACTAGATTTCGTTTTAGAGCCATAGAACCACCAAAATAAGAATCTGCGAGTTGCAGGATCTTGACTAGCAGTCTATCAGCTAATGATAGCTATAATAGACGCCACTATACTGACAGTATACTGTCATGTATATTGAAGTGGCAACTGCATTTTCAGTCAAGATTTTCATTATTCATCTGTTTTGGAATAAATCCTAATATAGTTGATGTTCAGCGAGGATGTGAAATCAAGATGGTTCGAGCATTCAGTTAGTCTAGTCTTTGAAGGGGTCTTCGCTCACTGTTCCACCTGTTTCTTTCAATCTCTCATATTCTTCTGCCATTCTAATCCGCTCGCTGTTTCTACGCTCATCAACCCTAACTCCCCAAATCATGGCAATGGGGCAGCATGCCACAATGAACAGAATTGCAAAAGCAACTAGGACTACTACAGCTATATCCCTGACAAACGGCCCTAATATCTGCATTAGGACAACAACAATCCCTACAAAGATGACGAGAATCACAACAACAATGCAGAATAGGTTGTCAATCAGGGCATCTTCAGTTTTAGGTAGTTTTGCATCCATTTCCTTCCAAGAAACACCTAGTTCCTCGACACGTCTTTTTGCAGCGTTTCTACGGGCCCACCCGAATAAACATGCACATATCGGGATGATCACTCCTCCAAACAACACCAAGTAAAAGAAAATGGTCCTGAAGGGTTCAGGCAAAGGTTCTACGTCATTCTGGAGAATGTGAAGCAAATGAATTAAACCATTGATCTTCAACCTTACTCCCTCACAATATATGATGTTGATTTTAACTTATAACTATCCATCCATGAGTCTCTACCATAAAGTATTCACTCTTACATCAAGCTTAAGAGAGAAACCAATCACCACATACTCTGTTGAGGTATTACATTGAGAATGCTACAGATTCACAGCGATGGTTTCGCTTATGAGGCGAAGAGAAAAGCACTCAAGAATGCAGAGGCAGTGAAAGACAAGTTCTACAAGACTGAGGACTCATGCCTAGTCAATTTCATCGCTGCTGAAACAACAGATACCAAGGATGTTACCGCTGCTGCAAAAGCAACTGCTGATATGATTGCAAGCGCTGCAGATGAGGTCAAGGAGAAGAATATAGTGGTCTATCCATGGGTCCACCTTAGTGAAAACCCCTCAAAGCCATCTGTTGCCCTCAAACTCCTGAAGGTTGTAGCAAAGGATCTGCAAGAGAGAGGATTTAATGTTGTTCGAGTTCCTTTTGGTTGGTATAAGGCATTCGAGATTCATTGTAAAGGCCACCCACTTGCTGAGCGGTCGAAGGTCCTAGACCTCTCAACTGCAATAGCGCAGGATGCGGATGTCGAAGTGACAGAGGGTGAGGACCTCACTGCACTGGTCGCGGAGGAAAAAGCCACCTCCACTTTTTACATCATGGAACCTGGTGGAAAGGTCACGGATGCAAAGAAGTTTAATTATGCTAAATTCGATGAGCTAAAGCTCTATGTGGATTACGAAACTGCGAAGGATAGAACTGCGCAAGAACCTCCTCCACACATTGAGCTTATGAAGCAGCTTGAGCTTGTTGATTACGAGCCAGGTTCAGATGCTGGAAACTTTAGGTGGCCTCCGAGAGGACTCACACTAAAGAAGGCCATCGAGGAAAGGGTCACTGCGGAGATGATAGACTATGGGGCGCATGTTCTCCAAACTCCATTGATCTACGACTATGAACACCCATCACTCAAGTCATACCTCAAAAGGTTCCCATCGAGACAGTACGTGGTAAAATCAGGAGAGCACGAATATTTCGCGAGGTTCAGCGCATGTTTTGGCCAGTTCCTGACGATTTCTCAGGCAACTGTTTCCTATAAGCAATTACCATTGAAGCTATTCGAAATAGCACCATCATATCGTCGTGAGCAGAGTGGCGAGCTTGCTGGCATGAGACGCTTGAGGGCCTTTACGATGCCAGATATTCACGAGATTGTCGCTGATGAAGAGATGGCAATGGAGGCAGTGTTGCGACAAATGGAGTTTGTCGAGAAACTTCTCAACGAGCTTGAAGTGTCTATTGAGGTTTCGTTCAGAATTCTGAGGGACTTCTACGAAAGGAACAAGGAGTTCGCACAAAAAGTAGTAGACAAGGTAGGAAAGCCTGTCTTGGTGGAAGTGTTCGACGAGAGATATGCTTACTTCATCTTCAAGTGTGAGTGGAACGTTGTCGATGCTCAGAAGAAAGCAGGATGTCTTAGTACTGTTCAAATTGATGTCGAAAATGGTGAGAGATTCAATATTACCTACGTAGACGCTGATGGCAAGGAGAAACATCCATTGATTCTACATACTTCTCCCTCTGGAGCAGTCGAGAGAATACTATATGGTGTTTTGGAACAAGCGTACAAGAACATGAAACAAGGTGATGTCCCGCATCTCCCCCTCTGGATGACGCCTGTTCAGGTCCGTTTTGCTCCAGTGGATGACAGCTTCGTTCCTTATTGTCAAGAGCTGGGCAAAGCGCTGGAAGAGGCTGGAATCCGATATGAGATTGACGACCGGTCTCAGACTGTAGGGAAAAAGGTACGATCTGCGGAGAAACTCTGGATTCCCTATATAGCAGTTATAGGCGAGAAGGAGAGAAGTAGTGGTAAATTAGCTATTCGTCGTCGAGAGATGAAAGACCAGGTCAAAATGACTGTAGAAGAACTAGCAAAAGAGATCCAAGAAAAGACCAGTTTTGCTCCTCGGCAACGGCTTCTACTTCCAAATCTGGTTTCTAAGCAAGCAATTTTCTCACGCGAAGTGTGAAAACTTCTAAGAATCCATTCACAGTTGTTTCAGCCTTTCTCAAGGCGTTTAATCTGCTCTTTGAAGAAACGCATTTGATGGCCATATACAGTGAGTAGTGGCGTTCTACGGAACTGTTTTTACTCGCCGTTCCTCCTTGTGTGGTACACATACTTTGAGGAGAGCCTGATATGAAGGTCCTAGTTCTCGGGTCTGGGCAAATGGGAAAAGGCGCTGCCTATGACCTAGTTAAACAAGATAGCGTTGAACAAATCGTTGTTGCGGATATTGATCCCAAGTGTGCAGAGTCTCTTGCTAAGGAGGTTGGCGAGAAGGCTGTTGCCAAGACTGTTGATGCAAAGAATCGTGACCAACTAGCAAAGGCGTTTTCCGAAGTTGACTCTGTAATCAGTGCTGTGAGTTATACAGTCAACGTTCTTCATACTGAGGTCGCAATTGAAACAGGTACGCACATGTGTGATCTTGGTGGTGGATGGACTATCGTTCAAAAGCAACTTGAGATGCATGAGCAGGCAAAAGATGCAGGTGTTACGGTAGTTCCAGATTGTGGACTTGCGCCTGGAATGGTCAGTGTTTTAGCTCGAGAAGGAATCGAGTATCTAGATAGAGTTGAAAGTGTGAAAATTCGGGTTGGCGGTCTACAACAGGAACCACGTCCTCCACTCAATTATGCCCTCATATTTTCAGTTGAAGGTTTGATAAATGAGTATATCGAACCTTGTGTCGCATTGAGGGATGGTAAGATCAAAATTGAAGAACCCTTGGTTGGTTTTGAGGAAATAACATTCCCAGAACCTTATGGTAAACTAGAGGCTTTCAATACATCTGGTGGTACATCCACACTACCCTATACATATGAAGGAAAAGTAAAGGAGTTGGATTACAAGACTATCAGATATCCTGGACATGGGCACAAGATGTGGTGTCTCATGAAGCTTGGTCTGATGGGCAGTGAGGAGATGGATGTTGATGGAAAGAAAGTTGCTCCTCGTAGAGTTCTCGAAACCCTACTTGAGAAAAATCTGCCGCCTTCCGGTAAGGATGTAACACTCCTTCGAGTGATGGTAGAAGGATGGAAAGGCACCGAGTCAAGGAACATTGAGTATGAGGTGATAGACCTATTTGATGAAAAGACAAATCTGACATCAATGATGCGAACAACCTCATTCCCGGCCTCTGTGACTGCCATGATGATGGTGGATGGTCGAATCTCTGAACGTGGTGTCCTAACACCTGAACGTTGTATTCCACCTGACCTGTTTATTGAGGAGCTTCGTTCAAGAGGAATTGATATCAAACATAGGGTGTTCTGAACGAATTTCCTCTAAATGGTACGACTCTCCAAAACTAGAGGAAATTGAAAAAACGTGTAAACCTTAAGAACCCAGGATTAGCAAAATCTAGAGGTCATGACTATGAACGTACTTGTTTTCAACGGTAGTCCCAAAAAAGAACGTGGGACCACTGGAGGGCTTCTCAAACACTTCGTAGAAGGGATGCAGAACGCTGGAGCAGATGTTGAAATTATCTACTCCAAAGGCCTTGATCTTGGAGACTGTCGTGGGTGCTTTACTTGTTGGTCAACTACACCAGGCAAATGTATTCAGGACGATGAGATGGGGGAGATCTTGGACAAGATATCTGATGCAGATTTGATTGTACTTGCTACCCCTGTCTATGTCGATGGTATGACGGGCTCTCTGAAGACACTGTTAGATAGAACAATTCCTATTTTACATGGTGCCTTTGAGATTCGTGATGATCATTGTCGACATGCGCTCCGAGAACATGTGAAGACGGGAAAGATCGCTCTATTTGCTGTCTGCGGCTTTTATGAAATGGACAATTTCGATCCCTTGATTACACATGTCAAAGCGCTTAGCAAGAACATGAGCAGAGAGTATGTTGGTGCACTACTTCGACCCTACGGTTGGATTATTGAACCTGCACTGAAACAGGGTGCTCCACTCGGTCATATTCTTGACAATGTGAAACAGGCTGGTTATGACCTAGTCAAAGAGGGTGAGATGAAGGATGAGACTCTTGCCCTTGTTGCGAGTGATATAGTGCCACGAGAAAGAGTTATAGAAATCTTAAGGCAAAGTTATGGAAGCAAGTGATTTTCCTAGAATATTCGAAGATTCATTTTGTGTACATAATAGTGTCATCATTATAATGTGTACATAATAATGTATATAAGGTATTCAGGCGCTATTTCTCCTGAAAAGAAATGTTACTTCCACTTTCCTCACCACGAGTTGATTTGGCAAACGCTATGATTGCTGTGCTTCAAGTATTGAAAGAAGCACCATCAATGTCTATTGCTGGAATATCTAAGGCAACTGGCGTAGATCGTCGCACTGTTTCAAAGGCGGTCGACCTAATCATGAATGTTCAGAAAAGTCTGTCAACTCAACGTATGGAGAGAGAGAAAAGAGGGAAGATGTGGGTCATTTCTTTGAAAAAGAAAACTTCAGAGATTTTCGACTCTGCGAAGAGTAAGATGAAACGGTGATTGGGGCATGTCACGGAAGCTAAGGAATTTCGTTTATCTAGTGGCATTTGTAGCTTTAGCCACGATATCATCCAATTTGATGTGGTATCATGTTCAATGGAGGGTAATACCTCACTCGTTATTGATCCTCGTTGTAGCATGTGTTGGTGAGAATTTAGTATCATCACAAGGATATTATCATTATTCTCGACAAGAGATCAATGGTCCTTTTGTACGAAACATGCCTATTTGGATAATGTTCCTATGGGTCTTTATTGCGCAATCAAGTCTTCTGTTACCTTTATCCCTCGGTCTTGATGGACTATCAGCTGTCTTTGTTTCAGGTGTTCTGGCATCTCTTATTGACTTGCTCTTTTTTGAACCTTATATGAGTAGAAAGAAAGAGTTGTGGCTTTGGAGGTCAGTTGATAATGGATACTTTGAGTTCATTCCGTCAAGGTTGAATCGCTTCACTGCACCACCTGGAAACTACATTACGTGGTTCTTGTTTCCCATATTATCCAATTTCTTTCTGCTAAGTTTGATGATCCTATTCTAGAGGAATCATTAATCTAGTATGGAAGACAAAACAGACTTGTGACCACAATGGGCAAGTATAGTGATATCTATTCCAAGATCCTAGATGCACGAGAGGTCCTCAGTGATATAAAACATGTGACTCGTCTTGACCACTCCTCAACTTTCAGTAAAATCAGTGGAGGTGAGGTCTACCTAAAGCTCGAGAGTCTTCAAAAAACCGGGTCATTCAAGGTCCGGGGAGCCGCATATGCCATGTCCCAACTTACTGACAAAGAGAAGAAAATGGGAGTCATTGCTGCTTCCGCTGGTAACCATGCTCAAGGTGTAGCCTACGCTGCTACCCGGCTGGGAATCAAGTCAACAATAGTCATGCCATGTTTCTCCCCTGTCGCTAAAATTCAAGCAACACAAGGTTATGGTGCTACTGTTGTCCTGCAAGGTACTGTTTTTGATGATGCACTAGCGCATGCCAGAAAGATTGCTGAGGAAACGGGAGCCACATTTCTTCATCCTTTCAATGATGAGGATGTCATTGCGGGTCAGGGGACAATCGGACTTGAGATTCTTGATGAGTGTCCCAAAGTAGATGTCATTGCTGTTCCAGTTGGTGGGGGTGGTCTCGCTTCAGGGATTGCCATAGCTGTCAAAGAGCAGAAACCTAAGGTCGAAGTTTATGGAGTTGAAGCAGCCAGTGCAGCATCTATGAAGGCCTCAATCGAATCGGGAGAGGTTGTTAATGTTGAAGGCCTTGATACAGTATGTGACGGTATTGCTGTGAAGCGACCGGGTAAACTCACCTTCAAGATTGCTAAGGACTTCCTCTCGGGAGTAGTGACAGTTGAGGAGTTAGAGGTTACGAGGACATTATTCATGCTCTTGGAGCGTGCAAAGATTGTAGTCGAGCCAGCTGGATGTGTTGGACTTTCAGCTTACCAGCATGGTAAAATCGATATTAAAGGGAAGACTGCAGTTGCTGTTCTCTCCGGTGGAAACATAGACATGCCCTTCCTCTCTCGCGTCGTTGAGAAGGAGTTGTTCCGATTGGGTCGCTCAGTGAGAGTTCGAGGTTCAATTCTAGACCGAGTAGGTAGTATGAACAAAGTGCTTAGCATCGTAGCAGAGTCAGGAGTAAGCATCATTGAAATCAATCAGGACCGTTTTGATCCTGACATTGCTCCTAACAGGGCAGAGCTCGAAATGATTCTTGAGGTCCCAGATGATAAGGCAGTCCAACGAATGTTGAAAATGCTAAAGGAGAAGGGGCTGGAATTCAGAATCTTTGAGGACAAATGAGAACTTCCCCCAAGTGGTACAAATTCATGTAAGAAGCGGCGGTATCAAATCAATGGCACTGTGGTTATCATAACAAGTGAGAGTATGAAAGCACTCACCATTATTGCCGACCACGTGTTTTTGAACTCAATCTCAGTCCACGCAAGAATGACTGTTGCAAGCACTTGTATTAATAGGATGCGAACCCAAATTACACTAAGGAGCACAATTCTCCCACCTGAAACACCTGCAGCAGTCGTTCCAATAATCACAAGGATCGAAAGCAAAGCAATAACAGCGAATTTCGAAATAAGTGTAAATATGAATGCAGTAGTTCTATTGAAGCGGCCAGCAAACACATTCTCACTCATCATTAGTGCTCGAATCCAGGTAGCCTCAACTAGAAGAAATGGGATTATGATGCATGTTAGGAGGACAACATTGACCCAGCGAATACCAATTGGCCACTTGACGAGAAGTAGCAGGATACTAGGGCTGGTCTGTGATGCACTAGCAACTCCTACCCATATGAGGACCCAAAGGACACCTCCCAAAGCCACAACTAAATTCTTGAGAAACTCGTACACATAATCTTTGATGTTAGATTTTTTGAGGTCGACGAATCCTAACAGCTCCCACATTTGACTGAATTCACGTAGTATGAACATGACCAGACTAAGAACGGCAGCTCCCAAAAGGAAGAAGAGAACAAGTCCAGTGGTAGACATCGAGTTTAACAAATAGATCCCCGTATCCTCCAGTGTGAGACCTAGCAAGGACGAACCAGCAAAGATGAGAACGGTTAAAGATCCAAATATCGAGCTTATCATGAATGTCCTTCGAGTGTTAAAGGGCTTAGATTCAGTGGAAGTTTGCCTAGGTTTCAATCGTTCAGGAAGAAGATTGTATAGCAACCACATGACTGGAATTACAGAAACTAAGATCAGGAAGGAAGCTAGGATTGTTGCAGGCGTTCTATACTGAATGACTTGATCACTTGAATCGTATGTATGCTCCAGCTGGTCTTCACCAAGTACACCTTGAACCATCCAACTGATCGCCTCAGTAACCAATCTTCTGCTAACTGCTTCAAAGACATGGTTTGATGGGGCAAACACAAGTCTGTATGCTGTCCCAGCGTCCAATGAACCGTAGGTCACATCTTCAACAGCGGTGTTAACACCTGTAGCAATACGTAGAGCTTGTAGTGCATCCTGTCGGGTCACAATCTCATCCATGGATCCCATGGCAAACAGAAGATTCTGTGGGAAATCAACGAATTCATCCTGGGAAATCTTCCCAACATCACCAACCGCGACATACGCCATTGGAGTTATCGGGAAATCCTCCAACTCTATTGCTACTCGAAAACCAAGTGAGTGTGTGAGGACTCCATAACTATCATTGACGCTGGGATAGGTCGTCTGCACATAACGAAGGGCTGCATAAGCATCCTGTGCCATCTCAGTAAAGTTTGTGATATCAAATCCAAGAGATGAGTCTCCATGTCCTGGAAGGTCAACTGATACCACAGTAAAGTTTCGACGTGCTAATTCTACATTGAATGCATAGAGCCCCTCTTTTGTCCCTGTGAGCCCATGAATAGTGAGAATTGCTGGCATCGGTTCTACATGAATTGCAGATCTGGGAGAATATACCAAGAACTCCACAGTGCGATTCGAAAAACTCTCGATTGACAATCGCTCGACAGAAACCTCCCCCATACCTCGATCAACTACATAGGACACATAGAAGCAGGATCCAATCATGATAGAAAGGATGAGGATGGTGAAATAGAGCGGCTGTCTTTCCATAGAGTTCACCGTTTAGATGGATTTCCAGCGGCATTCTTTGACATAAAGGTGACGATACTTGAGAGTATGGAAGACATGGAAAGGAAAGAAGAAGATGGTGTCTAAATTTAGCTCCAAGATTCTTCATTAATAATCAATGCCAAGCTTCTTTGATAGCTTGTCAAGCATGTCTTTGACCATCGCTGCAAGGTCATAGTCAGGTTTCCAACCCCACTCCTCACGAGCTGCACTGTCATCAAGTGATGCTGGCCATGACTCTGCAATCTCTTGTCTGAAGTCTGGTTCATAGCTCATCTCAAAATCAGGAATGTGCTTTTTAATCTCAGCAGCAATCTCCTCAGGTGCGAAGCTCATCGCCGTGATATTGAAGCTTCGATGCTTCAGCTTGCTTGCATCCGCCTCGATGAGGTCGATTGTGCACTTCAGACAGTCTGGCATGTACATCATTGGGAGGTATGTTCCCTTATCGAGGAATGACCTGTATTTCTTGTTCTTGAGGGCTTCATAGAAGATCTCAACTGCATAGTCAGTTGTACCACCTCCTGGGAGGGCCTCAGCGCTGATAATGCCCGGATATCGGAGTGAGCGAAAGTCCATATCATATCGCTTAGCATAATACTCACCCCAGAGCTCGATGAAGACCTTCGATATGCCATAAGCAGTAGTGGGACGCATGATCACATCATTGGGAGTGTTTTTCTTCGGAGTACTTGGTCCAAATGCTGCGATTGAGCTGGGAATCATTACTTGGTCCAGGTTGAGAATCCTCACTGCTTCCAACACATTGTAAGCACCTTCGATGTTAGTGCGAAAAGCTAACTGTGGGTTCTTCTCACCCGTTCCCGATAGCAGTGATGCATTGTGAATAATGATGTCAATATCATTATCGACTAGCATGGCATGAAGCTGGTTTGTATCAAGTACATCCAGTTGTAAGTATGGTCCATCTTTCTTCAGAATTGCAGGAGGTTTTTTTCTACCTGTGGCAACAACATTCTCTCCACCATACTTCTTCCTCAAGGCTCCGATCAGCTCGGTCCCAATTTGACCATAGCTCCCAGTCACCAATATCCGCTTCATTGTTTCAATCCTCAAGATATGATGTGTATCAGACGTCTGGCCAATTGGTCCCTGTTTTAAGTGTTCACTTTCACCTCTCGTATACTCCTCAACAGCGTTCGATGAAATGTTCTATGGTTAGATTGATATCGAAATTTGCACAATATTAATGCGAATAAAAGAAAACAGGAGGAGACTTTGGAGAGGCATCCTGTCAGTCCAGAAAAGCCTGTTGAGGGCACTATTGATGAAAATCAGGTTGATATTCGCAACAGTCTTCATTCTACTGATTTTCTTGCCAAATACACCTGCATCCTCAATCTCTCGCTACGACCTGAAAACTGGACATTCGACTCGAGTGACTGATTATAATCCCGTATTCCTTTCCACAGGAGATAACAGCTCTCTAACCTGGACCTCTAGGTGGTCTTCATCACCACAGAAACTTATCAATAACTCTGAGATTGTAGGAGACCACGTTGTATTGAATGCAACATTTCCATCATCGATGAATGTCATACACACTGAACTTAAGCTAGAAAATGGTTTCCAAATTAACACGACTCGAAGTCTTGTACTTCCAACTGGAAATCCTGATGATCAATTTTCTGGCAATATCGATCATGACCAGTTTGACTGGATCGTTGTCAGAAACATCGAGGAAGGGCTGACTATCAATCTCACAATGTATCATACTAATGGTGATAGTGATCTTATGGTATGGAGTGGGGCTCAGAATTACTCCTTGTTTTCATATGCAAATAACCTGGTGCAAATGACTTCGGGGAGAAATCCTGAAACTGATACTTTTGAATGGGAATACGATAATGATACAATGTACATCGGTTGTCTGAATTATGATGCTACTCCTGGTAATTGGACATTGATTCTCAGTGTTGGTGTTCACAAGATTATTGCAGATTCATCAAATAGTATTGTATATGATACTTACACATTGGAGAGGAGAAATCAGACACTTGATGTTCAAATGACCGGAACAACTTCGTTGAATGAAACAATTGTTTTCAACTATCAGAACATAACTATTTGCAACTTCTTCAAACCGAAGGTCATTGTACATGAGGTAGCAGATCTAGGAGGAAATTTGCGTAACATCACCTGGAGCGCAACAGATCTGAATGCTAATGATACAAATTATTTCTCAGTCTGGTTGACTAATGATTGGGGCTGGTCTTTCCAGCTTTTAAAAAGAAATTTGACTAGAACATACTATGTCTGGAATTCAAGCGGGTTCTTGTGGAACGAAGACTCTTTCTTTCGGATTAGGGCTTTCAGTGTCGACCTTGTTTCTGGTCTTGCATCTGTGGACGATGAGTCAAACTATTGGCCGGGTGATTATACTGATGCTTATTCTCCACATTTTGTTCCTACTCCGCCGCCTCCACCACTGCCGAACATTGCTATAAGCCATCCTCAGGACATAACATATTCTTCAGGCGTCACAGGTAATTTTCTCGTTTGGGAGGTACAGTGTATCTATGACGTACAGAGTGGTCTACTTACGTTTTCTGAGGCTGCACCCTTTGATTACCAAATCCTCCGAGATGGTGAGCTTGTTCGTCAGGCGGATTGGGTCAGCGGAAATATCAGCATCTGTGTTGATAATTTGACACTTGGAACCCATGTTTACGAACTTACGTTCGAGAATCCCGGTCCAGATGGTGGAATCATCTCTGATGAGGTGCTCGTGACAGTTCGAGAACATCGAGCTTCTTTTCCTGTTGCATTTCTGGGAACTATTGCAGGAGTATCCATTGGTGTAATTGTATCGATCGTGTTAGTAAGTCTGAAATCGAATAGACAATTCAGTAGAAAATACGCTAATTGGAAAGAATAGAGGTGGTGCTTCAGATTGTTCGGAAGCACCGTATGAAATTATTTTGATTTGTCCTTCAGAAGAAGCCAATCAACCTCTTGGATAGCTGCCTGAGCTGCTGCTAGACGCGCAATCGGAAGTCTATAAGGCGAGCATGAAACATAGTCCAAACCAATCTCATGAAAGAACCCTACTGAGCGTGGGTCTCCACCATGTTCGCCACACACACCCAGTTTGATATCGGGACGTGTTTGTCTACCTCTCTCAATTGCTATCTGCATCAGTTGACCCATTCCTCGTTTATCGATGCTAACAAAAGGATCATTCCTTAGGATGTGCCGGTCTAGATACTCAGGCAGAAACGAGTCAATGTCATCCCGACTGAATCCAAAACTCAACTGTGATAGGTCATTAGTACCGAACGAGAAGAACCTGGCACTTTGAGCCATGTCCCCTGCTCGCATACATGCGCGTGGTGTTTCAATCATTGTGCCATATAGATAGGGAATGTCAACCCCGACCTCCCTTCTGACTTCATCATAGACTCGCTCAACGACGAGTTCCATAGTCTTTAGCTCAGCAGCGCCAATAGTTACTGGGATCATTATCTCGATAGAGACCTTCTTCCCCTCCTTGAGCAGCTCTGCTCCAGCTTCTAGAATCGCTCTAATTTGCATCTCATAGATTTCTGGATATGTTATGGCTAGTCTGACACCTCGATGTCCCATCATCGGATTATTCTCATGTATCTGCTCACCTCGTTTCTGGACATCCTCTGTTTCGATGCCTAGGGCATGGGCGAGCTTCTCTTGTCCAAACCTTGACTGAGGAACGAACTCATGGAGTGGAGGATCAAGAAGTCGGATTGTGACAGGTAGACCATTCATGACTGCTAGAGTAGCTTTGATGTCCTCCTTGACAAATGGCGCAAGCTCAGCGAGTGCACGATGTCGCTCGCTTCTAGTCTTACTAAGAATCATCTTTCTCAATAGGAATAGAGGTTCATCACTTCCCTCACCATAGAACATGTGTTCAGTTCTGAGTAGTCCAATTCCTTCTGCACCAAACTCGAGGGCAACCTTTGCATCTTCTGGAGTGTCCGCATTTGCACGAACGCCAAGCTTTCGATACTTATCAATGAGTCCCATAAATTGCTGTAATTGAGGATTCTCAGTTGCTTCAATCATTGGGAGCTCTCCCTCATAAACTAGACCCTGTGTTCCATTGAGTGTTAGAACATCCCCTTCCTTGAAGAGCTTTCCACCAATTGTGACTGTTTTCTCGAATGTATTGATATCGAGCCCTGCAGCTCCAACGATACAACACTTTCCCCACCCCCGTGTAACAAGTGCAGCGTGGCTGGTCATTCCTCCCCGGGCAGTGAGGATAGCATTTGCGGCTCGCATGCCTTCAATGTCCTCCGGACTGGTTTCTTCTCTGATGAGAACGACCTTCTTGTTCTTCTTGGTCCACTCTACTGCAGCTTCAGAAGTGAAGACAATCTGACCGACTGCACCACCTGGTCCTGCAGGAAGACCTCTCGCTATGGGTGATGCCTTAGCCTCCTCGTCCGGATCTAGGATGGGATATAAGAGCTGGCCAAGTTGCTCTGGAGCAACTCTAAGGATGGCAGTCGGTTCATCAATAAACTTGCTTTGCAGCATATCCATGGCAATGTTCAACGCAGCTGTGGCAGTCCTCTTACCAACTCGGTGCTGCACTAAGAACAACACGCCTTCTTGAATTGTAAACTCTATGTCAACCATGTCTTTAGTGTCATCTTCAAGTGTATTCTTGATATCCACGAGCTGTGCGTATATTTCAGGCATGGTTTCCTCAAGGGTTGGAAGATCCTTACTCTGCTCATTCTTGCTCTCCTCGTTCATAGCATTGGGAGTTCGTATCCCTGCGACGACATCTTCTCCCTGTGCGTTGATCAGAAACTCACCATAGAATTTGTCCTCTCCAGTGGCGGGATTTCTTGAGAATGCGACTCCAGTAGCAGAGCTCTCTCCCATGTTTCCAAAGACCATACTCTGCACTGTACATGCAGTTCCCCACTCATCGGGAATGTTCTCGATACGCCGATAAGCGACAGCACGGGCGCCTCCCCAGCTCTTGAAGACTGCTCCAATGGCTGCCCAGAGTTGCTCATAAGGATCGTCTGGGAATTCTCTACCTAGTGTCTTTCTTATGGCATCTTTGTACTCATCACAAAGATCTTTCAAATCATCAACTTTCAGACAGGTATCTGTAAGACAACCAACTTCCTTCTTCTTTCTCTCTAGAATTCTCTCAAGTTGGGCTCTAATTCCATGTCCCTCATCAGGTTCGATTCCCTCCGCTTTTTCCATCACGACATCACTGTACATGGTAATGAGTCGTCTATAGGAATCGTAGACAAACCGCTCATTTTGCGTTGTTTGAATTAGACCAGGTATAGTTGAAGTCGTTAAGCCTACGTTTAGGACTGTTTCCATCATTCCTGGCATTGACTGGCGTGCGCCTGACCTCGCAGACACAAGGAGTGGATTGTTGGGATCACCGAATTTCTTACCCATAAACTCCTCAATGCGAGTCATTGAAGCCTTTGCCTCTTCCTTGACCTCGTCACTTAATCCTCCCGAGGCAAGGAACATGTTACAAACGTCCGTTGAAATCGTAAAACCTGGTGGTACAGGGAGACCGAGTAATGTCGCACCTGCGAGAGAAGCTCCCTTTCCACCCAGTAGGTTCTTCATGGTTGAATCGCCATCAGCTTTACCTGCGCCAAAAGTGTACACGTGTTTTTCTTTACTCATCTTAATTCTACCCACCGATATTATCTTTCAAGGTGAGTGTCTAGTCCAAACTCAAAGACCAGATACAAAGTAGCATTAACGCTAATCATCAACTAGAGGAGTTAGCTCCTCTTCCTGAGTCGGTTTTCACTATGGTTCATTATTAACCATTCTATAGAGGCCTATTTCCTAGTCTGCGACTAGTTTTATGGTACTGTTTATGTCCGGTTATATTCTATCTAGGAACTTTTTCGAACTGTTATAAAGTGTTATTCGGAGAATAGAGGTCTATCAGGACTCTTTGTTTCGTTGAAATTACAAAGGTACAAAATCATCATTATATATTATCTATACACTGTTTTTGATACAAGCCGCGAAGGTTGCCACCACCACCCTTTGATTGGTTGCTTCTACCTTCACGATTGAAACAAAAGATGGTTGTAGAAATGGTTCAATCACAAAAAGCACTCAGAATCGGATTACTAATTGGTTTACTTGTTTTGTTTATACTTCCTCTTAGTGATATTTCCGTCAACCCGAACAACACTCAATCGAGTATGTTCAGAACAGACGTCAGTGCAGAGGTTGTCATGCACTCCCCGACAGTTTATGCTACTCCGGTTTATGATCAAAAAACTTTGAGCTTTGTCAATAAAACTAGGAATATTGCTGGAAATACCGCAGTTTCCATAGAACAGATTTATTATCGCGTTGGAACGCTCAAGATTCTAGATCCTACACTAATATCACTTTCACCATCCGATATCTCATTTCTGACTTCCCAAGTCCTCTCATTCCAGAGAACTTCAGGTGGATTTGGAAATTGGGAAGATGATCGCAGTAGTATTTCCCCTACTCACATGGCTTTGCAAGTTCTAGATTGGCTAGGTTATTCTGGACTGAATGAAACTGCTGTTGAGAATTACCTTGATAGGTTACAGAACTCTTTGACAGATGGATTCAACTCTCATCTACTGGATGCAGATAGTGATGTTCATTCAACATATCATGCCATCAGTTCTTACCAGCTGATTGGTTCAACTCCCAATAACAGTACTGCGGTTATAGCCTATCTACGTAGAGCACAAAACCCCGATGGCGGGTTTGGTCTTCAAACAAATAGTGAGAAAGGCATTTTCTGGACTTCCAGAGCTACTGTGTCCCAAGATGCTATCCTCGGATTAGGTGTGTATGGAGTTAATGCAACAGATCCAAGCGCCGCACTTGACTTCCTCAGAGGTCTTCAACTAGTCAGCTCAGGTGGGTTTGTAAACCAGGTTGACATAATCAGCACATCCGCGTCCTACACAGCAGCTGCCTTGGAAGCAATCGATTTCTTAGGTGGCGTTCCTGAGAACATAAGCTCAGTCAGTGATTATCTCTATTCCCTAGAAGGCATAGATGGAGGATTTCGACTGAGTCCATCAAGCACAGAATCCTCTCTAATGGGAACATATTATGCAGTCCATGCTTTATCAATACTGGGAGAGTCTCCTTCTAGCATTTCTGCAACCATTGAGTATATGTCTAATCCTCCAACTTCTGATGGATTTGGAGGCACGCCGGGAGACTCTCCCACCCTCCGAGAAACATTTGATGCTGTGTCTACTTACATCCTGATGGGAGAATATCCCGTAAATGCTCAAGGCATAATTGACTATGTTGCTTCGTACAGGAATCCTGATGGAGGTTTTGGACTAACCGGGTCATATGCAGAAAGCACTTTACGTGCGCTTGAAACCTATGACTTACTCGGAGTTTCTTATCCCAACTCTTCTGAAACAATAACATTTCTCCAGAACCTCCAGCAGCCTAATGGTGGTTTTGCGAAGAGTTCGAATGATACAGTTCCGTACGTGGTTTCTACCTATCGAGCTTTGAGATCTTTGGAGATTCTTGGCTCTCAGCCTCTCAACACCAATGGTGCCATTACGTATTTACAAGGATTGCAAAATGGGGATGGAGGCTGGGGCGGTTTCATTGGTGACTCAAGTGATGCAACTAGTTCCTATCGAGCGATACGAGGTCTTTCCATTCTTAATAGCCAACCTCAAAATCCTAGCCTCGCTGTCACATTTCTGCAGAGCAGTCAAAATCTAGATGGTGGATTTCGAAGAAGCCAACTAGACACCGTTCGCCCGAACAACATTTCAAATACAATCTTCACGTACTCTGCTGTTCGAGCTCTATATCTTCTGGACTCATATCCCTTGGATATGATGAGTCTATTCAACTTTATCAATTCTATCCGTAATCTTGATGGTGGATATGCTGAACATCCTGATTTCACATCTGATGTTGCATACACCTTTGTATCCATGCATCTCCTTCGATATTTCCATATCTACAGTGATTTCACTGCAAGTTATGACGACGAGATAGGTTTTGAACGCACACGGTATGATACTGTCACATTCACTGTAACGAGTAGATTGGGTAATATCGAGTACAATATCACCGATACAGCAACAACTTCAGTGATTATCTCAGGCGTTCTGGATCCAGCTGGAGAAATTAACCTTGACATCTCTGGTTTAACTAACGGAACATACATACTAAATGTCAATCTGAGTGATCCGACTGGTGCTGAAATCGACTTCGATGTGTCAGTTCTAATTGCACGGGGTCCTTTGCCACCAATTGTGATACCAGAAGACCTTCTTCTATATCTCGCGCTAGGTGCTGCTGTAATAGTATCTATTGTAGCCCTTGCGCTTAGAAAAAGGAAGTAGGGTTGGCAAGGATGACAAGAATAGCTGCAGCACAAGTAACCTGCTTTATACTTGTGCTGCTATTCTTGATACCGAGCTACAATACGAACTCCATTATGCACTACGCTAATCTAGAAATCTCGGATTTTGAAAGTCTTGAAACTGGTTTTGAACTTGCTCAGCAGCCTATTCTCCAAGACGAAGCTTTGATCAAGGAGATACTGTCCTTCGTCCAGACAACCCAAAACGATGGCGATGTGGATACTCCTTCTATGGATATCGCATATTACCTCGGAATGTCTCTTTACTATCTCGACTGGTTTGGTTTCACACCTCCTGCTTCAATTGTAGCTGAAGTCCTCGACCTTGTTAATTCATCAAGGAATGATGATGGTGGATATGGAAATTGGAATGGCGCAAGAAGCTCTGTCGAATCAACATATCAGGCGCTCCAAATTTTATCGACCTACAATGCGCTCTCATCACTACCTGAGAGTCAAGTAAATGAAACTGTTAATTTTCTACTTCAATTGAAGACGGTTGATTTTGGTTATTTACCTTTGCCACTATGGGATGCTCCTGATGTTTCCTCGACTCATAGAGTCGTCCATATTTTGGATCAGATTGGCACACTCTATCCTAGCTTTGGAATTCAATTGGACAATTCCTCAGTCACATTCATTAACAGT
This sequence comes from Candidatus Thorarchaeota archaeon, assembly GCA_048882325.1. Lineage (GTDB taxonomy): Archaea > Asgardarchaeota > Thorarchaeia > Thorarchaeales > Thorarchaeaceae > SMTZ1-45. Next base: position 16,838 of record JBHLRS010000024.1, on the reverse strand, counting down.
ACTTTTGTTCCCCCATTGTTTGTTAATGGAGCTTCAGGATTTTCAGAAAATATCGGAGGTCAAGCTGAACTCTTAGCCTCTTTGAATGCGTTACAAGCTTTCCTTCTTATGAACACTACAGAATCCAGTCGCTTCGAATCAGTCGCTAGATTCCTGAATTCCCTAGTTGCCATCAGTGGAGGTGTTGCAGGGTATGCTGGTGGATTGCCTACAATGGGATACACAACGGCTGCAGTACAACTTTGGCATCTGTTTAAAACAGAAACTTCATTTCCCATTGATGACTACCTGCCCATTACATTTCTTGAAGACGCACTCAATTACATTCTAGCGAACCAGGAAGCCGGGTCAGGATTCACAGCCTCAGACCGGGATGCAACCGCGGAGTTAAGTTCTTCTTTCTTTGCGCTCCGCCTTCTTTTCATTCTTGATGAGCACGGTCTCTTAATAACAATACCAGATCTTACCGGTGTCTATAACTATCTTATTTCTGGAACTCAGCCATCTTTTGGATTTGGAAATTACCCTGGTGATGTTCCAGACATTTCTTACTCTGCGTATGCATTACTAATAGGCAACCTCCTTGCGAACACTAGTTGGGTGAATCCTGCTGTAAAGGTGTATATTGAAGACGCGTACAGCAATACAAGAAGCGGTTTTGGTTTCCGACCTGGAACAACTGCCAGGGTAAAATACACATATTTCGGAATTCGGGCAACTCGGAGTCTTGACGACCCTCTCACTGCTACTCCTGATATTATTCAATTCATACTGAATTCACAGAATGAGGTTGGTGGTTTTGGAGAACAGCCAGGCTCAACTATTAGTTACTTAACACATACATACTGGGCAATTTCTGCTCTCAATCTACTAGGTGACTTACAAAGCTACCCAATGGACATAAACTCGATTTTCACATGGCTAAGTTATCTTGAAAAACCAGATGGAACTTATTCTAATTTCCCAGGGCTGAATTCCACACTCACTTCGACTTATCGCGCTATTATGGTGCGATTGATGTTGGGTGGTGAGCTAACCACTGAACCTATCAAAACTACTCTATCTGACTTCCAAAATGCTTCTGGCGGATTTGTACCTTCACGTGATCGAGTTATTCCAACAATGGAATCTACATTCTACGGGGTGGCTCTCTCACTCTTGCTGAATATTTCTTTGGATGAATCAGGTCTAGTTGATTTCATCTATTCACTTCACAACAATGATGGAGGATTTGGTCCAAGGCAAGGCTATTCCTCTCGACTTGAGTCGACATTTTATGCCATCCTCACATTGAATCTTCTAAACATGGATCCGGATTCTTTGTCTGTAACAGATCTAAGCGAGAATCCTCTAGATCTTTTTTCTCCTATCATCGTTCCAACCTTTATTCCGGGTATTGAGAATTATCGCAAGTTTCAGAATTCCTACGCATTATCATCGATTATTTTAGACCCTGAGAGTTTGATTACGGATGTTTGGGTTGAAGCTGACTGGACTAGTGATGAAACAGGTGTTGTCACTCCTCTTGTGTTTGATGGACATGAGAGTGAAACGTACCAAAATGAATGGATCTTCCTAATGGGAAATTTCTATGATGATGGGATTTTGAGATTTCGTATCCATGCAAATGACAGCAATGGGAACTCAGCAGTGACTGAATACCTCTATCTCACATCAATAGCTGGAATATCACCGGGAGGGATAACTGCTCTACCTCTGCTTGGTGCGATTCTCCCATGGATTCTTCCAGTGTTCTTCCTAATTGGAGGTTTTGATAGTTATGCGATTTATAGACGTAAACGAAAGACAGAAGGTGGTCAGGTACAAATGACCTTGAAATCGGAAAAACGAGAAAGCCTCCTTAGCAATGAATCATTGAATCTAATTGCACTGTTTGTTGTTTTTGGATCAATAGCAGCTCTTGCTAGATTTTTCATCCATGATGCTATACTGGTATTAGAGACCTCACTCTTCTTATTCAGATTCATGATAGGAATGATCATTATACTGGTTGGTAAGTATGTCTTTGGTTTGAAGACATTGGGTCTTTTCGGACCAACGATACTGGTCATCTCTATGTTGGCTCTGGGACCAGTCTGGGGACTCTTGATTTTTCTTAACATATTTGTTATTGGATATATTATAAGGTCGATTTTGAGTCAGTTTAACCTAGCTATAGGTTTCCGAATTGGAATTCTCATGATATATACAATTTCGTTTATAGGACTTTTAGAAATACTTGGAGAAGTTTTTCTGATTCCTTTGCTTAGTGGATCAATATTGGTTCCGATTTTGATCACACCATGGTTTATTGATCGGTATGTTGTAGAGGCTGAGCAGGAAGACCAGCTTACCGCATTCAAGCGTCTAGTAACGACTCTGGGTATCTCACTTGCTTCGTTTATCTTCATGAGTATCGATATACTTGTTACTTTCATAGTTGTCAATCCTGAACTATGGGTTGTCCTTGCGGCAAGTGTATTGTATTTCGGTCGAAACACAAAATACACGTCTTTTGATCATAAACGATTCACTAGGTTGTTTGAGAAAGGTGAGAATCCACTCTCGATACAAATCAGAAATAGAAATTACATTGCAAAGTATAACTCCGGTATTCTTTTCTCAGTGATAAATAAATACAATCTAAAAGATCAGTTTGACAAGTGGCGAGTTCCAACAGCGGAACTCTATGCTCTTGTCGATAGTGAGAACCAAGTCGATGATTTGATGCATCAATTGAAGACACAGAAACGGTTTGAGAATGGATTCGTGATTAAGCCTGCACAGAGTTTTGGCGGAAAAGGAATTTTGGTTGTAAAGAAGCGTGATGAGAATGGTAACTTCATTTCTGGAACTCAAATCTATAATCCTATAGTTATAGAAACCGAAATTCGAAAAATCATCAAGGGCGAATATCTTACTAGCCAAACCAAGTCAAACAATGACATTGTCATTATCGAGGAATTGATTACAACTCATCCTTCTTTGGAGCGAATATCCATCGGACTACCTGACATCCGAGTCATAATCTTTAGAGGAATCCCAGTTATGGCTATGATGCGACTATCAACTGAAGCTTCCGATGGTCTTGCCAACCTTAAACAAGGTGCCATCGGAGCTGCTGTTAGAATTTCTGATGGTAGAGTTACACGTGCAGAAATGAAGGGCCTTGAAGTTCAAAAACACCCCGACACTGGTGGGTTAATCGTAGGATTCGAATTAGAGAATTGGTCTGAAATATTGGCCACTGCATGCTTGGCACAGAAAAGTACGGGTCTGGGTTACGCCGGTGTTGATATTGTGATTGACAAGAATGATAGAATCCTTGTTCTTGAAGTGAACAAAAGACCTGGGCTAGAGATTCAAAATGTCTGCCAAAGCAGTCTGCTGGAACGATTTGAATACATAGAGAATCACGGATTAGATGCCAGCGAACTTTCTCCATCTGCGGCTGCCCGTTACGGGGTTGAGCTTGCACAGAACATTTGGGAGCAGGAGGCAATATAATGAATAGACGAAGAACAACAAGATACATCGCTGGATTTGCACTGCTCATCATTGTAATCTCTGCTATTGGTGTTGTATATGAGCAAGAATCCAAAAAACCAGAAAGAGGAACCGCAGAGTTTCAACTTAGCTACAGATTCTATATGAAGAATGAAGGGCCTCTTGACCTCACATCTGTAACCATTAGACTTGCACAACTGAAGGACTGGGACCCTGTACAGACTGTTACCGGTTTTGTCTCTGATTCTATCTCTAATCAAACAACAACTGACGAATATGAAAACCAGTACCTTTGGTATGAATACACTGACTTCAATGTTAACCAGACAATTGATCTCTGGTTCCATGCTAATGTGACTTTGACCTTTTTAGACTATACAACTCCTGATCTGACAATCGAACCATATAATGTTGAAGATGAACAGTATAAGCTCTTCACCGCCTATCATCCACTTGCTGATAGCACTGACCCAAACATCAGGAAAGTAGCTCAATTCTTAGAAGTTGCAGATGATCCCATAAAAACTGCATACAACATTTACAACTTCACTGCGAACTATGTCGATTATAGATTACATAGCTCAATCAGAGGTGCTACTTATGCCCTCAGAAATGCAGAGGGGGATTGTGATGAATACACAACGCTATTTGTAGCTCTTTCTAGGTCTCTGGGTATTCCAGCGGTGAGCCACACTGCATGGCTTGCTGATTTCGATACTGGATTTGTGGGAACTGATGACGGAGCAATCGCTCACGCTTATCCAATGTTCTACGTAGAGGGAGTTGGAATGCTCCCAGCTGATCCTACTAGAGGTAGATCAAGTCTTTTCGATAATTGGCTTAAGACAGACAACAAACGGATCACTCTAACTCGTGGTCCTGATAATCCGTATCGATTACTACAATATCGTTGGTTTCCTGTTGAGGGTCTGCCAGATCCAACTATCTTCACCAACTACACGATAGAAATTCACAATATGAACATAGTTTACACATCGAAATTAAGGAGTCTTATCATCACCTCATTAGTTAGCATCCCGGCTATTTTTGGATTAGTCAACATTGTAATTGGATATAGAATCCGACAAGAGAAGAAATTAGCCTTGGAGAAGTTGCTCTCTCCTGACTAACATTATTCTTAACACCATTAGATAGGCCGAAACCCTTTTGCAGGAATTGAGTACGCTCAATGATTGTGTGTGAGGTTCCCTAAATGATTGATTTAACTATGAATGAGGCTCAGCTTAAGAGAACTGTTGAAAGATGTCGTGAACGGAACATAGTGATTCCCACCTTCAAACAGATGAAAGACCCTAGTACTGTTCCTGATAGGATTAAGAATGAACTGAAGGAAATCGAACTCTGGGATGTGGTTCCTCAAAATCTCTTCAGAATCACTTGGAAGAATGAACCTGTTGACAAAGGCGGTCAGTTTCAACGCCTCGCTAATTATATGGAGATTCCTTCTGAGCTCTCAGGCGTTGAGGCTCGAATCATAGCGCTGGTTGGAAAGTATTTTCCCACAGGTGCGCATAAGGTTGGTGCTGCATTTGGTTGTCTTGTTCCTCCCCTCGTAACAGGCCAATTTGATCCAACAATCCATAAAGCTGTATGGCCCTCAACTGGAAACTATTGTAGGGGTGGTGCCTATGATGCAACACTCCTCGCCTGTGACAGCGTAGCTATTCTGCCCGAAGAAATGAGTCAGGAACGATTCGACTGGTTAAAGTCGGTAGCGAGTGAAATCATTAAAACACCAGGTAGTGAGAGTAACGTCAAGGAGATCTATGACAAAGTTGCGGAACTGAAAGCGACTAGGGACAACGTCTTCATCTTCAATCAATTCGCTGAGTTTGGTAACTATCTCTGGCATTATGAAGTCACAGGTCATGCGATGCAGGAAGTACTCGAAAAGGAACTGGGTAATGACACCTACCAAGGTGTATGCCTCACTACTGGTTCTGCTGGTACTATTGGATCTGGTGACTACATGAAACAGGTCTATCCCCAGTCAAGAATTGCTGCAGGTGAAGCTGTGCAATGTCCCACACTCTGGCTCAATGGTTATGGTGCACACAGGATTGAAGGGATTGGGGATAAGCATGTGCCATGGATTCACAATGTTAGGAACACTGACAATGTCATCGCTATTGATGACAATGATTCGATGAACCTCATTCGGCTATTCAATGAGGATGCAGGGAGAAAATTCCTTGTGAAGGATATTGGGATTTCGGAGACTACTGTATCAAACCTTCCATTGTTGGGAATCTCCAGCATCGCGAACTTACTCATGGCAATCAAGTTTGCCAAGTACTATGAACTCACCAAGAATGACGTCGTACTCACAGTATTCACTGATTCTATGGACATGTATCAATCGCGAATCAAAGAGGCACGTGAGGCTCATGGAACGTACACAGAGAAAGATGCAATCAAGGATTATCACAGACATCTCATGGCTCAGAAGACAGACGCCATGATTGAGCTTGGTCACTATGATAGAAAGCGGATTCATCACTTGAAGTATTTCACTTGGATTGAACAACAACAAATGGAGCTTGATGAGTTGAATGCTCAATGGTATGACTTCCCAAGATACTGGGAGAACATTCAACAGTCAACACCAAAGATAGACGAACTCATAGAGAAATTTAACGAAAAAGTAGGGTTGATTTAGAGGCTAACGTAACCTCTAGTTCAACGCTTTCTGATCTGAAAAATAACAGCTGCTCCAATTACCAAGATTGCTCCTCCGACGACAGAGATCAAGATCCAACGTAGATTTGCTGTAAACTCATCAATGACAGTTACTACTACTTCGTCTTTGTCATCGTTTCCACTAAGATCGTAGACAATCAAGCGGTATAGAAACACTCCAACTGGCAGACCATCGACAGCAACCGTGATTGCCTCTGATGAATGGTTCCATAATCCTGATCTAATTTTTATCAATGCTGGCATACCGTGATCTGGTGAAAAGCCTACAAAGATTTCATACGTAGCAGGGTAGTCATCAGAGGCATACCATGTGATGCTGGTACCTACCTGCCCCTCAACATATACAATATCCCTAGGATGGTTCGTTATTATCGGTTCTGTTTTTTCTCTATATTCATCTATGCCCAATCGTTCTAGAACAATCTCTCCAGCATCAGCCCCCGTAGTTGTATTATAGGCATCAACAGTATAGTTTGCTAAGAATCCATCCGTCTTGAGATATTCCACATGGACATTGATGGTATAATTCGAATAGATTGTCACTCCACCATCGGTTAACACCCAATCGTCATCCTCCCAACGGTATCCCCAGAAGGATGGCTCAACGACAGCAAGGGTCAGGTTTTCAACATTGTGTGTTCTGCGTGCCAGTGAACTCAATGAACTCCAGTTTCCGATGGGTACGTAAACATTGTACATAGCAACAAATGTCAACATCTCGATTCCAAGTTGGGTTCCGTTTGCGTAGTACGCTTCAATCCCTGTATATGGTATGTCTGTCCAGTTCTCCATCGAAGCTGGGATATTTGGGAGGGTGTCATTGGAAATAAGATAGATCTCTTCATCAATTTTTAAACCTGTAGCATTGAGATGCATCATGAAATGAAATTCATCATCATATGCAAATCCCCACTCAAATCCCTGGTCTGATTGTGCAAACACAGAAACAGCTGAGAAGAGCGTGGCTATAGTTAGAATGACCACGAATTTTGATATGTGCTTCACATTTCTCTCCTTCGACTACTATTCATCATTCAATTCCGCAAATCTTGTTAAAAACAAATGGGCAGTCAAAGAAAGTATGCTGAAATGCAGGTGTGAGCTCTATAGTTGCTGGTAAACTTCTTCGCATTGAATCAAGCATGTACGAACAGCATTTGCTGAAATACATCAAAGTCCCTTACATATCGTCAGTACACCGATGCTATCTGCGCCAGCCTGCGAGAGGAGTTTCTGCAGAAAATTAGCGATAGCAGTCGGTTCTCCCCAAAAAACACTGGAGCGCGAAAAGTGCCTAGGAACAGAGTAGTTGCTATTCCGCTACTAGCAATCCTCCTAGCTATGCTCCCGTTTGCCAGTCTTCCCATGGTTTCTGAAACACTCGATTCGAGTCTTCCTACTAACTCTGATTCTCAGAGAACTCTCTCTCAATTCTCTGATATCCATTCTGGAACACTCGACCCAGTACTCATTGAACACACAGGTGCATCTTCTGGAATGACAACGTCAGGTTCATCTCGTATGGATATTGATCCCAATCCTTCTACGGAAGTCTATTTGCCAGTTAGTGCCCCTGACAATTACTACTCAGGTGAAGGTGAAGGCGGATATTATCTCGTGGGTTCTGGTGGTGCCGCGGATTTTGGTTCACCTGCAGGTACAATTTCGTTCTGGGGTAAGTGGGACGGTACAGCACCACATGGCCGCTTTTGGGGCCAAGACGCAAACTTCGAAACACGCTGGTCAAGCAACCAGTTTGTCCTCGATTGGGGTAGTGACTCAACAGCTCAAGGATCTAAGTCTAGCTGGTTGGTGGACCATTGGTACTTCATTGCTATCACGTGGAATGAGACCGCAAACTACCTAGCTATATTCTGGGGTGATGAAACGAACTCTCCAGCAATTGATTTTTCATCATTTGGCTGGACTGATTCGGTTGTTGGATTTCATACGGAAAACAACATTTTGAATTCAATTGCTCGTGCTGGACAGCAAGTAGACGGACATATCGATGACTTCAGATATTATATATCCGATAGAAACCTGACTGAAATACAGAGTGATTATCTTCCAGGGAGTACAATCACTGAATCAAGCCTTACTAATCATTATGAATTTGAGAACGACTTGACAGATAGTGTGGGTGACTTAGACCTTCAGGTATCTGGAACCTGTTCCATTTCAAGAGATGTGCCACGGTCACTTCACGGATGGTATGGTGACAAAATCAAGGTCACTGCAAATGACATTCGAAAGCTGTATGCACTCAATGGAACTTTCGAATCTGGGAATCCTGGAACTAATGAGGATTGGGCTGGTGATGGGGCTTATTATGCCGATGGTTGGTTGGCACGACGTGAGGTCAATAGTCTTTTTGGCAGACAACGGGCCTCATACGTTCAAGATATAGACAGTTATGTCATTCTTGAAAATGAGGGGTTCTACGACGGAAGTAACTTTCGTCATTATAATGGAACTAGGATTTTTTGGTATCAGGACATTGACAATAGTGAACAAACAGAACTCTTCTACTTTAATTTAGATTATAATTACATGAGAGGTCCAATCGGAACCAACTTTGAGGGTATATTCGAATTGAGATTTGAAATCTTGGATGACTCGACTCAATTATGGAATTGGTCTATAGATTTAACAAACGTTACTCAAAGGCAGACCTGGTTTAGTAATGGTCAACTACTTGTTAACCTAACTGGAGCTCCAACATTTTTCACTGCTCGAATAATCCTCGAGGTTGAAACAGTTGCCACATATGTAGCTATTAGTGAAACAGATTCTGATTTGGATGGTGATGCTACAAATGGTCAGTTTGTTACAGTCTATTTAAACAACTTAGAATTGAGGAGCGCAAATACTTTCTCCTCGGGATCTGTTCAGCTAACTGTGAGCTCTCAGGAAACTGGAACAATCAACATTTCTGACACAGGAGTTGCATTCTTGAATCACTCAGAATGGGTCTATCCAATTGTTCCACTTGAATTTGGTTCAAATGCAACGATTGTCTTCGATTATTCAGCAGAATTCAGTATGATGCATCGCTCATTCTCCTCATCAGCCACTACAAGTCTCGGTAATCTTGGAGTTACCTTTTCAGTTGATTTGGACGCTTCTATTAACATCTCATTCTACACTTATGTTGAATCCTCTCCAGAAGCTAAGGATTTAGGATTTAGGCTCTTCTGCCCAGATGACTGGGAGAATGCGTCTGTAGAAGATCCATTTGGTACTCCTGTTTCGGTTGATGAATCTGACATGATAATAGTCCCAGCTGGAGAGGTAGACTCTGTAGGATGGTGGAAAGTAGACATATCGGCTCCCAACTATGCCAAATCTGTATCCACAATGGTTGAAGATGCTTCTGAATGGTTTACTGAAGACATCTTTAGGAGTAACAATAAGATACGTTGTCTTGCGGAAATTGGTACTCAAACAAACACAGTAACATCAGTGACGAATTTAGAGATGAAGTGGTATCTACCATCAGAAACACTATGGGCTTCAGAAACACTTGACAATGCCACTGGTTCAATTGTTATTGGGAGTGCTTGGACTTTAGGCTCATTTAATTCTACAACTGGCTCTTGGTTAGTAAGCGTATACTGGATCAATGGAACTGAAGTGGCTTTTGGCTCAACTGAATTCGAGCTTCATCATGAGTTGACAATGATTGCTCACACGCCGTCCATTGATGTACAACTCGGTGATGTCTTCACGGTTGCAGTAAACCTCTATGATTTGGATACATACACACCTATCATGAACGATGCCACTATAGTTGGCAATTGGTCAACATCAAATGTTGAATTTCATCCTAATTTGGCAAAAGGCTGGTGGGAGGCAGATGTTAACTCCTCAATAACAGGGACGGGACGTTATTCTATGACTGTAAACGCTACGGTGCCTTTCCACTTTGCTACAAATTGTACCGTTGAAGTTGAAATAACATCATTATCAATCATGACAGTCCTCGGAAATCAAATTGTAGAATTGGATCCTGACGAGTCACGACAGATCAAAGTTCGGTATATGTATCTGGATGCTCTTGGAATTGAGGATGCAAATGTGTCGATACTTTCTATTAATGGACCTTCAGAAGGTCTACTATATTCTAATCCACAGTTTGTGATTGGAGAACCTGGCAACTATTCGGTAGACTTCACTGCGGTCTTGAGTGGAACCTATTTTATAACAATGTCAGCCACAAAGGTGGGTCATAGTACTGCTGCAACCTCATTCTACATCATCGTAGGATTAGTTCCTGCCTCTGTTAGAATTGAAGGAGCTGACCTTCCAGATGAACTACACTTCAATCAATCGTATGTAATATCACTTTTCTATCACACTAACGACACCTTCGGTATTGAGAATGCAATTGTAAATGTCACGTATAATCCTGCAAGCATTGTTTCATGGTCAGAGATAGGTAATGGTTCCTACAACGTTTCTATTCGAGTACCACAAGTTGGGACATATGCAGTGGGTCTTCGATTCTCAAAGTTAGGTTTTGATTTCGTATACATAGAATTTAATTTCGAAGTCGTCAAAATTCCAACGTCTCTCTCCTTCTATGGGTTAAATGGTGTCTACTATGAGGGACGAACATATGACTTTGCTATATACTATAATTCAACGGATGAAACCGGTGTCCTAAGCGCGGAACTCATCCCTTCCGCACCAATACGCGACTTCTTTGTGTTATCCAACACAGGTTCAGGATGGTATAACTTCACATTGACACCAACTTTCGGGATCTGGAACGCGACAATCTGGCTATCAAAAGAGGGATTTGTAGAACAGTCGGTCCGATTTACACTTACGACTGAGATGATACCAATTGAGATTTCTCCATATCACCACTTGAACTCGACATACACAAGGTATGTTTCAACAATCCTGACGTTGAGATTTGTTCCCCTCTCAGGTGATACCGGTCTGCCAATTGAAAATGCTCTTGTCAGTTACATTTTGATTGATGCTGGTGGGACTGGTGATACAATTCTCACTCAAGGATATTTTGTCCAGTCGTTGGGATTCTACATAGCTAACATCACTGTACCAGATATTGGCCTGTACCTGATACGTCTAACAGTCACAAAGGAGCATCACCAATCGTTTGTACAAGAGATTGTACTTAATGCAGTAGCTCGCCCGGGTACTATTTACGGGTCCTATCTTCGCGCTGGAGCCATTGGAGCACTATTACTACTTGCATGCATTGCTTCAATTATGATTGGTAAACGATTCTACACAAATCTAACAACAAAAAGGAACCTTGAACTTCTGGACCTAAAGGGACGACTTGAAGATGCCAAGAATCTCATTGGTCTTCTCGTGATTCAAAGAAAGGTTGGACTCTCAGTTTACTCCAAGATTATAAAGGGTGGATTTGAAGAATCGCTTCTCAGCTCATTTATTGCAGCTATCTCGCAGTTTCGTGAAGAGTTCTCTATGGATTCACCAAAGTGGACATCTATTCCAATCACCGAGGTCATCACTGCAGTTCAATCGGAGGAGCTCATCTGTGTGATTATTACTCTCGAATCAGCATCTGCACGACAGAAGATACAGCTAGAAACATTCGCGAGGGAGGTAGGCGGTCTCTATGACTACGATGACAAAATAGTTACCCCCATCTACCGCACACTCACAGAAGATGTGGTTGAAACCTTCAACAAGGTTTTTGATAGCTATTTCGATGGTCAATTATTCGAGAGGTATGTCGGAGTCAAGAAGAACCTACCAGAGGCTCTTGCTCCAGTTGCATCCGCCTTCAAGACTATGAAGATAGATCACGGGGTGTCACCAGACGCCATAATCAAGGAACTGAGCCTACTTGGGTTTAGTGAACGTATCTCTCACAGGATAGTGTTCGAAGCCCTCGATAATGGCTATTTTATTGCTGCAGAGAAACGGCTCCCTCAACTCCTGAAAGAGGAAGAGACACCTTAGACTTGCATTTATCAGGAATTCTGCAGATTTTAGTCGTGGTAGAATATTGAATGGACGAGGTCACAATCAGATATTGGAGTCCTCATGGGCGGCAGGAAGAAACAAAGTATCGTTGTGATGATAAGAGGATAGACCTTATAATGCGAGCTGCAAAGCAGGTTGATCTATCGAATATAAGAAAGTGTTCCAATCTAACAACACTGAATTTGTCTAACAATATGCTTGAAGTTCTGGATCTATCTCCTCTCAAAGGTAATTACTCTCTAACAGAGGTTCGACTTGACAATAATCACCTTCCTTCATTAGATCTCTGGCCTTTAGGAACGTGCACTTCTCTATCAAGCCTCAATCTCACAAACAATCGTCTTAGATCGTTGGACCTTACACCCGTCCTCGTAAAGGCAAATGTCCTACTAGACTCATCTGTGGTGATTTCAGCAGACCATATTCTGCGATATCTGTTAACGACAAAGGAAATCTCTGAGAGGTTTCAACTTGTTCGTCCAGATAGAGCACCATGGACTGCACCACCAGTCTTGATGTGGGAAACGTATGACATTCTTGCTACTCGAATGGAATGGTCCAAGATCCTTGAAAGAATCTCTACTATCCTGAATCAAGTCACAAAAGATGACTGGTATGCTGTGCAGAGAGGTCTCTTGATTGGTCTTGGTTTGGGGGAACTTGCAGGGTTTGACGGAAATCCATCTGCATTGATTGATAAAACCTACACCTCAATGGATTATGAAGAAGCACGCCGTTCTATCTTTGATCGAACAATAGAATTGCTTGAAGAGCAAATTGAGAATAACGGACCTACCTTGTTTCTCGATATTGAAATGATGAAGGAAACAAGAGCATCATCACTGATTCCGAAGATAGTAGAGGCTAGAGCTCGAGAGATTGACAACACCACTGTTGCTACTAAAGGGAGTACCGCTCTCATGAACTCGCTTTGGCTAACACACTACGGATATAAAATACTTGAAGCACTTGATATTGGGATGAGACACTTTGGCGTAGCGATTGAGCAAATCAAGTCGAGTCTAAATGAGCTGGGGTTTTCTTTGAAAACAATCGAGATCGAAGCACTAGACAACTTTGAGATGAAAGACCCGGTTAGAGCTTCCCAAAGTATGAAACGATTTGTGTACAATCAGATTGAGAAGGCATACCTTTGAAAGAAGTTATACTTTACCGCCTTCGATACACTAAATTAGTATGGAAGTAGTGGTGACAAAACCGGTGATGTGACTCTTGACGGTGATGAAACATCGACTTCATTTTGATGAACCTATTGTCCGTGTAAGAGTCAGCAGAGTTCGGTTTCCGAAGACATGTCCAGTTTGTGGTGCTCCTGCAACCAAGACAGCAAGAATTTCAAGTCACCCGGGTCGAAAGGTCTGGCTTAGACCTACCTGGGACCCAAACTTCAATTTGCTAGGAAGGCAGCATGCAGCAAATGCTGAAGCAAAGAGTTTCCTAGTCGATGTGTGTGAGGACCACTCAGTTTCTGATAATGCAGAAATGAGAGCAAGAGGTCTCTCGGTAATCATAGCATCCTTGGTAGCAGGAATATCGTTCTTTGCATTAATCTATGCTGGTGCTGATGTATGGGCTGGGAAACCTGTGAGCCCCTGGGTTTATTCATACATTCTGCTTCTCTGCCTCTCACTACTTTTCGCCTATGTTTCTTTCCGACCTTCTGCACTTGAAGCGTCATTTAGAATCATTGGCTTTGATTTTGAGCTACAATATGTTTGGCTGAAGATGAGCAATCCATTCTATAGGGACACATTTGTCAGAGAAAATCCTATGGATGCTGAACTTGTGAACTGGATAGTGAAAGTCTAGCGAAACCTTCTTCTCTCCCTAGTTTCAAAATAGTCACAGACCCTTGAGAGAGCACTTGCCGCTTCATTGATATTTCTGAAAACAGGAAGTCCTTGCTCAACAAACGTATTCCATGCGTCTGTTCGTGGCTTTGGGTATGCTACTTCCGGGATTACAACAAGTACCGGTTTATTTTCCTTCTCAACAACTTCCCTCCCTGCTACTGCCATGGCTTTCCAAAAATCTACAAGTATGTCCGCAGCTCCCATTATGGAGGCAGCTTGATACATGTTATGAACGTCAGCGCTCAGAATCAATGAGTCAAACCTGGGCTCTCCACCCGCAATACGAATCACTTCCGATGTGGTCTGATCTTGATAATAGTCAGCAGCCAGATCTATTGGATTTCCAAGTCCTGTTCCAACGTCGAGGATTAAAGGATCAAGCTTCTTGATGGTTTCATCTGAGGTTGGTGGAATCTCGAGTCCTTTTTCGATGCACAAATCGGTAAATATGACACTACTACCTCCACTTATCGCCATTATCCCAATATTTCGGGACTTTGGCTTGGGACTCAGTGAGAAGATACTCAGAGTTGCAATAAGGTCCTCAATTGTTTCAACAGTTAAGACATTGGCCTGACGAAATGCTGCAGTCCAAAGGTTTTGGCTTCCTGCTAGTGCACCTGTGTGAGATGCCGCTGCACGAGATCCTTCGGAGGATCTTCCTCCTTTGAGGATGACTAGTGGTTTCTTCATCGCTGTTCTTTTCATTGAGTCTAGAATCTGTTTTCCATTCTTAGCTCCCTCAATATATGCTCCAATGACATCAGTTTCATCATCATCTTCAAAGTAGTCAAGGAGTTCCTGCGGTGCGATATCAACTTGGTTTCCAAAGCTGAACACTTTGCTGAATCCAACTCCAGACACGACGCCTGCTGTGTAACTAGTTATCGCGACTCCACCAGATTGGGAGAGGAAACCAACATTTCCGATGAGTCGTTTCACTTTCGGCATGAATGCAAAACCTATCTTTGGATACATCAGACCCATGCAATTAGGTCCAAAAGCCCTCATCCCTGTTTCATCAAGTATATTCTTGATCTCCTCTTCTCTTTGTCTTCCTTCCTCAGTACCAAGTTCAGAAAAGCCACTAGTGAAAATAGTGACTCCTTTTACTCCAAGTTTATGACAATCGCGAAGTGTCTGTGGCACCACCCGATATGGGACACGGAGAATTGCATAGTCGATTCTTTCAGGGATTTCTTCAATGCTTGTGAGAATCTTGTGACCTAGAACTTCACCCCCTCTTTTTGAAACAAACCAGATATTGAGGTTGTGTTCCCATTGAAGCATTGAGTATGCCCAGTAATACCCCATGCTTGCTGAAACTCCAATTATCGCTACAGATTTTATGTCTAGGATTTCAGAAATTGTAGGTTTCTTCGGAGGTGTCATCTAGGTGTCTCCAGTAATGGCCGAGGGTTTTCCGCCTCGATTTAAGAGTAACTGAAAGACAAAAAGAGAAGGGTGAGGAGAATGCGTCGGCCGAACTTGGGGATCGATGCATCTTTGCGCTAGCCTGCGGAAACGAGCGCGACAACCCGTAAGGGTATATCGAGGATAACCGATGTACTTTGCCGTGACCGGCGCACGTGATAAAAATTCTCATAGCTACTAATATAATATGTGTGTATATATTCAATTCGCGCCAATGACTGACAGCATGTGGTTACATGAACCAGTTTGTTAATATGCGATTAAATGAAAATGAAAGACATGCGTCGCGCTTTGGTCTTTTTCATTGTCTTTCTCCTTGTTGCAACACTTCCGACGGGACTGGAGAGAAATGATGTCAGGACCACTAGGGCAAGTACTCTGAGTCAAGGTCTATTGACCATAGAGAGGAACTGGAAGACAAACATCATTGTAGCAGGGTACGAACCTTCATTGATCGATGAAGCTATCCTTCTATCAGGAATGCCCACCGTTAGAATTTATTCTACAGCAGATGTGCAAATAACCTACAATATCGAGTATGAGGTTGTATATGCTGACACAGCTTTTACAAATAACCTTCAACAGGAGCTGCTGGATAATTCAGTCAACGGTTCTGACACAGGCACACGATTGGATGAGTCAGCTCTCATCTATCAAAAGGCCAATCTTGACGATCCACAAAGAATCTTCTATCCACGTGCTGGTAGAGTCATTGATGGTTATGCTATTGAGGAGTGGTTAGAGGAGAATCCATACATGACGCCACCTACCCTCGGATACACGCTTTACTTGGTGAACTTCTCCGTTCTTGATAGTACAAACCACACTCTCGAACATTGGTATAATTATCATCCACGAGACCCCGATACAGGAGAGGATCAAGACTGGTTTCGATTGGAATGGGACAATTCTCTGAACCCTAATGTGACTATGGACTATCCCTTCTTTGGTGGAAGGTACAATACCTATTTCGTAGATCCTAGTGCACATCAATGGTATCTCCGCTGGTGCAGAATCTGGTGGAGCGAATCAATTGGTACAGAGTATGACTTCTGGACTCAAGACCTAGAAGACAAAGTAGAATCTCTCAACCTTGCAGTTCCTGCTGATGTGAATGCATTGAATGCCTATCTTAGGGAGTGTATTTGGGATCCAATCAACCAACTTCTATTTCCATATCAACATCAGCCAGCGGCCTATGTTAACTCAGGAACATTGAAGGCACTCGTATTCTGCATGGACGTCGCAAATGGCACATCAGTGGAGAGTCTCGAGTGGGTGACAAATGCTGAGATGCAGAAGGCTCACCTT
>JBHLRS010000023.1:35268-47305 GCA_048882325.1 Candidatus Thorarchaeota archaeon | reverse complement strand
CGGGACCGCCCGGATTTGAACCGGGGATAACCAACTCCGGAGGCTGGTGCCTTATCCAGGCTAGACTACGGCCCCAAGAGCCTGTCAGTGGTGCGTTCTTTAAAGATTTGCTACATCAGACAATGACGTGCTCCAGACCAATAATCCACCAAGCCCCGCGTTTGTTCTTGAAAAAGCCCTTTTTGTATTCGAGGACAGGAACTCCAAAGAGTGACTGAGCACGTTTGTTCAATCGATCGATACGGTCAAGAACAGTCCTGCGCTTGTTCCGGTCACCAAGGAGGTCCATAGCGAGTTCGGGGGTTGTTGCGCCTTCCTTTCTGATGAATATCGCAAGCAGCTTGCGGTCAAGCTCATCACTGCACAGGTCATGTCGGGCAACCTCATTGAGTTCACCAAGGTGAAAACTTGTAGAACTTGAACCCTCAAGATGTTCAACACGCAATCTTAATTCCTGAACCTCTTGCACGAGGTCATAGACAACGGGTGGGAGCTCCTCATCCAATCTCCAGACTATTGCATCATGGATGTATTTCTGACGCCCTCTCTCTCCAGCAACTTGATCAATTCGATCCAAAAGGTCAGACTCAATCCGAAGACGAATACTTGTCATCTGAGGTTTCTTCTTCTTACTCATCTCAACCACCCAATAGCCTGCTTGTATCGTCCTCTGCATTACAGCGAAGGAGAAAAGGCTTGTCAAAGGGGGGTTACGACACAGTTATAAAACAATCACAAGGTGACGCTGGTATTGCGATGGTGTTTCGAAATGGTAAACAAGGAAAAGGCCATCAAACGGGAATTGACTCGTCTTAGAAAGACTCAGAATCCGGAGCAGCTCGACTTTAGGAGAATGCGAAAACTTCGTGCTGCAAAAACAAGCCTAATGAAACTCAGAAGGAAGGGTACCGTCGCACCTGTCCAAAAGGTTTCTGAAAAGAAGAAAAAGAAAGAAAAACCAAAGAAGAAGCCCAAAGCTAAGGACTTGGAACTAGAGGTCATTGAAGAAGAACCAGAACTGGAAATCTTTGATGATGAGTCAGAGATGGAAGAAATAGAAGAGGAACCAGAGCTCGAGGTTATTGAGGAAAAACCAGAGAAGAAGCCAAAGAAGAAAGAGAAAGAACCAGAGCTTGAAGTAATTGAGGACGAGCCTGAAGTAGAAGAGATCAGCGAGGATCTTGAAGACCTTTACACATTTGACGAGGACATTGATGAGGAAGACCTTGAGGAAGAGTAATCCAAGTACTCTGCCCTCTGATTACATGGACATGCAAAAGAATAAGACTGAGGGTACTATCAGCCATCCGTGTGCTTAGCGGAGAGGATGATATCATGACTACCCTTCTAGAACTAGTTAAACGTCTGCGTGAGTTGTCACCAAGAGAACATACTATGCGAGGCCTCGAGGGGAGGGTCGAGATTGGTCCTCAGACCGAAACAGATCAAGCAAACACGACCATCAATAGAGTTCTGATAGCAACCTACCCATCAGCAAGAGTAGTCACAAAAGCAACGCAAGACAAGGCTAACCTTCTGGTCACATACCGTCCGATGTTTCCTTTCGCAATCGATAGATTGGCTGGACTGGATCTTGTTAGAGTAAGACTAATGACAAAGAACTACATCTCAGCTTATACTGTGGGAAGTGGATGGCTCTGCATGAGGGATGGCTTGAATGATGCACTCATTGAATCTTTGGGTTTTAAGAAAGCTGGAGATTTCATGACTGAGAGTGACTTTGGGGAGCTTACAGCTATTGGCAGAATATGCAAACCTCCTGGAGTTAAGAATCAATCAGGTTTTGTGAATTTCATTGCGGGAAAACTAGGACTAGATTCTATTCTTTTCTCAGGAGACCTAGATGATGAAGTACAGGATGTTCTCGTCATTGCTGGTGGCATTGTGGACATGCCAGAGATTATCAATGCTAAAAATCTGAACCTTGATACACTTGTCACTGGTGATCTCTCTCCTGAACTACGACTTCTCGCCAATGAGGAGGGTGTGAATACTCTTGAACTCGGAGCATTCACAACTGAGGAACCGGGGATGAAGCGACTTAGAGATGTCCTGAGTCTTGATTTTCCAGAATTGAAGATTGAGTTCACCGAGTCAGGACCTCTCGCAAGGGCTTTGAGACCTTACAAGAATGATATGGCATAGGCCTTCGATTATTCTGATGACGGTTTTCGTATTAGTACGACGTTCTTATTCCTTGGTACACCTACATGTTCAGCTACAGGATTACATTTTGTCCTAAGGATGTGTACTACTGGACAGGATAGTTCCAGCTCAGTCAAGGATTCGTAGTTGCCCATTCCTTTTGCCACAATAAACTCAGAGGTTGAAAAGAGATCCTTGAACTCATTTGACATACGATCCAAGTTCACTCCAATTGCTGACGCTCCTGTGTCGCGAACTTCGTCAGCACACTCAAACAGACCCACCTCTTTGGCATCAATCACAGTCGCATCGTTTAGGACGGGCCCACCTTTAACAACAGCAATGACTTTGGGACCAAGACGCTTGATCTGACGGATGAGTATCATATCAAGAACTATCTCACCCGCATTGTCCATTAGGTAAAGGACCTCATTAACATCCGACAAAAGAGTTCTGAACTCATCAACTTGGTCAATAACAAGGTCTGTTTCAACATTATCAAGAATCAGTCGTAACTCATCAAGATCAAAGTCACGACCCGATACATCGAATTCTATAGCATTTGCAGCAGCGGTAATCAAAGTGGCTGTTCGAAATCGCATCGCAGGATCATCGTATTCATCCACCAGCTTCTGAAGCTCAGGGAATATGTTTAGCGCCATCTCATTTGACTGGTGTTTGAGTTCTTCATATGGGTCATTGCCAGTCATCTTTTGCACAAGTAGGTCTCTATCAGTTCCAATGTGACTGGGAACCGCATCACCATTAAAATTCTCACCAAGGAATTTCGTCATAGCTGCGACAACTTGCATCCTAAGTTCTGAATCATCTGTTGCCAACTTTACTTGATTGATTGCTCTTTCAAGTAGACAGTGTGCACACTCTAATGTCACTTTCAAACCGACTCGCCTATGCGAGGCGCTCTCCAGACTTTGAAAAATCATCCGGAAGGTGCTATTTTCCAAGAGGTCCTGTGAGGCTTTTCAGGACATCTGCAGGTTTATCAGACTTGGCGACAGCTGATGCTAGAAGGACTCCTTGAGCCCCCAGCTTCATTGCTGCAGATACATCATCACCATTACTGATACCAGCGCCACACAGAATGACTACATCCTTGTTCACATTTCTGATCAATTCTACAGTTCCACTGATGACTTCAGGTTGAGCCTGTGAAACAGAGATTCCTGTTCCAATTAATTCAGGCGGTTCTACAGCAACAGAGTCCGGTCTCATGGTTGCAGCGGCAACACTCACCCTAGGATTGTTAGTACACACGACCGTATAGAGATCAAGCTTTCTTGCCTTTGTAACTGCAAGTTCAATATCTGCAAGCTGCATTCTGTTCTCGGAATGGTTCAGGAGTGTTCCTGAGCATCCTGCTTCCACTAGAGCTTCGCCGAGTGTGTGGCCAGTGAACCGACCTTGTTCACCTGGGTCCATATGCTGGGAGAAAACAGGAATATCCACGCTCTCAGCAATTCGATAGACATCAGGAATTTGAGGGGCTACAATAATGGGGACATCATATTCTAATGACACATCTTGACAAGTCTTCGCAAGTGCAACTGCTTTCTTGCCTGTGGCTTGCGGATAAGTCTTGAAATTGATTATTACCATTGGGGTCTTGATTTCGGGCAAGATACAACCACCTGAATGTATCAGGTTGGCTCTATGTCGGATTTTAACCTATTGCTAGATTATGGTGTCTATCTTGCAGCACCAATGAGGAGTTTCAACACTGGAACTCGGGCATATCCTCTTCGATTCATGTCTGTGATTGGCTTACGGGCTTCGATCTTGATGAACCTGCCAGCGTCTGAGGTCTTGTAGTACTTCAAGTAGAGTCTTGAGAACTCTTCGAAGGTTGATGCAGTGAGCAGTTCAGCAACAGCATCATTTGAGATTCTGATATGAGCATCCTCGTCAGCAGCCTTACCAATCTTTGTTTCAATATTGCCAAGGGGGGCCTTTGCAATCCAGAAACGTTCACCCATAGCCATGAACTCGAGTTCGAACTCATGGGTGCCTTCTAGACCATCTGCCATCTTAGGATCGTTGAGCATATACACTAGTCGATCTTGGATTGAATCGTGGTAGGGTATTGTGTCCCCTCTACCTTCTGCTACTGGTTCTGCAACCTCTGTAGCAACGGGCTCTTCCTCTATGGTTTCAGGTGCAGCTTCTTCAGTTTCAGCTGGTTCCTCTTCAATTTCATCTACGGCTTCTTCTACGGGTTCTGGTTCAGCCTTTTTCTCATCTTTCTTTTTTCGTCGGAAGAATCGTGACATTTTCTAGTTAGCTCCTAGTCGAGAGAGAGCAATATTTGTCCCTGTCTTGCTCTTGCATTTGTAGCTTACAGATATTGAAAAAGATAGTTCGGTTGTATCTATCCAGAGGGAGGTTCTTGAGGGAACTTCTGGACTTGCGCGAGTTTCTCAAGTTGAGCAACGAGAGGTAGACTATTGGATGGTTTACGGTCTCCCCAGAGCTCATCAACAAGAAGGTCTCGAATTGCAATTCGAATGACCTCAGATCGATTGGGGTATTTGTTCTGGCCAATAAGCTCATCCACGCCTTCAACATAGGACTCAGGGAGGCATATCGTTACGACTCTCATTGTACACCAAGACAATCCAATACAAAGAACATAATGAAACGGTGTCTGATTGTGGTGCGTATCGGGGTATTACTAGGTTGGTCATGGATTCAGAACCAGTTTTCCAAATTGTTCGCCTTTCTCAAGAAGTTCGTGAGCCTCTTTTGCTTTTGACAATGGAAACACACGATCAACAACAGGTGTGAGATCACCAGTCCAAACAAGTTTGAGGACCGCCCGAAGTTCAGAGCGACTACCCATTGTAGAACCAAGTATCTCAAGTTGTTTCCAGAAGACCAGATTTACATTAGTCATGGCATTGGGACCGGAGGTAGCACCACACGTGACTAGTCGTCCGCCCTTTGTGAGACTTCGGAGAGACTTTTCCCAGGTTGCTTCTCCCACAGAGTCGACAACTATGTCCACACCTCGACGATTTGTAAGTGCAAACACCTCTTTGTGAAAGTCTGGATTGTTTTGATAGTTGATACCCATACTGGCACCCATTTCAAGGGCCTTCTCCAGCTTCTCATCTGATGAACTTGTGACGATCACACGAGCTCCTGCCAACTTCGCTATCTGCAATGCAGCTAAAGCAACTCCGCCACCAATTCCGATGATCAGAACTTCATCACCTAGTTTGATCTGAGCCTTGGACATGAGCATACGCCATGCGGTCATGAAAGTGAGAGGCGCTGCTGCTAATTCATTGAAATCAAACTCACAATATTCAGGAACAGGAATCACGTTTCTTGCTTCCGCAGAGAAGAAGGCAGCATAACCACCTCTGTAATGTTCACCTATTATTCCATACTTTGCACAGAGTGACTCCTCACCACGTATGCAGTACTCACAGACACCACAAGACCGACCGGGATCAATGACCACCTTCTGGCCTACCTCAAGCGAACTTTCAACACTGGTGCCAATTTCTTTCACTACTCCAGATATGTCACTACCGAGAATGTGTGGCATCTCAAGATTGAGTCCAGGAATTCCTTGTCGGACAAACAGATCGAGGTGATTGAGGGCTACTGCTTTAACATCTACAAGTACCTGATTGGGACCAACTTCTGGATCAGGAATGTCTTCATACGTCAAGACATCCGGAGGTCCGTGCTCATGGAATACTGTCGCTTTCATGGAACATCTACCTGCCAATGCAGGATTCAATGCGCAATTCGACATAAAGCCTCGGATAGGTGAACCATTGGACAAGTTTAAGACCGCAGCACCAATGGCAAACTCAGAATCTCGGTGATTTCAATGGCAAAAGGAAAAGCCGGCAAGGTCCGCGCGAGCCACATTCTGGTCGATAAACACAGCCAAGCACTCGGGCTAATTAGTCGAATAAAGGAAGGCGATGATTTCAAAGCAATTGCCAAGCAATATAGCAACTGCCCATCAAAGAAGAAGGGCGGAGACCTAGGCTGGTTTACAAAGGGACAGATGGTCCCGGAGTTCGAAAAGGCCGCGTTCAACCTGAATGTCGGCGCAATGACAAACGAACCAGTCAAGACTAAGTATGGCTATCATATCATCAAGAGAACGGGATAGACCGGTAACTGTTTGATTTTGCAAAATGAAAAGAGGGGACTTGAAGTCCCACTCTCAATTACTCTGCAGAGTCAGAGGTGTCCTTTGCTTTACCAGAGGGTACAATTTCTTCCTCGGTGAAACGGTTTTCACAACGAGTAAGGACCTTAGGTAAGGTTGTGTATTCCATCTCGTGCTCGCCAAGGCGATGTGGTTGGAATGGACCGGTTCGCCTTAGATAATCAGCAATCTCCATGCCTCTCTGTCGAGTGATGTCGAACGCAACATCATCGAATAGGTCAACAGGACCAATTAACATTCCATTTGTTACCTGGAATCCAAGTCCAACAACTCGTGGAGGACCGTCGAATCGTGTGCATCGTGAATCCTTGAGACCGACTGGAAGTAGTGGACCAGAGTGTGAGCCACGCATCCAACCAGATACGAGATGTGGTAGTGTGAATGCTTCTAGGACCTCACCCATTGCTGGTAACCCAGAATGAGCTCTGACAATAGCCACTGGATCATCCTTCCCAACATACTTACCAGCTACTGCGTGAAGTTTGTCAGTACTGACGGAAGCAGTTATCATTCCATCTGCACGATAGACCTTCTTTATCGTGTAGCGACCTGTGCTTCCGAGTAATGCCAGAACATCGTATGACTCCTCCGGAGTCTTCATCTCAATGAAACATGGAATATCCTTCATGATATCTTGAATGACGAACCGAAAGCCATTGTGAAGGTTAGGATCGATGACCAGACCTGCTGTGTTGAACGGGTCTGCAAACATCTTGTAGAGTGGCAAGTTGAATGCACCAGGTTCGGTCTTATCAGCCATGAAGACAGCGATTGGTTCGGACCTTCGTTCTTCAATCACCATCTCAGCGGAACCAGGACCCATACCTTTGACATTACCGCTAAAAGTGTCAGCAAGCATGTCTTGTCCTGCTGCGTAAATCTTCTTTTCACGAGCGAGCTCAGTACCTTTCATGAATGTGTCCCAAGCTAGTTTGTGAACATCCTCTGCCCCCTCACCCTTGTTGTGGGTCATGATCAATTCAAGATCGTCACCTGCATTGGCGACATGGAAGTCATTGATAATCTTCTTATTGACCGCTTCTTTCAACTCTTTCCTCGCAAGTTCAAAGAGGAAATCGGGCACAATGACATGGCCTGCTAGTGAGCCAATGTCTGCTTTGATTACGCTAATGGTGGTTTCAACCATACGTATCTCGCTCCATTTCTTGGTGAGAGTATAGCTTCAGACAGTGAAGCCTATGATTCTTTCAACTATTCTTTACCCATATAATAGTTCTCATGTGGTGAGACACTTACTGGAACGTGAAAAAGCAGTTCCTAGACTTTCAACATCATGTCTTTCAGTGTCTTGGTCATTTTCAGAGCATCGTCCCAGTTTCTTTGCCACATGTTTCGACCAAAGATTAACCCTGTAGCACCCTGCTCCATGCAAATCCGAGCTCGTTCAATGACCTCGTCATCTGAAACCATTCCTCCACCCGAGAATAGAACCATTGTCTTTCCTGCAGATTTGACTACCTTTGCAACCAGCTCATCTGTGGTTAAATCCAGCTCATTGTAGGGCGGGCGTTGCATTGACCTGCTCTTTGCACTTGTTGTTGGGACGTTTAGCTTGACGACATCAGCTCCCAGCTCATCTGCCACCCTTGCAGCATAATCGATTGCGAATAGGGAGTCCCGACCACCCTTCTTGTCAACAGCCTCACCCCGCGGATATGCCCACACGATAATTGGCATACCATATCTCTCTGAATCCTGTTTCACTTTCCTGAATTGTGTAAAGTCAGTGTGTTGATTAGGACTACCAACATAGAGTGTGTATCCAACAGCATCAGCACCAATTCGAACAGCATCCTCAACGGACCCGGTCATAGGGGAGACTGGTTCATTTGCAGGAGGAATACGAGTCTTTCCGTTGATTTTCAACACAATGGGAACTTTACCAGCAAACTTGTGAGCATACTTCTCTGCCAGTCCAAGGTGTAGTGCGATACCAGAATAACCTCCCTCGACAGCGAGTCTGAATTGATATTCCGGATTAAGACAGTCATGTTCTGTGAAGAAATCAATAGGACCATGTTCCATCCCTTGGTCAATTGGAAGGATGATCATGGTACCATTACCTGGTCCATGTTCATACAACATGCGATGAAGTCGAGTCCGTTTTCCTAGATTCAGATGGTGTAAATCATCAAGCTTTGACATGTCAATCATCTCACACGATTTTCAGTAGAAGTTGTCTTCCCCTATATGCTTAGCGAGTGATGCGAAAGTAACAAATCATCATGTTCATGCCTATTACAGGTGGTTTAGATGGCAGGCAAGAAGATATCTGCGACCCGACCAGTTACTGAAGATAGAGAACAATACCACCTTGAGGTCAAGAAAGGAGATGTGGCCAGAACTGTACTGATTCCTGGAGACCCTCAAAGAGTTCAGCGTATTAGTGCTCTTTGGGATGAGGCGAAGGAGGTTGCGGTGCATAGACAGTTTGTCACGCACACTGGGAAGTACAAGGGTGCAGACATCTCGGCATGTTCAACGGGGATAGGAGGACCTGGTACAGCAATAGTTATTGAAGAACTTGCTAATGTAGGTGCGGAAACTTTCCTACGTGTTGGTTCGTGTGCGACACTGAAAGAACATATAGAGATTGGTGACATCATTATCTCGACAGCAGCTGTGCGTCTGGAGGGGACAAGCAAACAGTATGTAAGACCCGAGTATCCTGCGGCTGCGTCATATGAGGTGGTGCTTGCATTCATAGAGGCTGCAGAAACTCTGGGATTGAACTATCATCTTGGGATATCTGCATCTACTGATTCGTTCTATCTAGGGCAGTCGCGACCTGGTTTTGGCGGATATACCCAGAGCATGAGTGAAACACTGATTCAAGATCTCACAAATGCAAATGTGGCAAACTTCGAGATGGAGGCAGCTACAGTATTCACTCTTGGAAATATCTATGGATTCAGAACGGGTGCTGCATGTGCTGTTTATGCAAACAGGGTCAAGGATGAGTTTGCTGTAAAGGGAGAGAATGACGTCATAAAATGTGGAAACGAGGCTGTGAGGATACTCGCTGAAATGGATGAGGAGAAAGCCGGCAAGAAGTTCTGGAGCCGTAATCTATGAGAGGTAGTTGAATACCCAAAAAAGAATCTCATGATGATTTCTGACGGTCGTTCAATAGATTGGCTACAGAGGCCTTTGTAGCCTGACGACTTGCGAGGTATGATACCAGAACAGAAACGAGGAATATCAAGAAGATAAGAAAGACTGAGTTGAAATCAATGAATGAAAAGTACCCTCCTGAGAATCTCCTGATGATGTGTGCAAGAGAGAGATTAGCCATGAAACCGACAAGCAGCCCCCAAATCATACCAGAAGTCATCGGGACAGCATTCTCTAATGACAAGATCTTAGCAATCTCCCCACTTTCCATCCCTTGAGCTCTTAGCATACCAATCTCACGCCTTCTGGTTGTGGCTGCAGACCACCCACTGAGAACTGCACTGATGACAACTGTGAACAAGAGTAGACCTAGGGTGAGATTTACAGTAACCCTAATTGAGTCTAGTGCTGTCCCGTAATCATAGAAAACAGTTGATACAAGAACAGGATAGACCCCAGGGATCTCTGAGAGGTATGATACTGAGGATTCGGGAGTCTGGCTATCAAAAAGGAATCCACTCGGGGTAAACGGTTCTTGAACTACCAGTTCCCATGTGTCCGTGTTCACAAACAGAAACAATGGTTCGATAATGGTGAATAGAAAAACTGGCACTGATGAATCACAGATAGCGACTACTGTTAAGTTGATCAAATCTGCCACCTCCAATTCACCACCAACCCGCACATCGAGTTCTTGAGCTGCGAATTCAGACAGGACACATGAGTTGGTCATATCTAGAATGGAAAGACCTGCACTGAGATTGAGAGAATCTTGTATACCTATTGCTGCTAGATTCTGAAAAGTATCCGGTTCGATGCCAAAAACTAATCCCGTGTCGATGAGGTCTTGATGCTTAAGAAATTGGTAGGTACTACTCATTTCAGACATCTCAGTGATATTCTGTTGTTCTCGTATCCTCTCGAGTTCCTCCAATCCAAGATTTTCATCAAGATATGCAACGACATTGGCAGAGGCACTCTGCCAACCAATTGTGTTCTCCCATGAGCCTAGGAGAGTATAGCTAACATTGGATGAAAGCATGAAGATCACAGATACTGACACAAAGAGATTGAAAACAAGAAGGGCTCCTACAGATCTTCGCTTCAGACTTGCAGAGAATAGTTTCCGAATAACCGGTTTTGTGACCCTCTGAATTGCTCTAACAACGGATGAAGGTATTGCCAAGTATCCTGAGAGGCCACTCATTAAAAGGAGAAATGAGGGGACAGCCAATACTCGAAGGAGGTCGCTTCTTAGAACCTGTAGTGATAAGACATCGGATATCAACTGCAATGATGTCAGTAGTGTAAGTACGATACCAACGACCAGAAAGAATGACCACACCATCTTTCTGATTCTTTTAGAAATGGACACTGGGGCAGCTACTCCAGAATAGACATGTTTCAGGCTCTCGATGACAGGTTGACGTGATGCTATCACAGCTGGGATTAAGCCAGCCACCACTGTCAGCATGATTCCAGCCACAATAGAGAGTGACATTAACTGTGGATTCATAGCAAAACCGGGTTGAAATAGAGCTTCCGTCTTGATTGGACTGAGAATTGTCATTATAGAGCCTGCAACAGAAGATAGGAGATTGCCTGTCAACAAACTCAGGAATACACCTATGATAGCTCCAGCCGCTCCTACCGTGCTGATTTCAGCTAGTAGTACTGTCAGTATATTATATTTTGATGCTCCAAATGCAAGCATCAGACCCGTTTCGTACCTCCGCTCTGTGAAGATTAGTGTATAAGAAGAGAATATCCTCAGTGCAGCAATGAAGAATACTGTAACTACTAGAGTCCCCAACACGAAGTTCACCTGGGAGAGAAAGACATTTGCAGTCCATAGATTGTACGTCTTTTGGTTACTTATGACAAAATCTGGACCACAGACAGAGGTCAGATGACTGATGGTCGATGGAATCATAAACACGTGCTCAACCTCGACCAGCAGCTTGTTGGTGGAGTGATCAGGATAACGTATTCCAAAAATGTCCCAGGCACTATCAAGATGGATAATGACCGCAGGCCCTACAACTCCCTTGTCGAGTACATTTCCATATCCTGCAATCTCAAAGAAATGGATTCCAGAGGATGTGTGCAGTTCCATGTGATCTCCAATCGAGAGATTGGACAGGCGCATAGCTGAGTCTGACATGAAGCAGAGGGATCCATTGAGGTCAAAGACGCCATCAGTCACTCCGAAACTGCCGATATGTCGTTCTTTAGAAGGATCAATTCCAACTAGCAAAAAGTGGAGCCAATCCGACCCATTCTGAAATTGCGCAGTTTCCTCTATTCGTGGGATTATATTGACAACATTGGGGTCTCTTGATATTCTGTTCATTAACACTGTATCAATTGGAGAGTCCCACTGAGTTGATGCAACTGTGATATCAATAGGAGATGTTGTTGCTCGAATATACTCCGCTGAATTCAGCTGAAGCGATGAGCCTATTGAGAAGGAGGAGAGAAGTAAACTTACTGAAATAGCAATGGAAATGATTGTGAATATGG
>JBHLRS010000023.1:0-35168 GCA_048882325.1 Candidatus Thorarchaeota archaeon | reverse complement strand
CTGAAGCGATGAGCCTATTGAGAAGGAGGAGAGAAGTAAACTTACTGAAATAGCAATGGAAATGATTGTGAATATGGCCACACGTCTTCGTCTGAATGCAAATTTGACACCAAGACCAACGTAGCCCATTGTCACAAACAGACCCCCAATCAGTCGAACTCATCGGATTGGTTCAGATATCGAGAGTTCTGGCGGCTTCGGTTAAAATTCTTGTCAATTTTCCCACTAACCTTTTATCAGTAAAACCTCCCAAAGAGAGTATATGCATCTATAGAGTAGATGCATGATAGAGGGCTACAAATGAAAAAAAGTAGAATTCTAATTGTGTGCATATTTGTAAGTATGCTAGTTTTCCCTCTTGCAGCTATAAATGCCACCACTCACTCTGTGGATTTGAGAGCACCAGAGAGTCAGAGCATTCCATCGCAAGAATCTGACTTTAACAGAATTGGTGCGATAGAAGGAATCATGACACAGATTGATCCTAATGGTGGTGTTAGAAATGCGATAGGGTCATTCCAGAATGCCAGCTTTTATGGAATCAGCTATGTAAATCCATACCAAGCTGTAGCAGAAAACCAGCTAGAAAACGAGAATGGTTATGTCAGTCTAGCTCAACTCGAAGTTGCAGGTAGGTCTGTCTATCCAACTGGTCGTGTAAGCGGCACGGTTGTCATGTTAACACTCGTCGTTACTCCAATCATCGTCTTTGCGCAAAATCCAGCCTCATCATATATGGTGTCACCAACACTTGAGGACGCACAGGACCTTGGTGGAGAGATGGTCACTCTTTTTGAGGGAGATCTTGGAATTCAATTTGAGCGATTGACGAGTGTCAGGATGACAAGTTGGGTCTACCTATACTACAACGGGACCTACATCGTTGATGAACCAGGTGATTTTTACTACATCCAGTATGTTAGTATACCTAACACCAGCGGTGGCAACTCAGCAATAGCAGCAATGAAGAGTAGACTCGGTCACCTTGGTGGGTTCATGGACCTCTTAGAGGGACCAAATTGGCCTACGCACAGGTCTGTCTTTACTGAAACTCTGATGTTCGACCATGTTTCAGATGAAACTGGATATTATAGCGGATACATGAATCCAATGTATATGATCAACACCGTCATGCGAACACCAGTGCGTGCCCATGCCTCACATCCAGAGTATGTTGAAACTGTCAATACCGGTGTTCTTGGTACTGTTGGTTTTGATGTTCCTAATCACATTAGTGATGGAGCAGGAGATGAAACCTACTCACTCAAACAGCATGTGGGATACACGGGTGATATCGAGAGCAAGATGTTCCAAGACTCGACAGCAAACTCCATATCTGCGGTTGTTGCAGTCACTCCATCATCTCTTGAGGTTGAAGGTATTTCACAGGACTGGGACCATATAGGCAAGGACTTCTTCTTCAACGCAACTGGGAATATGTATCTCCCAACTGGACAGGTGATTTCAGGTAACTCAACAGTTGAAGAGATCATCCAAGCCATGATGGTTGCATATCCTCAGATCTATGCCTATCAACTGAACTACACTATTCTTGAGGGACTGAATCCGTTCATGTTTGATTCATTCATTGATAGTCTCTGGGGAGGACCAGGGCCATTCCCAGATGGTCGTGAAGAGCTACTCAACATGGATTGGTCAATGGCCTTCACAGGATTTCCAGCAGAAGAGATTAACATGGATGCCGCGAGATTGATTTTCAATGACATGGGTATCAATCCTGACAGCTTGATAGAAGACCTCAATGAAACCATATTTGAAGAAGACCCGATGCGAGCGCTTGTTGAAGCATTCATCAGAAAGATGGACAGCTATCATCTCCTCGACATATTGGTGAACACAACTTACTCGAATCCCTATGTTCTAGAGGGTTACATCAACGAATACATCACTAATATTGAAACACTACTCGAGGACTTCGCTGGCATTAGTCTACCGTCATCATATGCAACCAAGGAGGCTTTTGCGGCCCTCATCGAGGATCACTTTGGCATTGTCCTTCAAGGACTCTGGGATGCTATGGCAGACTTCGTGGGTGATACAACCGGAATCAAAACCGCAGTGCATGCAATGATTGATCCAATCCACTTAGTGGAAGAGACAGTCCCATACTTCTGGGCGGACGTGTACTCCAGTTTAGCGACCGAATATGACTATGGAATGTTCATCAACTTTGATGTGCCAATAGCAGGTACTCCTCCGGACCCATATGGTCCAGACCTACTCTGGCTCACCACTGAGAACATTGTCCTGACATTCGATCTAGACATATCATCTCTCGCATTCAGTGGACCACACCTCACGATCACAAAGTCAGTTCCGCGAAACATTGCTGTGGGTGGTACAGCAACCGTAACACTTACTGTCGAGAACATTGGAGATGCAACAGCTTATGATCTAAAGATTCTCGATGGTATCAGTGCAGGATTTGATGCCGATAAGCAGTACTACTGGAACAGAGCATCCTTGAATGCAGGAGATACTTGGACTGTGACCACAGAGATCACAGGTGAAGAAGCAGGTACATACGCTGAGATTCCAGCGATACTTTGTTACTTCAATGTGTCACTCTCTTCATTTACTGCTGGGAGTTGGAGCATGGGCACTTGGAGTGGCGCTGCGATGTATACCTTCTCTGCACTCGGGAATGATGTTCGTGTAGGTGCAGGACTTCCAATGGAGACTTTGATAGTCATTGCTGTTGGTGGTGGTCTAGTCATCATTGTAATTGTCATAATCGTCATCAAGAAGAAGTAATAGTATAGACTCAAAATTGAAGGTCGAGTTCTAGGAATCTCCTAGACTTGACCTATCTGTTTTCTTTTTTCGACCCTCATCTACTTGCCTTTACCAACGTAGTAGTATTCCCCAGAGGCTTTCTGTTGAGTGTCCAACTGGGATCCATCTTTGTTCACCCTGGGTCGACCAGTCTGAGGGTCTCGTCTGAAGGTCACGGCCATCTCCTTGAGAAATGTATTCATTCCATTCCGGAGTGTTCTGACTGAGGAGGCAACACCTGACTTACCCGGCACTCCCTTAAACACCACAAGACTGTCGCTGAGATAATCAGCCATCAGAATAGAGTGCTCTACAATGAAGGCGGTCTTCATGTTGTTTCTAATCAGACGACGGATGGCTCGTGAACTGGCCAGTCTCTGTTCGATATCGAGAAAGGCAGATGGCTCGTCAAAGAGATAGATATCTGCCTCGCGTGCAAGACATGCTGCAATCGCGGCTCTCTGGAGTTCCCCACCGCTCAGCTCGGGTATCATATGCTCCATCAGATGTTCGAGTTCAAGCTTCTTGATTACTGAGGTCTTGAAGTCTGCAGAGTCCACAGTGCTCCCACCAGCCTCCCTAAGGTACATTCTCAAGGTGCCATCAAAGTCCGCAGGAATGTATTGTGGTTTGTAGCTGATCTTGAGATCGAGACCAGTTACTGTTTTCGTCGGAGCCTCACCCTCATCAGGCTCTAGCTCGCCGGCAAGCATTCTGACAAATGTGGTCTTCCCAATTCCATTTGCTCCCAGAATTCCGACTATCTGACCCTTCGAAACACGACCTCCCTTTACCTCAAGGCTGAAGTCCTCAAAGTTCTTCTTCATGTCACCATATTCTACCATGGCTTCACGTGAGAGATACTCCTCGTCATCAGCGCTCATTCCCTTGAATGAGATTGCAGTGTCCCTGAACCGCATGTTCTCATCAGGGATATATCCGTCAAGGAATATATTCACACCTACGCGTGTCCCGTGTGGGTGTGATACAATACCATAGACGCCAGGGTCCCCATAGAACATACAGACCAGGTCAGACACATAATCGAGGATTGATAGGTCATGTTCAACTACCACAACGGTCTTACCCAGCTCTGATAGTTTCCGAATCGCACGGGCCATTCTTAGGCGTTCCCTGACATCAAGGTAAGCAGTTGGTTCGTCAAAGAAATAGATGTCACCCTCACGTACAATTGCGGCTGTTACTGCTACTCGCTGTAACTCTCCTCCTGATAGGAACTTGATTGGTCGGTCCCAGATCTCATTGAGGCTCATGTCATCCCTCAGCTCTTTTAACCGACCAGAGGAGTCAGATGCCTCCAGAAGGTCGCTGATTGGCTTTTCTGCAATCTCGTTGACCTTAGGTAGGTCGGTGATGTTCTGCGGTTTGAGGATTGGCACCAATGAGCCAGCCTGAATCTTCTCAAAGAAGGGTTGAAGCTCGGACCCCCGATATGCAGTAGTAATCTCATCCCACCCGGGAGGGTCTTCAAATCGGCCCAGGTTGGGAGACATCTCACCCGCCAGGATTCGTATGGCAGTTGTCTTTCCGACCCCGTTTGGTCCGATGAGACCAAGCACTTGACCGTCTTTAGGTATGGGAAGCCTGAACAACTTGAATCCGTTAACACTGTATCGATGGCTGGTGTCGGTCTCTAGCTCCTCAGGGAGATTCACAATTCGAATGACGTTGTACGGGCACTTCTTGACGCAAATAGCCTCACCGGAGCATAGAGATTCCACTATGACGGGTGGTTTGTCAGGACCATCCGGAAAGATGACGGTTTCATCTCCCGTTCTGACTCTGGGACAAAACCTCTGACACTCATGTGTGCAGTCTTTCGGTCTGCATCGATATTTGTCAACAATTGCGATACGCATGTGATGTGTCAACACCTATTGAGGAGCTGCTGTGGGATGTTTTTGGAGAGTATTTAGCACTTTGGCTGAGTGAAATGACCTGATGACAATCCTTTTCTGCTATGACGAGAGATTTTGGTTGGAACGAAAAGCGATGAAGATACTTGACAGACTTTTAGACGTGTTTGGTAGACGCCGAGCTCTACTGCTAGGTGCTACAGCACAACCCATTGATCTGATGGCATATGTTCATGCAGTTCGTGCCAGTGCATATTATCGCATCACAGGAAAGAGATTGCCAGTTCAAAACATACCTCAAGGTATCAATGTCGACGATATGACTGGGAACCTATCACCCTCTCGACGTTTAGCGAGAAGGAACCTTTAGTTTTCCTCATCAAGTTTATAGCCTCACAAGAGGATTTTGTCAGGGGTTAGATGATTCAGAACAAGGCGTTAATTGTTGTAATTGTGGGTTTCCTTCTGTTTGCACTTGCCACTCCTTTCATCTTAATGGATAGACCGGACAATGACACAACCCGGTACTTGACCGTAGAGATGTATTACAGTGAAGAGGTCTTCAATAATGCAACAGGCTGGAGCTACGAAGACAGAGTAGACACGTTGACATATGTATCATCTATGGATGATTTGATTACAGTATTGAAGACCCAGTACTACTATGACTATCCTCTTGCAGTTGACGTGAGTTCTTGGGACATTCATGAGATGGTTGCAATCGGTGGACCCATTCATGCAGAAGTCATGCGCATGACAACTATACTTGGACATGACTGTTGGGAATGCAAAGTGACTGAAGAATCAAATGTGTTCTATGAGAGTGATACAGGTCTCTTTGTCTTGTATGAGTTGTTCAACGAAAACTTCAGCAGGACCTTCATGATTCAGGATATGGAATTTCAACGAGTAGATCCAAGCTTCACCAGTGAGGGGATACTCTTGGCAGGTATCTTTGCAGAGCTGGCGGTCATCATCTGGTTGTTTGCATATCGATTAAAGAAATTCAAATGACATCATCTTTAGAAAGCATATTTAGCCTTGAGCGGAGTATTTCATTATTGTCGGGATGATGATGAAGTAGGGATGGTGAACGACCTCATCAGCGTGATGAACCACTAAACCGCAATCTGACCGATGCGCTAGGAGTATACAACACCTTGACACCCTTCCTCTGCAACCATGATGGATCTTGTGATGAAGTCCGTCTGTGTTGCACTGAAACTGAAATGACCTTGACTCGAGAGGATGTAGAGAGAATCGAGTCCTTGGGTTATGACAGGAAGGACTTCGCTGTCCGAGTAATGGCAGGATTCTGCGAACTCAGAAACATTGAGGGGAAATGTTTCTTCTATGATCCTGGAACAAAACTCTGTCGTATCTATGAGGACCGACCGGAAGGGTGTAAATATTATCCAATAATCTATGATGCGCGAAAGCGGAAATGTATAATTGACAAGGATTGTCCCTCAGGAGAAACCGTGAGTCGAGAAGAGATTCGTAAGGTTTGCCACAAGGTTCGAAAGCTTGTAGAAACGTTGAGGCAGGAGGCTGCACATGGTGAGAGCCCGTGCTGACCTTCACACTCATTCAGCTGCTTCAGATGGAAGCGACACACCCACTGAATTGGTAAGAGCGGCTGACGAGATGCAGCTAGGAGGCATTGGCCTCACAGACCATGATTCACTTGATGGGATACGAGAGTTTATGGATGCGACTGCGTCGGATGACCTTAGGCGGGTACCTGGAGTAGAGATAAGCACTGAATTCAACAGCGCAGAGGCTCACATACTGGGATATTTCGTCCCGCATGACTCAAAGCAACTGAATGACAGACTGGAACACTTGAGGAAAGGGAGACACGATCGGCTTCCCAAGATGATTCAGAAATTAAATGATTTAGGGATTGATGTGTCGATTGAGGAGCTGTATAAAGAGCTGGAAGGCGTTTCGAGCCCGGGTAGACCTCACGTTGCGCTGTTGTTGGTTAAGAAAGGTGTTGTGAAGTCAACCAGGGAAGCATTTGACAAGTACATTGCATTCGACAGACCAGCTTTTGTGAAGAAGGTACGAATGCAAACATTTGATGCGGTCAGGCTCCTCAAAACGATCCGAGCAATACCGGTCCTTGCTCATCCTCTCACCATAAAAACGCATGATCTTCGGACGTTAATTGAAGACCTCATGACCGTAGGTCTTTTGGGCGTTGAGGTGGATTATGATTATAGGTTCATGGGAACACATCGTACACCTGACGAGGTGAGTGAAGTCATCAAAGGTTTGGAAGTCATACAAACAGGAGGAAGTGACTATCACGGTGCGATTCACTATACAGAACTTGGAAGTATCACCGTTCCCGTTGAGGTTATCGATGAGTTGGAGAAGATACGGAGTGAGTTCACTTGAAGGTCATTGACGCGCACACCCATACATGGTCGAAGGATATTATCAGTGAGAGGGATCTTACATCACGTCTTGCAGCCGCTGAACGTGATGGTGTCGATCCAGTACTTGACTCAACGATTGACACTCTTCGTAATGCCATGGAAACAAGTAGAGTAGATAGGGCAGTCATATTACCAATTGATAGTGCGTATCATCAAAAGATGCCCCTCACGATGACAGAGAAGACAGACTGGCATGTGAATGAGGTGGAAGGTGACACTGACATAGTGACATTCGTCGGTCTTGATCCAAGAAGAGGAGAAGCAGGGCTGAAGGAACTAGAGCGAGCAGTAACTAAGAAAGGGTGTAGGGGGTGGAAGATGTACCCTCCAAATGGGTTCTACCCGGACAAAAGCGAGTTTGATCCCTATTACAAGCTTTGCATAGACCTGAACATTCCGATCCTCATTCATCAGGGATTCACTCCCAGGCACAAACATGTGAAGTATGCAAGACCGGTCTATGTTGACAGGGTTGCAGCTGACTTTCCTGATCTGAAAATAATACTGGCCCATGTTGGTTTTCCTTGGCATGATGAAACTCTTATGATAGCAGCTAAAAACCCGAATGTGTCGGTAGATGTATCAGGGTGGCAGGTATTTGCATCAGCAGTACCAATGAAAGTGTATCAGATGATTGGAGATGCAAAGACTCTGAGGGTGTTTCCGAATCGAATGATCTTTGGGAGTGATTTCCCACTGTTTGAATTCACGATGCCACTCAGAAAATGGGTGGAGTTCTTTACCAGTTTACAGATCCCTTCTGAGATGATTGATCAGGGATACAAGCAAGTGCACAAAGATGAGATTGAGAAAGTGATGTGGAAGAATGCCTCGCGTTTAATTTTCGGTGAAAATCAATGAGAACGTTCATTGTTGATGCTATGCTAGGAAAACTTGCCACGTGGCTTCGACTTGCCGGATATGACACGTTTTACTCAACCAAAATACATGATGACCAGCTTCTACAAATCGCGCTTGACCAGAATAGGGTTTTGCTCACATCAGATGCTATTCTTGCAAGAAGAGCAGAGAATGCAGGTGCAGCGTTCATGTTAGTTAGGGGATCTGTGGACGAGGAGGTGGCAATCGTTTTCTCAAAATTTGAAATCAATCCTAAGATAGACCCCTCAAAATCGCGTTGCACTAAATGTAATGGCGTTCTAACGCATATCACTGACGAGGAGAAAGAAACCATCAGAAGGCTAGTCGCTGAACAGACGTTCAATCATTATTCGGAGTTCTGGCTCTGTAGATACTGTAGCAGTGTCTTCTTTCAAGGTGGACAATGGACAAACATTGAAGCCTATATGGAAAGGATAACTCAGCTTATGAAGGAACTAGAACGATAAGCTATCCTTCTCGGACAGATATGTCATACTCGAATGGAAGGGAGTCTTTGATAGTTCTAGTTAGATGACAATACTGCTGCATGAGCTCAACACAACGCTGACCAGTTTCGAGCTCATCCTCACCTACAACGACCTCACCTGACACCTCAAATCTAGTGATTATATACCCTTCACCATCAAAGATGGTTGTTGCTTTCCCATTCAGCTTGAATGAAACAAGGTCCATTTCGAATCGGCGTTGAAAATCAAGGAAAGTGTTGTTCAGACAGCCGAGGACTGCAGACACGAATATCTCATCTGGGCAGATTCCTTCGCCGCGTCCTGAATAGGTCTTTGGAGTGTCATACTTTATCTGACAGCCCTCACTGGTTGTAATCGTACCACCTGTCTTGCCGTCCCACACACTCTCCGCATGGTATTCCATACGCTCAGGAAACTTAGACTTGATACGCATGACTATCAATCCACGCTGTGGCTCAGGTGAATAAAGGTTAAGCATTGCGGTTTGTCAGTCAGGAAGGGATTTAAACGGACCAAGCGAAGGTGCTCGGGGAATTGGCTTATGACTCGCAAGATGAAAGCTGCAATGTACTATGGTATCGGTGATGTCCGATATGAGGAGACCAATGTGCCAGAGATTGGACCGGGAGAACTCCTGATCAAGATTGGCACAGCTCTGACCTGTGGGACAGATGTCAAGACCTACAAGAGAGGGCATCCAGTCCTCATCAAACATACCCCCGCGCTCTTTGGGCATGAATATGCAGGGACCATTGAGGAGGTAGGAGATGGTGTCGAGGGCTTTGAAGTCGGGATGAGAGTTGTTGCAACAAACTCTGCTCCCTGTAGTGAGTGCTTCTTTTGCAAGAGAAACATGCCAAATCTCTGTGCCCAGCTGAAGGATAGTCTTGTCAATGGAGCGTTCGCAGAATACATTCGAGTCCCTGAGGCCGTGGTGAGGATGAACACTCATCAGATTCCTGAGTCGCTCTCCTATAGAGATGCTGCGCTCACAGAACCTCTGGCATGTGTTGTTCATGGTATTGAGGAGTCTAACATCAAACTTGGTGACACGGTGGCTGTCATTGGAGCAGGACCGATTGGACAGATGTTAATCATGCTAGCAAAGAAGAACGGTGCGTCTACTGTGATTGCATCAGATCTTGCTGATCTTCGAAGAAATATTGCAAAGAAGGCAGGAGCTGATATTGTCATCGATCCGTCAAAGGAGGACCCAATAGGACTTGTCAGAGATGAAACCTACGGCTATGGTGCCGATGTGGTCATCGAGGCTGTGGGGATACCTCAGACCTGGGAACAGGCCGTTGAAATGACCCGTGATGCAGGAACAACTGTACTGTTTGGAGGGGCGGCTTCAGGGACAAAGTTCGAGGTTGACACAGGACGATTCCACTATGGCCAATTGACAATAAAGGGAGTATTCCATCTTAAACCTAGACATGTGGAGCAAGCGCTAAAGCTCATCATTGCTGGAGATGTCAATCCAGACCTACTGATTTCTCATGAGCTGCCACTTGAAAAGATCAATGATGCTTTGGAGAAGATGGGCAAAGGAGAAACCATGAAGGTCGCAATAACACCATAATCAAGAAACGGTGTGTCTTTTGACTGAAGACAATAATGATTCATTGAGAGGAAAAGCAGGCCTTTGGAGATCTGTAGAACAGAGGCGTGTTGGACGACTCTCTGAGAATGAAAAGAAACTCATTGAAACGATACAGACACTTGATTCAAAGTATCCCAATCTGCTAGTAGTTGTAGAAGGTAAACGAGATGTTTCCGTTCTTCGAAACCTTGGTCTAAAAGCAACCATAATCAGGACTCAGACGAGATTATCAAGACAACAAGTCATTGAGAAGATTCAGGCGCAAGCAGGACCAAAGGGGCAGGTTCTCGTCCTCACCGATTTCGACAAAAAAGGGAAAGAGATCTACAAGTTTATCGAGAAAGAACTCGAGCTAAGCGGCATCAAAAACCTGAAGAGAGAACGTCGGATGATTCGCAAGTACATGGAACACTGGACCACAATAGAGCAGCTAGTTTCTCTATTCAAGAGAAACGACTCGCCAGAAGCGAGTCTCTAACTCTTTTGCATTCATACTGTGACCTGACTTCCACAGTTGGCACAGATGAACTTACCACCCGGAATCTCTGCACCACAAACTCTGCAGATTCTAGCCTTCTTCTCACGCATCTGATCAACAACTTCGCCAGTCTGTGGGACAAGTATGAACTTGTTATCCACATAGCTGAGTCGGAACTCTCGTGGGTCACCAGCGAGGCTGAGGAGGTCAGTGGGCATGGGAAGTCTGTGTTTGTCATCCAACCGTACAATACGAGTCGTATCAAGCATGTCTAGATCTATCCCAGCCTGATGGAACCCAGAAATGACTCCATCCCGGAGCTCTACTGTCACATCCGCTTTGGATGCCACTTGTTGACTGTGTGTAACAATGAAGAACGATGTGCCTATTGTTTCGTTCAGCTCTTGGAACAAATCAAGAATCCGTTCACCAGTCTCAGGGTCTAGATCCCCGGTGGGTTCATCACAAAGAACCAATCCCTTCCCTTCTGTGTCGATGAGGTTCACGAGAGCACTAGCTATCGCCACTCGTGACTTTTCTCCGCCACTAAGTGTGGTTGCTTTGTTACGCTTGCGTTCCTCAAGACCAACTAGTTTGATGAGACGGTCGACTCTGTCTTTACGCACCTGTCGAGGTACACCAGCAATTCGTGCTGCAAGTTCCACATTCTGCCATGCATTGAGATGAGGTAGCAAGTTGTTCAGCTGGAAGTGGAAACCAATGAAATTACGTCTGGCTTCTGTTAAGACTCGTTCACTCAGTTTTGTGATGTCAGTCCTCAAGTTGGCCCAATAGACCTTACCAACTGTTGCCTTGGTGATTCCACCAATCACGTTGATTAGGGTCGTCTTTCCTGAGCCTGAAGGCCCAACAACGGCCATGATCTTGCCTTCGAGAATCTGGAGAGACACGCCACTTAACGCAACGACCTCTAGCTCCTGGGCTTTGTAGATCTTGTAACAGTCATTTACACTGACGACGACATCATCAGGCAAGTCACTGTACAGGTCAAGTTCATCTTCGAATTCTAAAGTTGTATCCATTTCAACTACCTCACATATTTCTCAATACATCAGCTGGGTTAGTACCTCCAGCTCTTCTAGCTGGGAAGTAACATGCAGCCACCATTGTAACACATTCAATTGCAACAGTGAAGACCATGACTATCAACGGATATGTCAGTATCTTCGGAAGAATCGGCCATACAGATGAGATTCCAAATGTCAAGAGAGTCAGTGTATAACCAAACAGCACCCCAAGACCGAGACTTATCAATACAGCAGCAAGCACGCTTCCTGCAAACTCTCCGAACACTAGAGAAACGACCTGTTTCTTTGTCCCGCCAATGGCTCGAAACAGAGCATACTCAGGCTCGCGCTCCATCACTGCTGACCCAAGGAATAGTGCGATTGATGCGATACCCATAGCTGCACACATGAAGAAAGCGATCATTGTCAGTCCCTCAATTCCAGCAAGAAAGAGACCAGTCACCGTGTCGGAACCAAACTCGATGGAATCTGTGGTGTAGACCACAGCGTATGGAATATCGCTGGCGAATGCAATCAGATCAGATGCATCCTCAAGGGAGGTTGTACCAACTAGGAATACTTCAGTAGTGGTCACACCATCTACGGACGCTAAGAAGTCATAATTGACTAAGGCAAATCCTCCTCGCCCAGGTTGGAATTCGAAGTAGGCACCAAATGGGATACCATCAAGATCTCTACTCGAAGCCATTCCAAAACCAGGTGCACTCTTCATAATGCCAACAATCTCGAAACTTGTTTCTGTCACACCACTGACGCGTATGTCAACACTGTCGCCAGTTGTCAAATTCCAACGTTCTGAATAAACCCGACTTAGGATGATCCCATTGTTGGTATCCTCAAGGGCCGCTAGGACCTCCTCGGGCGTACCACTGACAAAGCTTGACGCCTTGAAATTCCCTATTGTACTGTACGATTCAGCATCAATCCCTTCGAGATAGAAGGCTGTTGTGCCCACATATGACAGAGATTCAACAACTGGAGTCGCACTGACGACTCCCCCGAATCCTTCCAATGTGTCAGTCCAAGCAAAGGGCTGTTCAGGGACCTCTAGTCGGATATCGCAGCCAAGTGCATAGAGTGCTTCATTCTCAAGTGTGTCCTCAAAGCTAGCTGTCTGGATTAGCATCATTGTTGTTGTGGTGAGTGTCAATGTTAGGATTACTAAGAGGGGGATGAACTGTCCCTTTCTCCTCCGTAGACTCTGAGTCATGTAGAGTTTTTTCTCGCCCAACAGACGGCCGACGTTCTCAGATGCGTTAGCAGTCACCAGTCGCATCGCTCTGGATCCAAGATATGATGAGATAAACAGTATTCCAGTTGACAACAGTATCTCAATGAACGCAGTTTGGCCAGCGGGATTGAAGAGTACTGGTACAATGAGAAGAACTACCAAAGTCCCACCAAGTGTTATCACATAGAACCAGATGTTGGTCTCCTCTGGAATCTCATAAGTCATTCTGGTTGTTGGTTGCCCTATCTCAGCAACATCAATCCTACGAGCAACATGCAAGAGATAAGCTGCGGGTAAGAAGAGTGCTATTGTTGCAGATAGTGCAAGTGCTTGTCCGGGTATGGTCATCTTGGTGACGAACTCAGTATATCTGACTTGGTCAAAGGACAACAGCCCAGTTGAAGAGCCCATCAAAGGCGCGGACAAAACGGTAATCAATAGTCCAGCAATGAGACCAAGAACGGAGAGGAACAGTGATTCCCAGATGAATGCGGCGAATATCTGGTTGAAGGATGCTCCTTTGGCACGTAGTGCGCTAATCTCACCCTTTCGTTGAGAAACCGAGGTCTCCGAAGTGAAGATGGTGAGCATCAGGCTCATGATCATAATTGGAAATGCAAGGATGATCAATACTTGGCTTTGAATGTAAGTTGTTATGTGAGTCTGAAGGCTGTCTATGTTGTCAAGGCCAATGACATTCAGGATCGCATCACTCTCTTCAATCTGAGTTTTCAAATTCAAGAGGTTCTGAGCAGCCCGTAGCACTCCAGCTTTGACAAGACCATCCACAGACCCTCGTACAAACTCAACAGGTGAGAAGAATCCGGTGTTTGTTATCATTTCAACAGATACAGGGCCAAGTTCCTCAGGAAGCATCAGGACTGAATCTACTATTCCCAAAACGCTTGTAGAGAACCCTAGCGGATCATAGTTAGGTCTGAAGAGCGACGGATATGATTGCACCACAACAGATGACCGAATAACATCATAAACACCTGCAATGGTGAGATTCCGCACGATTTGTCGATTAAGAAGCAATGGGTCAAATGGGCGGCCCTCAGCTGGTGAGTAGTAGGTTCTAAGTACATCCAGACTGATTTCAGACCCGACATCAAGATCAATAGATACTCCAAGAGTTGTTTGCATCATTTCCTCGGTGAGCTCAATAAATCTCTCAGATACCAGCACCTCTCCAGGACTCAGTGTAGTGTTCCCTCTGAAATCAAGTTCATTTGACCAAACATTTAGAATTTCGTTATCAACTATGATGACCCTGCAGTCCTTGACGCCTTGTGCATAGTTTTGACCAAAGGTGAAGTATTCCTCCCATTCGGGGGTGGTCCCATCCATTCTGAAGATTCCTACCGTACTTGGTGTGATGTGTGCATATTCAGCATATGGACTGCTCATCACAAGATTCTGAGCATCAAAGAGGTGCGAGTAATCTAGCGATGCCGGATCGTTTTGAATACTGAACTGGTAAGCGTTCTCATCGAAGTATGTCTCTACAGCCAGTCGTGAACCGGTACTTGTCCATGCAAAGATTGTCGTTGGGATTGCTACACTAATAGCCAGAATTAGAGCAATACCTACGTTTCGTACCTTGTAGTTCTTCATGGAGGTGATAGCATAACCAATAGACCAGAGTGGATTTCCCTTTAGGATCGCTTTTTCCGTTTTCTTCTTGGCCATTTTATCACCTCACATATTTCTTAGTA
The DNA here is from genome assembly GCA_048882325.1 of Candidatus Thorarchaeota archaeon. Classification (GTDB taxonomy): domain Archaea; phylum Asgardarchaeota; class Thorarchaeia; order Thorarchaeales; family Thorarchaeaceae; genus SMTZ1-45. Next base: position 20,596 of record JBHLRS010000023.1, on the reverse strand, counting down.
CAACTGCGGGGTCTGTCCGTGATGCCTCTCTAGCTGGCAAGTAAGCCCCAATAATCATAGTCATTATTTCAACGAACAGGACAATCGACAGGAAGTCCATCGGGAATGCGATACTTGCAGATAACGTTCGAGAGAACGGGCTCATGACATTTACCAGAAATCCCATGACGAATCCAAACACAGCACCAAGGACCAGACTCAGCGCTAACGAGGCAATTACAACCCCACTGAATTCTGAAAACACCATACTGACAACCTGTCGTTGAGACCCTCCAATCGCACGCATGACTGCATATTCTTTGCGACGCTCCCTCACTACAGATCCCAATGAAATTGACAGAGCAAACACACTGAGAGTAAGTGACATCACAAAACCAATAGAGAATAGACCCTCAATCGTGTTCAAGAATAGTGCAGTCCGCAATGATCGGGCCTTCAAATCAAACTCCTCGGGAGTGTTAGGAGTAATTCCGGGAATTTCTGAGAGTTCCTCAAGTAGGCGAGTATGATTGGTTGAATCATCGAGACTTGCTAGGAATAACGTTGATTCATGGACATCAATTACGCTCTCAATAAACTCAAGATTTGTCAGAGCAAACCCATCAAACTTAGAGCTAAACCCAAAGCCAGCTCCAAGCGGAGAGGGGGGGACATCAGTGTGCGATGCATACCCGAAACCCGGAGCGCTGAACACTATACCCACTACTTCAAAGGTGACTAATTGAGTAGCACCTACTCCACTCATTTCGAGAGTGAGTGAATCTCCAGCGGTTTTGTTCCACCGTTCAGCATGATACTCACTCAGAATGATGCCATTGGGCACAGCTGCTAAATCAGAGAGGATGATCTCAGGGGACACTCCACCAAAGCTTGACCGATCAAACTTACCCATATTCGAATACTGCAGTGGATATAATGCCTCTATGCTAAGAATATCAGGTCCCAGACGGGCCCAGGTTCTGAGGACTGGCATAGCGTCATTGACCCCATCATATGCTTCCAAATCCATACTGAAGTTGAATTCCTGTATTGAACAGTCAACTCGAAGGTCGGCGCCTATTGCATAACTGACCTCTCGATTTAGGTCCACCCTGAGGCTTTCTGACTGTACAGCAAATGCGATGGTCGAAGACATTGTTAGGGCTAGAACAACCATGAGCGGAATTATTCGACCCTTTCGCATCTTCAAGTATCCTGCAGATATCAGGTTCTTCTGGCCCAATATGAATGACAACTTCTCAGAGACCTTGGATAGCCCCACTCGAGAAATTCGTGATCCGTTATAGGCAATGAAGAACCATGCGGCAGTCCCCATTCCAAGCTCCATCAAGAATAGAATTGGATGTCTGGGGAGAATATACATCATAACAATGACCAGCCCCAGCAGAAAGATTGAAGCTCCGATCGTGAAACCATGAGCTTCTGATTGCTCAGTTGCATCCTCAGTCACTTCAGCCAAAGTGAGACTAATCTCGGTTGAGGCTGCTCTCCTGGCAAGATAGAGGATGAATAAGAGGCTGGGGAGTACTGTGAGTCCTATGGCTCTCACAATTGTATTGAGACTCACAACTGTGTTTGATAGGTAGAAGAGGTAGGTGTTCCAGTCAAAATTCATGAAACTGTTTGTGGATGGAATAAGTGGTGCAAATAGCACACTAAATAGTATACCAAGCCCAACCGAGAGAGCAGCGATTACCGCAGATTCCCATAGAAAGACACTTGAAACCTGGGAATAGCTAGCACCCTTGGACCGAATGACTCCCACCTCTACGTGACGTGGTGCCATGAAGGTGTCAGCTGCAAAGACTGAGAAGAATAATGCTAGAAGGATAATTGGTAAAGCCAGGATTGAGAGGTCAAGTGTCGCAACGTAGGTGTTAACAACGTCTTGAATCTCATGGATTTTATCCTGACCAGACCATGTGATGTTATATAGCTCCTTTGTCCGAATTGTCAACTCGAAGAGGTTGGAGGCAACATTCTTTGGACCATCGAGAGCCAGTGCACCTGCAGAAACTCTGACCAACATTGTTTCTCTGAAGAAACCGTTGGGTGAGAGAGCATCACCAGGGATTTGATCTGGCCGCATCAGAATACTATCACGGATGCCCATGACTTGATACCGAAGATTTGTATGATCCCAGTTCTCTCGTCCATTCCCAAGTGATGGAAAGGCACGCTCAATAATAGTATCTTGGGATCGAACTCTGAAGATACCCACAATCTTGAGGTCAGTCACGCTAAGACGTCCAAGCATACTCAGCGGTGCGGCACCGGTACCAGACCAAGCTCCAGTAAGGAGCTCAACATCTATTGTGTCATTGATTGCTAGCGACACGTTGAAGACCTGTTCAACGTAGTGGATAAACATCCGAGAAACTATGATTTCATCGGGTCCAAGCTCAAAAGAGCCTTCATAGTTAAACTCGAAGGCGGTCTCATTTAGAAACTCATTATCTACGAAGATGACTCTACAATCCTTGACACCATGAGAATACACTGTATCTTCGATATCATAATGCCAGCTATCAGATATGTTTGTGCCCCAGACAAGTCCCACAGTGGAGTTCATCCTTCGAGTTTCCTCAACAAATGGGCTCTGCTGCATATACAATTCAGCCTCTGCAACAGCTTGTGGAACATTAACTTCAGAATCAACTTTGATTTGGTACGAGCTGTCTTCGAGGTACCCGTAGATACTCACATAGATTCCAGTATCACCCCAGACCATTGTGGAAGCAAAAAGACTGATGCCTAGACTTAATGTCAAGGCAAGACTCAAAGCTCTAAACGGATTTGCCCTGATTGCACTAAGAGCATATGACAGACCGTATGCTCTATTTCCCTTTGTCTTAATTCTCTTTGAGTTTCTCGGTGTGCCCACGAAAGATCACTCCGATGTAGACGCCTCTCTATCTCTTGTACTCATATCGACCCTACTGTGCTTGAAGAAATCGCCCACAAGCTCATCCACAAGAACACCGTCTCGAAGAAGCAGTATCCGGTCAGCCATTCGAGCAGTTTCTGGATCGTGGGTTGCAGCAAGAACTGCAAGATTCTTGTTCTTGGCTAGGTTTCTCATTAGCTGAATGATCTCTCCTCCAGTCTTGTGGTCCAGATCGCCAGTCGGCTCATCACAGAGCAAAATCGCAGGGTCATTTGCGAGTGCCCTGGCAAGAGCAACTCGTGAGCGCATACCGCCAGAGAGTTCATGGGGCATGTGTGCAGCTCTGTGGTCAACAAAGACTGTTTCGAGGAGCTTGATTGCACGTTCTCTCCTCTCTTCGGGAGGAACATCATCCAGAAGCATTGGGACCTCAACATTTTCCAGAGCTGTAAAGATAGGGAGAAGGTGTTGATCTTGGAATAGAACTCCAATCTTGTGGCGACGGACCTTGGACATCTTCTCATCATCGAGATTAGTGATGTTTTCTCCATCAACGAGTATTGTCCCGGATGTTGGTTGATCAAGGCCACCAATAAGATTGAGAAGAGTGGTCTTTCCAGATCCTGAAGCACCAACTATAGCCACAAACTCGCCCCTATCAACCTTCAGGTTTGTTCCTTGTAGTACTTTGATGACTCGTGAGCCATCTTGGAACTCACGATGTACATCTATGCATTCAACTGCCACATGCTTCTCGCTGGCCAAAGATGATATCACCGAATTCGAACTTGCAAGACCTGTTTTTAAGGCTCCCCCTTCAAGCATCTGTTCGAGAACTATTCAGAACACAAGCTGATATAGCGAAACTACCTTATGCATGGTAATCAAAGTTGGACAAAATGCGAGTATTTGCTGTTTCCGGTTACTCAGGCACAGGCAAGACCACGCTCATAGAAGCCATCATCAAGTCGCTTGTGATTAGTGGACACTCTGTTGCTACCATCAAGAGCTCCATACACAAGCGCAGACCGAGTCATGGAACTGACACGTGGCGACATATGCAAGCTGGTGCTTCAACGGCCATCTTCATAGAGCCTAGTGGAAAATCAGGAGGTCTCAAAGACAGGGTTCATTCTGATGAATTGGCTGGTCTATTGAAGTATGAGTTCCTCATTATTGAGGGGATGAAGTCTGCTGATATTCCGAAGTTTTGGTGTATAGGAGATAATGAGCTCGATCATGATGACATCCCAGTGAATACACAGGCTGTAGTGAGCTGGTCCAATAGACAAGCTGTTCAGAGCATAGACATACCTATCTACACTCCAGACGAGATTGATGCACTTGTTGAAATTGTCAAAACTAGATCCTCAGACATTTCAGAGATAGACTAGAAGGTGCGGCTCAGATACCCCTTAGGTCGATCATATGTTCATAATCTCACATTGGAGGTTCATCACTGCCGCTAATTCTCTTTCAAGGTCTTTCGTTTTAGCATTGTCTATCAAACAACGACAACCAAAACATAATACTAATTTCAAGAACCTCCTCGATTTGTCATGATGAGAAGTCTCAAGGTGAAGAATTTCAACCTCTTTGATACGCTGGAGTGCGGTCAGACCTTCTCTTGGATCAAAGAGGGCCCGGGATACATCAATGCGGACATTGGTCAGGTGGTATATGTAGAACAAAGAGAGGACACTATTTTCTATGAGACCTCACACAGTGATGTGGACCTTTCAAAACTATTCAGGCTGCATGACCCACTTGAACAGATTCACCGGGAAATCTCCAGAGATGGTATAATGAGGAGGAGTATTGACTTTGCACCGAACCTGCGTATCATCAATGATCCCTTTTTCCCCTGTCTTGTTTCCTTCCTCTGCTCCGTCTGGAAGAATGTTCCCGCAATCCGTGGAATGACGCAATCAATCCGAGAAGAATGGGGGGCACCATATGAGTTCAGAGGAAAGGTCTACTATGCTATGCCAACCCCTGAGCAATTATCTGAAGCAACTGTGAAAGATCTAAAGAAACTGGGTCTGGCATGGAGAGCTGAGTTCATCTCGCAATCAACTGAGGCGATTATGAAGGGGGATATAGACGAGGAGGAACTCCGGTCAATGAATTATCTCGCTGCACGAAGGGAACTGAAGAGCCTGCATGGTGTGGGTGATAAGGTGGCAGACTGTGTTAGTCTGTTCTCACTTGGATTCCTCGAGGCGTTTCCAATTGACGTCTGGATTGAACGTGTGATTCAGGAGCACTATGGTATCTTCACGAGTACTGGCAGGTCATACACGAAGAAGTCTGCAGCAGCACGGGAGTACTTCGGAAGATATGCTGGATATGCTCAAGAATATCTCTATCACTACTCGAGGTGTGCTGTCTAGAAGTTCTGTTTCTTATCTCGTTTCCGTGCGTACCATGAATGGTCGTCGATGCCATTAGAGATCTCCCATGCTCGTGTCGAATAGAACCCAAGTGGATTCAGGATATATTCACACAAAGGGTCGAAGGCTTGACCGAGATACACCGGACAGAGATTGTTGACCTGCAGCTTCTTGCAACCAGGTGGCGTGTAACCAGCATCTTCCACACCCATCGACCTCTTCGATGCAATATGTCTGATTTGATAATCAATGAGGCTGATATTCTTGTCTGGAGAACTGCTGAACACCTTTTGTACCTCAGGTTCTTCCATTCCAATCTTCAGAAGAAAGGCAGCAAGTGCAAACCGTGCATCATGTGACAGGTTTACCTCCCCCCTGATTGATTCATCATACATCTTCTGAATGCATGGGGGAAAAGCGGAGGACACGGTCTCAGTCATTTTCACAGGTTCAGTCTGGCGTATCCGTCCCTTGGTTTCAGCCTCGATTCTCTGGACTGCTTCAATCAATCGTTGAGACATTCTTGGAATGTCAAACCGACCTTGCATAATGAGCTGACTAAACTTGCCTGAGATGAGTCGGTCCAGCTCTGAACGTCTTATAGGTATCCAGCCCTTGTCCAAGTAGCGGTTGATGAGACTCCACTCCTCGCTATGGAAACCAGGAGCGACCTCAAGGTAGTTTTCAAAGCGTATTTTCAAATCATAAGTGCCAAGCATAATAGGGAGCTTAGCACGTTCGGTGAGGGTCCCCATTGACTCAACTTTCCAATTGAATGATGACTCGCAAAGGTCAATGACGAAGTTGTTATCCTTCACCTTGTCCAGTTGTCGATTCGCCTCCTTTGACTCAGCTTCAGCTTGAAGTGCTCTGAGTCGTGGAACACCTAACTCCTCCACGATCAGTCGAGCAGTAGGGTAAATCAGAACATCCTTTTCATTTTCCATAGACGGGTAGTTAATCTGCGACTGTGTGAGTGCGGCATAGACCCGATTCTCTGCTGCTTTAACAATATAGTGATTCTCTGGGTCCTCAAGCAAATCAACAAGAGCGCCCAGATCTCGAGCCAGCTTTTGCGATGCCTGTCTGGCTTCAAGTGAGAAGGGGTATCTCATATGTTGAATCCTACTTGACATGTAAGTATCTCCGAACACTGTCTATCGAATATAGGTGGGTCTATAGTCATCATATCCTCGGTCGTAGAACTTCTTTTGACATACAGTGCACTTGTACATCTGAATCCCACGCGGACGTGCCCAGGACCCAAGTATACGGATTATACGGTTGCTTCCACATTTTGGGCATTCCAAATCCGAGTTTTTATGAGCCCATGGTGAGGTCTTTCGATGATGTGACATTACTTTCGACACTCTGGTTTCTAACTATTCTATGGTGGATTACCTCTTTAGTCCTACTACAACTGCGCGAATCTCATCGATGAGTTTTGCACGAGTTTCAGAGAACCCAGAGGTCTCTAATATCTGTGTAATCTCGTCAGCTGAGTGCCTGCACATATGTGGGTATCGTTTTCTTGCTTTTTCTTCACTCATTCCGTGTTCAACCATCGACCTGACAAACACATCCTCGTTCCCTGAGATGAAGTCATAGACCATGTAGACTCCAGTTGGTTTAATCAGTCTGAAGACCTTCGAAGCAAAATCACTAGGACCTGCGACCTCATGCAGCATGAATCCCGAGAACGCAAAATCAATGGTAGCAGGCGCAATGCGTATCTCCTCAGTATCGAAATTAACCAGGTGAATGTCTATTGATTTGAGGTTGGTCCGTTCTTTCAGTTTGACCTCTGCCAGATTGAGCATCTCTTCACTCTCATCCAGAGCAATAGCAACATCTGCATTGAATCGGTTTGCTATGTCTACGAGTAACAGCCCTGGTCCGCATCCAAAATCAGCCACGATTGGTCTTGGCTCTTTGGTTGTGAGTGATGAAAAAGCATTCCAGAACGAATCATCATATCTCACATTATAGGTCTGAGCCATCCGTTTCACGAAGTCTGGATCAGACCAGTCACCTTTTCCATGATGATGTGACATATTCAGCTTCTTCCTAGAATAAAGTCCGCACGAAGTATAAGGTTCATGAACTCGTAGACACTCTGCCGCTGAATCTCAGTGTCACTATATAACTTCTTCAGCTCCTGTCTTCGGCTCTCGAGTGAGGGATTTGTGGCCTCGTTAATCACCTTATAGGCAGCATTGGGTCGTTCTACCCAACGACAGAGCTCTTCATCATCAGGACTAAGTATGAGAACAACAGGAGTCTTTCTCTTTCCATTGACCTTGAATTGTTGATGATACCTCGCATGAGCATCACTGTCCAAGATGCGGAGTTGGAGCTTGGAAGATATGTCAGACATCTTGGCCAGAATAGGGAGGTTACCTGCAGTATCACTGCAACGATCATTACCAATCACAAGTATTCGAAGTTCATTCTGAAGACTGCGAAGATTCTCAAGGTCTCCTTCTGTAATCTGAAGGTCATTATACCTTGCTTTCATTAACTCTACATTCTCTCGAGCAGACTTCAGGAACATCTTATAGTCGACTGCTTTTTGCCATTCTGCATCCTCAGCCATTCGTACCATCTCATGGATATAGAGAATTCATCAAACAGGTACGATTAGAGAACTACGAATAAAAGGATTGCTTGACCTGCAGTTGTAAGAAAAGACTTTAGAATTAGTTTCGGTTATCTGTTGGGCTTTTATTCCACCTTGTAACTATAGATACTCATGACCGAGAGCATGATAGCGTATTGCGGGCATGACTGTGCTGAATGTCCAGCACATATCGCATGGAAGACTAATGACGATGAACTACGGAAGAAGCAGGCTGCAGAATGGGGAAGTCCAGAGTATCCTCTTTCGGCAGACGAGATCAATTGTGTTGGTTGCAAGATTGATGCTGAACCGAAATTGAAGTTCTGTTCAACTTGTACAGTGAGAGCGTGTGGAAGTAAGCGTGGTGTTGAAACCTGTGCGCATTGTGATGACTATGGTTGCGATACACTGGAGACTTGGCTTCAACAGGCTGGAGATGAGTCGAGACAGAAACTAGACAATATGCGAGCAGCCCTCTAGAGATTTCGGGCACCTTATCTATGCGAATCTAGGATTATACAATGGAGGTGTCGCAATGAAAAGAGGCGGCGTTGCAGACCTTAAACTACACCCTGGAAAAGCACCTCACTGGTTAGTTAAACGTATGATTCCGATGGCAAGTACTCTATGTGAGTTCATAGTGGATGAGTATGGGACCTCAGAACTGCTACACCGACTCGCAGATCCAGTTTGGTTTCAAGCTCTATCAAACGTTCTAGGATACGATTGGGACAGTTCAGGTTCAACAACAGTGACCTGCGGAGTTTTGAAGACTGCACTCGACTTTGAGCGACATGGAATGATTGGGATTGGAGGAAAGGGAAAAGCCTCTAGGAAAGTCCCTACTGAATTGCGAGCATTAGAGGATTATGGTCTGGATGGTGCAGGACTGGTTGAAATTAGTAGGTCCGTGGCGAAGGTTGATAATGCAGGAATACAGGATGGGTATAATCTCTACCAGCACATGTTCTTTGTAGATTCGGATGAAAATTGGACTGTTGTTCAACAAGGAATGGGTACTGATAACAACGACGCAAGACGCTATCACTGGTCATCCTTTGATGCGGTCAGCCTCATTGATGAGCCACACTCTGGATTGATCTCAGGACAAGTAAGAGAATCGGCCCTAGACATGACCTCGAAAGCTTCGAGTGACTGTCGGAAGGTCAGTGTTGATATTGTTAAGGAGGACCCAGCAAGAGTTAGGAGATATTTCGAAGACATAAAGTCATACGGACAGACAACTCTCATTCCATGGATAGAGAGGAATGAACCACTTGTGAGCCTTCCATCATACAAAGTCACGCCCACAAGAATGGACTGGGATGCTGTTCGCCGAGCATACGAAACCCAACCATCAGATTATGAGCGCCTCTTGTTCATGAGAGGAATGGGCCCTGCATCTATTCGAGGGCTGTCCCTCATCTCTGAGATCATTTTTGGGACTCCAGCATCATGGGCAGACCCAGTGAGAATGTGTTTTGCCTTTGGAGGAAAGGATGGAGTTCCGTTCCCTGTACCTCGCAAAGCCTATGATAAAGCCATTGAGTTCATGGAGCGGGCACTGAGCGATTCCAAAGTAGGAAGACAAGACAAGATTTTAGGACTGAAACGACTTCGTAAGTTTGCACCACCCATCCTTGTCGAACGTGAAGTGGCGGCATAGCTATACCGAAGGAATCAAGTTATGCCATGCATGCACCCGTCGTATGTTTGAAGTTGAATACTTCAATGAGGACGTAACTCTTGTCAAGACCGCTACAGCGATGGAGGATGGAAAGCCTATAATGTGGGCTATCGCACACCTCATTGAGGACACGCTATTTGACGCAGGATGTGCAAATGCACTTGGAGAAATGGAGAAGTTTGCGGCAGAGACCGTGGTCAACAAGATCTATGTGAGCCATATACATGAAGACCATGTTGGAGGATTACCAGCCTTTCCTCATGCAAGGATATTTGCTATGGAGCAAGATATTGACTTGATCAAGAATCCACCAATAATCCCAGAGTTCTTTGACATTGTTTGGGGACAAGCAAGACCTGTGACTAATATCGAGATAATGCCACCCCAGTTTACAATTGGTAGATTTGAGTTTGAGGTGGTCGCACTACCAGGACATGGCCAACAGATGGTTGGGTTCTATGAACCAAACCAAAAGTGGTTGTTCTCAGCTGATGCGGTGCCGGTCCCATCTCGTAAGGTAATCGGTATGCCAGATGAGAATGCTCATACAATCATTAGGACGCTGGAGAAGATCGCAGCAATGGACATTGATATTCTCTTTGACTCCCACAGAGGACCAATCATATCACCACAGGAGCATATTCAGGTCAGAATTGATTTTCTCAAAGAATTTCGAATAAAGGTTCAGGAACTTCATGAAGAGGGCAAGAATATCCCGGAGATTCGAGAGGCTCTGGACCTAACAGGACCTTGGTATCTCGAAATGACTAAGGGTCGCTTCGGAATTGACATATTTCTCAACTCTGTGCTATTTGACAACGAAGAAAAGTGAACTTTCAGAGATTTTAGCAGCATGCTTGTCGTAATGATTGTTATACTGGTGGTCCTAGCATTCACAGTTCCGTTTATCCCAGTTCTCGCAATGGACATGATGGGAATGATGCTAGTCGACAGACCCTGGGATGTCGAGGGCTGGATTGCCTATGGAAAACTGTTGCAGTGGAGGGGATATGGTATTGCCGCTGCTGCTGCATTCCGATCGGCTGTCAATCAAGACTCCCTTCACAAAGAAGCATGGAGAAGAATAGGAGACATCCTCGCAAAACTCGGTGACTTCGAGGGAGCTGATGAAGCCTACAGGTTCTCTATCTAGACCACTACCTCTTACGTTCTTTCTTCCTTCGAAATTCGTGACGGTCTGCGAAACGCCGCGATAGTTTGTCCTGTTCTCGCTGCTCTTTGATGGCTTTCTTCTGCCTCTTGCAGTTTATCCGAGCTGCGCGACCTAAGGCTGTGACTCTGTCAGCCTCTGCATCATTACCCACATTCTTGTACAGCTTCCGCGCACTCTCCCAGGCCTCAGATGCTGAACAGAAGTCATCGAGCCGGGCATAAGCTGTGGCTTTGGCATCAAACATATCCGGGTCGTCCCGCACATAGGAGGTGTAGCTATCAAAGGCCTTGGCAGCTTCCGTCCAGTTCTCAAGCTCCATGAGGACAAGACCGAGGTTACGAAGGGCTGTTGGATACTGTTTCTTCCGGATTATTGCTCTTCGGAGGTGTCTCACTGCATCCTTTAGTTTCCCATCTTTGTAAGCCACCATGCCCATTGTGTTCTCTACTGCTGCATCCTCAGGATCCAATTCAGAGGCTTTCTTCAGTGCCTTCATTGCAGCGTTGTGCTTGCCAGCTCTCAGATTGACATCTCCACGTATGAGCCATGCTTCAGCATTATCTGGTTCAATCTTTGTTGCAGTTTCTGCGGACTTGAGTGCCTCCTTCCATCTCTCAAGCATACCTAAGGCGATTGCCCTCCTGACATACGCAGGTACCAAATCTTCCTTCAACTTGAGAGCGGCATCATAGCTTACGATTGCTGATTCGAAGTGTCCAAGCTCTAGTTCAATGTCACCTATTCGGACCTTCACACCCCACTCGTTCGGGGCAAGCTCACTGATTCTTCGGATACATGAAAGTTCCTCATCAGTCCGACCGATAGCATGAAGAGCAGATGCTTTGTCGTGTAGAATCTGTACATCATCAGGTGTCAACTCCAGAGCACTATCAAATGACCTGAGAGCCTCCAATGCCTTCTCGGGACCCAAAGCAAGCAAGACACGACCACGATTGGTGTGTGCTGGAGTTAGATTCGGATCGAGTTGCAGTGCCATATCAAGACTACGAAGAGCCTCCCCAAACTCTCTCTTCTGTGCATGAAAGACTCCCTTCGCGTTCCATGCAGAGGCATCATTTGGATGGGACTCTAGATGCTTGTCAACTTCCCGAATGGATGTATCGAGCGGATCCATATTCTGTCACACCTACTCCTGATGCATCATTGAAAAGAGTTGAGATGACTGACAAAGCCGCTTGCGATGGATACAAGTGTGTGAATGTATGATGTCTTGAAGTCATGAAACTTGAAGGCATTACAGGGATAATTTTCGACCTTGGGGGTACCCTCTATAAACCAGTTTCGGATATGTGCGGACTCACACGCGATTTCTTGAGTGACCTTGGAGTTGGAGAGAAACAAGATCTTTCAGATGATGTTATTCTCGCTGCGACAAAGGAACCTGATGAGTGGTTAGACAACTATATGATCGAGAATGATGTCGACATCCACTGGGAACCCAAACACAAACATTGGCTTGAATATGACAAGTTGCTTCTGGCATCTCTCGGTGTGAAGAACAAAGAGGACATCGCACACGACTATCAGAAGCTTTGGAACAGTTTCCACGAGGTGGCAAGTCCAGAGCTCATGGATGGTTGTCGCGAGGGTCTCAAGGAGCTGAAAGACCGTGGTTTCAAACTCGCAATCGCGTCAAACAGGTTTGGCGATCCAACTCAGATTCTCAATGATTCGAGGATACAACATCTCTTTGATGCAATAGAATATACCAATGTCCCTGGATATCGAAAACCATCACCATACATGCTTGTGAAGGTGGCAGCAACACTAGGAACGAATCCTCATCGGTGTGCATATGTCGGGAATATCGTAGAAAAAGATGTCACCGCTGCAACACGTGCGGGAATGATTCCAATCCTATTGACATGGCTTGACCCCCAAGAAGAGGAGAAAGTGACAACAGACACCATTGTGATTGAAGACATCAAGGACCTCATGGAGATACTCTGACTTCTTGGATGAATACCTTCATTACTCCGTAGAACAAGCTGTGAGATTGATATGAAGCCCAGACTCCCTGTATCTATACTGCTCATGGCAATCCTCCTTACGCCAACGACGGGACTGGTTCTTGCTCAATCAAATCACACACTTGAGTGGGGAGTGGATGTAGGTGAGGAGTTCACGTATGTCCTGCAACGAGAATTCTATGCAGACATCAGTAATGAGATATTCCTAGCAGTACAACTCCCATTCCTTACAGGGATAGAGGCTGGTCAGAAGGTCCAACTGCAGGTGGACCAACTAGACACCATAGAAAACATGATCAATAATTCTCTACAACTACCTCGTTCGCTCTGTACAATGGTCAGGGAGAATGACTCGACAACCATACTCTCGGAGATCCCCAGTTTTGTTGTCCCAACCGGTGACTGGGACTTCCTTGATGAGATCGAGAACCTAACTGGAACAGAGGGTTTGACATTAATTGACACAGATGACGAATGGGGGACTATCGGAACTGGTACCGTGCTTGGTACTGGTGGCGCCAGTATCAATGTGCGTATTGAGATGAGATATGAGAAGGAGAATGGTACACTGAATTATCTCAGGCACAAGTACACTACTCTTGGGAATGACCTCATCGATGTAATATTCGTTCACTGGTATCCTGGGATGCCCACTATTATTGGCGGAGGGATTCAGACAACGACCCTGATGATAATAGCAGTGAGTGGTGTGATGGGCTTAATAGTAGCATTTATCGTGTATCGGGGAATAAAGGGTAAGAAGTTGATGATCCAGAGACTCGGCGAGTAGGTGATAATATGGAACCTGATGAGAAAGAGGTCAAGAGGATTGAGTGTCAGAGTGATGGAGATGTCATGACTCTAGGGAAGGATGAGCTTGTGTCCTATCGATTCTTCAGGCATGGTTCCGTTGGGGAGAACATGGAATTCGAGATAGGTGATGAATCGATTCTGAAGTATCTTCGTACTGAAACTGAGTACATACATCCAGAGAAGATGAAGTATCATGATTGGACAGGGGGAGATGCAGAGAAGGGACTTTGGTTTTTCCAAACTGTAGGCACAGGAAAAACAACTCTGGCGGTCAGCAAGGTTTTCAGGGGAACCTTGGAGAGTAAATGCACACTGCATATTGTTGTGAAGTAGGTTTCACTTCGTTGCCCAGACAAAGGTATAGCCTGCAGAGTAGGTCAGTTCCTCACCACTGTCAAAGGCCTTTTTCAAGTCTTGAACTCCTCTTTCATAATCTTCACGACTAATTTTATGCAACATCGAGTAACCACGATTCTCTACAGTGTGTAGATAATCCTCGCCTATTTTCGTGGGTCTGAACTGGTATTCTATTGGGTTCACACTATCAAATCCAACCTGAACTAGATGCTCCTCAATCAGGTCAATGTCCGGATACCGTCCTTTGTCCACAGCAGCTGAGGCAGGAAAGAACCTAGAAGTCATTCGGCCATCAATCTGATCGTGTGACTGTGTAACAATACATACCTTGCAACCTTGGTCCAAGACTCTATAGATGTCTTTGATTGAAGCTTCAGGGTCAGGAAGATGATGAATGACCTCTGTCATAAATACAAACTGGAAGGTATCATCGGAATATGGGAGTGCGTCTGCTGGTGCTTGAATTAGAGGAATTAGTTTGGTTTTCTCACGAGCCTTCTCAAGCATTCCCAATGATATGTCCAGACCAGTCACTTTGGCGTGTGATGCTTCTGCAAAAAGCAGTGTGTTATTCCCTGTCCCACACCCGACATCGAGGACAAAGGAGTCCATGTCAATATCAACCCCAAGCAAAAGCTGATGGACCATCTCAGGGTCTCCAACTCTTACATTGTCATAAACCTCAGAAACTTTGTCATAGTCTATCGTCTTTGGATTAGGATTCTCGGTCATTGTTTAGTGAAATGTAGTGCTCCGATAAAACTATTCGGAGAGTCATTCTAAGCCACCAGTGTCTTCATTTTCATGCGTTCCTAGTCGCTTCTCAATTCTTTCGAGCCGTGACTGATAGGATGTCATCCCATACGGAAGCGTGTGATGATGACTGATGAGATTCTGAAGTGCTTCTGTGAATCGGCGACATTCTCTTGCTACTCTCGTATCAGAAAGTATCTCAGCATTTCTCTTCCAAAGGGATAGAATAGTCAGAGGTACAAATGCCATAATCAGGTAGGTGATAAAGATAGGAGCAAATAAGCCAAAGAACCTTGCAAATCCTCCTGTAAACACATAGATCATACCTCCTGCAAGAAAAATGATTACAGCACCTACAATTACGTAGCTGATACGGTTGTAGCGTCGCTCAATGGCCTTACGCCAAATCTCTGATAGGATAAATGAACCCGCCAGTTCCGCGTCATGTATATCTTCAAGCACTTGAGGCAACATAGCAAAGATTGTATCCTCGTCATAGTTGTCATTTAATTTCAATACTACGAGACCATATTTCTCATGAGCAGGAGGTTTCACTGCTCGCACAGCAACTTCCTTAGAACCAAGGTATTTGTGGAGGTAGTTCTGGACGTCAGTGGCAAACGGAACTTGGATGTCCCATTGAGTGTTTCTAGCTCCACCTGGTTTGATGAAATCCCACACCAAACTGGTCACATAGACTATCGCAAACGCTCCTATACCTAGTGCGAGAGGTATGATAACTAAAGAGAACACCCACATTGGGGAGGATGAGTAAAGTAGGTATATGATGATGAAACTAATGAGGAATGCAGTCAGTGCACCGACTAGACCTTTCTTCAATGACTCACCCTTTCTCCTTTGTCTTTCAGCCTCACCCTCTCGTTTGGCGTCCTCAATCGATTCATCTGGAAGTTCGAACCCTGTCAATACCTCAATCATTGCCGCATCAGGTGGCACCCCATAGATTTCCTCCAAAATCTGAACGATTTTCTTCTCTGAACGATTCGTTGTGAAAGGGACAGCGACAATAAATAGCAGCAAAGTGACGAGAATGATAATCGGAATAATTAGACCCATCGAGAACATGATGTACTCCATCGACTCGAAAAATGTCAAACTCTCAACCAAAGATATGAAGGTAAAGCCAAGCAATCCTATTGCAGTGCGACTGAGAGGACGCAGTGTTTCAATCATGAGAACCTCTTTTGCGAGTATGACTTTCCCCTTCTCTCGCTTTTCGAGAATGTCCGCGATTGTGTTCTCAGAGAAGAGGATGGCTTTGTAGAACGGATTAACAGTGGATAAAAAGACACCTCTATCAATGTCACGCAGCCAGAGTTCGGTTCTCTGTCCCTTTCCAAGGTCTTGTGTGACTTGTTCGAACATCTCAATCAGGTCTTGATTTGTCACCGGGTTGTAGAATCGTCTCTTCTTCAACATCGCGTATAATAGCTGCAGCATTAGTCCTGTGAATAGGGTGATTAGTAGCCATTGCAAGATCTCAAAGACAAACCTTGTCATAAGTTGAATTAACTGAAAAACGATTCCCCAGGCGAGACCTGTAATATAGAAATCATGATAGAATGTCCCTGAGAAAAGAGGAACACCGGTTTGTTCACGAAATATGTAAGGTTCACTCTGTGGGCTCAACTTCCCTCTCCAAGTCTAGCAATCATTTCTTTGCTATAAGCATAGCGGAGTTGATGAATGTCTTGATTGCTAAATCGCTCTCTCTCCCATGGGAATCAGTCTTGTACAGAAAAGGACCCACTTTGACAAAAACAATCGTGTGGACTGCGATGAAAAACCATGAAAGCATGAAGTCAAGTGAAAAAGGCCTGCGAGGTAGCATTTAATAAATTCTTGAGCTATGACAAATGATTAGCTGGCACATATCAAAGACAACCCTGGTGTGTGAGTTCTATGTTCATCGGACATTACGGTATAGCTTTCATACTGAAGAAATTTGCACCAAAGATATCACTTGGAGTTTTGTTCATTGCAGTCCAACTAGTAGATATCGCGTTCTTCATCCTTGTTCCATTGGGAATTGAGCACCTTCGAATAATCCCTGGTTTTACTGAGGCCAGTCCATTCGATCTCTATGATTATCCAATCACACACAGTCTTCTTGGAGCCTTTGTATGGGCTATTGGAACATATGTCTTAGTTCGGTTCTTTCCTCTATGGAGTTCGACTGATACCGCTTATCGACAGAGAGTTGCTCTAGTTCTGAGCGCGGCTGTATTCTCTCACTTCCTGCTGGACGTCATTGTCCATACTCCAGACTTACTGTTGCTGCCCGGATTTGACCTGTCGATTGGACTAGGACTTTGGAACAGCATCTTGGTAACTGTTGTTGCGGAACTCGCTGTTCTTCTAGTTGGTTGCTGGATATATCTCAGATCAACCTCTTCAGGATCAACTCTCGTGGGCAAGTATGGAATGTATGTCTTCATTATTGCGCTCGTTGTAATTACCGTAATCACTCCCTTCACTATGTACCCAGATGCACTCGCTGCAGCAATGATGGCGGAATTCATGTATGTGGTGCTTACATTGGCGGCATGGTGGTTGGATGGAAAGAGGTATGCAACTGTAGATCAAGTACAACCATGACAAGACAAGTCCCATCTATCATCTCAAACTTGAAAAACTCCCAGCTGTTTGTCAATCCGTTCTAATCTAGACTTGTATGATGTCTTACCAAACGGGAGGGTATGATGATTCGCAATCAAAGTTTGAAGGGCTTCTCTGAGTCGTGGATATGCTCGAGCAATCTCAGTGTCAGATTTAATATCTGCATTACATTTCCAGATTGAAAGACCAATACCCGGGACAACCGACATGACGATATAGGTGACGAAGATTGGAATGATAGAATCAAACATACTATAGAACTCTTGGTTTGCTATTGATGCAATAACACCAATGGTTAGAAAGGGGATTGTTATCCCGAGAACAGCGTAATTGAGCCTGTTGAAACGCTTCTCTATGTCATTTCGTCTTAGCTCAGAGAGGATGAAAGGTCCAGCCAGTTCAACATCGTGGAGATCCTGTACCATCCTGGGCAACATTGCAAACAGTGTTTCCTCTTCCATATTCGTCGTGAGTTTGACGGCAACAAGACCAATTTGATCATTTGAAGAGGATTTCACAGCTCGTATAATGACCTCATCATAACCAGGGCATTTATTCAGGATGCTTTGTACATCGTTAGAGAAGGAAATCTGGAAGTCCCAGACTGTGGACCTTCGTATTTTCATAGACTTTCGAAGCACAGAAAATTCTGAGATCAGGAGAGTGAGCAGGAAAACAAAGAACCCAACAGCGGCTGCCATAACAACGGCAAACATGACAATCAAGGGCGAAGTGGGTGCCAACATGAACATGATGATAAAAGTGACTGGCATGGCAATCACTGCTGCAATCAAACCATTCTTACTCGTTCTGGCGCCTCTAGTTGGTTTTCCTTCTCGCTCGTCTCGCTTAATCTCATCCACCACTTCATCCGGTAGTTGGAAGCCATGTAGTACCTCTGAGGCAGCTATTGCATAAGGAGTGTCGTAGACTTTGGCAATCTCTAGTTCAATATTACGACCGGTGCGAGATGTGAAATAGGGAACACCTGCAATGATAGCTAGGAGTGCAATGACAAGTATGACAAGAACCAATGGTCCAAATGTCATTGTGAACGAAATGGAATATCCAATAAGTGAAAATGATTCTAAAATCGAAAAGAAGGTAAAAGCGAATAATCCAATCGCCATTCTGCTCTGAGGGCTCAATTGTTCCATCTTTAGCACCTCCTGAGCCAGAACTATCTTTCCTTTCTCTGGGTTTCTGAGGATATCCCCAATAGTGCTCCCAGAAAAAAGGATGGCTTTGAAGAGTGGAGTGACCGATGATAGAAATATCGCTCTGTCAACATCACGGATCCAAAGTTGGATTCCTTCTCCTATACCAAAATCACTCTTCACCTCTTCAAACAAGGCCAACAATTCTGGATTGGTCACAGGATTCCGGAACCTACGCATCTTCAGACCGTTCAGGAGCAACTGTAGAAAGAAACCACATGCCAAGGTGAGGAAAACCCATTGCAAGAAGTCAAAAGTGATGCCATAGAACAACGCAATAAAATCTAACAGAAGGCCCCATAGAAAACCTCCAATAGAATATGCCTCGTAAAAAGTTCCCGAGAACAGGGGCATTGATACAGCCATTTGTTGTAAACCCAACTCGTCCTGTGGATTCAACTCTCCTCTCCATGCTTTGTTCTTACCGTTGTGCTATAAGGATAGTGGGCGGTGGTGTTTGTTCAGTACGAATGAACTATTGGTGGGGTTTCTCACTCCCATGTATCTGGCAAATCGCAACGTCATCATTGTTGTAGGACTACTTTTTAGGAGAATGAGAATAAATCTAAGGTAATCTGATAGACATGAGTTTGTGGGTGCGTGGATCAAAAATTGATAGAGTCGAGAGAATCTAACTACAGGACAATAATCTTGTTTTTGGTAATTAGTCTTGCAATCATTCTGGTCTACATCGGACTGTTCGAAATGGTCCAAACCATTGAATTGGCAAGTGGCGGACTAGTCCATCGTACTCTCGTGCTGAATGCACTTTTGTTGATAGTGGCTGTATTTGGAGTTTTGATCGTGTATGGACGTTTCCAAGTGAAGGACCTTGGGCTTATAGGTCAGAAACTCAAATTAGCGGTCATTATTTGCATCATTACATGGGTTCTCATCCAGACGATGGAGGGTTTGGTTGGTTTCATTGGCACAGGCGCTATAGAAGTCGATACGAGATGGAGTACAGAAGCTCCTGCTTTGATAGGTTTGTTGATTGGTATGCTTTTTGGAACGGCCCTTTATGAGGAGGTGGGCTTTAGGGGCTTTCTTCTTGTTCAGTTCGATATGAAGATGAAGAGCTTTTCTTCGAATAGGTATTTGCAGTTGGTACTGGCTCTATTGATTTCCCAAACATTCTTCGCTTTGATTCATGTCCCTTGGAAGGTCGTGAATCAAGGATGGACTATGACGGTCTTCTTAGATCTGGTTTTCAGCGTCTTAATGAACGGACTGATTTATGGAATGCTATACTTGAGGACTGAAAACCTCTTCTTCGTCATGGGCGTTCATGCCCTTGGAAATGCACCAACATCCCTATTCATCTCCTCAGTAGGAGAATCAAATATACTGCTGCTACTAGCGATTATCTGGGCGGCTGTGTGGCCCAAACTCCGAAGATGGGAATCGAAAGAGAAGGTACTTGGTACTTCACCAATCAGTCCTGAAAATCAGGATTCCTGAGAAGGAGAGCTCCAGTGATTCCACTGTTGGAAGTTAGAATCCCGCAATGGATCCCATCTACTTCTCAGCTTTTTCCACTCTGTCAAGCCACTCAGAAACAAGCACATTGAACAATTCTGTCTGCTCTAACTGCAAAGCGTGACCTGCTCTGTCCAAGACCGCGAATGTAGCATGAGGATATTTCTCTATGATCCTCCAGGCGTCTTGATATCCCACCCAATGATCTTGCCTTCCGACCAGAATGAGGGTTGGACCATCGAATTTGACGGAGAGAGAGTCAACTTCAAAGCTAAAATCATCATCGCCAGGTTCCAGCCGTTCGAGAAATTGCTTGTCAGCGATCTGGACTGCAGGCGTGATCTCTTCGGAATAGCGAGGCCAAAGTTTTCCAGTTTGGATTACTGCCACATCTACAAAACCTTCACGTTCCTTTTTTCCAAGACTGCTGAGAAACTCATCATCTTGCTCCAGTACGGTTTTGTCAGGACGTATCCTATCCTCGGAACGACCAATAATCCTAGGAACGATCAGCAAAAGTCCGAGAACCTGCTTCGGTCTGCGATGAACCAGACCTCGTGCCAAGTATCCGCCGTAGGAGAGACC
>JBHLRS010000022.1:0-53598 GCA_048882325.1 Candidatus Thorarchaeota archaeon | reverse complement strand
AGGAGGAGTTGTTCAGTGAGCACTGTATAGGATGGGTCCGGTGTCCTCAAAACATTCGTGTTTGCGATTGCCAAACCGTGCCGGTTTACGCCAATCGCTAGACCCTCAAGTGCACGGGTCGATTTGTTGAATCCCTTAACTCCAAAACAATCGACATCATAAAACAGACCATCAATGTGAGGTGATGATGTTAACATATCCCGGTTCTTAAAGAGAAGTGTCTTCTTTTCATCTTGTAGAATCAATGCTCCTGCAAAACTTGGCATGCAAACCACACATTTGCTCACATCTCCACCCACAATATAAGTCATCACTGTAGATTCCCTTGAGTTCAAATAGCTATCATCATTATATTCGTTGATTCAGATTGAGTGACCGCTTTGAGTGTTTCAAAACAAGTGTTCTTCATCCACGGGTGAAATCCTTCAATAGTGTAGATTCAACAAACTCTGTGGCAAAGGAACTTCTCATCCAAGGTGAAACTGAAGGACTCATAGTGTCCGCTAGAACCCAGACCTCAGGACGCGGAAGAAGGGATCGGTTATGGCTCTCTCCTGATGGTGGTCTCTATTTCTCAATCATACTAAAGCCTCGTTTCGGATTGGAAAACGTGCCTCTTCTTGGGATTCTTGGCGCATGTGCTGTTGCCCGAAGTCTAAATGCTTTGGGAGTTAAGAATGTGAGGTTGAAATGGCCTAATGATGTCCTGATTGGGGAGAGTAAGATTTCCGGGATTCTGAGTGAAGCTGTGTCTGTACAAAACGAAACTATTGGAATAGTAGTTGGGATTGGTGTGAACCAGAACTGCCCAGTATCAGATATGCCTTCAGGTCTTGTATGGCCGACCACATCCGTCATTGATGAACTTGGAAAAGAAACATCTGCTGAATCATTGTTATGTTCAATCGTGAATGAGATTGATGCACTTCTTCAGATCCTGGAGGAGGATGCCTCTTATACTAGGATTCTTAGTGAATGGCGAGAACTGAGTTCCACTTTGGGAGCAAGAGTTCGTATACATGAGGCTGAAAAGAATATTGACGGTGTTGCAATAGATATCAACAATGATGGAAGTCTTATAGTTAAAACAGATGATGGTATTGTGAACGTACTTCTTGGTGATGTATCACATCTAAGAACTCAGGAGTGATTGCAGCTGAAATTCTTGATTTTGACCGATATTCATGACACATGGGTACACTTAGACAAGATGCTCAGACTCGCTAGCGAGATGGATGGTGTAATTTTCCTTGGAGACCTGATGACTTTTAGAAAGTTCACCCAGGCGTCAATTGACAATCTGACTAGAATTAAAGAAGCAAGTAACTGGATGATAGGAGTGCCTGGAAACGGTCCACTTCCTAGAGTTCGTGAGGCTCTCGACAATCTTGGAATAAACATCCATTGTAAAGGACAGAGTTTCGAGGATGTCGGATTCTTTGGTGTTGGTGGGGTGCAAGAAACCAGCAAGACTATTTCTGATATTCGCGAGTTCTTCAAGACACAGGATACATCGAGTATCTCCCCTGATGAGCGTACCATGGAGACTTGGAACGCGTTTGGCATATTCTTTGAGAATGGTAAATTCGTTGTAGAGGAATGGAGTGACTTTGTATTATCCAAACTCGATGTGTACACAAGTCCGTTTGAACATCCCGAAGAACAGATACATGAGATCCTCGTGACTGCATATGAACAGATCAAGAGTAGCCCGATTAAGATACTCATCTCGCATATGCCGCCATACGAACCAGGGGTTGTTTCTGCTTTTGCAATAGGAGTGTCAACAGGAAGTAAAGCTGTAGCTCAATTCATCGCAGAACACGATGTATCTCTTTCTCTGTCCGGTCACAATCATCAGCATTACACATTCCAAATCGAAAATACGGATTGTATCATGATTCCTGCAGTAGTGAATGGCTTCTATGGTGTCTTGTCAGTTGAAGCGGAAACTATGGAACTCAATGTGGAGATTCGCAAGTTCTAGCAGTACACCTTAAGACATAATACCAACATGCAGTGATATCACGTGGAGAGGTGTATTTGAAACCCACAGTTGTCAAGATTCAACCAGAGCGGATAGAGGAACTCCATAGACGAATCCTTGATAGCAGAGATGCATCAGATCTTGAAACAACTAACGAGTATGAGGCATTCCGAATAATGTTGGCAGGGGAGGTCATCGTCGTATATACGAGTGGAAAGGTTGTAAGCAATGGTCCACATTCCACAGTCGCAGTACAGAATGCAATCTTGGATTTGGATTCTGATTCAGATACAGTATTGGTGATTGGTTCTGACGAGGCTGGAAAGGGTGAATGGCTTGGACCATTGACTGTTGCGGCTGTTGCACTCACACCCGATCAGACAGCAATTATGCGTGCATTAGGTGTTATGGACAGCAAAAGTATGTCTGTGAGTAGGATTTCAGAAC
Organism: Candidatus Thorarchaeota archaeon; assembly: GCA_048882325.1. Classification (GTDB taxonomy): domain Archaea; phylum Asgardarchaeota; class Thorarchaeia; order Thorarchaeales; family Thorarchaeaceae; genus SMTZ1-45. The sequence continues at coordinate 51,164 of JBHLRS010000022.1, read as the reverse complement.
TCTCAAAAACAGTGAGGAGGAATGCCCTCAAGGTCGAATCTCTACTCATCTCCCCCGAGAAGTTCAATGTACAGATTGAGGAATTTCGTAAGGAAGGTAAGAATCTCAACGATATGCTTGCTTGGGCACACACAAAGGTAATCACAGAAGTATATGAGTCTGTGAAGAATCGCGAAGAACCCATCAAGATAGTTGTTGACCAGTTTGCTCGAGTCAAAACTGAAGCAAGACTTCGAGTCAAAATCGACCTAAACAAGATTGAGCTCGTACAACGCCCGAAAGCTGAGGATGAAACTGCGGTTGCCGCTGCAAGCATCATTGCTAGGGAAGCACGAGAAGCATGGATTGATTGGGCATGTAAGAAATTCGAATATGACCTTCGTGATTTGAATTTGGTTGAGGCACATAAACACAAGGACAAGCATCTGTTTGCAAAGGTATCCTATGTGCAATCTGAAATTGAAGGGAAGTCGTGACTTCTACATCGGTTCACCTTTCCAAAAGTTCCTCTTTCGTAGATACCTTGCCAAGTATATAAGTCCCAGCATAATCGGAACTTCCCAAAACAGTCCCATGGTTGTGCCGAGGGCTGCTATTGAACCAACACCAAACATCGATATTGCTGTCGCGATAGCAATCTCGAAGTGACTTGATGACCCAATGATGACTGTGATTGTTGCTTCCCGATATGCCAGATTTGCCAAGCGAGTAACTACTAGGTTATATCCCACAACGATTGCAAATCCTAGTAGAAGTGGAATTGAAACAAGCACCAATAGATCTGGATTTTCAAGCATTACCATGCCATTCAACGAGAAGAGTACCACGAGAGTTGTTAGAAGTGCTAGAAGGGCCAGATTTCCCACTGCTGGTCTATATTTTGTTTCAAACCATTCTTTTCCCTTCCATCCAACTAGAGACCTTCTTGAAATCAATCCCAATACCAAGGGGATTCCAATGAAAACGAATACTGAGATGACCAACAACAACCGATTGATTGGAATGTTTGAGATTCCAGTGAACAGAGAGACAAGAGGCGCGAAGAGAACTAGAATGCTTATTGTGTTTAGAGTAGTGTTGACCACGTTCTGTTCCTGGTTACCCTCTGCTAAGTATCCCCACACCAGAACCATTGCTGTACAGGGACTAGAGGAAAGTAGAATCACTGCCACAATGAGTTGTGGATGGTCTGCAAGCAAAGTCCAAGCCAGAAAGAAACCCACAATCGGTGCAACAATCCAATTCGAAATCAAGGTGAGTATGATGGGTTTTGGATTTCTTCTCAGCTTTCTTAACTCTGAGGCTTGAATGTTCAACATCGCTGGGTACATCATCAAGAATAGACAGATTCCAATCGGTATAGATATGCCTGCAAATTGCCATGAATTTATGGCCTCGCTTATGCCCGGAACAACCAATGATAGAACTATACCGATGACCATACAGACAGCTATCCATAATGGCAAGTACTTCTCAAAAGTGGTGAGCTCTTTTCCTGGTAAGTCACATTCTGAAGCTGTTTGCGTGGAACTTGATGTTTTTGTCAATAGTCAGCACCCTCGCAACTTTTCCTCTCCAATGTAATCCTGTATTAAAATGAGCTGCATATAATTCATCGCTTCAGAGTTCGACGGCGTTTTGCCTTGATCCACGCTTGCTTGATATGATGCGCCTGATGTGCCTTGCGCGAGCTGAAGACATGTAGATTTCCATAGCGATTGTTAGTCTTAATCTTGTTCTGATGATGGACAACCTCACCAGGTTTAAGACGTCGACCTAATTTCCTCTCGGCACTCCAACGATGAACAAGCTTACCCGAATCAATGAATCTCAAGTATCCCTTAGCATCTCTGTACGTCTTTCTGCTCATGGAGATATATTCTGAGTTGCATCTTATAGTCATGTTCACAAATTTCTGGAAGCGCGCTATCTATCCAAAGTATGACTTTGCCTCAGCAATCATCGCGTCCTTGACTGAACTCTGACCTTTGAATTTACTGATTGCAATCTTGACAGACTTTATGGTCTTCTCACTACCATTTTGCTTCAGAGTCTTTAGTGCTAAGGAAACTAGGGGGTTCACAGCCTCATGAAGCAGGGGATATGCTGCTGCCGCGGCTACTGATTTCCCGGGACTCTTTGCATAGGTACCCATCAAACTGCTTGTGCTTGATACAGAAGCCAAACACAAATCTGCAATCGCTTGACTTTGAATCAGCTCCTCGCAAATAGCTTGGTCACATTCATCAATGCTTGAAACAAGTTGCTCAAACAGTTTCAATGCAGCATCGATTATTGAATTAAAGTGATCTCTGTCCCTCACAGCAGCTTTTGACAGATTCTTGAATGCCTGCAGGGTCATTCCAATCCTGACCTCAATGTCGCTTCCTCCCAAGATTGCATTCAAATTCTCAAGTTCATTCAATGCTAGTTTCGCACGCCCTCGTTTCATTAATCTACCAAATTCATCTGACACAAAAGAGAGATCATCATGGTCGAATCCAAGAAGTTTCCATTTGTTTCTTAGATGAGCAAGCATTCCTGAATGGTCACCAAGCTTGGCTGATTGCTGCATTTCCTTCGTGTAGGCGTCATCAAGTTTCTTTCGACTGTTCTCGTCAAGTTGATCAATTGGAATTTCTGTGGAAATCTGTGTGACTATATCAGAGGACTCTTCTTCTCCTAGAGTTAATGCCAATGCTTCAAAGATTATGTCTAAATTGTCCAAAAACCTCTCGTGATCGAGGGTGGCTAGTTTTTTCGCGCCAGCTGTAATCAGGTCCCCCTTTTCCTTCTCTCCGGTGAGTTTCCCTGAATCACTAAACACCATTATCCTACGACATGCCTTCAAAACTCTTCTTGCTAGTCGCCCCGGAGTTATTGATTCGTCCTTAATTGCCTCCTCCAATAGGTCTAGACTTGTCTTCCTCACTTCTTTGGATGCTGACATGGATGACTCAATTGCCTTGCTAACAATACCCCCAATGTTTCCCAGTTTTTCGAGTTCCTTCAGATTCTCTAGATCTTTAGCAATTTGAACTGGATCCGCAGCACCAGCGCCTACCGCTTCGATTCTTTCTTTGATTAATCGCTCAATACTATCTGGAAGCGAGTCTTGTGGTTCCTGAGGGCTGGTCTTTGGCGTTTCTGAAACAACATCTGGTTTCGGTTCCGCAACTGGTACCTCTGAGATAGGACCAGTCAGAGCGAATAGTCCTTGACTAATGGGATTCTCAAGATGCTGATTGGCTAAGCTCAAGGCGACTGGGTCTATTCGGTCTATACCAAAGTTCTTTGTAGCAAAATACGCATAGGCCAACACAAGGTCGAGGCTCCCAGCTCGGTCCACCTCAAATTCAGCCTTCACATGTTCCCATCCATCATCCAGTGCCTGCACCTCAATATTCCGTCGTCCAGCAACGCCCATCTCTTGTGCGACCAAGCGGATATCACCCACCACTGGATGGTCAACTTTTCCTCTAAGAACATCAGCAAGAGTGTCGTGCATAAATTTCAGAGAATAGAATCGTGGATCTCGGGAGAGATACTGCTTGAAGGCATTGAACGGACCTGGGCTGTCAGAGGGCTGCTTCAGTGCGAAGAACATCTGGTTCAAGTGAACCTCATGTGTTTCATAGTTTGGCATGTCTGCGAGGCAAAGAAGTGATTTGATGACAGGTAGAGCACCAGCCTTAGGTTTGTATATGGTGCCGTCTAGTTCGAACAGGATTCGCGCTAGAATACCTGCTACATAATCTGTCATTCCTTTTGGTGCAGTCTTTACACGCTTAGCTGTCAGTTTGTTTAGAACACCCGTCTTAATCTCTGAGCCAATTTCCTCGACCAAATATCGAATGTAGATTGGACTGCCCTGAGAACTCTCTACAATTGTTTGCAGAACGTTCTTCCCATAGCTGATGCCTTGACTTTCAAGATGCTTTGATGCTATCTCTGTCATTACCTCATCTGATATGTTCGGAAGATTGATTGGATGGAATTTACTTCTCAGGTCAATAGGAAGTCTTGACCAATCCTGCTCTCGAGCTGTTGTGATAATTCCCTGTGCATCTTTTTCAACAATAGCTTTGGCAAGCTCTCTAGTTTCTGGTAGGTCGTCACTGAAGAGAACTACACCATCCCTCTCATGAGTTCTGGCCACATCTTTTGTATCCCAAACAAGAGCAGTGTCCATCTCTCTGTCCAGCTCCTTCCAGATTGCATACATTGCAGTGGTCTTTCCAGAACCTGGTGCTCCAAGGATGACAACATTCGCCCCATCCCTCGCGTATCTCACTGCTGTGTCAATCACAGATTGGAGTGCATCCTCAATGACGAGAACCTCATCGAGATAGAGAGGTAGCCTCCATACATTCACAATTCGATTCTGAGAGTCCGGAATCTCATAGTATGAGAGCATATCCTGAAGGATTCCAAGACCCTGCAGTACGACGGTGATGTCAGACCTCATGGTGTCAACAAACTGACCAGTTTCGGGCATATATGCGCCTAGTTGATTCAGAGCAGTAGAAACGGGAGCTGCAACTGCAACGCCCCCTTCCTGAACTGCGTCCTTGAGTGAATCTCTTACCTCTGGGTCCTGAATTGCTTCCTTGAAGAAATCCATTAGCTGATCGGACCGGATTCGTTGGTCATCCTCTCTTGCCTTTGCAATAGAACCTGCTGCAATCGCCAGTACAGCTGATCCAGACCCAATCATCGCAAAGTTTGTGGCTATTGCAGTAGCTATTCCTAGTACCTTCTTCGCTCGAGGTCGTGTGGCGAAGTAGTCTGTGATTGCATCTTTCAGACCCAAACTAACACCATCCAAGCGTGATATACTGAATTATGAGTATCCTTCTAATTAGGTTTGGGTCCATTGCTTTAAGCTGTTCGAAGATTTCGATTTCTTTGAGTACTCGTAAAGACTGCTAATATAATGTCCTCAGGTCCGATTTCTGCAACCCATTTTTGATGTCTTATCATCTTCCATTCTGCTCTCGAAAGACTTGTGCCTCCCACTCTTAATATTATTATATTTCATATATATCCAAAATATTTAATAATGTTGAATGTTATTTGTTCATCATCCTCCAAGGGTGAAATGAGATGACTGTTAGATTGGAAAAACTCATTCAGACCTTGAATGAGTATGATAATGAGTATACAGAAGGTGAGTGCATTGCTTGCAAACTCTTTCACCAATTTTTCTCTGAATCTTCTTTTATTAGAGATATAGAGAATTCTTTGCTGAGTTTGAAAGAAACCACCCTTGGAAACAACCAAAAACTGAGTGAAGGACATGGCGGGGGCTGACATCAGATTGAACCTCTCAGAGCTCCAACCTCGTTATACTCCTCCCAAAACGATTGGTTCTATGCATCCCTATAAACGTCGCTCCTGCCTCCCTTCACTCTTCCTGATGTATCCGGATTAGCTAGTATTTCTAGTTGAGCAGAGTTATACTGAAAGCTGTTGGAGATCCTGGATCTAAGGAAACTCGCCAACCATGAGCCTCAACAAGCTTCTTTACTATAGATAGTCCCAGACCAGTGCCTCTCTCCTTTGTAGTAAACCCTCTTTTGAAAATCTTAGATCTTATATCATCTGGAATTGATACTCCATCATTTGTAACAACCAGATTAGTACCTGATGCAAGCTCAGCTCTCCTAACTTCAATTACAGAGGGTTTTCCATGTTCAACTGCGTTGGTGAACAAATTTTGGAAGATTTGACCAATTTTCTCCGGACTACCTTGAACAATTGGCAGATCATCACAGTGGAATGATATTGTATCTGGTATAGTTGTTTTAGCAATCTCTCTAACTACTTCATTCAAGTCAACACTTACCCGTTTCTCAACAATCATACCAGCATCAGCAAGGTCTGCAGAAGCTTGGAGGAGTTCCGCTGATTGTTGTGCAATGCTATCAACTCTCAACAGTATATCTTCATTAGGCTTATTCTTGGCAATTTTAACAAGGTTGCGTATGTTCTTCATCTTATTACCTAAATCGTGAGACATTACATGTGCAAGTTCACTCAATTCTTCCTTCTGTCGTTTTAGAAGATCATCTGCTCTTTTCCAATCCGTGATGTCTTGAAATATACAGTGGATTTGTTTGAATTGACCCTCATCATCATAAGAAACTCTCCCATTGAATCTAACCATCAATATTCTTCCATCTTTGGCGATCATTTCGAATTCTTCATTTCTCATGACACCACTCTCTTTGGAATTGGAAAATGCATTTGTGAATCTGCTCTGAGATTCGCGTGTCAAAAAACGGCCAAAGTGGAAACCTACAATATCATCCTTATCGTAACCGGTTGTATCGAGCCAAGCTTGGTTAACATCAAGAATCATGCTATCCTCACCCAATGTTTGATAACCAAGAGGAGCTTTCTCAAACAAATCTCGGAATCTATGCTCACTAGCCTCAAGAGCTCTGATAGCACTCTTTTGTTTAGTGACATCAAGTGAATATTCAATCATTTGGATGACTTTGCCTTTTTCATCAATCACGGGGTGACCATGTACCTCTACATCGTGCGGTTTTCCTTCTTCATCATAGTGGATATGCTCTGTGATAACAGCACTCTTTGTTCTCTGTACCTCTTCAAGCGGACAAGGATGATTAACATCTGAACATGGTTCTGAATTATGGTGGGTCAATACATAACAAGATTCTCCAATTCGACCATTCCCTAGACGAGCTGCCTTGTTTGCCATTTTTACACTATAATCATTTGCATCAATAACGTAGAAGGGATGATCCAACGATTCAATAACTTCATTCAAGAAACCTATTTGGTGTTTGAGAGCTCTCTCTGCCGCCAATCTTTGAGAAATATCTCGAGAAACCCCAAAAAGCACATCCTCTCCCTGCCATTTTCCCAATGTGATTTTAGTTTCTACATGAAGAATCGTTCCATCTTTTGCCATTAGCGGTACTGGACAATGTGTCGTCTTACCTTCTATCATCTCTTTTAGTATAGCTGCGGCTTCAACTCTCCGATTAGGAGGATGAAGTTGCACTGCTGGAAGTCCAATGAGTTCTTCCTTGGTGTAACCGAGGTCATCTCTTACAGATTGGTTTGCTGTTATTATCTTCTCATCTAAGCCTATAATGAATAACTTATCTTCAATTGTTTCAAATAACGTTCTCAGATTCTCCTCGCTCATTGTTAGAGTATGTTCAGCAATCTTCCTATCCGTAATATCTAGAAACATTGCAACCATTTTGTTAGGTGCGCTTTGAAACGCGTGAACCTGAAACGCTCCAGAGATCTCGTCATCCTCATAAATAATTCTCTCGATATCCCATGTTGAACCACTCTCCGCAATCTCTCGATATCTGGCAGGTATTTCTGTTTCTACTGATGCTGGAAACGCTTCCTCAATTTTCAAACCTGTAAACTTAGAATGATCCACACCCAAGATTCTATCGGCTGCGGGATTTGCTCCAATGAAGAGAAGATCTCCTTCATTATTCAACTCATACATATGTACTCCAAGAGGAGTGGAATCAACCACCTGTCTGAATTTGGTTTCGCTCATTTTGAGTGCAATTTCTGCTAACTTTGCTTGTGTCATATCTGTTGAAGTGATGATACCGATTCTCCTACCATCTTCTCTCGAGGTGTGTGCGTATCGGTTACTCACATATCTCTTTGAGCCATCTTTTCTCTCGATCCATAAGTTTAGACTAGGTGTAGCAAGCCCTTCCTCGTCCCACTTCCGCCTCATTTCAATAATCTTATCTCTCTCTTCTTCTGCAACCAAGTCGTAAGCAGTCATTTCTGATAGTTCATCCAAAGTATAGCCATAGATCTCGGATGCTTTATCGTTCGCAAATACAAGTGATCCATCTTCAAATATCAGTATGCCATCTGCAATGTTCTCAGCCATAGTTCTGAATCTTTCCTCTGATTGTGCTATTTTCTGCTGGGAGAGTTTTTCCTCAGTTATGTCACTGACCAGTCCAATAACGAATTCTGGATCTCCGTTATCATCTCTTTTGACTGCAACTCTCAACCGCCCCCAGACAATATGACCATCCTTATGATGGAAGCGTTTTTCCAGGGCATAGGAATCACTCTTCCCATCAATCAATTCCTGTTCTAGATTCTTCTCGATTACCCAGTCCTCAGGATGTGTGAAATCTTCGACATTACACTCTGCCAATTCATTGTTTGAATAACCGAGTATATTCTCTAGGGCTTTGTTCGCATTGTAAATCTCACCAGACAATCCGACAATCGCGATTCCTATTGGTGATGTTTCAAAGAGATGCCGAAATCTTGTTTCCGCAGTCTTTTGAGCGGATATATCTTCAATCATGCCAATAATGTGTGTAATCTTCTCAGTCTCATCTCGGATAACAGTCACCGTCAGATTAACCCAAGTGATTCTCCCGGTCTTGGTAATGTAGCGTTTGTTCATTTGATATGTGTCTCTCTTCTTTTCAACAATTTCTTTGAATAACACTGCATCTAGAAATGCATCGTCGGGGTGCGTAAAATCTGCAATTCTCAAATCTCTTAGTTCATCAAGACTGTATCCAACCAACTTTTGATATGCTGAATTGGCCTCGATTATCCTGTCATCTGATCCAACTAATGTCATGCCAATACCAGCTCTCTCAAAGACTCTACGGAATTTTCCCTCACTCTCTTGTAGGCTTTTTAGAGCTATTACTCGTTCTGAGATGTCTAGTGTGTGTAAAATAAAGCCAGATGGAACTCCATCAATATCAATCCCAAGTGGAGAAATTACAGTTTCATACCAGGCTTTGCCCTGTTTTGATGTGTCAAATATCTTGTTACATTTTATGATATCAAAATCAAATACACCATCGAACCTCAATATTTCTCCTTCTCGCATTCTTTGCTTTTGGTCATCTGTGATGTTTGGGTCATTGAATATATTGTGCCTTTCAAGGTCCGCTTCATCCCGTATTCCGAAGAGGTCTAGACAGGACTTGTTAGCCCGGAGGAAAGCACCATTAGCATCATACACATCAATCGCTACAGGTGACATCTCAAAGATAGTGCTGAGCAGATCTGCATTGACTGCTAGCTCCTTGAGGATTCTCTTATGCTCAGTGATGTCTTCAAGCATGCCAATTGTGAACTGAGGTGTTCCTTCCTCATCACTAACCATTGTAACTGTCAACTGACCGAGAACCACTACACCATCTTTTCGTTTGTATCTTTTTTCTATTTGATAACTTGAAGCTCCCGATTCTATCATTTCTTCAAGGGCTCTATCATCCTCTGCAATATCATCTGGGTGAGTGATTTCAGGAATTTCCATGTTCAGAAGCTCTTCAACATTATACCCAAGAATTTCCGAAAGCCTTCTATTTGCTGCGAGTATTTTTCCATCCATCGAAACTTGCGCCATTCCAATTCCTGCATTCTCAAAAAGAACTCTGAATTTAGTTTCACTTTTTCTTATTCTTTCATCAGCTTTGACTTGTGCAGAGATATCTTTGGCAATATGAACAATCCCTATCTGTTCACCATTATCATCACATATTGGTGAGGTTGTGACAAGGAGGGGCACTCCTACCGCTGGATCATATATCTCAGATGATGCTGGTTGACCTGTTTCTAATGTAGAAAGGTGAGGACACCCAGGAAATGGCGCGGATGTTTTGTGAATGACCTCGTAACACTTCTTGCCTATGAGTTCTTCCGGTTCGAGTCCTAAAGACTCAGCCATTATCTTGTTGGCTCTTGTTATCTCAAACTCATTATTCAAAACCGAAACCCATTCGGGAATCGAATCAAAAGTATTTCTCCACTCTTTCTCTGCAATCCTCAATTCATTTTCTATTTTCTTTCTCTCAGTTATATTCGTAACAGTTGCTACAATACTCTCGCCATCTTCATGAAGACTAATCCTGGCTGAGAACCATTTGTTAGATCCATTAATCTCTTGTTGGTAATCAAACTCTCCCCCTTTTCCAGTTTCTCTGGCTACTCGTGATGCTTCTTCAAACCGTCCTGCGGCCTCTCTTGGTAGTATTTCTCGAACCGAACGCCCAAGAAGTTCTTCAGAAGGTGCGACAAGGTTTGAAGAATCACCAAAGTAAACCTGAGAGTAGCGGTTATTCCTGTCTAGCACAAAAACTAAGTCAAGCATTGACTCTACAAGCGTTCTATATTTGGCTTCACTCTCTTTGAGCGCGTCACCAGCTCGTTTGCTATCCGTTATATCTCTAATAATGCTTTGATATCCAATTGGTCCTTCATTCTTCATTAAGACCGAATTCACCACATGGCAGATAATCTCTGATCCATCTTTTTTCACGCCTCTTACTTCAACACCCTCAGGACCAGCTTGCTTTGCGGCAGGAGACTCTCTCAACAAATTCATGATCTGGTCTCTATCATCAGGATGAATGTAGGCCGTGATGTGCGAACCCATGAGTTCTGCTGAAGCATAACCGAATATTGAAGCAGTCTGTGGATTGGACATGGTTATGATTCCCTTGACATCAGTGATAACAAGTCCATCTGAAAGGTTCTCAAACAGCAGACGGTATTTTCCCTCACTATCTCGCAATGCCTTCTCTGCGGCCTTTCGTTCTGTAATATCCCAGAGAATCCCGAGGATTCCTATAACATTATCATGATCATCTAGAACAGGAGTCTTAATGATGTGGAATATCTTCTCAGTATCTTCGAAATCATATTGGTCAGTTTCATGTGGCTCTCTAGACTCCAATATTTTTTGATCGCTTGATGTATAAAGATCCGCCACCTCTTCCGGATAAAGATCATAATCCGTCTTGCCTATAATATCTGCTATACTTAAATCGAAATCTGAAGCAAAAGCAGGATTCACAGCAATGTATGCAGAATTCCTATCCTTGTAGAAAACCCTCTGTGGTAGATTTTCAAGAAGATTTCGATATTTCTCTTCGCTTTCACGAAGCGCATCTTCTGTGCGTCTACTTCTGACGACGTTTTTTATGTGGTGCCCTATCTCTGTAAACAGCCCCTCTAAGTCATCTCCTTTCTCCAAATAGTAGTCCGCACCAAGATTGAGGGCTTGAATTGCAATCTCCTCTCTGCTCCTACCAGTGAAGATGATAAATGGTGTTGCAGAGCCATGTTCTCTTAACCATTCAAGGATTTGAAGCCCATTCAACTGATCTGATCCAAGATAGAAATCACATATCACTGCATCAAACGATTCCTCGTCCAATAATTGGAGAGCCTTTTGTGCAGTCGAAACCTGAACAAGTTGGAAATCTGAATCTTGCACCGTAAGATACTGCTCAGCAATAAAAAGAAGGTCTTCATCATCATCGATAACTAGGATGCGAATATTCATGTCGTCCATCTCCTATTAGGTAGAAGGTTGAATGCGCTTCGTTCTTCTAACCTTCATTAACCTTACACAACACCTACACATCATACCACAAACTAATACAAATATTCATTTAATACGAATATTTTCAGAAATGTTTATAATATAAGAAGATTTAAATGTATCCTGAAGGTTTCTAGTTTGAAAACACTAGCTACCGGCTAGAAATGGTAGTAAATCAAATGACGAATAGAGATTCAGTGTTATATATCAAATTTCTACGGATATGCAAAAAACATCTCCAATGGATTGGCCTTTCAGAAGCCGCTAGAGATATCCTTTCAGTTCTACTTACAGAATACTACTGGTCCAATGACGCACTATCACCAGAGGAACTAGCTAGTATTACTGGATACTCCAGGGGGAGTATCAGTGTAGCAATTTCTCAACTAAGATCTCTTGGATTCACTGAAACCCGTATTGATACTAGTCAAGAAGGTCGAGGTAGGAGACCTACACTGTATGCATTGAGTGAAGGTTTATCCGGACTCATCATGTTTGGAATTCGAAGGCTTGGCGTAGAACTAGAAGGCATTCTTAATGAAACAAATGCTATGCAGGTATCAGTCGGTGAGGGTGAAAAAGACGCTATCCAAGCTTTAACAGCATTATCAAAAGAAGCAAGACGAAATGCTGAGCAGCTTCGTGATATTACAAGAACGATACTATCAACTAAAGTACTAGAAGACTCCCAAGTAAAAGCTGACTGATCTATCAGACATTGAAACTAACGCATAGCTATTAGACGGAAATAGAGAGCGTCGCTTGGAACGCTTAGGTGAGTTCTTGATGACAGAGATGAATCATAAAATATCAGAAAGAATTCGAGAGGAGCTCAGAAAGAACCCGAAAGGACTGACCATTACTGACATAGCCACACGAATCGACATCAATCGAAACAGTACTGCGCGCTATCTAGATGTCCTACAGATCTCCGGCCATGTTGAGATGCGCAAAGTTGGTCCAGCAAAGTTGTACTTCCTTTCACAGAGAATACCACTTGATGCCATGCTGAATCTTTCCGAGGATGGTATTCTTACTTATGACTCAGATTTGAAAGTTATACGTGTGAATGATGCGTTTGGCAAAATAATGCATCTTGATACAGAAGAGTTGCTTGGCTATAAACTGGATAAACTGAATTGGCCTAGACGTTCAGGAGAAGAGACAGTTTCTTTATTCCAAGATGCTGTGAGTGGAAGGCAAAAGGATTTCGAGATTACTATTTTGGATGATAGTGTCACAAGACATCTCCGAATTAAATTAGTTCCAACAACCTTTGATGATGGAAGTGTTGGAGCAACAATCCTGCTCGAAGATATCACATCCCGCAGACTATCGGAGGCGAAGATTCAACAGCAACATGACTTCCTTAATCATGTTATGGAGTCTGTGGCACATCCGTTCTATGTTATTGATGTTAATGATTATACAATTAAGATGGCTAATCGAGCGGCACGATTGGGTTCTCTTACACATGAATCGACCTGTTATGCGCTCACTCATAAATCAGCAAAACCATGCGCTGGTGATATCCATCCTTGCCCTTTGAAAGAGGTCGTTGAATCGAGAAAACCAGCTATAGTGGAGCATGTTCATCACCACGTTAGTGGAAGAACAAGACATGTTGAGATTCATGCACATCCGATTCTTGATGATGAAGGTAATGTCATTCAAGTAATTGAATACAACCTGGATGTCACAGATAGAAAGCAGGTTGAGGCTGATTTACGGATACTACTTGACATGTATCAGATAATTATAGAAAATATGGAGAATGGTGTTTTTGTCCTTCAGGACAGTCGCATTGTATTTTGCAATGCACCGATCTCCAAGGCGCTCCATTATGAAATACATGAATTAACTGGGGCTGATTTCTGGAATTTCGTTGTGCTTGATGACCGCAAGGAGATTGCGAGGATTTTGACTGAAGTAGAGAAAGGCAAGGGAAAATCAAAACTGCATAGTTTCAGAATGATGAGTAAGAACAACAAAGCTATGCATGTCAAAACACGAGTTATTCAATCGAAATATGCTGGTGAGTCTGCCTTCATCTTTAATATTCTCGTAATAGGTACCGAATCTACATAACCAAAAAAAGTGTCATCATGAAGATCTGTTATTTATGATGATTTTGAATGAGGTCTTTTCTATTGGTTCCATGGTTATCTCCCAACCATGCGCCTCTACAAGTTTCTTGACAATTGCTAGTCCAAACCCTCTTTTCCCTTTTTCAACAATAATCGGCCCCCTCAATAGATCTTCTTTCAACTTTCGATTAATAATATCACCATCATTTTGGATAAGGATGGTTAACGAGTCTTTGCATCTCTTTAACCTGATTTCAATGACCTGAGGTTTTCCATGTTCAACTGCATTCAACAACAAGTTTTGGAAAATCTGACTAATCTTCTGAGGATCACCTCTTAGAATGGGAAGGTTGTCTCGCTCAAATTTGATATCCTCAGGGATGACCGTAGATGCAATCTCATCAACAATTGCTTCAAGGTTCACATCAATCGCAGTGTCAATTACAAGTCCTGCGTCAGCAAGGATGACCGATGATGAAAGTAAATCAGACATTCTTGACACAAGCAACTTTGTTCTTTGAATGACGTCCGAATCGTGTTGACTTTCAAGAAGTGATAGGTATGCAAGTAAGGTGTGAAAATTATTCCCTAGATCGTGTCTTAATATATGAGCTAGTGTGGATAATTCAGCTTTCTGTCTTCGAATCATATCTATATTCGCGTTCTGTTCTGTCACATCGCTAATCACAGCAACGGAACCAATAATCATATGATGTTCGTTCTCTAGTGGAACAGCTGAAATTCTCATGACTAGGTCTTTCCCGCTCTTATGCTGCATCCTGATTTCATAAATGGATGAAATACCTGACTTCCTTTTTGATGATTCACTTTGCAATTTCTCTATATCATCACTATGAATGAAATCAAGTACACTCCTTCCAAGAAGTTCATCTCTGGTGTAACCCAGCAGTTCTGCAAAAGCATCGTTACAGAAAATCAATTCCTCATTGAAGTTAGAGATACCAATCCCTTCTGGAAGGGCAGCAATTAATTCCCGGTATCGCTTCTCGCTTTCTCCGAGAGCTATTTCTATTCTCTTACGTTCAGTAATATCCTCAACCATTCCCATTACAAATTCAAGTAGACCTGACGCATTTCGTATACAGGAAACTGTGACATCTCCCCAGACTGATTCACCATCCTTACGGATGTATTCTTTCTCAATCTTGTAGCCATCAGATTCTCCATCCAGAACCTCTTTGAAAAGTTTACCATTGAGTGTGGCGTCATTCGGAGCTGTGAACTCAGCAATCTTCATGCTCCTTAGTTCATCAATGTTGTATCCAACAAATTCCTGAAATTTCTTATTTGCTTCCATTATATGATCATTGGTGTCAACAATTGTCATACCTATTGGAGCCTCATTGAAAAAGCCTCGAAATTTGGATTCGCTTGCTCTCAAAAGATATTCTGCTTTACGCTGATCAGTCACATCTTCACCAGAACTGAAAGTTCCTATGATCTCTCCGCCCTCATCTCTTAGGATCGTATTTCTCCATCTAATGATTCGCTCATTTCCATCAGATGTTAGAATTGGTCCTTCAACATCTTCAACAGGTTCAACATCACCTTTCATTAATCGGGTAAAAACACCCTTGACCTCCTCCTTGACTCTAGGAGGCAAAAACGTTTCAAACCAATCTTTCCCCATGGATTGTTCTACGTGGCATTCTAGAATCTCACACGCTCTCCTGTTTAGTAGACTTATTCTACCGTTATTGTCTAATGCAACAAACATGACACCTGCAGTATCAAGATAGAGCTGTGCCTTCTCACTTTCATCTTTAAATGCTGATTCTGCCTCTTGACGTTCTTTTTCCACGAACCATGTTTCCGACATATCAATGATATACGCAAATCCAAATTCTCTGTTTCCGAACTTTTGATGACTCAGGTATATTTCTACAGGAAAGACTCTTGATGACCTTGTCAGTAATTCGGTTTCTAAATGCAATGATCCTAATTCTCTTACATCTTGCCAAAGATCTGGCCAATCAAGCTGTGTTTTCTTCATATCAATGTCAACAATTGACATCTGAAGTAGTTCATCTTCAGAATAACCAAGCGCAAAGCAAGCCATGCGATTCACGTAAATGATACTTGCATCACGTGCAATCCAGATAATTGGATTTGCCGCATTATCTAAGCTAAATTGAGCTAGCTGCAGTTTTTCTTTGTTTCTTCTTCTTTTAGTGATGTCCCTAACGACTGTAACAACACTCTCTCTATCTTCATGCAATGAAAGCTTGGCCTCGAACCATCTATCCTGATTTCGAATTGATAGGTTAAACTCACAAATACTAGTTTCCTTTGAGTTTCGGACTTCATCAGCTGTTTGCAGCAATATTTTTGAAACATATCCAGGGAGTACTTCACTTAGATGTTTGTTGAGAAACTCTTTAGGGGGAAGGTGAAGCAATTCCTTATTTCCACCATGATATTGAACATAGCAGTCATTTTTGTCTTGTACAAGAACGAGATCATGCATAGAATGAACAAGAGTTCTATACATCATCTCAGATTTTTGTAGAGCCCTGCTATCCTGCACTTGGTCATACGTCTTCTGAATAATATGGGCAAGTTCAGCATACTGACTCTCAGAATCCCCACCTTTCTTTACAAAATATGCCGCCCCAAGATTAAGAGCTGTAATCGCAAGATCCTCTCTTGAACGTCCTGTAAATATTATGAATGGAATATCTTCCCCCTTTCGTCGTAGAGTTTCTAATAGATTGAGTCCCGTGATGTCTGGCATCTCGTGGTCCGATACGATAAGATCGAAATTGTCCTGCTTCAGTTTTCTTAATGCCTTTTGGCTGGAGCTGCAGAAGGATATATCGAATCGTGAATCATTTCCCAGGTAATTCTTGGCAATGTACAGAGTGTCTTCATCGTCATCTATGAAAAGAACTTTGATACTCATGCTTGTCACCTTCTCTCCCTGTTTCTTGGTCTGGCACAAACAACCACTCAGACTGATTTTAACATTGTATTTCAGATAATTTATTTATTTAGGATAATTATAAATTTCTTGGATATTAAAAATTACTGTTGCTATCCATTCGCATTGCAGTACTGACATGCGTAACTGCACACAACAGTGCGATGCCACAATTTGTTTTTATAATGTAAGAAATATGTGATATTTGAAACAGATGTTGCAAAACATCTGCAAAATGCAAGAGGCAATGTGTTATGAGTGATTGTAAATACGCAGGAGCAAAAAACGCTGCAGGTCAAATATGGTGTTCCAAAAAGAACATCTATGTATCAGGAACAGAAAAGGACAACTGTCCTGACTATGAGAAGTAGATAGCTTAGTCTGTTTTCCACAAATCTCTCAACAGATTTGATTGATCAAGGGTCCATGAGTACCTTTGACTAGGTTCTAGCTTCTCATCTCCCTTTTTATTATCAATCTGTGCATTTTTCTGTTATCGTTCAATTAATTTTCATTAAAATCATAACACTCATATGTTTTAGATATATCAAAAATATATATATATGAAAAATATATTCAATTCTAACAGGGTCTATTCAATCTGCAATCTTAGCAGGCTCAGATGACCCAGGAGAAAACAAAAATGGAATACAAAGGTCTACTAGACACTGCGAATGCTGTCATGGTTGCTGTCGCAGATGCGATGGTAAACATGGGGTTAGATATTCCACTCATCTGGACTCAGATGGCAAATGCGTTTCAAGGCGATGCAAAACCTATGCTGAGCGATTTGGGTTTGAATATCGAAGGTGATAATGTAAAATCTATTGTGGAGTCATTTGTCACTGAGATAAAGAAATCTGGAGCCGTACAACGGTGCAATGTTGTCAGTCTCACTGACACAGAGCTTGTCATGGATATTGGGGAGTGCATTTTCGCGCCCGCTACTACAGTCATCAGAGCTGGTGATTTCAACATGATTCCGCCTTGTCCGATGATGGCAATTCTATATGCGGCTCTAAACGAGAAGACTGGCACGAATTGCACAGTAACCAAGTGTCAATTTTACCCAGATCGTAACGCTAGTGATTTCACGGTACTACTGGAGTGAGTTGAAAATGGGATCAGATTGCAAGTATGCAGGTGATACCAATTCATCGGGCCAGGTCTGGTGTGAAAAGAAAAAGATCTACGTTTCTGCAAAGGAAAAGGAAAGCTGCGAATTCTATGAAAAATGAGGTGAAAAGAATGAGTGCGAAAATAAAGAAACTTGAAGAAATTTTGAAGCAACTTGAGGCTGACAGTGAAGTCGATGGATGCGCGCTTGTTAGTGACAGAGGTCAGTTAATGGCCGCTGCGTTGCACAAGGGTGTAGATGACAAAGCAGTTTCTGCTATGGCAGCCGCACTTGTGTCAATTGGAAGTCGTGTTGGTGCTGCTCTTGCATCCGGAGATCCGAAGAGCATCGTGATTGAAGGGGACAAGAAGACAGTCATCGTTCGTAAAGTATCGAACGCCGCAATGATTGCGACTGCTCCAAAGGACGCAAAGATTGGCTTGATTGACTTTGAGATGGACAAAGCTGCAGCCTCTGTGGAGTCTACGCTTTAGTCTGAATTTCATTATCCCGACTTCAAGAACTGGAATTAGAGGAACTAAGGAGATTGGAGAACTTGTCGATAAGAAAACTAAGGTCATACGACTACAAAGTCTACGTGACTGGACCATTTCAGGCCGGTAAGACCACGCTTATTCACACGCTCGATCCCAATGCAATGTCAATTGAACGTGACATGAAAGAGGAATATCGAGGCGAGAAGAGCACGACCACAACCGGATTTGATCTTGGGCGCGTAGTTTGGGTCAGAAAAGAACAAACTCACATGGGTCTTATTGTTCCCAAAGCTGAGTTTGAAAAAGAGGTTGCAGAGTACGATGGTTGGATTGCCAAGGAGATTGAGCTTCGTGGTGTACCAGGTCAACTGCACTTCAAATTCGTGAGAGACACAATGAGGTCCAACACTGATGGCGTTCTCATGATCGTAGACTCTTCAGACACAGGAATGATTGGTGATGCTTGTGCCATACTTGCTGAAACAAGATCTGCATTCACGGGTACGCCTATTGTTTCGATTGCGAACAAACAAGACCGAGCTGACGCAGTTGCACCAGAAGAAGTGGCCGTTTGGTTGGGCGTTTCAAACGCAGTTGGAATGTCTGCCATGAATCGCGAGTCATCCAAGACTGCTTTAGTTCTTCTTTTGAGAATGGTTGAGGATATCTGTTTGAGTTCCTCAACACAGGATGAAGTCGTGGAGGTAATTCCACAAGCGCAATAACTTTGGAGAGGTATAAAAAATGGAGCGAGAACAAGTCGATACACAAAGTGAAAGTGAACAGCCTGAGAGAAAACCTACTCACGAAAGTTCTGAAAAACCCAAGAAAGTACGTAAAACTCAGGTTAAGAAGGAAACTTCAGGTCCGGTTTCAGGACTGATACATACAGCCACTGAACCTCTAGAAAAACCCAAGAAGGCGCGTAAACCCCAGGGCAAGAAGGAACGTCTGGAACAAGTTTCAGAACAGAGCCTAACGACCGCTGTTGACAATTCTCAAGAATCAGCTTATGAAGAGTCTATAGATGAGGCGCAATCAAATCAAACTGAAATCTCTTTAGATTCAGAAAATCTTGCACAACTAACTCCCATTGATGATAATACAGATCAAGTTGAGGAAAATGCTTCACCCCTTGATGAATCTGGCGAGTCGCAGGTAGTTGTTGGATTCGATGACTCAACTCCAGTAGAATCAGTAATTCCTCCAATTCAACAGATTCGAAACCATCTGACAGATTTTGAGATGAGAGTTCCAGTTTGGGGTCTTACTGTCTTCACAGTGGATGGGTATATCCTAGCTCATCGTCTCTTCTATGATGCAATGCCTGAGAACTTGGAGATGGTTGTCAGTAGTATGTCTGCAGGAATGATAACGATCTCTCAAGACTTTATCCGCCTTGTTGCTTCTGATTCTCAATTCAGACAAGTCTTGATTGATGCAGATAATGATTCTGATAATGTCAGTTTTTCAGTATTATTGAAGCAAGTAGCAGAGAATGTAATGTTGACATGCATCTTTCCAAATACTGCAAAGCTTGGACTTGTGTCCTTTGAGATAGAGAACCTTAGCAATGATATCAAAGAAGTAGTCAAGCTCTGGGATGTGAAACTTCACGAAGCATCAGTAACTTAATGGAGGTAAAGAAATGAGGGAAGGAAAAACAGCAAAACTTGAACAAATAATGGATGATCTGGTAGGTCCTGAGCAAGACTTCTTGAGTTGTGTTGTGACCAATGAAAGAGGTCTTGTGGTCGCTGGTGAATCAATAGAGGATTATTCCAGCCAGATTTTAGCAGCAATGATTTCACTCATGTCAGATACTGCAATTCGTGTGAGTGAGAATCTCGGATATGGGCATCCAAAAACATCCTCTATCAAAGGATTTGGTGTATCCATCACCATCCAAGAATTCATGGTCAGAGACAGGTGGTTTCGCATTGGAGCTATCGCACCCAATGGAAGACAACGCAAGAGGTTCTTCTTCAGAAGAGACAATTCTGAACATGTAGAATCAAAATTAGCTGGTGTTGTGAAGAAGCTTCGAACGGTCCTCGAAGATTGACACCATTCTGATAATCTTGGCATTAATTGAAGGTGAACTGCAATCATGGGAGTTAAAAAAGAACGATACCGGGATTCGAAGGAAGCACTAGCATCTGATATGCGGAATCATCATGAGGCAGATTCCATTCCTTTCTATGTGCATCCTGATCTGACACCTTTTCGGATGGTCAACGATACACCGATATTCTTCGAAGGATGGACGGTTTTCCCCTTTCAAAGTCAATCAATCAATAATTGTGAACCAACATCGATTTACATACAAAGATCGTCTACTACTCAACCTATCTATCAAAATAGAGATGTCATAACTTCAATTGTTAAGAAATATGTGAATGCTCACAAACCAGTCACAAAGATTTTCGAACCAGAAGAGGATGAAGAAGATACTGCAACAACTAATGAAACAGGTGAATTAGTATCTCGAAATGACTTTCTTCTTCGTGTCATAGAGTCACTGACACATCCATTCTATGTCATCGATGTTAACGATTATACAATCAGGATTGCAAATTCTGCTGCGAAAATTGGTCCATTAAATGAAAAGACTTTCTGCTACTCCGCAATTCACAGGAGCTCTGTTCCTTGCTGGAAGAGAGGACAGAGCTGTCCAGTTGCAGCAGTCAAAAAGACCAAGAAACCTGTCATGATTGAACATATGCACTTTGACGATAAAGGCGACCTGAGAGAAATTGAAGTTTATGCTTATCCGATTTTTGACGCTAATGGCGAAGTAACACTGATGATAAAGTATGGACTCGACATTACTGAACAAAAATGGGCAGAAACTCAGCTTGAAAAAGAATCCAGAAGAGCACGTCTCTATCTCGACCTATTGGCACATGATATGGCTAACGAATTACAGGTAATTCAAGGAAGTGCTGAATTAGCACGAGATGTGCTACCAATGAAGAATGAATCAGACATGATTCCGCAATTTGTGAGTCAGATTTTAGATTCAGTAAACCGTTGTATGGGTTTGATAATGGAAGCAAGATCAACGGAGAATCTCGCCATAGTCCCGTTAGTTGAGAGGTCACTAAGTCGAGCTCTATTGGATTGTGTAGCCATAGTTGGTGAGAAATTCTGTGATTGTGTTATTGAGCTAGAAGGTGAAGATTCAGAATCGTTGGTTATGGCTGATAGATACTTAGAGAATCTATTCACACATCTTCTTACAAATGCAATTAAACACAATCCATCTCCCCGAAAGATTGTCTGGACTAAACTTCACTCCATTAATGATGGGTTCGAGATATCGATTGCTGACAATGGCCCTGGTATTGAAGATGTGATGAAGGAGATTCTTTTTGACCTTAAACACAGGTTCGGAGGTCTTGGAATCCAATTCTCATTACAGATTGTTGAGAAATATGGGGGGAAACTAAGCGTTCGTGATCGTGTTCACGGGAAACCTAACGAGGGTGTTGAGTTTATTGTATGGCTACCAAAGATACGGAGTGTTGAGAATTAATGCAGGTAGAGAGTGGTTATCTGGCCTTTGTGAAACGCGCCTTAGGAGTGAGTATTGAACATTTGGGAATACAACGAAGTGCAACCGATATTCTATTCATTCTATATATCGAAAAACATGAAACCCAATCAGCGCTATCAATCAGAGATATTGTTCGAAAATCAGGTCTCTCACTGAGTTCAGTTTCGGTTTTATGCTCACGACTAGAAGCACTAGGCATCCTCAATAGACGTTCTGATGATTCAAGTTCTGGTCGCGGACGTCGGAGGATACTCTATGAATTGTCAATGAGTATAGATGAACTGATGACACTTGGAATAAGCAAGTACATCCAAGAAGTGGGACGAATCTGTCGAGACATCAAAAATTTCCAGCGACAGAATTCACCAGATGGTGAAACCAAAGAACTTCTAGACCGATTAGAAAATGAGATTTGCTCATTCTTGTCTGAACACAGACGAATAGTTTCCGATGCTAGTTCTCTCTGGTTTGACGACGAATCAAAAGATGAAATTGATCTAAAAGAGAAAATAGTGGAGCGCGTGTTTTAATCAAAGAACTGAGGAGAATACGATGTCTAAGAAAGGTGTAGCGATTCAAGAACGAGTACTCTCGAAAGAAATAATCAAGATGAGGAAAGAGCAAACCGCATCAAACGAAAAGGGATTGTTCATCATCCATAGATCATACGGGATGGCTTTATACTCCCATGAGTTTGTTAAAGGGGAATTAGATCCTCAACTATTGTCTGGATTCATTGGAGCTATGACAAGTTTTCTGGGTGAGGCTCTGAGTTCTGAGGAATCTGGTTGGAAGACCACTTATGGGTCGACCACGACTCTCATTGTAGAAGCTGGAGAGTGGACCACGGCTGTTCTTGTTGTCTTGCGTGATAATGGGCTCCTGCATAGCAAAGTTCGGTTAATAGTGGCTGAATTCGAGAACACCTTTCAAGCATTCCGAGAAGCGGAATGCTTCGAGGGCGGAATACTTGATTCATTTGATGAGTTTGTCATGAGAGTCTTCTTGGATGAGAAGATCTCTCCGAAAACTTGTATAAAAACGAAAGACGCCCAAGATGAACGAGTGCTCCCGATTTCACATTCAGGTCCAGTCTACACGATATACCCTGCTCTCAGAGTGCTTGATAGAGCAATAACGATTGAAGAGTTTGCTCTTGGCCAGAGTATCTCTTTTGAGGAAGCTAAAGAGATTGTCATGCGTGCCTATTGGAACAATAGTATAGACATGCGATATGTTCCTTCAGATGATGACATCTTGAAACCAACAGAAAAGTCTCTTTCCACCATCTTTTCTGATGGTAATCCACTGTGTCTATCAAGGAACACACTATTTGTGGTGGGTGGTCTAGATGGCAGAAAACCACTGGGAGAGATATTGGCGAGATGGAACCTTGGGGAAGAGGTCATTCGTTCTGAATTGGGTTCTCTCATTACTCAAGGATTTCTACAGAAGACGACGCCTGAGCATAATCTGATTCTAGGACATGAAGCAATACTTAATCGATTTCTGACTCAATGCAAGCGCCTTGTATCTCAACAGACTCTCAAAGTAGCTATATTGACCGTATTCGTGAATGGTATTTGGACACATCCCTGGTTGTCACGTGTACGAATTAAGGATGGATACAGTTTGGAATGTCGAATTGATGAAACCATGAGCCCAAGTGATTATGGGGACCTTTATGACGCTCTTCAGTATGTGATAAACGAAACTGGTAGGAAACTTTCAATCATTGTAGATGAAGATAAGGTCAATGAAGCACTGCTTCAAGCACGCATGCGTGGATATAGATGATTGCTCGTCCTCATTTCTTAATCATTCAAACCTCTGTTACTGAGATGAAATTGACCAAATCCTTGATGAATGGAAATACGTGAGCATCTCATACTAACTGCATCATACAGACCTTAGAAAGCCATACCTACACATGATGGAATAAATTGAGAGTATGTTTCTAATTACACTTGAGTAAATTGCGCCAAGATGTTCTCTTATATTCAATCAACAATCTAGAATCAAAACATGAGTCTCTCAACCAACTCCAAATATGCATTTGCAGTGGTGATTGGGGTTATTGTTGCTTCAGCTTCAGTTTTTCTATTGATGAATCCAGCACAGGAACCTGCCAAAGAGATTGAGGTAAGGCTCTTACTCAATGCTGGTGTCATGATTGAAGCAAATGGGGTTCGAATATACGTTGATCCACTCTATATCCCGAGTAATTACACAGATCTGCCTGCAGATGTTGTTCTGATTACACATCCACATACTGACCATTACAGCGTTTCAGACCTCAATGATATAGTGACCAATGACACACTCTTTGTTTGTCCAGCAAACATGACAGATGCAATCGATAGGTTTGATGGTGTGGGAGTCAACCCAGGTGACAGTTTTCTAGTAGAAGGCATCAATATCACAGCTTTCCCGCTGTACTTGCCTGACTACCCATCAGGTGTGCAATCGGTCCATCCAGAATCAGCCAATTGGACCAGCTTTATCATAGATATTGACGGTTTCACCATCTACCACGCAGGTGATAACAAGTATATTGATGAATACGAGGAACTTGTCGGTTCCATCGATCTAGCCTTTCTTCCGATTTACTTTGATGGCGGTTTGGGTGACCTGAACGCCTCATTGTATCCGATAGTTCAATCAATCAACGTAATACAACCAACGTATACAATTCCCACCCACTTCGCTGGTGACAATCGTGAAACTTTCCTTTCTGAGTACAGTATTCTTGTTGAGAATCCGACCAATGAGATTCTCGATGTTCCCTATTTCACATTTCTAACATTTACATCTGAGGGAACTCTAATACAATCACCCTGAAAACATCTCAAAATCCCGGTTAGCAGAACATTCAAAACTGGGCACATAGAACACGTGAGGTAACGTGAGGACCTCACTATGCCAAAGGAATCGTTCGACAAGCTTGCTGAGATGAGAGAGAAAGCACTTGAAGCTGGAGGCGAAGAGAGAAAGAAACGTCAGCATGATGCTGGCAAGTACACAGCAAGGGAGAGAATTGAGAAGCTTCTCGACCCCGGGTCTTTCGTAGAGATTGATGAGTTCGTTGTTCATCGAGAGTCCGCCTTTGGCATGGAAGACAAGAAGATTCTCGGTGACGGTGTCATCACAGGTTACGGGACCATTGACGGTCGGAAGGTGTTCATCTTCAGTCAAGACTTCACTGTATGGGGTGGGTCCCTTGCTGAGATGTACGGTCTCAAGATCTGTAAGGTCATGGACATGGCAATGGAAACCGGTGCTCCAGTCATAGGGCTCAATGACTCTGGAGGTGCTCGCATCCAAGAGGGTGTGAAGAGCCTTGCATCCTACTGTTGGATTTTCAGGCGAAATACACTGGCCTCTGGTGTTATCCCGCAGATTTCTGCGATCATGGGTCCTTGCGCAGGTGGCGCTGTCTACAGTCCAGCGGTGACAGACTTCACGCTTATGGTGAAAGGCACTAGCCACATGTTCATCACCGGCCCGGAGGTCATCAAGACAGTCACTGGCGAGGAGGTCACCTTCGAAGAACTGGGTGGAGCCATGACCCACAATACAACGAGTGGAGTCGCATCATTCGCAAGTGAGGATGAGGATGACTGCATCATGCAGATCAAGACACTTCTGAGCTACATTCCAAGCAACAATCTAGAAGAACCGCCTCGTGTTGACACAGGACATGCTCCGAATGATATTGACGAGTCCATAGATGACCTTGTGCCTGAGGATGCCAATCAACCCTATGACATGCGAGATGTTGTGACGAAACTAGTTGACAATGGCGAGTTCTTTGAGGTCCACGAGCATTGGGCAAAGAACATGATTACCGGATTTGCTCGCTTCGACGGACGTTCAGTCGGTATCGTTGGAAATAATCCAGCGCATCTGGCTGGAACCATTGACATTAATGCGTCAGACAAGTGTGCAAGGTTCGTAAGATTCTGTGATGCCTTCAACATTCCAGTCATCACGTTTATGGATGTACCAGGTTACCTTCCAGGGACTGCTCAGGAGTGGGGTGGAATTATTCGTCATGGCGCTAAGATTCTCTATGCCTTTGCGGAGGCAACAGTCCCCCTCATAACCATCATCACACGCAAGGGTTATGGTGGAGCATATGATGTTATGAGTTCCAAGCACATCGGTGCTGATCTTGTCTATGCATGGCCTGGCTCACAGATTGCTGTGATGGGTCCTGATGGAGCTATTAACATCATCTTCAGAAACGAGATTAAGGCAGCTAAGGACAAGGAGAAGAAACGCGCTGAGCTTGTAAAAGAGTACAAGGAGCAGTTTGCCAATCCCTACATCGCTGCAGGACTTGGTTATATTGACAAGGTGATCTATCCTCATGAAACTCGTCAGCTAATTTGCAATGGTCTTGATTTACTTACGAGTAAGAGACAGAATAGGCCTCCAAAGAAGCATGGGAATATTCCTCTGTAGAGAATTACGATGATGATCATTTACAGTTTCCGTTCTGGATTCCCTCATCAGGAATGCAAGTTCCTAGTAGGCAATCGAGGTTGGTCAAAGACCAATTAGTTGCGTGTCCTTTAACTCAATTTGGAATATTTTGTTATCATTCCATAACTCGCATGTTTTGTATATGCCCCAAACATAGGTTCCATCCCATGCCATCGCTGAACAGCCATCTGCGGCCTCATATACACTACCTACGATGTTTCCTGATTTTGTCCAAACAAGTAGTCTTGAGCCAATACTAGATATGAAATGCGTTCCATTCCATACAAAGTCACTCTCTGCTACAAAACCAGTGATGTTTGCGATTCCATTTGTTGTTCCATTCTTATGCAGTTCATACAATTTCGTACCAAGTAGGTTCGTCATGTAGAGATACGTTCCATCTGTGGCTAATCCCGATGCCATACCCACATCTGGTTCAGGAACCTGAAATGACCCATGAAATTCCATATCTGTTTCGTTCACTTTGAATTTCACTACTTTTCTCAGAGAATGGTCATTTGCCCAGAAGAATTCTCCATCGTAACAAAATCCTCTCGGACCAAGTAGATTGGCAGTGTCAAATGTATACGTTTTATTCTCCTCAGTATTGGGGTCAATTCGAACTAGATCCCCTGATCCTAATTTCCAAAGATATCCATTTGCATATTCAAGCGACCATCCAAAACCAAAACCTTGGCCGATTCTTTTTACTACCCTCCGAGTTGCATCCTCAGGAGGATAGACATACATACATCGATCTTCGGGATCCCCAGGAGTATATCCTAGGTCTGTGATTTTTCGATCTTCAAAATCAAGTTGAGGTATTGGAATGAATCCTTCACCATAATCGTTATTCGATTCTACAAGAATGCAACTATTGGACAATCTCATTATTGCTGTTTCATTATTAAATCCAGAAAACCTGTTGTTTATGACTGTAGCATTTGCTTGACCAGCTACTGAAACTGCAGGTTGCTCAGTATTATTGTAGTTGTAGAAATAATTCCCTGTCAAAGTTGCATTAGAATCAAAAACAATGAACGGGACATGACCTCCTGCGAAAATGTTGTTTTTGATTGTTACGTTGGGATTGTGCTGTTCAAGTGCAATCTCATGGTATCCGTTTTGATACAGTAAGTTAGACTCAATAACTGGACTGGAGCGTTCGCAATATATCCCCTCTGCATTTACCCACCTTACAATTGAGTGACTGATATCAACCTTTGATTGCTGTAGCATGATGCCGATGAACGCATATTCAACTATCGCATACTTGATGATTGAATCATTTGAATTTGCGAATTCAATACCTTGCCAATCTCCATTAATCGGATCATCCGAGTCAGATGTGAACCAAATGGGATCATCCGCTGTCCCAGTAGCATTAAGCGTGCCCCCCATTATATGAAGGCTTAGCTTGTTTAGATTTGTGTAATTTCTGCTTGGATTGAAGAATAATCTGGTGCCAGGTTCAATTGTCAAAGTGATACCCGCGGGAACAACTATGTGATTATAAACAAAGATATTTCCTGACCATGTTTCGTCTTGAGTTAGTTGTCCACCTTTATAGATGGGTTCACCACCTCCGTCATCGTTGTTGAATAGATAATAGTATACGACGATTCCTGAAACGATTATTACTAGACAAAGAATAATGGCTGTCAGTTGTTGCTTTTTCACGAGAATACCCTCCCTCATTTTCCAATTAGAATATTTAAATGAACACCACCTGTTTCGTATTCAGCTGCAACATATTACAAAACGAAGGAGCACCCCAGAGGTGACAGGCGAATGCAATTTGACTACATAGATTGGTTTGGAAAGAATATTCTTTACCTACTTCTCGCTATTGGTGCATTAATCATTGCATATTTGGTTAGGGCATTCTTTGTAAGATCCCAGTAGCATGATATGGAAGACTCAGACAAACTTGAAGCTCCTTCCTATGAGGAAATGGAATCAGGCATCAACCTTTCTGATGATGAGGAAAATCCATAAATCAGCATTCCCTCGAAAATCTCACAAAGGCAAGGTCTTAACAGGGTTAATTTTTCTTAGAGTTTTTGTAGAAATAGTTATATACAAGTTATTTCAAACGAATATTAGTATAGTTGGTGTTTTTACCAATGATGAATAAAGAAGAGTTTGAGCTAAAGGTAAGGGCTTCCAAGCTGACCAAGAGTCAGGAGATTGTACTGAACATATTGCGGTCACAGGGAGAGAATGGTGTAACACCCAAGCAGCTCTTAGGTGAAGTGCACTTTGCACCTCGAACAGTGAGATACGCGCTACGGAAACTACTGAAGAAGAACCTGATTCGCCGAATACCTTGCCTTCAAGACATGCGGCAATGGATCTACATTCCGGCATAGTTGAAAAAAGAATAGTCGGGGGAGTGTCCCCCTGTTTGTTCATTTACGGGAGTTCATGACCTGCCAGCAGCGCTTGCAAATACCAGATACAGGCATGGTGTTAGCATTGACCCAGCCTTTGCACTTGGGAGCAACATTGACACTGCAGCGGTTCATTCTGTGAGGATAGATCTTGCTACCCACCTCGCGAACTCTGATTTTTTTCTGGCCGCCACGGCCTTTCTTGTGTGGCAAAACCTAATTTCATCCTGCGATGGCCCCTCGGGCAGCATCGCTAGCCTCTCCAGTCCACATAAATCACTAACTCGGGTTCCCTTGAGGAAATATAAACTTTAAGCTGAAAATTAGGCGCTGGATAGGCAGCTCACAAGAAATAATAGAGGGAGCGGACCAACCAATCTTGGTGGAGGTTTCTGGGAAAAATGAGAAGATTCACCCTGATCTTGATATTGTGTACACTAGTCATTGTTTCTCCAATCCAAGCAAATGCCCAACCACAACATGGTTTGTATTGGGGCGTAGTCGAAGGTCAAATACTTAATTACACCATTAAGGCGACAGGAGGCGGTCAATCGGTGAGTTTTGATTTGTATTATGTCATTGTCGACCTTCCTGAAATTCCCGATATTGTGAATGGTCCAGAAGACATCTCATTTGCAGCAGTAGCTGTCTTTGACGAGAATGATACTTACATCGATGGTCTTTGGCTTGACTATATGGGTCATTTTCCCACAGGTCTTCCTGCTGGCAACTGGTCATTGATAACAAACATTTTCGTTACTGCCTGGGAAGGGTTTGATGACAGGAGTGTTTCACAAACACCCGCAGCATGGAGCATTCATCAAACAGGAACAAGTTTCTTTGGAGACTATATCATCCAAACACATACACATTTCTCAAAGTCCGATGGAATGCTTAACAAAATGGTATGGGAGGCTAGTTCCGGTCTTGAGGTTTCACGTGTTGTGCTAGAGCGAAAGTCAACTCCCAATCTTATTGTTCCTCTCGCAATTGCAGGATTTGGCGCATTGGTTGTTTCTAGCGTAGTAATTGTCTTGTGGAGGAAACGAACTCCCGCAAAGGTGTATCATTCAGAGGTTGTTCAGGGGCCGAATTTGAACATGGTTTAGAAGTCCTCCCCGGTCCTCAATGATTGGTAACTGCTTACCTGACACTCAATCTTGGACCTCACTCGGATGTGTGTCAAGATAGATTACGTTTCCATCTAGATCTTCAAACTTAGCGTCTATGCTCCCATCTTCATGGATTTTGAGGTCTTGGGTGAACGATATTCCCAGCTTCTTCAGATTCTCGAAGTTTGTCCTGACATCTCCACCTCTAAAGTTGAACAGGTGAGATACTCCAAACTCCTTCTGGATGAAACCATTAGAAAAGAATGTGAGTCTAACGTTTCCGTTTGTGACCTGACACCCCCCCTCTTCTATACCACCGGTTTCAATACTGAATCGCAATTGCCTATAGAATTCTAGTGCTTTCCCCATGTCCTTGACATCAAAACACAGAGTGAACCAACCAAGGTCAATATCACTATCATCGGGCATAATCATTTCGATGACTCTCGAACGTTATATGTATGAGTAATGAGGAGTGAAAATCGATGTGGTCATTTACATTGGACGATGGGTGAAGAGCTGGACTTTAGCCACATCCCTCTGAACAGGCTGCTCTCTTCGAGCTCTGACCTCTTCTTCATGCCTCAAAGCATCATCCATTGTTGTTTCAAGTGAGTCTGCGGATACGATGAGATGTACTTTATCACTAATTGAAGCTATCACATGCCCGGGTACGATAACATCTACATCTGTTTTCAGTCCAGCAGCCTCTAGTTTCTCCTCAATAAAGCCGCCTCCAACAATCATCGAAACTGACCCGTCGAGATTGAAATTGACTGCGATTGCTCGACCAACCTTCTGCTCAGAGTCATCGACAATATCCATCTTCTCAATCTTTGAGAGTCTGATATCTCCCTCCGGAATGGCATCCTTGTCGTGAGTTGTCTTTAGTGATGCTACTGTGGTGTTAAGATGCACATGATCATCAATGTGATCAATCAATGAACCGTCGAAGACTGGATCTTTGTCTGGTCGAATCTTGACTGATTCAAGAAACTCTTCCCATCTCGATCCTCCAAGTATGAACTTGGACAGCTTGAGCTCTCCATCAAATGAGAAAGTGAGGTCTTTCACTTTTCCCACGACCTCTCCTGACGAGTCAAGAACCTTAGTCTTCTTTATCTCTCTACTGCAAATCGATTTTGTGAGCTTCATCGGAACACCACAATCTTATGAATTAACCATTGTTAATTAAGTATTCGATTGGTTCACCTTGTATCACTGGGGGAATATAACATCTCAAGTTCTTGGATTCCTAGTTTTCCCCTATCTGAGAACAATAAAAGGGGCAGAACCATGACAAAGACTTGCGATTTATGTGGGTCAACTGAGAACGTTCAGTATGTGTACAACTCCTTCTCTGATGGTGGAGAATGGAGATGCAACCCATGTCTCAATCAACAGTTCCCTGAGGGTTCCCGTATAGTCAAGTTCACTGACACGTCACATCCAAATCGTCCTGCTTACTATCTCTGTGTTGAGTCTCAGGAGGATCTTGACCTTATCATGACAGTGGGCGAACGCGCACACACTCTTGGAGCCAAAGGAATTGAGGCTTGTTTCTATACAGCATTCAAACGTGGCAGGAGGATAGGTCCTAGCGCATTCACTCTAGGTCATGATGGTAGTGTAGCTCAGCTACGGTCACACGTTGATACTCTACGGATGTACCTTGAAACATCTGAAAGACTGGCATTAGAGTAACCACCGATATGGAAAATACTAACAGGACGATGTCCTGCAAGTAGAATCAGGTGGCAAATGAGTTGGATCTTATAGACAAGACAATCATGATTGAGATAGCTACCAACTGCAGAATTAGCTACCGTGACCTCTCTCGAAAGATTGGTCTTAGTTCCAATGCTGTCAAGAATAGAGTTCAGGCGCTCTTGGATAGTGGAGCAATCTCTCGTTTTGCTATCTCTCTCAGCGCCGCGATGATAAATGCTGAGCATTTCATTGCGCTCGTTATTACTGATGGGACTGAAGATATTGACCAATATCTTGGAAAGATGGGGGAGAGCCCCATGGTCGGTCATATCAGTCTCTTAGCCAGTGCAGATGGTGGGGCATATCTTCTTTGGGGGCAATATATTGGG
Organism: Candidatus Thorarchaeota archaeon; assembly: GCA_048882325.1. GTDB lineage: Archaea > Asgardarchaeota > Thorarchaeia > Thorarchaeales > Thorarchaeaceae > SMTZ1-45. Next base: position 19,485 of record JBHLRS010000022.1, on the reverse strand, counting down.
TCCTCAATGCTATCCGAACTACGAACGTTTCTACATAATCCCCCAGAGGTTCGAGATGTTGAAGTTCGCACAATACTTTGGAAACATGGCCAGAAGATGAAACTCACTAAGCTTCATTTTCGTATTCTCGCTGTGCTGCAGAAGAATCCTCGTGCATTGATCAACGATATTGCAGCTGATACGAATCTAGCACCAAAGACAGTTAGACGAGCTATTCGTGAGCTTATGGAAGGTGGGGGTATCCACTTCTCTGCCAGACCTGACACGGCTGCTGGTCATTTTGTGAATTTTTATGTTCGTTTCGAATGGAATGAGGATGAAACAACACTAGAGGATATAGTAAAGTGGTTACAGGATAAGTTCTCACTTGAGCTCTGGGATCCAACAGTATCAGCAACAGACGCAATAATCTATGCTGAATTTGTCGTAGACGATTTACATCAAGCAGAGGCTATTGCACGTCACATCAGATGTAAGCCTTTTGTAAAATCTACAACAACTCTTGTTTCATACTCGAATCTGAAGTTCCCGTATTTTGCAGAATCCAAGCTCGATGAGATGATTCGTGAAGCTGGATTTTGAATCCCTTTTTGTGAAGGGAGCACTTCAGTTTTCGGAAGATTACGAAATATCTCATCCGTATTATCTCAGTCGCCACTGTACGTGAAATCATATTCTTTCAGTATCCTATATGATGTGAAGGTGCATCGATATGGCATGTGAAAAAGCATCCCCAAGAAGGTGGAGAAATCTTCCACAGCAAAGGAGTCGTACTGGCATGTCTGTCGTCTATCGTTCTCGCTTCGATAGGTAAGCATCCATTCTTCCCTCCTTAAATTCGGATAGAGTGAAAAGCACAAACTTTCACTCTTATCCGGAGCTCATTCTATCATGACTCACGAAGAACCTGCGAAATTGGCTACCTATCGTTTTGAGATGGGCCCAATCAGACCTCCAAGTGAGGCTGCAAGTCTTCTGATACGAGTGACTCGTAACTGTCAATGGAACAGATGTTTATTCTGCCCAGTCTATAAAGAAACAGTGTTCTCTGTTCGACCTGTGGAGCATGTGATGCGCGATATCGACATCATCCGTGAATATATTGACTTTCTTGAATATCCAACCCACAACATTGTGATAGGTGAACCCCTAGCCTATGATGCTGCATTGCGTTGGAATAGTCTTGGAATGAAGTCTGTTTTCCTCCAAGATGCAGACGCATTGGTGATTGGAGCACACAATCTGGTAAAGATACTAGCTCATCTGAAAAACAAGTTCCCAGATATTGAACGAATCACATCATACTCTCGTTCATCTACAATCAATAAGATGACCATAGAGGACCTTGTTTCCTTGCATGAAGCAGGACTCAACCGGATTCATGTTGGTCTTGAATCTGGATCTGACAATGTTTTGAAGATGGTTCGAAAAGGTGCTTCGAAGGCTATTCATGTTCGAGCGGGTCTCAGAGTGAAGGAAGCGGGCATAGAGTTATCTGAATACTTCATGCCCGGACTTGGAGGTCGTCACCTCTCCAAGGAACATGCCATTGAGTCTGCTGATGCCATTACCCAGATTAATCCTGACTTCATCCGCTTGAGACCAATTGCTTTTCCAGTCCGAGCTCCTCTTTACGACATGGTTTCATCTGGTGACTTTGACCGATGTAATGACATCGAGATTGTGCAGGAGCTCCACACATTCATCTCTAACCTAGAGGGTATCTCAGGATATCTGGTGAGTGATCATATTCTGAACCTATTCGCTGATCTCAAGGGACAGTTTCCTGAAGATAAAAAGCACTTGTTATCAATTACCCAGAGGTTCCTTGATATGGATGCGGAAGAACAGACGCTATATCGCTTCGGACGACGACTTGGTGCATTCTCAAGCTTAAATGACCTTGAGGACACCTCTCGAAAGATCCGGATTAGCGAAATCATGGCCGAGAATAACGTCAATCAGGACAACATTGACAGTATGATTGATGAGATGATGCAACAATTCGTCTAATCCAACTAGTCAGTAGACTTTTATCTGACTAAGTTTCGCATGAGCGATATCATCTCGCGAGGGATAGGAATGCAATTTGATTGGATTTTTGGGATACTTGGAATTGGTTTAACATCTATTCTCATACTCATTGCTCTGGTTTTCATAATCAACTTTCTAATCCAAGGTCTATTTCTGGGGATTGGATTGGGCTTTGTAGACGGTACCAATAGAGACCTGTCATCGACATTTGTCACTGCACTTCTCATGTCTTTGGTCATCTGGATTCCATGTTTGGGTTGTTTCATCGCATGGTACTTTATCAAGAGCCGACACGGAGTTGGTTGGGGCGGAGCCCTGATTGCATGGATTTTGGGTGCCATCATCCAAATTATCGTTATGATATTGCTACTGATGTTCGTCTTCGCTGGAGTCTGGGCTGCGATTCTTGGTGGTTTGATTCCACTAGTCCCTTAGTTTCATCAGACGGACAACTTGAACAGCAATGGATCGGGAAGAGAGAGGATTGACTCAACGACCGTGCGAAGAAGTTCTCGATGACGAAAATCGAGGTAGGCTGATGCTAAACATGCGTCGCGTACTCAGACATCCTCTACTCTTCCTGAAGACTACTGACCCGTTTGTGACCGCCCATCACCCAACCTGTTCACACTTTGATAGTCACTCTGTGACAATCCGAGGTAGAAGATGGTGCATAGGATGCACATTCAACTCGATCTCATTCTTTGGTGCGATGTTCATTCTGCTATTGATTTGGCTGTACGATCTCACCTTACTCAATCGATTCTATTTGTTTTGGGGAGGAGTTGTTGGTAGTGTTCTATACTTTCTAACAAGCCTGTCTGGCTTGGCAGACCGCAGCACAAGGACGAAGATAGTATCGAAGTTTCTTCTTGGGCCATCCTTTGCAGCGGTTTGCTGGTCGATTCTTCTCATGAATGGACTTTTCTCACCGGGTCTGGAGCTCAAGCTCCTCTTAATTATCGCACTATACATGGGGTTCGTGACAGTTCTTAACATAAAGCGCAGTCTTGAGGTTTTCAGAGAGTGCGATAATTGTGAGTACAAGATGAGATGGAGCAAATGTCCTGGCTTCAGAGATATTGCTTGCAGACTTGTCAATGAGAGGTTTGTAGTTCCTGAGGAAAAGAAATCTAACGACCATCAAGTCGCTTAATTGTTTCAAGTGCAATCTTGATCATGTTTTTTTCACCGGTCTCAAACTCAGCGACTCTCTGTCCTTTGTATCGGTTTTCAGTTGTCACTAGGTTTGAGCCTACAGTCAGGATTCCTCCCGCTCGTTTCCCAAGATCTATAGCTGCCATGAGAATCGCTGACAATTCCATCTCTATTGCAACAGCACCTAATCTGGTGTATTGCTCATTGAGCTTCGAAGATCTCTCACGAAGGTAGAAGTTCTCACATGTCCTCACGATACCAGTGTGGTATGTTGCTCCTATTTCCTCTGCAGAGGCTATTAGACCAGTCAGAACCTCTAGGCTTGGTATTGCAGGAAAAGACAAAGGCGCAAATTCCAGCGTGCACCCCTCATCACGTATACACCCCGTGGCAATGATGTTATCTCCAAGAGCAATCTCTTCTTGGTAGGTAGCACATGAACCAATACGAATGAAGGTTTCCGCACCTATGTCAGCGAGTTCTTCCACTGCAGTTACAGCAGAGAAGACTCCCATCCCAGTCGACATGACCGTGACATCCACACCTTGATACTTACCAGAGAATGACAGATACTCCCTGTGAAACGTCTTTTCCACTGCATCATCAAACACGGAGGCCGTGAGCCTTGCTCGTTCTGGAGACCCTGGCAACAGTACACATCTTGCGACGTCCTCTTCTTTTAGATGAATATGAGGTGCTCTCCCATCCTCACCTCGCATTACTCTTGGATGCGCCATGTTTCAATAGTGGGTATCGAGTTACTTAAGCACTACCACTAGATGTGCTCGCAGTTTCTGAAGAATCAAGTAGTGATGCGTTCACTGGCTTTGTACAGAGTGGGCCTTGATTACTGGGTGAGTTGACGTACTCTGATACCTCATACGCCTCCATCACTGCTGGATTGTAAGGTTGAAGCAATTTCATAAGTTCCGATACATCTTCGTTTGTTGGGTCCAACCAAGCTGCCTCGTGTTCTGGGCTCAAAATAACAGGCATCCTACGATGAATTGATTTCATGAGTTCGTTTGGTGTGGTTGTGACGATTGTGCAACTCTCGAGCATTTTTCCTGACTTGGTTTTCCAGTATTCATATAGTCCTGCAAAGGCAAATGGCCCTCGACTCTTCAGTCGTATGTGTGTGGGAATCTTGACTTTCCCAACCTTTTGCCACTCATAGAAACCATCTGCAAGTATCAGGCATCTCCGTTTCTTGAATGCACTCCGATATGCGGGCTTTTCAGCAACCGTTTCAGCACGGGCATTGATCATCCGGTTACCTATGCTCACATCTTTGGCCCAGAAGGGGATAAGTCCCCATCTCATCTCTGTAAGTTGTCGTGTTTCTCTCTGCACAACAACAGTCACATTCTGGCTCGGAGCGATGTTGTACCTGGGTTCAGGTCTCTTGATGACCTCCTCTACTCCAAACCGCTCTATGATTGCCTCCGCATGAGTAAGAAGTGCAAAACGACCGCACATGTTGTTCTTTCTTGGCTCATTGAGTATAAGAGTTGAGGAATGGTCGTTTTCTCTAAACTATAGTGAATCAATCATTGCTGACATTAATATGGAAAGTCAACATACTCGCATATATCGCGAGGGAGAGTGAACTAACGACCGCATGGACCTTGCTTGATTGACTTTCGCTGATATCATCTATACTGTTCGTCGCAGAGAAGGAGAGTCGTTCCATGCTTAGGATGGAGATAAGATGCAGGTTTGTGGTATCTCTGTTTCTGATATTACTCCTGCTCATGCCTGTTGTGTCACCTGTTACAACTGACCAAGATGTGAATTACGAAACCACGAGCACCAGAAGCATCAGAGCAAATGATTCGCACGGACCGATTGCTATTGATAGTGATGCTAATTTCTCAGCAACTGCACTTGCAGAAGGTTGGTCAGGCGACGGTTCAGCTCAAGACCCGTACATCATAGAGAACTATGACATTGCAATGGGTCCCGCTCCAGAAGCCAGTATTAGTATAACAAATACCAGGGTAAACTATACCATTCAAGGATGCAATTTGATTGGTCCTGCGGCAACTCCTTCATATGGTATAAATCTAGAGAACTCATCCAATGGACGAATTATCAATAATCTGATCACCAATTTTGCTAATGGCCTCAACGTATCTGGGGCATGTAAAAACCTCGTTGTGGCTAGGAACAACATCAGTTACAACTCATACAGCATTTGGTGGGGGAACTCTGACAATTTTACCATCACAAACAATTACTGCTCGTATAACTTCTTCACAGGCATTTATATCTCGGATTCGGATTATGGAACAATCAGTGGGAATAATTGCAGCGGAAATGGAATTTTCGGGATTCAGCTGACATACTTTTCTAGGTATCATATAGTCACTGATAATATCTGTAACAGGAACGCAAACAGCGGCTTTCGACTGCAGAGTGCAATTGAGAATATTCTGGAAAACAACACTTCAAACGAAAATGAGTTTGGTATTTGGACTACTGCGTCAAATGACAACTTCATTCAATGGAATATCTTTGCTAATAATACGCTAGACAATGGAATTTCTGATGGCACTCCTTCAATTTGGGACTATAACTATTGGTCTGACTATACGGGTTCAGATGGAAATGGTGATGGTATTGGAGATACTAGTCACACATTTTCTGATGTTGACTACCATCCTCTGATGTACCCTCCGTTCCCTGTCGAGTGGGTAATACGACCAACTGATCAACATGTTGAGTTTGGTCCAGACTTCGAATATAGCATTCCAGTCATCTGTCCTGCTCCATACGATCTTAGGTTGAATGAGTCCACTCTCTTCTGGGTAATTATGTATACCATTGGTAGCAGCAACAGGTTGGATGTAGGTGACTATCCATTGGAAGTGAACGTTACCAACATCTATGGTTATTACACTGAAGCGATCTTCACTGTCTTCGTACGAGACACTACACCCCCGACCACAACCCATCCTGATGACCTCTCATATCGCGTAGATGATGAAACTAACTATATGCTAGAGTGGACCCTTTCAGACCTAAGCACACTAACGTTCGTGCTTCTTCGGAATGGTTCTGAGGTAACATCATATGACATCCCAACTTCACCCATTTTCTTCTCAACTAATATTGAAGACCTTCCTCCGGGTGTCTATAACTATACCATAGTTGCAGAGGATATTTGGGGTAATATTGCAACTGACATGGTCCTGGTCACAATTCAGCCTATTCCGTTCTTGGAGGTATTGATTCCGTGGCTCATTATAAGTGCAGTAGCAATAGGGGTTGTATTAGTGACTGCCATTCTCCTCAGAAAAAGGAGGTCACCAAAGACAGAGTAACAAATGGTGGTCAAGATATATGTGAGTTCGATATTATTAAACGAGGGCATTCGTCATGACAGAGTGGTTAGAATACGCAACCGATTGGGGATACTGGATCAATCCAGACACCTTCAGAACGCCAAGAATCAAAAAGTCAGTCAGAGTGGGGGCAGTCGTGTTTCTGAAGGCTCGAGAAACATTGGACGACGGTCGTCAGATCATTGTAACAACATACGGTGTTGCAGGCGAATCCGGGATAACCGAGATGGGCAAGAAGGATGCGAGCAACGTTCTCGCTACACAGATCTTGGACTTCATGCGGGCCAACAAGATGTACCCTCCAAAGACCGAGATAAAGAAGACCTTCGCAAATGGTACTGTCGACCTCGATTATTCCCCTACAGAGTATGATTCCTTCACCATTCGTTTGACTCCTGAAATGGTGGGAGGTGATGTAGAGGACTTTCTCTATGACCTTGAGCCATTTACCGAGAAAGAGTCTGAAACCGATGACGCATGGAAAATCGAACCTGCAAAGTCTAGTAGGGCGACTTGCCGGACCTGCTCACAGAAGATCCAGAAAGGAGAACTACGGCTGGGAGAACCATTTCTCTATGAAGGTCATATTAGTTATGGATGGCATCACCTGAAGTGTACCGCACACATATTCAAAGGAACTACTCTTGACAAACTTGTAGGCTACGAGGAACTCACAGAAGAGCAGAAGAAAGAACTACAGGGTGCTACCTGACAAAATTCGAATGAGGCCTCATTCAACTTATTTCGATTTATCTAGTCGACTGCTGGTTTCTCTTGTCATGGATGTAGATGCTCAGGTTTGTCCCTCCAATACTCCTCAGAACATGTGCTGAGACATCAATGTTGAAACCTATTGCTCCATCAAGTTTCTCTATATCCATGACCACGAGAGTTGCTCGCTCGATCGATATTCTACGACTCGTCACTTCTTCACATTGCCTCCTCAAACGGGTATTACTTGTGTAATAGTATTACATATTACATTAATAAGTATTACGATTGGGTTTTTACGTGTAAAAGCTCGGAAATACAGATAATTGAGGTCAGGGTGTCTTTCTTTTCGTTTCTACAAAGAATTCAGAGGGTTAGGTTAGAATTAGGTGGTTTCAATCCAATTTAGATAGAGAAAGCTGAGGAGCAGATTCTACGATTCTCAATAGTTTCCATTTATATGTCTGCAAGTAAACAAGCATATAGCGCAAGGTAATTGGAGGCAAATTCAATCACCATTGGGGACACAAAGACAAAGCTAGTAGACAAATTGGGTGAGTCTCGATATCAACAAGAGAATCTCCATGAGTTTTCACTATATATTCTAGATATTGTTGATCTAGGTGTCAAGATAAGTGAGGGCCAAATTTCAAGGAAGAAAGCTGTAATTGAGTATGAAAGAATACGAAAACTGAGTAGTTACAAAATTCTACCTATGGATCCTTTTCTCCTTGCAAGAAGGGAGTATTTACAACGGATTCAAGATAATATTCAATTTTTGTATAAACATGGTAATAGCAGTCCTGGACTTTTCTATGCGGCCATAGATGAATGGACAAGGATAGAACAACCACCGCTGACTAGTAAGTTACTGCCTGTTCTCAAGTACTTTCAGAAGTTTCCTTTGAGTACATTTTCTCGAGCTGCGAAAGCATTGAATCAACATCTTCAAACTACTTCTCAGAGATTTAGGAAGCTCAAAGAAGACTACTGGTTTATCGTTAAGGGATTAGTCAATAATTGGAAGTTTGGCTTGAGATTATTCATTCTCTTTTTCAATTTGGAATCCAAATACTCATGGGACTCCTTCTTTCAGTCTATAAGTGAATACCCATTTCTGAACATAGCAAATGAGGATCGATTCAATGGACATCATTACTTGACCTTCCAGTTGCCAAATGATAAGAGTGTGGTTCATGAATTTAAAAGAAGCATTTCTGATTTGGCTGGAGAGCGATTTACATATTGGCGGCTTCAAGAAGGTATTGCTGGCGGGTTCTCGAAGAATATGGGCCTATTGAACGAAGATGGATGGGCTTATCCTGAAGAACTGGTCCACTCTGATACTCCTCCAACAATCGCGAGTGAGTTTCAACCTATGATCAAAAAGTGTGACTCTGAGCCATTGTACGATTATTGTGATTTTTTAGTATCCGATGTGTTGTCTTCAGACTGTAGGCTGCCTGCCTCAGCAATTTCCACTAGAACAGGACTGCGTCCTAGTGCAGTATATCGAAAAAAGCAGAAGCTTCTATCGCGAGGAGTGGTACAACCACTTACTCTCTGGACACATGTAGACTTCGGGCACCTCCGCATTGAGTGTGACTGTTCACAAGACATGACAAATTCACTTCTCGCTATTGCATTGAAACTACCAATGGTCGCTTATTATATCACGACACAGGGTATTGTACTCTGGATGGATGTCCCGACTGATCATATTAGTAGATACATCAAATACTTCAGGGGTATGTTTGATTCAGATGGAATATTATCACATAGAATGGTCATTGGAAAGACCTGGACTGGGGGTAGACCTCGTGCTGATATAGCCAGAGACTGGAAGATTGGACCAAGGGGATTCACAATAGAGGGTATTGACATTAGCCCAGATATTGCTGACTACATAAAGGTGTGACGAACTCAGAATTAAGGTGTTGTCCAATTGTTTAGTCATTAGTTTTCAAACACCATGAAAAATCTCAACATCTCATCAATCAATCTCGCGAAATAATCAGAAATCTCCACTCAATGGATTAGTTAACGCCTCGTCTATAGCTTATATTCAAGGAATGCTGAATTATGGTCAGTGATGGGAGAGTTTCGCCTTTGATATGGAGTATGCTAATTTCATGTCCATTGGTTGGAATTTCATTTACCAGAGTCGTTATTCAGTTAGCTGAAGAGAACACTGGATTGACCATCACAGTACCAAGATACAGTAATAATGAGAGTGAAGAATCTAATGAGCGCAGTGAAGAATGCAAAGTGGAAAAACTTTCGTTTCGTCGTCTTGGCAATTCTTGTGTCTACAATGATGTTCACATCCATGATGCCTTTAGTCGAAGCATCATCATCATCACCAGATCATGGACTTAGGACAAGTTGGACACACGAGAAGCCAACACTTAATGGTGTCATTTTCGACGAAGATGTTGGTAATGTTGAAGAAGGGGAATTTGGTCTACTTGGACTCGCATGTCAAGTCTATTCGTATTCAGTCTTACAGGAAGACTACGATTCTTTGAACCTTAGAGTATCAGTGGCTCCTTCCCTATACGAGCAATACGCGTATAACAATGAAGCTGAATATTACTATGTTGATGTAGTGACTTTAGACATCGTTGAATCAATCAACAAAGACTACACTGCAATCGTTGCAAGTGATAAGGCATCGTCGAATTTACACTATCCTCATGAGAGTGGAGATTATGACATGGCTCAAGAAGTCTTAAGTTTTCTCACCTTTGGATTTAGTTTCGTAAGTGATCCCCCTGCAAAATATGTGCTTAAACCAATCAAATTGCTCAGTCTATTAGCTGGTTCCGATATTACGCCAGCACCAGAAAAAATGGAGGCAACCAGATACGATGAAGGAGCAAGGTTGTTTTGGGATGGCTATAATCGGGATGAAGCATTCTTTTGGACGGGGATTTATTTCCAAGAGACAAAAGGAGGCGTTGGCTTTGTAGATTTGAACTGGAAACTCTACAAAGGTGCAAGAGATCATGAGATAACTCTTAGGGCTACAACAATACTCAAACGTGTCTATCTTGATGGCGGGTGGGAACAAGTAGAAACAGTAGAAACACTATCAACAGAGGTGCCGTTAACCCTTTTCGAAACTGGTTATGAAAAAGCAAATGGGGTAAGTTACAATTATGGATCTGGTGATACAAGTTACACATACTCATTCAACCCAGATGATATGTATCACGTATCAAGTAGTGAAAGAGTTCTAACAAATCCTTGGAGACCAGACTCTCTTGCTGACAAACTCACCTATGACTACAGCTTCCGCCTTTCTGACACTCCCCCAGAACCAATAAGGACAATCAGTATTGGTGTGATTGGAGGAACAAATGGACCAGAAGTTGATGTTCGCGTTTGGAACTATGATACAAATCGATGGAATGTATTGACAAACAAGCTGAAATCTGACTTCACTCCTGTTTTTGACTTGCCTGATGATAATTTGGGGACTAGCCATATCAGCTCTAATGGTGATATGAAAATACGAATCAGTAAAACATTATACTATGGAAGCCCCTTCACGGTATCTATAGACGCTGTCTACTGTCATGTCATATATGATATTCCAACCTATAATGTTGGATGGAATGCAAACACCACTCCTTATGACGGATATTGTCATTTCCGTCAGTTTGAATCAGATTATGGGATAACCTACCATCTTGATTCAGTTGGAAGTGGTGACTATGGGTATCATTTCTATGCATACATCAAACATGATTCAACCATACCCAATTCTCAAGGCGATACAATCCTAATCGACGCTAATGGAGAAATAAGTTTGAGGGGATGGTTCAAACAGTACGACACATTCTATAGCTACTTGGTAGAAAATAGAAGACTGGTGTACATCTATGTGATGTATGCCGACAATCCGTACACAATCGTTCGATACCACAAAATCCTAGATTATCCCGACGGAACTTCATGGAGGTATAAAGAAGCAACAATAACAGGTCTTGATCCAGGAAGAGCTGTATATCTAGGAATTGGTAGACCCGACCATTGGTCACACGATTGGCAGCTTACGGTTGAATGGGCCCAAATTCAAATCAATCCACTCCCCCTCAGTTAATTCTATGGGGGAGTCATCCCCCTTTTTTCTTTTTGAACGCAAGATTTGGATGTAGCATAATCCAGTGTTCCTCAAGTCGTTATGTCTCTCAGAGAAGACTTAGTGACAGAACAGAATTTGCACCTTCAGTCACAACTCCAAGATAAGTTTGGATTAGAAAGTGAATCAAGGCAACTAGTTGTAATGATTGAAGTTCAAGGACAGGTTATATCTGATCAATCTGAGTTCTGATTTTGTAGATACGGATACTTTGTCTTACCACTTCCACGGCTCGTTGTTTCCGAGATATGCTATAATCTCTGAACTGTGCGACCAAGCACGACCCATATGTTTGGCAATCCACCAAATACACTCTTTGAATTCTTCACTAACGTCCACTCCGTAGACCGATGACTCGCCAAGATGCACCTCAAGTCCCACATCACCAATCGCCCTTTTGACCTGCTCAACTCCGGTAGAATCTGTGTCCAGTCGTAGACATAGTGCGGAGCAAATCTCATAACCATATGCTGTGAGCCAGAGTGGTCTTAGATCTGCAGTGTTATCATGTATTGCAATAGTTGTTTGTTCAATCTCATCTGCTCTTAGTCTGATGATGTCCTTCGCCCTCTTGGCAATCTCATCATGTCTACTACTCAAGGATTCTATATTGAGGCCAATCGAGTGACCCTCTCTATCGATAGTCGCTACAACCTCATCCTTTAGGACCTCTGCCAGAGTGAACTGAACAAAATCTCTCTTGTTGTCTGAGGACAGTGACAGTAGTGTATTGGTCATATCTCTACCAATGAACCCATAGTCTGAAAGACCTAGAGCTCTTAGAATATCATTCTGAATTCTCAGAATCGAAGCCTTTCTGTATGAATCTCTCGTTGGAGATGTCAGATGGAATTCCAAAACATCTCTAAGATAGCTCCAGGGATATCTTTCAGACGGATGAGTATAGACGGCTTTTCCTTGTTCTCTTTTAGTGAGGCGTAACCATGAAACAGCTCTCTGTAATTTGATACTGTAAATATTTAGGTTCCTAAGTCTCCAAGACGAACTTAGAGGTGTCAGGTCAATGCTCTGTATTTGATTATTCCTCAGGTTAAGGTCCGCAATTTCGGTGCACGAGCTGAGGGGAATCAGGTCAATACTCTGCAACTGGTTACCAGCCAGGTCGAGATTCATAAGTCTCGTACATGTTCCTAGAGGGGTCAGGTCAATGTTTTGCAGCTGGTTGTTATACAATCTGAGGACATAGAGTTTCGTGCATGCGCTAAGAGGATTTAGGTCAATGTTTCGTAACTTGTTAGCACTCAAGTTGAACCACTTCAGTCTAGTGCACGAGCTGAGAGGTGTCAGATCGATGCTTTGTATCTGGTTTCCATTTAGATCTAATTCCTCGAGTGCCTTGCAAGAACTGAGAGGTGCTACATCAATACTCTGCAATTGGTTATCGTGAAGCCAGAAGACCCTGAGTTTTGTACATGAGCTGAGAGGTGCTAAATCGACACTTTGTAACTGGTTCTCGGACAGAAAGAGTTTCTTAAGTGATTTACAGGAGCTGAGAGGTGCCAGATCGATGCTTTGTAGTTGGTTTCCATCCAGATAGATTTCCTCAAGTGCCTTGCATGAACTGAGAGGTGCCAGATCAATGTGAAGGAGTTCTCGTCGTCTAAAAGGGATTTCCTTAGCACCTCTCTCAAACTCAACCTCTTTCACATCCCCGTTGATGGTTGTGTAGGTCAGCTTGATACTCATGCCCCAGTCTCCATGACTCCCTTTCTAGAACACAACTCCAAGATAAGTCTTGATTTAACCAATCTCCAACCTCATCAGAACTACTAAATACGACATCACATCACTGCTAGGTGGTTGACCATGACCAAACTCATGATTACTGACACCGTCTTGCGGGATGCTCATCAGTCCTTGCTGGCAACAAGAATGCGAACAGAGGACATGATTCCAATCTGCGAAAAGCTCGACAAGGTCGGATATTGGTCACTTGAGATGTTTGGAGGAGCCACCTTTGATTCCATGATGCGGTTCCTGGATGAGGACCCATGGGAAAGGCTAGAGGCTCTAAGGGATGCAATGCCAAAGACAAAGCTCCAGATGCTCCTCAGAGCCCAGAACATCGTGGGCTATCGTCACTACGCCGATGATGTTCTCGACGCATTCGTCGTTGAAGCAGTCAAAGCAGGACTTGATGTCTTCCGAATCTTCGATGCTCTCAATGACATCCGCAACATGGAGGCTGCAATCAAGTTTGTGAAACGTGAGGGTGGTCATGTCCAAGCAAGTTTCTGTTATACTCTGAGTCCCTTCCATACAAATGACAGGTTCGTTGAGAAGGCAAAGAAACTCTACTCTCTTGATGCTGACTCAATCTGCATCAAGGACATGGCAGGTCTCATCTCACCCGAGGCTGCTTTTGACTTGGTCACAAAACTCAAGGATGAAGTTGAGATTCCAATCGACCTACATTCCCATTACACCAGTGGCATGGCTGCCATGGCCTACTTGAAAGCCTCAGAGGCGGGAGTTGACATAGTTGATTGTGCCATCTCTGCGTTATCCATGGCAACATCTCAACCTGCAACTGAGTCCATTGTTGAAGCATTAAAGGGTTCAAAAAGGGACACTGGTCTAAACCTAGACCTCCTCGCAGAGATTGCGAACTACTTCAGAAAGATCCGACGAAAGTATGGTCAATTCGAAGGCAGTCTACAGGGTGTCAACCCACAGGTCTTACAGTTCCAGATTCCGGGTGGAATGCTCTCAAACCTAGACAATCAACTAAGAGAACAGGGAGCGCTTGATAGATATGATGAGGTCCTTGCAGAGGTCCCACGAGTCCGAGCTGAACTGGGGTATCCCCCGCTGGTTACACCATCAAGCCAGATAGTTGGTACACAGGCCACGCTCAATGTTGTGACCGGAGAGAGGTACAGTATGATCCCTACTGAGGTCAAGCAGTACATTCGGGGATACTACGGGAGACCTCCAGCAGAGATTGACCCAGAGATAAAGAAGAAAGCAATTGGTGATGAAAAGCCCTTGGAGTGTAGACCTGCTGATATGCTAGAACCAGAATTGCCAGCAGCTCGAGAGGCACTGAAGGACATTCCACATGTTCCACGAGACTTGGTTTCATATGCTCTATATCCACAGTACGCACTTGATTTTCTGAAACGAAAGGCACAGCGGATGAGCAGGGGAACTATGACTCCTGAGCTTGAGGTTGCTATAGCCGCTGCAGTCTTACACATGAATGGGACCGGGCCTGGTGCAGTAGCTGCTGCTGCCAGTCGTGCACAGACTTGGAGTGATGCTGGGAGAGCAGACCTTGTTGATGGTCGAACAGTGCAATACAGTCCTGGCCAATGGGATAAGTCTTCATCAGCTTGGTCATCTGCAGGTCGTAAGGATATCATGCGTGGGAGAAGCAGGGGGCAGTGAGATGAGCCCAGAATACAAGGTCACTTTGGATGAGCGTGCCTATGAAGTTGATGTGGAAATGCTTGATGAGGGAGGTCTCCTAGTCATCACAGTGGGGGATCAAAGCTTCACCATGAAGCCTACACTTGAAGAGGCTGGAAATTGGATCGTCAACGACACCGGTTCGGATTATGCAGTGAAGATACTGAAGAGGTCTGGCAAAGCAATTACCCTTGAAATTAATGGCGAGGAGCGAACGATTGATTGGGAGCGCGTGAGGAAACAGGAGGTCGTCAAGAGTGCTGCTGGAGGAGGGCAGGGTGGTCCAAAGATCAAAGGAGGTATCTATCCACCTATGCCTGGCAAGATCACAGAGGTTCGAGTCAAGGTAGGGGATTCGGTCAAAGCTGGCGATACTGTCTGTATCCTTGAAGCAATGAAGATGTTCAATGAACTGAAGTCCGGCTCCTCAGGGACTGTAAAGGAGGTCAACGTTGATGTGGGAACGATGGTCACTCCTAATGACATTCTTGTATTGATTGAGTGAGGTAGGAGTCTAATGGAACCAGTGAACATCATTGGTGCTGGAATGACACAGTTCGGAGTGCTCAAGGACTCATTCACTGAACTTGTGGAGAAGGCATCTTTCGAAGCCATGAGTGACTCTCAGACATTGGACCAACCATTCGATCATATCATCGTGGGCACGCTGAATCCTGATGAGTTTGTCAATAAGGGGCATGTGTCGACACTATTGGCTGATAGACTAGGGCTTGTTCCTGCAGGCGCAACCCGGGTGGAATCCGGACCCTCCTCAGGTTCAAGCGCGTTCGAGGCCGCTTTTACGATGATTGCATCTGGACACTCTAATCTTATTCTGGTTGTTGGAGTCGAGAAGATGTCAGAAGTTGACCGAGAAACATCCTCAAAGATTCTTGCCAAGATACTATCCTATGAAAGTGAGTCTCGATATGGAGCTACTCCTTCAGCACTAGCAGCCTTGGTTGCACGTAGATACATGCATGATTATGGTCTCACCCGCGATGAGTTGTCACTTGTGCCTATGAAGGCCCACAAGAATGGAGCGAAGAATCCATTGGCACACTTCCAAATGGAGCTCACCGTGGAGAAAATCAGTAGCGCCCGGGTTGTTGCAGACCCTCTTACGTTGTATGATTGCTGTCCTACAAGTGATGGTGCCGCAGCAATAGTTCTTGCCTCTGATCAGGTAGTGAGAGGACTTGGAATCTCAGACCAAGCCATTCGTGTATTAGGTGTAGGTCATGGAACTGATTATCATGCACTGCAACATCGCCTCGCATTGACATCTTTTTGCGCAACTAGGGTAGCTGTTGAGCGTGCTTTCGCCATGGCTAATGTTGAACCTAGTGATATTGATGTGTACGAACTTCATGATGCTTTCTCAATCCTAGAATTGGTGAATATGGAAGACCTAGGAATTGCTGAACCCGGTCAATCTATAGGTTTGGTGAAAGATGGTGCAACAGAGGTGAATGGTCAGTTTCCAGTCAACACCACTGGCGGACTTAAGGCTCGCGGTCATCCACCTGGTGGGACCGGTATAGCGCAGATCCATGATATCTATTGCCAACTCATGCAGAGAGCTCCAAAAGGACTGCAGGTAAGTTCTCCTGTTCTGGGACTGACACAGAACATCGGAGGTTTTGGTAACAACATGGTTGTATCTATCTTCCAACGATCGTGAGTAATTATGATTTATCCAAGATTTTTTTAAATTAATAAATTTGATTCAATCTATTAGTTAGGTTTACATTGGTTGAACTCTGGAATCTACAGGTGAAAGTTTCATACAAACCGTGACTTCCCCCAATGTCCCCTACGGCAGAAGTATGGAGCCATTACGATGAGAAGAGAAGGTCTTGTCATTTTGTTTCTTTCCACATTAGTGGGATTCGGTTTCTTTGTCCCCACAACAGACTATGAATCATTACCATTTCCCAATCATGCATGGACACATCTTGAGAATACACTCTCCGGTGTTGGTGACAACTTTGAAGATTTTGTGGACCAGACCTCAGATCTCCATGCACCAAGTGATATCGGAACTCACTCAGTTCTCTCAGACATGCAAGATTTTGGATTGAATTATGACCAAATCTTGGAGGAAAACACTGGTGGTGCAACTCCCGGTGCGTTAATTGAAGATTATGTGGACCAAACAAGCGATGTTGATGGTTCAGGTGATTATGGGGCTCACACTGCATTTGTGAATCTTCAGAATACAGATGACACGTTTGATCAATTGTCAGAATCAATCCCTCGAGTACCTCCAAGTTTCGTAAGCAGTACGGAGTCTTGGTCCACCATTGGTCAGAGTAGACACAGTTTCAACTATTCTCTGGCATCTGCTTCAGGAAATAATCGGTTAGTTGTCATTGGAGTTGCATGGGAAGACGCTGAGGTCACTGGGGATGTCACAGCAATCACTTTCAACTCAGTTTCTATTCTTTCAGAACAAATTGGTAAGAATACCTCAGTTTCAGGCTTTTTCTCATACGTAGCTGGTTGGTATATTCTAGATGCGAATTTGCCTGCATTACCCGGCTCTTACAACATCACAGTTACAGTAAATGAACCAATTTCAAGAGAGATTATTGTATTCGTTGCAGAATATACCGGCGTTGAACAAGAGGTTCCTGATGATACGGGAAGTCATCAAACCCCTGCGGCAGGGGATACCACATTTGCAGTCACCACTAATGAAGATAATGCATTGATTGTTGCTGTTGGGTGTACTGGAGGATTAACAGCAATGACATCAGTTACTGGAGGAATCACAAACCGGGAAGACGTTATAGATCCAACAGTCACTTCACAGGGTGCTGCTATTGCTGATTATATTGGCGCACCAGCAGGCGACCTTACCGTTGGCTGGACTGGGCTTGCAACCAGATCCTGTTCGATAGGTGGTGTCTGGAGTGGTGTACCTAGTTCTTCAGGTTATCAAATGGACTTGGAGGTTGAGTTCACAAATGTGGTTGATTTCTTGGCAACGGAAGAACTCTGTATCAAGACTGGCATATTCTCAGGCTCAGAAGACATCAATGTCACATATTGGAGTGGGTCATCCTGGACAAGCATAACCTCCGACCTGACTGCCAATCAGTGGAACAACTTCACCGTTTCATTAACCAGTTCAACCTACACAATCAAATTCGGTGGATCGTTCACAACCTCAGATGCAATCCAGGACACTTGGAACATTGATGCCGTTCTCCTACAGGTTTCAGGAGGAGGAGTGAAAGAGGATACACTGGATGGACAGAGCGACGTGGATGGTTCTGCTGATGTTGGGACTCATAGCTCATTCATAGAGATGCAGACCGCAGATCTTACTTATGATTCACTTACTGAAGCGAACACCGTTCAATCACTCTCAGGAACAGTCGGTTTCACTTCACCAGGATTTTCTGCTTTGAACCAGCTTGAGCTGAATGAGATAATCCTTTGTCAGTTCTCACTTGCGGAAGACAATGTCAATGTCTATAGCATGAGCGCATACGGAAGGATTGATGGCTTCTCAGGCATAGATGTTGTCAGATATCTGATATACTCTGACAGTGCAGGATCCCCTGGTGCTTTTTTGGGGAGGACTGTCGAAGGGACTTGGTCAACATTTGCAACTTGGACTACATTAGCTATGGAAACAAATCTCACCCTAAGCGCGGGGACTTATTGGCTTGGTTTATGGAGCAATGATGAGTTACGACCCTACTATCAATTTGGGGCAGTTGGTCAGACTGCTCTGAATGTTAGTAGCACTCCATATCCTGCACAGCCTGATCCATTCGGGTCAGTTACTGAATGGCAGAATTGGCAGGTTTCAATTTACTTCAACTGGGATAAGGACCTTCCAGACAATTACGAACTCGACTTAGAGGTTCAATTCACAGACCTCCCAACCACTTTGCCAACAGAGAAGCTCTGTATTCGCGCAGGCACTTTGGGTGCTGAAGATATCATAGTCCAGATTCGAACCGATTCAAGTACGTGGGCTAATGTGACTACTGATTTGATTGGTTCAACTTGGAACAACTTCACGATTAATTTCAATGTCACGACGGTGACAATCCGCTTTATTGATGGAAGTCCATCAGGGGATGCAATCCAAGACACGTGGCAGATTGATGTTGCACTAGTCTTCCTAGAACATCCTGGTGGTGGTGTGGCCTACAACTATGAATTGGACCTAGAAGTGGGCTGGACAGCAGCAGACTTCGACGAAACGAATGAAGAATTGTGTATCTATCCGGTTACAGGTGGTGGGTGGCCAACAGAAGACATCAAAGTAGATGTTTGGAATGGTGCTTGGATTAATGTGATTGTAGATCTCATCCCTGATCAATGGAACAATGTTAGTGTTAGTAGCTATTTGACTGGTTCCGCCTTTGAAATCCGTTTTCTTGGTGGAAATGAAACTGGTGATGTCACCCAAGATACTTGGGAGATTGATGCAGTACTGCTTCATATGTGGACAACGAGTGCTGCTCCTGCGAATGATCAAGCACCTACTCTGGACAACCCAAGCGATACGGACAATATGTATGCTCAATACCAAGAATACCAAGTCACTGTCTACGTTTCTGATCCTAGTGGATTCGCGGACATAGACTATCTTGAAGTTGGTTTATGGGACAACACACAGACCACAGAGTA
>JBHLRS010000021.1:52895-55356 GCA_048882325.1 Candidatus Thorarchaeota archaeon | reverse complement strand
GTTTATGATGATCGAGGATGGCACACCGCACCCTATACCTTCAACTCTGAAACATTCTATAGCGAGGTTGCCATGTATAATGTTTCTTTAACGGTTCCTACTGAGTTCATCTTAGCAGCCACAGGAGAATTGCAGACCACAAGTCAAGAGATTGATGAACGTACTTGGGTCTGGTCTGCAGGTCCTAGCCACGACTTTGCATGGGTCGCCAGTCCAGATTTCTTGACTGAGAGTATAGTAGTTGATGGAATGACCATCACAAGCTATTACACAACTGAACATTCTGGAACGGGTAGTCAGGCGCTATCCATCGCGGCGGATGCTCTTCAAGTCTATGAGAATTTGTTCGGTCCATATCCTTGGGAATCTTTCAGAATCGTTGAAACGATTAGTTCTGTTTCCATGGAATATCCTCAGCTCGTTATGATAACAACACCATCGTATGAAACTCCCGCAGTTCTGGAGAGGTTCATCGCTCATGAGGTTGCCCACCAGTGGGTGCCCTTCGCGATTGGTGTTGACAGTTTCAGTGAACCTTGGATCGATGAGGGCTTCGCCACCTATGGCGAGTTCTGCTACTATGAGTATGTCTATGACAATGCAACTCGACAGAGTCATAGAGAGGGTCTTCTTGCCAGCTATTTCGCTCATGTCTTCGACTGGGGTGATGACTCCCTCAATCACTCAATGGACTACTGGGTTGTTGCATCTGGTTATGGTGCGATTGTTTACGAAAAAGCTGCTCTTGTGTTCGATATGCTTCGCTATCAGATTGGGAACGATGCATTCTACAATGCGTGGCAACAAATCTACCTGGAGTTCCTACATAAGAACTTGAGAGCTGGTGACCTCATTCAAGTCTTTGAGAGTACAGTAGGCGCGTCCCTTGAGTGGTTCTTTGATCCCTGGATCAACGGAGAGGGTATCGTCACTCTCAACTTTGTCGAGGCCTCAGCCTACCTTGACGGTACTGAATGGACTCTTGATTTCGAATTGAATCAAACTGGCGATGTTCAGTTGTCAATATGGGTCCCAGTGCGTGTGAATTACACTGTCGGAAGTGAACTCCTTTGGGTCTGGTTGCCTACGCTTTCCAACTCACTCCACACAGTTTCGGTTGATTTCACTCCGGTAACACTCGAACTTGATCCAGATAGTCTTCTCCTATGTCGTTATGGTGTTTCAATCGTTGATGTGACAATATAACATATATGACATGATTTCCTTCAACAAGAAACTTCGTGCAAATACTAAAACTTTGAACGAATAATAGTCATTGACATCGGAAAAAAGACCAATCCTATTAAAAAAGGACAACACAGTTAATAAGAGATATAGCTAAGTAATCGTCTGTGTTGCGAGGGAGCATTGCAACTTTGAAGCTTTGAGTTAACTGGTCTAATCATTCATTGGCAACCTTGGACTGCATTCGTCGCAGCAGTGGAGAGTTTTCCTATGTCGAGGAATGGTCAGGTTTGCCTACTCGTTGTGTTCTTAGGCCTTATGCTGCTCTCGTTAGGGGTAGTATCTACTTCAAATACTATTGCGGATGTAAGTGAAGTTTCTCATCCAGATGTCGAAACCACAACAGATCTGAACTTGGAGCGTCAATCAGTGGTCTCTTACATTAACCATGATCCAATCTACATCGAGGGTGATAGTGAGTTTCTAGCTACAGCTGCTGCTGAAGGGTGGCCAGGAGATGGGACTTCAGGTAATCCCATCAGGATAACTGAACTAAGAATAGAGAGCACGGTCAATGATGAGAATTGCATCTTCATATCTAGCACAAGCTTATACTTTGTTATAGAAAGTTGCTACCTATCCGGCGCCACAGGTGTTGATTTGTATGGTGAGGTAGGTGGTATCCATTTGGTAGATGTCATGAATGGACATATCTTGAATAATGTCCTTGTTGACAACTCTGTTGGAATTGGTCTGGGAATTACAGATATTTCTCTTTCCGGCTTGGGATCAAGTCAGATTATTATTGAAAGAAACACCATCAACTACGGTGGTATTGGAGTGGGTCTCTTCTCTTCCTCTTTCAACACAATTTTTCACAACAATATATTGGGGGGTAGTATATTCCTCTGGCGATCCTCTGATAACACCGTAGAGCAGACTGAAAGCGTCGACAGTAGAATCGAAAATCACGGGTCTTCTCGCAACGTGATACGGAACAATGAATTGGGTATAGGACAGATTTTGGTCAGGTATATACTTGACAGAGAAACCTCCGAGGTCATTGGATCTCATGAACTGACAATCACGAATAATGGTGTATCAGCCATTGATCTCTTAGGGTCGAATGACACCTTGGTCGATATGAATACGGTTTCTTTTCCTGGTGGTCAGAATGGGATCATGATAACTGAGTGTGCACGTACTACACTAAGTAACAATGAGGTATTTGATTCTTCACTGAGTGGTCTGATCGTTGCTGCATCACAAGACATCC
>JBHLRS010000021.1:6139-52795 GCA_048882325.1 Candidatus Thorarchaeota archaeon | reverse complement strand
GCACTGGATGAGGGATGGCCTGGTGATGGCTCAGCTGGTAATCCCTACATCATTGAGAATTATGTTATATCTGGAGGAACTGGTGGGGCATGTATCAGCCTGAAGAACCTACTTGACTCTGACTTCAGAATTCGAAACTGCTATCTTGCTGGTAGTGCTTATGGGCTCTATCTAGAGGAGGTTGAATCAGAATCAATCCTACGGTACAATACTTTCATCCTCAACGGATATGGGATATTCTCTCAAATGATAGTCTATCAAGACGGTTATTCGAACATTGAGGATAATAGTTTCCTGTACAACGACCATGCGATTCACCAAACTATGAGAGGTGCTGGCATCTATTTGAACACCTTTGTTGGTAATGGTGAAGGTGTTTACATCGGAGAACTCCAAAGGACTACAGTGGAAATCGACAGCAATGTTATCAAAGAGAACGTAGGTACAGCAATTCATCTCTACAAAACTGATGTGGTCGGGATCACAAATAACGAGATATCAACCAGCTCTGGTTATGGTATTCTACTAGATTCTTGTTATTCAGCTTCATTGTTGGATGCAATATCGAACAATTTAGTGCTAAGTAGCGACTACGGATTCTGTCTGACCCAAGAAGAAGGCTTTCCTTCTGGAGACTTTCCGGTCCATAGCAATGTATTCAGAGGTGCTATTTCAGATGCAATTGATGATGGATTCAATAATTTGTTCTATAGTAATGTGTATTGGAGCTATGGTGGAACTGATGATAATAACGATGGTGCAGGTGACATACCCTATCCAATCGATGGAACTGCTGGAAGCCAAGACACTATTCCTCTGATGGGTGTGAACTGGCAAAGTCCCCCTGCTGACCAGGTGATAGAATATGGCCAGCAGTTCTATTATGACCTGAATCTTATGGAGTATTACTGGACCGACTATGGTTGGTCAATAGATGACACTGTGCATTTCGCGATCGATGACCAAGGAACTATTACAAACATTGTTCCTCTATCAGGGGCGAATTATCCAATTGAAGTCACGGTCACTGGAGGTGGTGTCCTTCGTGAGGTCTTCACGCTTTCTGTCGTTCTGCCAAATATGGCCCCCGTGGCTGTAGATGATAGCTATACTATTGATGAGGACATGGTCCTGACCGTTCCCGCTCCTGGAGTACTCGAGAACGACACTGATGTGAACGGAGATGTTCTCTCAGCTGTCTTCACAATTCCGCCCTTGATTGGTAGACTCACCGTCAATCCCGATGGGTCATTTGTGTATGAACCAGCCCCTGATTGGTCTGGGACAGAGTCCTTTACGTATCAGGCTTTTGATGGTGCTCTGTATAGCAATGAGGTCACCGTATCAATTACTGTATCTCCTGTGAATGATCCGCCTGTAGCAGGAGATGATGCATACTCCGTTGAGGAAGACACTCAGCTATCCATCCCTGCTCCTGGAGTCTTGTGGAATGACTATGATGTGGAAGGAGATCCCTTCACAGCAATCTTGGTCGTGATTGGTCCCTCCAATGGCGTGCTTGAACTCTTTACAGATGGATCCTTCGTATATACCCCCAGTCCAGATTTCTCTGGAATTGATACATTCATGTATGCAATATCTGAAACTTCTGCGGGTCCAACTAGCAATCCTGCTACCGTAACCATCACTGTGAGCCCAGTGAATGATGCACCTCTCGCTGATGATGATGTTTACTCAACAGATGAGGATATTTCATTACACGTAGATGCCCCTGGTTTGCTAGGAAATGATGGAGACGTCGATGGAGATTCACTGACCGTGTCGCTAGTATCTGGACCTTCCCACGGCACATTGGTATTTCTTTCAGATGGATCATTCACTTATACACCCGAATTGAACTTCAACGGACCAGATTTCTTCACCTATGTTGCAAGTGATGGGTCACTGGATAGTAATATCGCAACGGTGATTATCACAGTGAGTGCAGTGAATGATCTCCCGGTCGCTGAGGATGACTCCTATGAAACTCAGGAGGACACACAATTAATCATCGACGCTCCAGGAGTCCTGTGGAACGATTATGATGTGGATGGAGATCCCTTCGCAGGAATCTCGGTTGTCATTGGTCCCTCCAATGGCGTGCTTGAACTCTTTGCAGATGGATCCTTCGTATATACCCCCAGTCCAGATTTCTATGGAATTGATACATTCATGTATGTTGTAGCTGAAACTGGTGGTGGTCCAACTAGTAATATAGCCACCGTGATAGTCACAGTAAGTCCAGTGAATGATGCTCCCATTGCTGTGGAAGATGAGTACTCCATGCATGAGGATGACATACTGGTCATCCCTGCCCCTGGTCTTCTCGAGAATGACTACGATATAGATGGTGATTCATTCTACGTGTTTGATTGGACTCTTCCTGTACACGGCTCTCTATTGATGAATTCTGATGGTTCATTCACATTCACACCAGATGCAGACTGGTACGGAGTGGTGACTTTTGAGTACGCAGCGAGTGATATTATCGTTGGCAACTTCGCAACAGTGACCATCACTGTGCTACCTATGGATGAACCAATACAGATCACTAGCGATGCTGAGTTTGCAGCAATGGCTGCAGCTCAGGGCTGGTCTGGTGATGGTTCAGCTGATTATCCATTCATCATTGAGGGGTTGCACATCGATGCTGCTGATGGAGCGTATATTTTTGATATGTCTGGTGAGCTGGTCAGTGTGTGTATATGGATCACTTGGACTCAGGTTCACTTCATCATCCGCGACTGTACACTCACAGGTTCCTCTACCAGTATCGGAATCTATCTTCAGTCCGTTGCCAATGGTGACCTCATCAATAATGACTTTACGAACGACTATGGCATCTATGCCCAGCTGGTGAGCTTCCTCACTATTGTTGATAACAACTGCACTGGTGGACGTCAAGGGATAACCCTGTACGAGTGCGATTCCAGCACAGTAGCCCGCAACATCTGCAATGGCAATGGAGAATACGGAATTTTGTTGTTTGGTGACCACAACACTGTGAGCGAAAACATCTGCAATTACAATATGGGTTTCGGTATCATTCTCACTGGAGATTACGCAGGTCCCTCTACATACAACATCATAAACGACAATACCTGCAATGGCAATGGCGACAATGGTATTACTGTTAGTGAGAGTGACCAAAACTCAATATATGGCAACACCTGCAATGGCAATGGGAGATCCGGTATCAGTGTAAGTTACAGTGATTACAACACCATACACGACAATACCTGCAGCGACAACATCTATGAAGGCATTGAGCTCCAAAATTGTCAGTTCAACATGGTGGCTAACAACACCTGTAGTTACAACAACGTGGATGTGCTCTACTACGTCCCGGATAGAGCCGGTATCCATCTCAGAAACTGTGTAGATAACACATTGTTCAACAATACTGTTAGCTACAACGGAGAGGGCATTTACTTGGAAGGTGGGAGATCCAATATCATTGTGTGGAATGTGGTCATCGAGAACTGGGACTACCAAGCCAAAGACACTGGGGCTGACAATGTCTTCCAGTTCAACTACTGGTGGGGCTATGGAGGACCTGACGCTGACAACAACGGAATTGGAGACACCCCCTACTACTTCGATGGCAATATGGATTCATATCCCAGAGTATCGCTTGAAATTGTCAACACAGCTCCAGTGGCTGTGGATGATGCTTACACAATAAATGAGGATGACCCACTGGTTGTGTCAGTTCCAGGGGTCTTAGAGAATGACTATGATGAGCATGACCAATCTCTCCGATCATTTCTTGTGACAGGACCAATGCATGGTACGCTCACACTGTTGGCTGATGGATCCTTTACCTACACCCCTCTTACTGACTGGTTTGGGACCGACAGTTTCACTTATACAACGCACGATTGGATACTAGAGAGCAACATCGCTACTGTGACCATCACAGTGCTACCTATGGATGAACCAATACGGATCACAAGCGATACCGAGTTTGCGGCAATGGCTGCAGCTGAGGGATGGCCGGGCGATGGTTCAGCCGATTATCCATACATCATTGAAGGACTGAACATCGATGCTGCTGATGCAACATATACTCTTGATATCGACGGGGACGTATTCAATGTCTGTATCTGGATCTATGGGACTCGGGTTCATTTTATCATCCGCGATTGTACATTAGCAAGTGAATCTCCCAGTGCTGGAATCTTTCTTTGGGATGTTGCCAATGGTGTGCTCATAGATAATAACTGCACAAATGACCGTTATGGCATCCTTGTCCGGCTGTCGAACCACCTCACTATTGTTGATAATACATGTACTGGCGCAGGTCAAGGCATAACCTTGATTGCGTGTGATTTCACCATTGTGACCCGTAACATCTGCAACAACAATGGGTATGGAATCTTTTTGTCTGGTGATCACAATACTGTGAGTGACAACATCTGCAACTACAATACATATCCCGGTATCTTTCTTGAGTCCCGAGATCCCGAAACTCCTTCAACTTTTAACATCATAAACAACAACACCTGTAATTACAATGGATACTATGGTATCGCTATCAGTAGAAGTGACCAAAACACCATATACAACAATACCTGCAATGGCAATGGAAACTCTGGTATCGCTCTCAATCTCAGTGACCAAAACAACATACACGACAACACCTGTAATGCGAACTACTATGAAGGCATTGAGCTCTATTACAGCCATTCCAATTTGGTGGCTAACAACACTTGTAATTACAACAATATAGATGAACCATACTACTTTGGAAAAGCAGGTATTTATCTCATAAACTGTGAAGATAACACATTGTATAACAACACTCTTAGCTACAACCGGGATGGCATCAGTGTAGAAGGTGGAACTTCCAACATCATTGTGTGGAACGTGTTTATCGAGAATAGGGAGAACGAAGCTAGTGACACTGGGGTTGACAATGTCTTCCAGTTCAACTACTGGTGGCTCCACGTTGGACCTGATGCTGATAACAATGGTATCATTGACACTCCCTACTACTTCGATGGTAACATGGACTCATATCCCAGAGTTTCGGTTGAAATTGTCAACACAGCTCCAGTGGCTGTGGATGATACTTACACAATAAATGAGGATGACCCGCTAGTTGTTTCTGTTCCTGGTATCTTGGAGAATGATTACGATACGCTTGACCAATTTCTTCAATCATTTCTTGTGGCAGGACCAATGCATGGTACGCTCACATTACTAGCTGATGGGTCTTTCACCTATAATCCACTCCCAGACTGGTACGGTACTGACAGCTTCACTTACACGACTCATGATTGGGTATCAGAGAGCAATATCGCAACAGTGACCATCACAGTGTTACCAATGGATGAACCAATACAGATCACTAGCGATGCAGAGTTCGCAGCCATCGCTGCAGCTGAGGGATGGCCGGGTGATGGGTCTCCTGATTACCCATACATCATCGAAGGCCTGAACATCGATGCTGCTGATGCAGCGTATACTCTTGATATCGATGGGGACGTTTTCAATGTCTGTATCTGGATCTATGGGACTCGGGTTCATTTTGTCATTCGTGATTGTACACTAACAAGTGAATCACCCAGTGCTGGAATCTTTCTTTGGGATGTTGCTAATGGTGTGCTCATAGACAATAACTGTACAAATGATCGTTATGGCATCCTTGTCTGGCTGTCGAGCTCTCTCACTATTGTTGATAATACATGTACGGGCGCGGGTCAAGGTATAACCCTTCTTGCGTGTGATTTCACCATTGTGACCCGTAACATCTGCAACAACAATGGGTACGGGATCTTTTTGTCAGGTGATCACAATACTGTGAGTGACAATATCTGCAACTACAATACATATCCTGGTATCTTTCTTAGTCCCCGAGATTCCGAAACTCCTTCAACTTTTAACATCATAAAAAACAACACCTGTAATTACAATGGATACTATGGTATCGCTGTCAGTAGCAGTGACCAAAACACCATATACAACAATACCTGCAATGGCAATGGAAACTCTGGTATCGCTCTCAATCACAGTAACCAAAACACCATACACGACAACACCTGTAATGAGAACTATTATGCAGGCATTGAACTCCAAAACTGTGAGTCCAACATGGTAGCAAATAACACCGTCAATGGAAATAACCTATTTGAGCTCCATCCACCGGTCCAAGGAAGTATCTATCTCAGAAGTTGTATAGACACTACGGTGTATAATAATACATGCATTAACAACCACGGTAGCATCTATCTAGATGGTGGAACTTCCAACATCATTATGTGGAATGTGTTTATCGAGAGCCTGGATTGGTATGACTACAGTGCCATAGACACTGGGACCGATAATGTATTCCGGTTTAACTATTGGTGGCTCCATGGAGGTCTTGACGCTGACAACAACGGTATCTTTGACACTCCATACTACTTCGAGGGCAATATGGACCCATACCCCAGGGTGTCACCAGATGTCACAGTTGCGGTACTTGATGATGCATACATCACAGATGAGGACAATCCATTGTCCATTTTAGCTCCTGGGATCTTGGAGAACGATGGGACTATCTTTCAAAGGCTTCTGGTAGTCACGCTGGCGAGTGGACCTTCACATGGTACTCTGACATTGCTTGCAGATGGGTCTTTTACATATACACCTGATCTGAACTTTTACGGCGACGACTTGTTTGTTTACGAGGTTAGTGATGGGACCTTTACAGATACTGCGACAGTGACCATCACAGTGAACTCAGTGAATGATGCTCCTGTTACGAATGATGATACACCAGTAACGGACGAAGACACTCCAGTTTCGATTCCTGTGTTGGCGAATGACATTGATCCTGATGGGGATGCCTTGACTATTGATTCAGTGGGACCTGCACTACATGGTTCTGTAGTAATAGACGCAGGAATAATCACCTATTATCCATTCCCTGACTTCTATGGCACAGACTCGTTTACTTATACCGTGTCGGATGGTAACGGAGGCACTGCCACTGGAACGGTCACGGTCACAGTGAACTCGGTGAATGATGCTCCTGTGGCTGATGATGTCTATGTCGTCACTGATGAAGATGTTATGGTGGACGACTTATTTGTGGTGGATGATGTCGATGGAGATCATCTCACAATTGTTTCAGTTGAATCCCCATTACATGGTACTGTATGGTATATAGGGGGCCTTTTCAGCTACACTCCAGATGCTAACTACAATGGACCAGACTCGTTCACATACACAGTATCAGATGGAACATTGACTGCCACTGCGACAGTGTTTATCACAGTGACCCCAGTCAATGATGCTCCTGTTACGAATGATGATACACCAGTAACAGACGAAGACCATCCAGTTTCGATTCCTGTGTTGGAAAATGACATTGATCCTGATGGGGATGCCTTGACTATTGATTCAGTGGGACCTGCACTACATGGTTCTGTAGTAATAGACGCAGGAATAATCATCTACTCTCCATTCCCTGACTTCTATGGCACAGACTCGTTTACTTACACTGTATCGGATGGTAACGGAGGCACTGCCACTGGAACGGTCACGGTCACAGTGAACTCGGTGAATGATGCTCCTGTGGCGAATGCTGGAGGACCTTACACCATTGGTGAAGGTGCAGAGGTAACCTTTGATGCATCTGGTTCTACTGATATAGAAGGAGATCAACTGCAATTCAGATGGGATATTGATGGTGATGGTGATTGGGACACGGCTTGGAGTACTGTCCCGACAGTCGCTTATACCTTGTATGAGGACTACTTCGGTACTGTGACTGTCGAAGTCACTGATGGTGAATTCTACGTTGCCGCCTCAACAACCTTGACAGTCTACAATGTGGCTCCAACTGCTTATGCAGGACCTGATTTATGGACTGAGGAAGGAATGAGTTTTGCATTTCATGGGCTCATCACAGATCCAGGGGCTCTTGATACTCATACGATAGTGTGGGACTTCGGTGATGGCTCTTCTGTAGTTACAGGGACTCTGGATCCAACTCATATCTATGTGGACAATGGGGTCTACGTTGTCACCC
This sequence comes from Candidatus Thorarchaeota archaeon, assembly GCA_048882325.1. Lineage (GTDB taxonomy): Archaea > Asgardarchaeota > Thorarchaeia > Thorarchaeales > Thorarchaeaceae > SMTZ1-45. Next base: position 44,775 of record JBHLRS010000021.1, on the reverse strand, counting down.
TGACAGTGACTGATGATGATGGAGGAGTGGGTACTGATACGATGACAATGTACGTGAACAACGTAGCTCCTGTAGTTGATGCTGGGCCTGACCAGACAATCGATGAGGGCGATATAGTCATCTTTGGTGGTAGTTTCACCGACCCTGGAGCATCTGATACGCACACCTTTGTCTGGGACTTTGGAGATGGTTCACCAGTAGTGACAGGAACGCTTTCACCAACACATGTGTATACAAATCCTGGAGTCTATCTCGTGACTCTGACAGTGACAGATGACGATGGAGGTATTGGTACTTCATCATTGACTGTAATAGTTCTTGACATAACTCCACCAGTAACTACTGCGAGTCCAGACAGACCTCCTGACTTTGCTGGCTGGTATCAAGCAGATGTCATTGTTACTCTGGAATCTGTAGATTCGGGCTCTGGTGTGGCAACAACCGCCTACAGATATGAGGGTATACCGTGGACTGAGTACACCGGACCATTCACTTTTTCGCTAGAGGGTGGAAAAACAATAGAATTCAACTCAACCGACCTTGCGGGAAATGTGGAAGCAACAAAGACTCTAGAGATTCTGATTGACAAAGAGCTTCCTGTACCTGTCATCTCTCTGAGTGGAGATTTAGGTGACAATGATTGGTACGTGTCAGATGTCGCAGTGACATTTTCTATAGCAGATGGAATATCAGGAGTCGGGTGGTGTTATTTCATTCTTTACAATGCACACGGGACTGAGTATATCCTCGAGGAAACCTACTATAATGGATTAGATAGTGCTGAGTTCATACTTACAACCTCCATAGAGAGTGGAGAACTTTGGGCTTGGATGAATGTTTCTGATGTCGCAGGTAACTGGATCACCGATGAGTTAGTTTTCAAGATTGACAAGACAGCTCCTGAAACATCGATGATACTAGAAACCGGTGATTGGAACAATAATGCCAGGGATCTTTTTGACTGGACTAACGACCCCGTGACACTATGTTACGACTGGGAGTTCTCATCAGATGCATTGTCTGGATTTGCACTTATTGATGACTCGGTCTATCCTCCTCTATATGGAGTGATGTATAGAATTGATGGTGGTCCTTGGCAATACCTGAACCTGGAACAGATTGACCCCTGGTTGGTCGGAGACCCATGGATATTGTATCCTGAGTTTCAAGGCCGGGTTCCTTTAGAGACAATCAATAGTGAAGGAATCCATACTTTAGAATGGTATTCGATAGATATGGCTGGTAATACTGAATCCACCCATGAAGTGATCTTTGGAATAGATTTGACCGCACCTGAGTTGGAAGTGATTATTACTGGGACCTCAATCACTGATCATTGGTTTTCATCTAATGTTATTGTGACCATTGAAGCTAGTGACACACTTTCAGGCTTGGTTGATGTGGGTGATGGATTTGGTTTCGAGTTCTACTATCGAATAGATGGTGGTGGATACCAGAGTGGTCGCTTGCTTGATATTGACTCCCCAATGTCTTTGGACTTCAGTTATACTTTCACCTCAGAAGGTGTCCATACATTCGAGGCTTGGGTCTGCGACTCCACAGGCTACTACATACCACCCGATATGACTGCGAATTGTGCATCCAACTTTACACGCTTCTGGATAGATATGACTGCTCCAGAAACAGTGATGACACTGGAAACTGATGATTGGGGCTATAATGGCAATGACCCATTTGGATGGACTAACGATCCAGTCACAATATGTTACGACTGGGAGTTCTCATCAGATGCATTGTCTGGATTTGCACTTATTGATGACTCAGTCTATCCTCCTCTATATGGAGTGATGTATAGAATTGATGGTGGTCCTTGGCAATACCTGAACCTGGAACAGATTGACCCCTGGTTGGTCGGAGACCCATGGATATTGTATCCTGAGTTTCAAGGACGGGTTCCATTACAAACTATCACCACTGAAGGTGTCCATATTTTGGAATGGTACTCAATTGATATGGCTGGGAACTCAGAAACTGTTCATGAGGTGACCTTCGGCATTGATCAAACACCGCCAGAGTTGACTGTAATATTCAGTGGTACAACAGGTACGAATAACTGGTATTCATCGAATGTCCTCGTAACAGCTGAAGCAAGTGATGCTCTGTCGGGTCTTGTTGATGTAGGTGACGCAACTGGTTATGTGATGTACTACCGAATTGATGGTGGGACAATCCAAGAAGGTCGAATCATAGATCCTGACTTGCATTATAATTTGGATTTGGAATTTCGTCACACCTTCACCACAGAGGGTCCTCATACAGTAGAAGTATGGATTTGTGACAACACAGGAATTTACTGGCCCCCCGATTTTGAAGCAAACTATGCATATAACATCACGACTATCTATATCGACAAGACGCTCCCCTCGACTACTTTGAGCTTGGATAGGGTTCCTGACTTCAATGGCTGGTATTCTGCTGATGTTACTGTAACATTATCAGCCATTGATGGAGAATCTGACATTGCTACAACTGCTTATCGTTACGATGGTATTCCTTGGACAACATACACTGGACCTTTTGCTTTTTCATTAGAAGGAGTAACTTCGTTGCAGTTCAACTCAACAGACATTGCTGGAAATGTGGAAACTACGAAAACATACGAGATCTATCTAGACAAGACAGCTCCAGAAATTACACTGACACCTGAAAGACTACCAGATCTCAATGGATGGTATACGTCAGCTGTTTCAGTGACAATCAATGTGACAGACTGGGTATCAGGCATTGGAAGCGGCGATTACCTTTTAATTGATGAAGCTGGCACTTGGCAGCTTAGTGATTTCATTCCCAATGGAGTCTTGACTTTCGAAACTACAATCCCCATCCCTGTAGATGGCATAATCTATGTGACTGTGCCTTCAGCCATTGACCAAGCTGGTAATACAGCTGAGATCGCTCTAATCACACTCAACATTGACGAAACGCCACCAAGTACCGAGATCTCAGTGGTTGGAGAGTTTGAGTTTGAGAACTATCTGTTTTTCAAGGCAACTGTGACTCTGATACCCAGTGATCCTCTCTCTGGTATATCTGAATCATTCTACAGCCTCGATGGTGAAACTTGGAGCACTTATTCGGGTCCGTTCGACATCTATACAGAGGGCGAAAATATAGTCCATTACTACTCCATTGATGCGGTCGGGAATACGGAATCTGCAAAGTCATACTCCTTCATTCTTGACACGACACCGCCTGAAATAGCTCTTGACATCTCTGGAACTGTGGGCACTAACGGATGGTATATATCAGTGGTCACGGTAACAGCCACAGTTTCGGATACTGTGTCAGGAGTCCTGCAGGCATCATTATCAGTGGTGGATCATCAGGGAACATTGGACTATTATGAGGAAGTTCCTTCGCCAGGAAACTCACACGTTTTCACATATACTATTACTGTGGAAAGTGGAGATCTGCAAATAATAGTTGATGTCTATGATTATGCAGGACAGCAGGATTCTGAAACCATTTCCATTAGCATCGACACAACATCACCTGAAACCACAATTGCCACTGAGAGAGTACCTGAAGGAGTGAATGTGACCCTGGATGCCACAGATGCAACCTCAGGAGTGGCTGACATACTATACAGCATTGATGATATGGTCACTTGGGTGCAATACATATCAGAATTCACATTGACTGGAGGAATCGTTGATGTCTACTACTATTCAGTTGATGTTGCTGGTAATAGTGGCCCCATCAACATGGAGTCTATAATCGTAGACAACACGCCTCCTGTGACGGTCATCTCATTCTCAGAAGAACTTGGAGACCTCATGCCTATCGATGACTGGTTCTTCGGAAACATCATAGTCACACTGACAGCCACAGATGATTTCTCATCAGTAGTGGAAACAGTCTATAGCACTGACTTGACGAACTGGATTGTCTATACAGAACCATTCCGTGTAACGACCGAGGGCGAAACAACGATTTACTTCTACTCCACTGACAGTGTGGGGAATGTAGAAGAGACCAAATATGATGTAGCAAAGAAGGATACGGAGTATCCTGCAGGACAGTTTGGCTATGACGGCATACTTGGTCTCAATGACTGGTATATCTCTGATGGCACACTGACAATCAGTGTGACTGATACGGCATCAGGACTCTACTTCGTAGATTGCATGGTCTATTCTGGCGATTTCCTCGAATCTGAAGTCTATCATGGTGATGGGTCCATTAAGAGCAAACTGTTTACCTTCTATATTCCAATTGATGGTCAAATCACCATAGAGGTAACGGTCCAGGACATCCGATGGAACAAATTTGAGAACCGGATACTCATGATTGATACAACCGCTCCCGTCACAATATTTCCGTTTCTAGGTGTTCCACATGGTTGGTGGTACGAGGCACCAGTAGAGTTCGTATTTCCAGCCACAGATGGACTGTCTGGAGTGGCATTGACAGAATATAGCTTTGACCTAGTTACATGGTATGTTTACACTGATCCATTTCTATTCTACGAGGATGGAGATCATACTATCTACTATAGATCAACAGATGTTGCAGGAAATGTCGAAGAAACGAATGAGTACCTTTCACTCAAGATTGATGGAACTGCACCTGATTGCCTTATTGAACTGACTGGCACACTTGGCGATAATGGGTGGTATACATCTGATGTCCTTATGAATGTGACACTAACCGATTTGCTATCTGGAGTGGATTATGTCTTAATTAAATTGGAGGATCAGTATGAACCTCTATACTATGATTTCTCAGGTGTTGCTAAAGCTGAGATACTACTCACGATATCTGGAGAGTACGATAACTACAAGATAGATGTACTTGGATTTGATGTGACTAACAATATTGACCAATGGGTCGTACGACTATTCATTGACAAGACCCCTCCTGAAACTACCTTGACTTATGTCCAGGTACCCGACTTAGGTTCTATAGTGACTCTGGCTGCCACTGATTCACTCTCTGGCGTTGCCAACACAATGTACAGCCTTGATGGAATAACCTGGCTGACCTATAGCACTCCTATCACTTTGAGCAGTGGAGGACTCGTGGATGTCCTCTTCTATTCCGTTGATGTTGCGGGTAATATTGAGACTACAAATGTTGCTCCCGTCGAGGTAGACATCCTACCACCTGTCACTGTTCCAGAGTTGGATGGAGTCTTAGGGCTGGCAGGTTGGTATGTGTCAGATGTTGATGTGACTCTGACCGCGACAGATGACATTATGGGTGTCAATCTGATCGCATATAGTTTGGACGGAATCGTCTGGAACGATTACGAAGGTCCATTCACATTGTCTGTTGAAGGACTAACAACGGTCTACTTCAACGCAACAGACAATGTTGGAAACATGGAATCGACGCAGGCCATCGAGATCTATATTGACAAGACAGCTCCCACAACCGATCTCGTCATTGGAACACCTTCCTATGGATTCGATCCAACTTATGTATCCACGACTACTGATTTCGCTTTAGAGGCAACAGACACAACCTCTGGTGTCAATAGAATTGAGTATCGCATAGACTCGGGAGAATGGATTCAATACATGTCCCCATTCACCGTACCAGATATTGGAGCACACACTATCTCATATCGCGGCTTCGATGTGGCTGGCAATGAGGGGACAACTGAGTCCCTCTCAGTTGTGGTCAATGCAGCAGGTGTCATCTACAGTGGTGATACATCCGGAAACTACTCAGATTCCATCACCTTGGAAGCTCAGCTCATTGACCTTGCAACCCGATTTCCACTCGCGGGTAGGACTGTGATCTTTGTCGTTGGTGCACAGACCATCTCAGCTGTGACAGGAACGGACGGTTTTGCAAGTGCCACGATCATCCTAGACCAGCCTGCAGGAGTCTATCAGCTGACTGCTACATTCGAATCAGATGGTGTGTATCTAAGCGCCTCGACAGAGGTTACTTTTGTACTTGAGAAGGAGCAGGCTACTGCTAGCTATACTGGCTCTACAGTTGTGTCAAGTCTTCTCGAAACATTCGAACTAAGAGCGACAGTCTTTGATGATGACGATGGCCACTGGGGTGACCTGACCATGATTTACATCACCTTCACAATTTACTCAAATGAAATGGACGTAGAAAGTCCCATTCTTGTGGAAGGTCCCCACATGGTAGGAGTCACGGATGTCGATGGTGTAGGTGTGGCTCTCATTGAAATAGCTAACCTCCCCGCAGGAACCTACCTCATAGTAGTCAGTTTCGAAGCTGATCACAATGACTACTATCAAGGTCCAGACTCAGAAACGGTCACGCTCACAATTTATGAGCCATCTGGGGACTTTGTGACTGGCGGCGGATGGATTTTGGACTCTAGCGGCCACAAAGGACACTTTGGCTTCGTCGTCAAGTACAAATCAGACGGAACCTTGACCGGTCGCTTCATCTACATATACAGGGATGGTGACTGGTTAGTCATCATCAAGAGCAACGAATGGATAGGCTTAGCAATAGTTGATAATCATGCATACTTTGAGGCCACAGTATCTATCCTACAGTTCAACTTCAAGACATTCGAGTGTCTTTGGAGTGCTGAAAATCATGTCATCAAAGTAGACGCATGGGACAATGATTGCACCGGTGAAGAAGACGTATTCCAAATGAGAGTCTATGACGAAAATGGACTTCTATGGCATGAAGCTGGCTTCAATCCATATGGATACTTGGAAGGAGGAAACATCAGAATCCATCGGAGAGAAAAGTGATTCATCTAGGACCATTCCCAAACTACCCATAGTCACTCATGAAGGCGTTGGTCATTGTACCTGTACTAAGCTTTATATCACTATAGATATCAATAGTGATATCACTAATGATAATTATACCAATAGAACGGAGGTGAAAAACAAATCATGTGCAGTTCAAGAAGGCACCATCACTGGAGTAGGCGGTTTTCCAGAGTACCAAAGGGATTCCTGAGATATCGTGTTCTGAAACTACTGAGTGAGAAACCGATGTCTGGTGCGGAACTCATTCGTGAAATCGAAGAGCAGACGAACAAACGATGGCGACCAAGTCCTGGATCAATCTATCCACTACTCTCTTGGCTCCTAGACTCTGGCTACACTGCGGAGACCTCTGACTCTGAGGCTGGTGTTCGAAGGTATGCCTTGACTGATGCAGGAAAGGAGTACATCAAAGAACACGAGGAACAGATGGAGAAACAGGGCACTCGATTCTTTGGCCCACAGTTCCAATGGTTCGACTGGCCATCACCGGTACCAGAAGCTGCTTCAGAGCTGGTTGAGAGCTGGTACCAAATGAGAAAGGCTGGATTTGCGCTACTAAAGAACCTCAGTGAAAACTACTCGGAGTCACTTGTAAAAGAAGCAAAGAAACTGGTAGAAGAGTTCACTGAGAAGATCTCCAGTCTCTCAGGAGCTCAGAATGTGTAAACATCGAAAAACGGAGTGAGCCGCTCTCACTTCAACACTAGTTTTGAGAGCAGCTCAGATCCCAGCATCTCTTATTTCTCCTCGTATACCTTATATCCTGCAAAGGACATCAAATTCCCGTTGGCGGGAGAATCGTGTCCTTGAGTACTGCAGATGAGAAGGTCATCAAAAGAATAAAGGATTGTGAATACAAGGCATATCCCGAGCAGCGCTACGTTGACCCAGCCATTGTGCCAGGCGGTTTTGTGACGTTCTTATCATTCATTTTCCTTATGATATCCTTCATATTTCCTGGGAACCATCCAGTACCTACTGAATACTCACTTCTTGGAACACTTGTTGGCATTTGTCTACTGATTCCAGGGATAATTGTGTGGCTCTATTTCAGACAGACCTACTCATTTGTTGGTCTGAGGAGATTCCAAGTTTCACTGTCAATCACAGCCCTAGAGTTAGCAAACCATGGAATTGACAACGTTAAACCCATCATCAGTCCAAAGTGTCCTGAGGAGTTCCAGTATCTCCCCCTCTTTGTGGCACTAGGTCCTAGAACTCTTCTATCCCGGCTCCAAGGTCTAGATTGGGCTCCAGAAACACTGGCAAGAATGAAGCGACAGAGTGAGAAGTACACTGCATCAATCACAGCCTTTGCGGGAGCATTGGCCCTACTAGGCGGTCTTATCACTTTGCCTCTTTTCGTGTTGTTATCATTATTCTCCGCATCAGGAGGCCCTTTCTTTCCTCTGCTTGGGCTCTTCCTGCTACTCCTAGGAGTAGGAATTCTACTCAATTCTCGACGTAAACTTCGCAACCTTGAGAAGCAAGAGTCAGAGCTGACAGACTCAAATGCGCCGCACATCGCTAGTCAACTCTCATCTGAGCGTAGTGTAAAGGATGTACTTGCTCTAATCAAACTAGGGTATGCTCATCCGATTCGAGTCCTCGTTCTCGACACATATAGCGACCTTGAGTATACCGGACGGACCTATCTCACAGGGGATGAACTTGAGATTCGAGAGGCACTCCTCCAACCCCGTGCTGACACTCAATGGAGGTCGTAGGCGTGCAGATTACTGACATTAATCCCATAATTCTTGACAGGTTTGTCGAGATCGCCATCATTGGTGTCCTGTTCTGGCTGGCAATACATACACTCTATGATAAAGGACTTCTCGGTCCTTGGCCCCCAGCCAGACTTGGTGGACGTCTGTTGGTCTGGATTCTTGCCCTGTTTCCTTTGATTACCGGTTTTGGTATCATCGGTGTAGCACTATTCATTGGAATAGCTATACCCTCAACAGAATCCCTGACGTATCTCGTCATTGCATCTGCAGAATTTCTTGGGTACCTCTCCATGATCTTCCTTCTCTCACTCATCTACTTCAGATTGCTGAGATGGAGCTGGAGGGGCTACGGGGCTGCTGCTCTAACTGTCGTTATTTCCACGACTTTCTCTGCAGGAGTGATTCTCACCGTTCTGGGAGTATTACCGCTTGTAGACCCTGAAATATTCGGGCTAGTTGACACAGTTTGGCGTACAATGTCATTCATGTTGATCTGCTGGCTTTATGATACACTGAAAGCAAAGAATAGACCCAAAACAGAGCAATTCAATGAGATGGGTCAGACCCGTGGTGAGGTTGGCATAGGGAGTATCTATAGTGTCATAATCCCCTTGGTCCGTCGTATTCGAGTTGACAGAGATGAGCAAGCTCTTCTGACATTGCAGGCTGTGCTTCAGTTAAACAGTGGCCTGGAGAGATCATTATCCCTTGCCTGCAAAGCATTAGGATTTGACAGGAATGATATCCTACAAATAACTGATGTCGGTCGCGCGTCTGAAACGTTACAGTATGTTGAAACTGACTGGGGCACATTCTCTCGGCTTGACTTCAGTGTCCTCTTCTTCGTTTCAGGTGTCTGGGTCATTTGTCTGCTGTTGAGTGCCATTGTCTATGTCTATAATGCAGCAAGACAGTACTACCTGCTCTTCGTACTTGATTTTGTCCTACCTTTTGGAATAGCGATGATTCTCTCGTTGGGCACACAGCGAAAATCTGGTCGAGAATACGATCTAGCGAAACGTCATGATGAGTCATTCAGGTTCACTCACAACGAGTTCAAGCAACGCAGATCGATCGATTTCTTAGTCATCATAATCGCAATTCTTGGAACCACTGCTATCACTCTAATATCCATAGCCTATGGTCTTACACCTCTTGGGGCACTACTAATGGTACCACTTTCTATGGTCTATGTGCTGAGTGTGGTCCCTCTATTGTTTGATGGTTTCGCACGAGGAGTGAGACCACTCCCTGAAGAAGCTACAGCTCTGATCGAGAAGCAGTTCCGAAAGAAAATCCCATGATGCAAGCAAACATGGAAATCCCTTCCTTCACGACTTGTATGAGATTAAGCCACATCCAAGTAGGAACATGACTAGGTCGACTTTGTGAAAATCTCACCAACGAGTTCTTCAGCTTTTGGAGTTGGTTTCCTTACCTCTCCAATCACCTCAGGTGGTCCGTACCTTTCGTACACCATCGCTTTCACTTGCATCTTCTCCGTTACTCTTGTACGATCTTGTCGACATTCCTGCATTTTGTCAGGACTTGTAGTTTGGTCAAGGATTTAGGGATGACCACTGTCTTGGACTTCCGTATCTCATCGACATACTTGTCGAACAACTCCCAGTCAATGTCATCGTTGATTATTAGGGTCTTGATACCATTGAATGCAATTGGTCCACCTACTGACTCTAGCTCTGGCCGCGACAGGGTCAGTTCATCCATTCCTTCAATAGTGAACCGCTTCTCACTTGTTTCCTCGAGAAAGATGCGCATCACCTGCGTCACCAGCTCTCCTATCGGAACGCTTCTCCGTCTCGCCTCTGCTGAAAAAAGGCTATAGACGTTGTCGTCTATGCCTCGTATTGTAACATCAGTCACTCGATCACCCTCTTATCAGCATTGGTTCACATCTCGGAGAGGACGAGGTTAGGTGCTCTCCTGATAAAGACCGCTATGGCCATGAAGAAGACTCCAATGAGAATCACTCCTGTTGAGATGAGTATCTCCAGTGTTAAGGGAATGATGCCCAGGAAGAGTGCCATCAAGAACACGCCAATGAACGTGATGAGGAATCCAATGTAGAGGACAAAGACCCAAGCTCCACTTGCCTCCTCCCTCTTTCGTTGCTGTTCATCCAGCTCTAGGAATCTCTTCCGCATTCGATCGCGTACTTCATTATCATCGTTATTTGTCTCATGATTTGTCATATTTGTCACCATTATCACCATAAGCATCATTTGCATATAAGTTTGCTGATGATGACAATCATTCATCTGTGAGTGAGCAATTCTGGTCTATGTATTATTTACAAACAGTAACTTTTTCTCTCTTGTTTGCTACATTTTTCCATCCTTGCAAATAATTAGGAGTGAAGAGATTGAGTTTACATGAAAGAAAGTGCAAAAACTGTGGAGCCACCATTCCTGAGAATGAGAGGGTGTGCCCAAGCTGTGGTCGGTTATCAGTTGATAGCGAGAGATCTCGTTTAGGCGCTCCAATGAGTGAAACACGTGAAGGATCAGTGCAGAGAAGTGAGGACACAATATCACAACAGAAACAGACAGACGACGTTTCGCAAGATGAAGGCAGACCAGGTCAGCCTGTGGAAGGACCAAAACCGGACTCTTTCTATGCCGTAGCACCTGCAACTCCTGCTCCAGTCGATGACGGGTCCTCTGATTCCTCTTCGAGTGGTGGAACCAAAGGCTGCAGTCCATGTGCAATACTGTTCATTGTCATTGGATGGCTAGCTACCATCTTTGTCGTTCTTTGAGGAACCCACTCAGTACTTGAATGATGACAGATAAATGCGAAAAAATCACCAATCTAAGTCATGAAAGGTGGAGAGTAAAGTGTCATATTCTAAAGTTCCATTGAAAGGGAAAACCGTGAGTGACCTAGACTTCCTGACAGGCCATTGGAGGGGAGAAAGTGGTGCGGATGTCTTTGAGGAGTTATGGCTACCTGACCTGCACTCTAACAAGGCTTGTGTCTTCAGGTGGATCAAAGAGGGAGAGGTCTACTTCTATGAAATCGTTGCACTTGTTGAACGAAACGGGGAGATACATATGCTTCTCAGACACTTTGACAAGGCATTCATAGCATGGGAGGAAAAGGACAGTCCCAGAGATTTTGTGGTGACTGAATTGTCAACAACTCACGTGGCTTTCATAGATACACAAAATCCCGAAAGTGGATTTCTGAAGTATGATGTGAGCGAGAGAAACACTCTCGCCTTCTCTGACCATGAACCAGACGGCACTGTAAATTTCTCACTCTTGTTCAAGAAGGTGAAATGAACACATCAATCGTTTCTCTCTTCGAATGTAACCGAAAGAAGTAGACAATCAGGACTCCCCAGGTCAGGTACAGTCCGAAGAAATTGAAGTGGGGACTGAAGAAGGGTTCTAAAGCGTTCAAACGTAATACTATCAGACGGTTGGGCAAAGGAGTCTGATTATACTGTTCAAGATTCATATGATGCGTGTAAACATTGACCCATTGATCAAAGTCATTGAGAACTTGAAACTAATCATCTGGGAGAAGACATGGGATGCACTGGACACATTCGTAGGGGTCTTCATCTACTCCCCTTTACGAAGGTTGCGCACACTAAGTGCGAACATAGTTGTTGAATACAACAAGGAAACTCAAGAGTGTGACCTAACTGTGATTGGTCTCGGGGAAAAGCTAGAGTCTCTCGTATGGAATGAAGAGGCTTCGATAAAGAATGAAATAGTCAAACTGGCACAAAGAAAGGGATGGGCTTGGAGAGAGGTCAATGTCGAAACCACTATGATTCAGTGTCCATACTGTATGGTCATGCTTACTCCGTTTGAATTGAAGATTGGTGGGTATGGATATATAGTATGCCCGGACTGTGGTCGGGAATTTGTACTTGGTGATGAAACAGTCTTTGGTGATGTACCAGTCGTCATTGATTCAGATCTTTCGAGGGTTGAGTGTCCAGTATGTCATAGCGTAGAGAACTACAAGGAATACCATGTGAGTTGGGACGGAACGGTGAGCTGTCTGAGCTGTGGCAAAACAATCTACTTAGAAGAAGCTCGTCGTCATCCAGCTGACTCCTTTGAGGAAGAGTAAGCACCAATCCTGAGACCGCAACTGAGGTAGGAATTATATCATACTGGTGCCTCTTCGAACTGAGGAGTTGAATCAAATTGGAAATCCCTACCTTCGAAGATGTATTGGCTGCTCAAGAGAGGATCAGTCCCTATTTGAAACCCACACCACTTCTTAGCTATCCAGCCATCAATGATTTGGTCGGAACCAATGTCTTCATCAAACATGAGAATTGCCAACCCATCGGTGCTTTCAAAGTCAGAGGTGGAATCAATCTGGTGTCGCAGCTCTCGAATGAAGAGAAGAAGAGAGGGGTCATTGGTGCCTCCACAGGGAATCATGGTCAGTCGATTGCATATGCTTCGAGAATATTCGGGGTGAAGGCCACAATTGTTGTACCTGAGAGGTCTAATCCCGGAAAAGTAACTTCGATGAGGGCATTGGGTGCTGAGATTGTGTTTCACGGAGAAACGTTTGATGATGCAATGATTCACTGCGAACGTCTGGCAAAGGAACATGGTTACCGCTACATCCATTCAGGAGATGAACCGCACTTGATTGCGGGTGTGGGCACTGAGTCACTTGAGATGCTACAGGATGAACCATCCATTGACACTATCATTGTCCCAGTAGGTGGAGGAAGTGGTGCCGCAGGTACATGTATCGCTTCCAAGTCAATCAATTCTGATGTACAGGTCATTGCTGTCCAGTCTGAGGCGGCGCCTGCAGCCTATGACTCTTGGAAACAAGGAATTCTTGTCGAGCGACCTAACCGCACCTCAGTCGAGGGTCTCTCGACCGGAACTGCTTTCGAACTTCCCCAGAAGATCTTGAGGGAATATTTGGATGATTTCATACTTGTGAGTGAGCAAGACATCATGAGGGCCACAGTCTGGATGATAGAACATGCACACACCCTAGCTGAGGGGGCTGGAGCTGCTCCACTCGCTGCAGCCTATAAGATTCGGGAACGTTTGAAAGGCAAGACGGTCGGGCTCATCTGTTCAGGTGGAAACCTATCGCTCGAGAAACTACGAAGAGCGCTTGACTATGTTGAGAAGTCTAACGGAAACTAAATCTGTGTTTCCTGTTTCTGCGATACCATGCCAATTATAGAAGTCAAAATGTGGAAAGGCATCTCAGATGATGCTGTTGAACAAATCATTTCTGGGATAACAAAGGTCATGGTTGGCTTAGGGATTCCAGAAAGGGCTGTAGAGGTGGTTGTTCAAGAGATCCCAAAGGCACATTGGGGAATTGGTGGAAAGCCAGCTTCCAAAACCATGCCTGATGAAAATCCCCCGTAGGTCCGACATCTCTGGACTGCTTCCCAAATGAACAAGAAAGCAATTAGTTAGGGAGGGGACCAATTTAGTGGTATAATTGATGCGATGCAGCGTATTAGCTCCTTCGTCCTGCTGTCGTCATTTCTGCAGCTCTGCCAGACTTTCTGTTCAAAAACAACATCGTCATTGTCCTTAATAGTAAAGGAGAGCAAGGCTGTATCAGGAAGTGCTCTCTCTGTACAATTCTCCAAGTCCCATATCTTGTTCTTCATCAACTCTTCAACAAATGCTGTTAACTCTTCAACTGAGAACTCCTTCTCTTGTACTTTCGTCGCGTTTGCTTCCTCTGGACTATCAACAGGAGTTCCTCTTTGTATTCTCCTATGTTCAATCTTCTCAGAGGTTATCAGAATCTTTAGTCGAGTATGATACGCTGAGTGTCCAGATTGATACTCGAATGAGAAACCTGCGACTCCAGTTTGCTTCTTCACTAGGTCTTTCAGGTATTTCTTCAACTCTTTCTTTGTAAATGTCACATGTCTGACCTCAATATGCTACGCAATCTATCAACGGCTACATTGAAAATGTTTTGCAGGATGCTCATAGAGATGACTAGGTTGTTCCTGTCAGAGTGTTTCGTCTTACCTCTGAATGAGCCTGCTTGAGCAGTGAGACTAATCTGAAACCTTGTACAAGTTCATCTAAGGAGAGATGAGTATTGACAGATTTGGTTGATGTCCTCCTGGACAGTTTCAAACACGAAGCAAGACAAGCTAGAGTCGTCATTGACAAAGCGAAGATGGCAACCTCTGATTTTGTACCAGTCAAGGGTATGAGGTCTCTCGTTGACCTCGTGAATCATCTGGTTCAGATTCCCCACCTGGACCCCGCGGTGTACTCGAGTGAATTGGACAGCGATGAGGCTATACAAAAGAGGGAGAAGGAGCTGCGACGCAATGATATCTCTGACGCATTGAATCTCTTTGATGAGGGTATTACGAGTGCAGAAAAGCGGTTCAGCAGTATGCCTGACAAAGAGGTGCTTGAGAAGAACATGAAGCCATTCTATGAGACAGGGGATTCAAAGAACTGGGCTTACTATATCCCAGAGATGACAAGACACCTCGCGATGCACAAGATGCAGCTCTGGATGTATCTCAAGCTGAGTGGTTTGGATGTTGATATGATGACATACTATGGTGTAGTCACCGAGTAGCCTTCACTCTTCCAAACACATTTCCTCCACGAAGAATGTGTATAGGAATCACGGTCCTCGTGAATAAAACAGATACGAAGTTTGAAAAAGAGCCGAATATCAACTCATCCATGAAATTCTCGAACAGCAATGATGTTGCTCTAGTCCTTCAAGACTTGTCGGAGGGAGTCGCGTTCTTCAGAGATGTTCTAGGCTTGGGTGTCGAGAGACTGAATGAAGACACGTTCAAAGTCGCTACAACTGGCTACAATCTCTATCTCACAGAAGGCGATTCATTTTCAGTCCTAATGGAGTTCTTGGTCTCAGACATTGAAGAGGCCAAAAGAACTTGTCTTGAGAATGGATGCACAGTCCATAAATGGGAAAAGGGTGACAGGTGGATGCGTCACCCGCTGGGATTCATGTTTAATCTGGATGACCGGAATCCTTCCCAGTGACATATGTATGAACTTTATTATGGGCTGAGAATATCTGACCACGGGTCTCATCATGCGATTATTCCGTTCACTTCCAACCCAGAGAATCGGGCCAGATGGTGCACACGACGAGGATGACCTCATTGCCATCGAAACGGCTTTGGAGGTCCGGTTGAATAACGAGTTCCTCGCCACATTTGTATGCAGTCCAAGTCTGGAGGAGGAGCTAGCAGTTGGTCACCTTCTGTCCACAGGTATCATTGAGTCATTCGAGGATATTGGTGATATTCGATACTCGGGCAATCGCTGCTTCATCAAGACCAGAGAGGACGTCACACCAAAGGTTGACAGGGGATTCTCACAGGTTCGGAGATTCATAGGGACTGAGTGTAGTGCTCCAGAGATACTTCGGGAACTACGGACTGCAGATGGAATTCCTGCGATTTCAAATATGAGTGATGTTGATCTGAAAGACCTCTTCGCTGCTGCTGACCTGTTACGCCAGTCGCAGGATGCTCGAAGAAAGACAGGTGCTTTCCATGGTGCTCTTGTCCAAGACTTGAATCAAGATCGACACGTCCTTGCTGAGGATCTTGGGAGACATAATGCGGTTGACAAAGCGATTGGGTCCGCACTGAAAGAGGACTTCGACCTGACAACTTGTCTCATGGTCAGCTCCGGACGCCTCACTGCAGACATAGTCAGTAAGTGTGCGTGGACATCAATCCCGCTGCTTGTGTCATTTGCAGTGTCCACTGATGCAGGTGTCAAGTTCGCTCAGAAGGCTAACCTCACACTAGTTGGAGGTCTAAAGGGCAAGAGAATGCGAGTCTATAATCAGGGTGCTTGCAAAATTGTCAATCGCGTCCTATCATAGACTTCATGAGAACACATTTTCATAGGTTTGTAGCCACAAGGTCAGTGAAAGAGGAGGAATCTCTCTCAAGTTGAGTAACATAGCATCCGTTTCTATAGTAGATGCAGTATATCAAATCGGTAATATAGTATTTTGAACATAGCATCTTAATACAATTCCTTAGTCCTGTGTTACATTACTTTGAAGACACTATGATTTCCTCGATATCTCAACCACCAGCAATATGCATCGACATCCTGAAACCAAAGTTCAAAACGAGGAGTTTACTTTGTCACGGATTAGGAGCGCGCTTCTGAGAGACACAAAGAGAAGTGGCATCGCCATTGCTATAATCGTCATTGTGATTGGGTCATCCTTTGGGATTTTCTATTTTCTTCCACGGGGAGCAGGACCAATGGGTGGGGACAATGATGGAATGCCCGATAGCTGGGAGATGTTATACGGATTGGACATGAACGATCCAAATGACGCTCAGCTGGATAAAGACGGAGACGGACTCACCAATCTAGAGGAGTACCAGTATGGTACCAACCCCACGTTAGTGGACACAGATAGTGACGGTCTTTGGGACAACGAGGAAGTCACCCTTGGAACAGACCCTACCTATTATGACTCTGATAATGATACCCTCAGTGATGGTGAAGAAGTCAAGGTATTCTACACAGACCCACTGGACCCAGATAGTGATGCTGAAGGGCTGGATGACGGAACTGAGGTGAACACAGTCGGTACTGACCCAAATGATCAGGATACTGACAATGATATGCTCACTGACTGGGAGGAGTATGTACAACTGGGCACGGACCCGTTGCTGAATGACACCGACCAGGACGCCCTCAAAGATTGGGATGAACTGTATATCTACGGAACTGATCCCACGCTCAACGATACAGACTTCGATATATTACTGGATGGAGAAGAGGTCCAGTATGGAACCGATCCACTCGACATGGACTCAGAAGATGACGGGCTGAATGATGGCTCTGAACCTGACTGGAATGTAGACACTGATGGGGACTCCCTGATTAATGCTCTCGACCCGGACTCTGACAATGACCTCTTGCTTGATGGTGACGAGATTCTTCTGGGAGCTGATCCCCTTGATAATGACAGTGACGATGACAACGTAATTGATGGCTGGGACCCTGCTCCAATCGACAGCGATGCGGATGACGACGGAATTACTGATGGAAATGAGGCCACGACCTGGGCTTATTGGTACGAGACAGAGGACCTGGATCTAGAACAGGGAGTGCTTGGAAACGATCCTGATGCAAGGAATGGACGTGCAGTGTTCTCATCCGGTCCGGGGATGGTGTTCAACTCGTCTGTGCCAAGCTCTGAGGCTGACTACAAGTTCTTTGTGAGAGCGAGATCACAGTTTCCTGAATCAGCCAATAGGTCGATAATGTTGTCTATAGAGCAGGATGGTGTCATGGTTGTTAACAGTGACATGCATCTCCTGACTGCCATCTATCGCTGGTACTCAACACCATTCTTTAACGTGAGTAGTGGCCAGCTCCAGATGATTGTGAATGCTAGTCATCCATGGGTTGTCATTGACCGAGTTGCGATCATCAGAATGTACAGTATCAACTCAGAGTTGACAGACCCACTTGACCAAGACACTGATGGCGACGCAATCATTGAAGGCCGCGAGTCTGTCCTGAACTCTTACTGGTATGAGGTTGAGGACTTCGCGTGGAGTCCTACACAGATCTTTGATAATGTGAATGCAAGCAATAGCAAACATGTCAACCCGCTCCCTGACGGTCGTGTCGCCTTCATTTCTGACCCATCCTTTGTGTTTCCCAATGGCACCTATGTTGTGTTTGTTCGCGCATTGAGCACGTCCCTGAATACCAGTAACACAATGGAAGTCGATATCACTCTAGGCGGAGATCCTGTGACAGTTCCACCAGTCCAATACGCTCTTGTGAGACAGGTTGTTTATGGTGTTATTGTCAGGGATGTCAATCTCTACGAATGGGCCTTTGCGCTCAAGTTCGACCTGCTCCAGGAAGACACCATCGACATCGAGCTGAGGGCTCTAGGTGAATTGAACGACATCTTTGTCGACAAGGTTCTACTAATGAAACTCGATTACTTCTCGGACACACAGTTTGTTTCCTATGACAACGGTACAGTGATTGTGTCGTCGTGGCTCAATGTTCCCCGAGGCATATCGGATCCAATGGACATTGATACTGATGGGGACGGCTACCGCGCGGATGATGGGTTTGCTCCCGGCTCCTCAGGCTGGTTCACTGATGGCTTTGAGGTGAATGATATTGGAACCAACCCGTTTGATATCGACACAGACCGGGATGGCGACGCTGACACAGTCGATCCTAACCCCAATAGTGGAGACACCGATAAAGATGGAATTTTCGATTATATTGAGCTCTTAAGCAACTATAATGGTACACAGACCGACCCGCTCAACCCGGACACAGACGGGGACTACATTCGCGATGGTGACGAGGACCTGAACCTCGATGGAAGTCTGACTGCCGGTGAGACCAACCCCACTGTTGCAGATACGGATAAGGATGGAATTCCTGATGGCATTGAGATAGGTATCTCTGATCCCAATACTGTTCCTGTAGGTCCCCCGATAATAACGGACCCGTTGAATCCCGATACAGACGGGGACACACTCTTAGACGGGATCGAGGATGCGAATGCGAATGGGCAATTTGAGCCATCCCTGAATGAGACCAGGGCTGACAGACCCGATACTGACTTTGATGCACTAGCTGACAACGAAGAGCTAGCCTACTCCACTGATCCAAACAATCCTGATTCTGATGCAGACTGGCTCTTAGACGGACTGGAGGTCTATTTGTACGGGACGAACGCGACAAAATCTGACACGGATGAAGAGGGGCTTATAGACGGGATGGAAGTGAACAGATACTATACTGATCCGCTGCTTCCAGACACTGACTTTGATAATCTCACAGACTGGGAAGAAGTGTACCTCTATAGAACAAACCCCCTGTCGAACGACACTGATCAGGAAGGTCTCTACGACGATGAGGAGGTTAATACCTATGGGACAGATCCAAACCACCCGGATACGGATCGAGACGGAGTTTCTGACTATGATGAGGTCCAAGCTGGGACGAACCCACTCAACGCACCGCCGGTAGCTCGCATAGGACTTGCGAGAGATGCGTACAGGAACCTTGTGGCGCATTTCTTTGGCACCAAGTCGTACGACAAGGATGGAGAGGTCGTGGGGTATGGTTGGTCATTTGGTGATGGAACCTTTGCAGTGGAAGCCAAACCAACACATACGTACTCGCAGACTGGTGAGTATGATGTCACACTCATAGTGACAGATGATGATGGTGAGACCGGGTCAACCACTATTACGGTTACGGTTCTCAACCAGTTACCTATCGCAGAAGCCGGCATGGACCAGGAAGTGTTCACTGGTTCTCGTGTGAACTTCGCTGCTACTCCTGGATCCACTGACCCCGATGGCTCGATAGTTTCATATGACTGGGACTTCATGGATGGTGATACAGGCAGTGGTGCGACGACAAGCCATGTCTTTCAAAGACAAGGAACCTACTACGTGACTCTCACTGTCACTGACAATGATGGGGGTAAGGATACCGATACTGTGGTCATAATTGCACAGGTACCAAAGCCACCTGACCTGCTAGTGGCACCTGAAAATGTGTCATTCTCCACTGACGGTGAACTTGTCTTTCTGACTATGACAGTTGAGAACAGAGGCGACGTTGACTCAAACGATCTTTCGTTCCAGATACGGGACCTGACTGTGACTTATGGCTTTGGACACTTCCATAGTAGCGGACTTCAAGCCCACACAAGCATTGATTTCACTATCCCACTCGCTGACAGGCCAGTGGGGTCACACATCCTAAGTATAGAGATCGATCACAACCATCGGGTTGATGAGGCTGATGAAGAGAACAATAATCTCATTGTGACAGTACCAGACGCTGACGGTGACAGTAGGTCAGACGTGATGGAGGACTTCTATGGAACCGATAAGAACGCCGCAGATTCTGACGCAGACGGACTCTTCGACGGTCCACTTGTAATAGGTGGTTTCTTTGCCTCTCAGGTTGAGAAAGACTGGAACATCGATTCTGATGGTGATGGGTTAATCAATGCTATCGACGTCGACAGTGACAATGATAGTTACTTCGATGGTGAAGACATTGACCCACTGCATGACCTTCTGGTGAAGGTACAGATCTACAGATTCGAGGTTGAAGACCCGATAGATGTCGAACTCGTCATAAAGACCAAGACCATAAGGGTCCCCTATTTCGTTGTCCACTGGTGGGGCCTTGAGATCAAATACGAGTCCCTGACAATCGAATATCCAGCACTCGAGGGCAATAGAAACGCTGAACCGTTCTTCAGAGTATATGCTCAGGACCAATGGTCGACTGGGAACTGGATGAACAGTGAGGTGCCTGTTGCATACGATATCTCGACATATAGCTCCAATGATTCTCCATTGTTCGTGTCCAATGTTCCTGACAACCAACCTACAGTATGGGTGGATGTGCAAGCATGGGATGTCGACCTTGAGTTCGATGACCAGTTAGACTTGGCTAGGATTGGCAAGACAGCTACAACAGGTTTCAATCTTAGAGAGGCTGCAGCATATCAGCCAGGGGACTACCAGCAATGGGCACACTCAAGTGGGAGTGACGATGGGAGTACAAGCCGCGACACAGATGATGCCTATATCAGGTTTTACGTATACCACGACTACGAGCTTTCGTACCAGGAACAGATGGCTCTGGCTGAGAAGTTTTCTCCTCAGCTCTATATCGACGTATTAGAGACATGGTATCCTCGCGACATTCGAGACTTTCTGGACCACGCTATTCTAATGGACTTCTTTGGCATTCCCCAGGACCTTGACCCAACACCTGCAGAACTAGAGGCATATGCTGGGACCAATTCCTACTTGGATCTTAACCCACTATACCATGTTCAGGACTCCTCGACTTATGGTCTCAAGTTTTACGCACATGTGTTCACGAGTTACAATGACTACATCGTGATCCAATACTGGTTCTTCTATCTCTATGATTTATGGGTCAATCAGCATGAGGGTGACTGGGAAATGATCCAGCTGATATTGCCACCACAAGGGTCCCAGGACGTGGACGCTTTGGTGCCTTTGGATGCCGGATACTCTTGGCACAACCATATCAAGAAGAGTGGATGGTTTATCGGAGATCTGTCAAAAGAGGCTACTAATCATCCAGTTGTGTACGTGGGTCTTGGAGGCCATGCGAGTCGGTTCACACCTCTTGGCTCTTACAATCGACAGGATATGTCTCAGTACTCTATGGAACTTTTAGTCAACCAAGGGTGGTTAAAGTTCGATGGGTTGTGGGGTCAACGTTCCGTGAAAGTCGGAGAGTCTGGTCCTCCTGGTCCAGTATTCAGGTCTGGTTGGGTTCTTTATCCATCGCATTTCATCGCGACCTTTATACTGTATCATGCGTACATGTGGACTGATCCATACTTCTGGTATGAATATACTACAGTGGTAGTCTGAAATATGAAGTAGAAACAGAGATCATAACCACTGAGAATTAGGATGAGAGGACACCTAGGCTCCTCCTCATCCACATCTTTTTCTGGGAGCGAGAAGAAGATGCATTCTCGTTATGTTGGGTCATTTTGATTGCAGGTATACATGTTTCTCGTACGATGATAATCTATGAAACATGTTCCCTTTGGAACACACTATCTAACCAGTCAAAGGCATTTTGCTCCAGTAGGCCAAGATTGTCAATTTGACAGTGCATACTTGCACCATCGCTTTGTGTATAGATTCTCAGCTCTTTGATTTTACTTGAGGCTCGTTCATAGAAATCAAAACACTGTCGCAGTTGTTCTTCGGAGTCTCCATCTCCTACCAAGCAAAGGACGGGACATGAAATAGACATGGGATCTACTGGTGGGATTCTCTTTGACATATCCATTAGTTCTTTCATCGAGGTGACACGTGATGCATCAATCACATGCTCCAGAGATACCCTCATGAATGGATTTGCTCTTGCTGCGAGCTTCGTCAATGCCTTGAAGATGAACTCAGGTGCACTCTGTAAAGCGCTTGGAATCTCTTCAGTGAGTAACGCATTGAGGTCATAGAGAGGTGCAGCTAAAACAAGTGCCTTTATCCGATCATCAAATGATGCCTGATGCATGACTTGGTAGGCACCAGAGCTGAACCCGATTGCGGCCAGCCAATCAGAGTCAATTTCAGGTCTGCTTAATGCATAATCTATTATGAATCTATGAAAACCCGGTTCGACCATCACTTCAGCTGGGTCTAATGCTGGCAGGTCTGGGTAGAGCACAGGAGGAGCTCTTGATCCTTCATAAGCGATGGTCAAGACATTGAACCCTCTCTGTAATGCTGCGGAACCCCCCCAAAAGTACTGGTCTTCAGGATACATCTCTCCACCGTTGAGTATAATGACCGTTGGGCGTTTTCTTCCGCTGTTATCGGGTGACATGAAATATCCTGGCATGATAAGTTCATCATCACCTCGAGTCCATGGAACATGGATTGGCTCAATGTGAGTATCAAGGTGAGCAATCCCCTTCTGGAAACATGACACGAACTTATGATAGATTTCATCTCTCATTTCATTAGATGTGGAGATTCCAATTATCCCGATTCTATAGTATGTAAATGCATGAAGATACTGCGTGCTTGCAGTTTCGACAAAACCTTTCTTTATTGCTTTGTCCGCTCGTTTTTCACATCGTTTCGCCAGAGATAACCACTCGTTTGCCCAACTCTCAGGATCACTTTCCTTAATCCTATTAGCTGCGTACATGATTTCACCTATAGATGCACCTCCATGTGATATGTTCACTGTGGCAGCCATCAAATAGAAGTCCATATCCTTATTCTTGAAATGAAATCGGTATGCCGCTCTCTTCGCAATTCTATCTCTGTCATCATTTCCTTTCGTCTTTATCACCAATTCAGGTTCTTGGACGAGTCAATATTGGGCAGATAAACATCTAGAGCTGCTGCCTTGCATTTAGGGTTTAATTATAAGGCTATAATCAGTTTACTGGACATGCGAAAAGTCACTATTGAGCTGAGCACAAACCCTCAGTTCCGAAAGGCTCAGAGAGGTATATTCGATAAGATTGAATCAATCGAAGGATTGGAACTATTCAGATTCGATTTCAAGAGGGGTGATGCCCTGATGCTCACGGAATTCAAAATGAAGAAGGGGTACTCCTTAGAAGACGCTGAGATTCCTCGTGAAGCTGAGATTCTGACTGTTCTGGAGACCACGAATGATATCTATACATGCCTAATGAGGCTACAGCCATATCGTGAGCTTGAAACCATAGTCAAGAAGTTCGATATCGATGTGGTCTGGGACACCCCTTTAAGAGCCACAGAAGAGAGGCGGGTCTATAGTGCCATCGCGGATCAGGAGAACATGAAAAAACTACTCTCAGTGATTAAGCTGATTGGGACCATCGAAAGCACAAGCTTTCACAAAGCGACCTATGGTGCGCATGGTGTCCTGTCCTGTCTTACTGCGAGACAGAAAGAGATACTCATTCTAGCCAAGAAGATGGGATACTATGAATACCCTCGAAAAATAGGCAGTGAAAACCTGTCACAGATACTTGGAATCAGCAGAGCAACAACGATAGAACACCTTCGGAAAGCAGAGAACCGAATTATGGCTCAAATCTTAGCAGGATACTGAGTTCAACTTCGTTCAAAGGATAATTGGATGCGAAGGACAAAATTACTCTCCATTCTAAACTTGATTCTGCATCTTTTTCTCTTACCCATAGTGCAAATAATTAGAACCAAAAACCTCAGGAGCTAAACCCTCGTGAAGAAATGCTTAATACGAAATTAGTGGAATAGTTTAAGGCCGTCTGAGGAGCAAGCTCGGTAGCGTCTGGGCTTAGTGTGTCGAGATCAGCCCCGTACACATTCCAAGGTTGGCTGACCGATTAAGACGACACATCAGGCAGAATGACGAACGGTAACATTTAGTGATTATCTGCCTGTTCAATGGTATTAATTGCGAAAAAGAGAGTGTTCCCGGACGAGAGAATTGAACCTCTATCGAGGCTTAAACTCAGGCGGCTTTCTCATTTTGATGATATGTCAAGGTGATAAATCGGAATAAACGAGACAAATGAGTTCTCCAAGAAGGCGAGATATTCGACTAACTAGAAATTATGTCCACTATGTGTATCTTGAAAAGAACTAACTGCACTATATTAGGAGATTCTGCGATGATCTTAATTGGCGTGTTTCTCACGATTGCCATACTTCTTATCACGTTCATCCACATGATTTCCGCATTCAATCCTAGAGTTCCCCTTTCTCTGGTGAATCTACACTTTCGATACCGGGTGTATGTTGTCGGGCTCTTAGCGCTGTTCTACCTAACCTTGGTTATAGTCATCCAAGATTTTAGACCAATCCCGATAACACTAGCCGCGATTCAGATCGTGCTAATCCCGATCAATTTGGTTTTGCACCCACATCGGATATTTCGAGCTGTTTTGCAACCAGAATACGAACCAGCAGATAGGCAAGACCTCCTACCCCCAGATGTACCGGTCCTCGTGATTGAGGTTGACCAAGTACAACGAGCCTACCCTGTCAGCTTTGTGTCATGGCATCATATCATCAATGATATCGTTGGAAGTAAAAGTGTCCTTGTGACCTTCTGTCCCATATGCAACACAGGGATTGGTTATGACGTAACAGGATACGGACCTTTCATCGTTGGTGGGTTCTACAAAGGCAACATGGTTATGGCTGACAAGCGAACCAAGACCTTCTGGCAGCAAGCCACTGGGGAGAGTCTAGTGGGCAAGCTTCACCCTCGGCAGCTAGAATTGATTCACCTGGACCTTCTCACTTGGTCGATGGCAAAAGCGACCTATCCGGACATCCAATTGGTACACACCCCAGAGAAAGACCTCCGTCCATTCCACATGCCCTTCATATGGGATTTCTATATGCGATCGAATGTGATTCCCGGTGTTCCAGGGAAAGAGCGCGACGACCGTCTACCACAGAAAGCATTGGTGATCGGTGTCCCTCGAACTCAAGGGGATGTTGCGTACCTAAAAGAGGATGTGCTCAAGCAGATTTGGGTGCGAGATGATGAGCTGAAACTCATACTGGTTTCTAAGACCAATATTGTTCGAGGGTACTACGCTGAGGTTGAAGGAATTCAGCTTAGACTCGAGTACTTGCCAGATCAAGAGGAGGTTCAGGATGAAGTCAGTCATACTATATGGAATCTCCATGGTAAGTGGGTACAAGGGGAGATCAAGCATGATCTTGTCAGGTGGCCAGTTTCGGAAGAGTACTGGTTTGCTTGGAAGCAGTTTCATCCATTTACAGAGGTACGGTCTCTGAAGTGAGATCCACCTCTGATAGTCGGGATCATTGGTCCTACTATCGCTCTATCTCATCCGGCAGGATGTATGCATAGTATCCCCTCAAGATCTTGGTCTTTATGAAACGATGAGCTCTACGCACTCTTAGATAGAGCTTCCAAGTGGATGCATCATCCTTGTAATATTCCTCAATCTCCTCCATACTGATAGGGGCGATATCATGACTAGTCGCTTCTGTAGAAAAGAAACTGTTCACAAGGTCAATTATGCCATGGACAAGCTCGCTCTTCTGCTCCTTAAAGAAGTTAGCAATCAAGTCGATGAGGAATTTGTTCGGATATTAATCCAGAGGATAGACTCAGAATCATCTCTATATTTGGGAAGTGTCTAGTCCGATATTTTCCCTAGTGTAAGCTCTCCTGTGAAAAAAAAGAGGTTGAGCTTTCGCTCAACCAATCTATGGATCATCTTCTGGTAACACAGTCACGATGATACTGTTAGTGTATGCACTGAGCTGTATTCCACAATTGTCAATGAATTTCAAAGTAGCCCCAGAGTTCAGGTCATATACTCCAGGTTTTGTGTACTCCTGCTTTCCAGCTGGGTTCAAGTCAGTTGACACAAGGAGTATCAATCTAGCAGTTTCTCCAGAGCCTAGAGCGCCTATATCCCAGGTCAGGAACACTTTCTCAGACTTACCTTTGGTTGCAAAGGACCAAGTTCCATGAGATATGCTCACTTCTTCGTCTATCTGAATCTCACCGCCAAATCTGTCCTTGATTACCACATCGTTCATGGTGTATCCATATGGATTTGTAACTTCAATCACTAACGACCATTGTGTTTCTGTCTTCTCTTTGATTGTTAGGGACTCTTCAGCTTCAGCTTTGACTAGTTCGTAAATCGCATCTGACACACCTGTTGTTCCTAAGATGAACGATTGACCTCCAGTTTCATCCGCCAAGTACTGGTAAAATGGTTGAACAAAGGGAGCAGACCACTCGTATGCGCAATTTATTGACAGAATCACTATATCTTGACTTGCCAGACTTGCGATCACTGTCTGGAAATCAAGGTCGTCGGGTGTATATGCAATCTCATCTTGTCCGGGATCTCCCCCTGTTGAAGATGACCAGAAGTCATCATCGTGTGGTATATTGTCTCCAAACATTACAACGATCTTCGTGGCATCAGGTCTCCAGCTTAGGAATTGGGTTTCATAGAGAACTCTCGCATAGTTTTGCGGTCCATCTCCACCATAATGAATAGACATAGCATTGATTGCGGTCGTGGCAGCTATACCACTCTCGGTTATATCCAAGTTGGTTTTGTAGGCATAGTCTCCCCAGTATGGATCACCGTAAGTAGCTGAGTAGCCATAGTAATTGGAGTAATAATGAGGATAGTCCACATGCGTCACGACTCCGAACGCCACATCGGCAATGAGCGTCTGGAGGTCAGCTATAATTTGTGTCGCTTGGGACTTCGCCTGACCTATAGCTCCTCCCATACTTCCTGTGAGATCAAAAGAGAACACCACATCAGCCTTAGGCAGGCCCACATACTTACGCAGTGTTTCAAAGGGATGTATGGTGAAACACGCATCGGCATCCATCGTGCAAATTAGCTCACATCCTTCGAACCAGCTGACTGTGACCACATTGCATACTTCCATGGGCTCCCAGTTCTTGGCCTCATCCACTTTGACATCAAACTCTATCTCATGGGTCCCTGCAGTTATGACAGTGTAGGAAATTTCTCCTTTAGTGTCCGTTGGCATTACACATGCATCATCCAGAGTAAATGTTCCCTCGATGTAAGTAAGCCCACTAGGTAGTGTGTCCACGAATTCTGCGGTTTCACCAGGAGCAACTGATACGGTCACTGTGACATGGACAGTATCTCCCAGATCGCCTTCCATTTCAGACAGTGTCTTCTCCAAAACTCTTACTGCTCCTATTGCATCTACTTCAGGCTCGTTGAGAGCATTATATGGACTCCAAGCACCTATCTTCACATATCGGTACATTCCATCCAGTTCGTATACTCCAGCAATGTCATCACTACACCAACCGTTGCCGTTACTGTCCTCGAGTAGATTGTGAGTGCGCCATCCATCCAAATAGACATCCGTGAGAACTGCTAAAGCACCAACAGCTCCCCACAGGTCATTTGAGCCATATACCCTTGTTTCAAGTCCCTCCGCTAGATAGGGGCCATGGTCCTGACTGAGAAATACCACTACTCGATCAGTTTCAAAACCAAAGTCCCACCATCCCTCTGAGGGAAGTACGATTTGTGCCCACAGACCGTCCAAGTCATCACCATTGGTGTTTGGATCTCCAACACCACCCACCCAGGCGTCATCCCAACCGACACTTACTCCGCTATCACCATATCCTGGGGCATTCGGTTGAGTAGGTGATATACCCAAGAAGTCCCCCATCACGAGGCACTCAGTATCTATTGTCTCCGGATGAATCACTGCTTCCTCATTGTAGTTTGGAGTTGAAACATCCCACGTGTAGGTGGTATCAGGAGCGTAAGCGACAACCGGACTTACCATGCCCACTACTCCCACCAACAAAATGGCCACTACTATGCTAGTTGTTACTCTCATTTTTAGTTTATTTTTAATAATTCTCCTCCTCCTTCATTCTTAATGGGAATGTTGTGAAGTCCTGGTTCAACGAGTCCAAAGTTTACCAAAATCAGATATCTTATGCAACAGTCCTTGGAAACTCGATGATTTTTACGAAATTCCCAATAAACCTATAATATCTTTTTAATAAAACTTGGGGTCAATTTGAAAAAAGGGTTGAGAGAGACTAGTTAGCTTTCGATGACTAATTGATATGACATCTGTTTCTCTCTCTTGCTTAATTTACTCTCACACTGTCAATAGTGAGGATTCAAAATTACTACAGTACAGTTTGCAACTTC
Organism: Candidatus Thorarchaeota archaeon; assembly: GCA_048882325.1. Lineage (GTDB taxonomy): Archaea > Asgardarchaeota > Thorarchaeia > Thorarchaeales > Thorarchaeaceae > SMTZ1-45. The sequence continues at coordinate 16,049 of JBHLRS010000021.1, read as the reverse complement.
TGCGAAATCCTCGGCATAGTATCTACGTTCAGTCGCGAATCCGACTCCAACATCCCAGTGCGTTGGTATTGCATACTTGAGGTCTGAGTTGATTTTGAGGTCATCAATCACCTTCGCTGCTTCACTTGCATTCGTCCATGCATGGTTGGGCGACTCACTGACTGGTAGAATGGCTATATCTGCCTCAATTGATTGCATCTCCGGGATACGATCAGTGTCACCTGCATGATAGATCCTTGTGCCTTGAAAATCGATTATGACACCAGTGTTGTTTTCTGGTCTTGTATGCATGGGAGTATCTGTGAGATAATATGTGGCGTTGAAACAATAGCTCGGTACAAACTCAAAACTCACCTTGTCAAAGTTTAGAACATCTCCAGGTCTGACTGTGTAATTTGCATCAACTATTGCAGCTGGTTCCTGAGAGGCTATAACAATGGTATCATTGTCAGATAACTTTCTAACAAGGTATGATGAACAGTGCGTCGGATGATCATGTGTAATCACGATAAAATCCGCTGTTTCCATCAATGTATCATTGTCATCCACATAGAACTGTGCAGGATCTATGTAAACCACAACATCATCATATTTCATTTTGAATCCCATGATCTTTAGGAACCAAATATCCACGCTACCGTAGCTTAGACCATCAGGTGGTTGCAATGGTGTTTCTGTTTCATCAGAGGGACTACTTATGAAGAGAACATATGAAATTACGCTAACAACTAGAATGCCTGTAATAGCTATCCCTACAACTTGGATTCTATTCATCCGGAATATACTCCGTTGCCTCTCTATCGAGTATTTGAGTTTTGAAGACTCGATAGATTATAGGTCCGAAAGCATTCAGTTCTTAATTAAGACCATATTTTTACGCAACAATTCAGACCAAATGAACAGAGAAGGGTCGTTTGACTACTTGGCCTATCCGCGGAATGCCTGCTCATACTCTTCCTCCACTCAGTATTGTAATTCTGACGCTTGAATTGTTCGTTACCGAGTCCGACTCCATATGATTGACATAGACAATTTGCTCTGAACAACAATTAGATATTGGTTGTCCAATACATTCCAAATGTGATATTATGAAGGGTTCAAACACTCCATCTTTGAATGACATCCTAACCATCGTAGCAAATCTAGTTCCTGATCTGCCAAAACCTAGCGAGATCTTTGCCGAGGTACAAGACAAAGACCGGTTGCTCTGGCTTGAAGGTTGGTGTGATGGTTGTATAGCTGGCAAGGGATTTCCGCCAAAGGGGAAAGGAATGTTACAGGAGAAACTAGACTATCTCAGAAAGTTGACGCCTGAGATTCTAGAAGAGAGAGCAAAAGATAGAGGCATGTCAGTCCAATGGTCTGGTTTTCTTCCTCTGAGCGATAAGGAGTTCTTATACGGAATATCCTGGGGAGTCTTTTGTAAGGAAACTACATAGTCCGAAACTGAAACGAGTCTGAAGATTTCTTTTCCTGTATCTGCTAATCAAAGCATTCTCTTCATTTTTAGATTTAAATATCCGTCATTCTGTAAATAGGGCTGTGTCGTTAGTATCGGTTGTAAAGGGAGAACGTGGTGTTGAACCCGTAGTGAGAGCACTGGAATTAATACCGTTCAAGGAAGCTCTTGATCAATATGAGACTGTCTTGGTGAAACCAAATCTAATTACAAGTCACTCCTTCGAGACGGGGGTAACGACCGACCCTATAGTGGTAGAAGCAGTGATTATGAAAATCATAGAGCTTGACAAGAAAGCTATAGTGGTCGAAACAGAGGGTGGGACAACATCCCCAGACGAGGCAATCATCGAGACAGGTATGATGGAAGTGATTGATCGATTGGGTTCTAAGTACATCAACATGGGGAAGCTTGATGATAAGGTCGAATTAGAGGTGGAGAACCCTCGCGCAATTGAGAGCTTCAAGGTGGCCCGCATCGCTGTGGAGTCAGCCATTGTCACAGTACCAACAATGAAGACGCTGCATCATACAGTTATCACTATGGGATTGAAGAATATGTTCGGTATGCTCACTACTCGTAACAAATACTCCATGCACCAATTTGGAACGAACAACTTCGTCTACGATATCTGTAAGACCCTACCACCCACTCTCAGTGTTATCGATGGCTTTTATGGCAAGTCTGGTAGAGGTCCATGGAGTGGCACTCCTGTGAAGATGGACACGATCATAGCAAGTGTCGATCCAGTAGCTGCTGATGCAACAGCTGCAAGATGCATTGGCATCGATCCCTACACCATTGATCATGTCCGGTGGCTCCATGAGGCTGGCATGGGAGAGATTACCGATATAGAAGTCGTAGGTGATGGCATCGATGCTGTCTATCAGAAATGGGAGCTGGACCAAGACTAGGTGTGTGTGATGGATCCAATTGTCCTACCAGAACCTATGAAAAGAGGTGGAAAGACTCTACTGGAAGTCCTGTCACTCAGGCAGACTACCCGGAATATTGGCCCGAGAGAGATCCCACTTCATGTCCTCTCGACTCTCCTCTGGGCTGCCTTTGGTGTAAATCGTGAGAAAGCCTCCTTCAACAAACCAGGAAGGACATCTCCCTCTGCAAGCAACTCTCAGGAAATTGATCTTTACGTTGCTTTGAAGAGTGGTCTATATTTGTATGAAGCAGTCCCTCATCGGTTGACTCCCATTTCTGCAAGAGATTTTAGCATGCTGTCTGGTCAGGGTGGGGCATCTAGGCTCACACAGCATACACCGGTGAACATCTTCTATGTTGTAGACCTTTTACGTTATGATCTTGGACCTGATCAACCCGATCCGCGGATTGGTGACCCCGAGGTTCAGAAATCGTATTACTATACAGATACTGGATTCATAGCCCAGAACATCAATCTCTTTGCTGCTTCTGAGGGGTTAGCTACCTGGTTCCATAACTGTGACAAAGAACGTATCAAGGCCGAATTCAAGCTGCGTCCTACTCAGCGGATTCTGTTCGCACAGACAGTGGGGTACCCCTCATGAGTATCCAGTTATGATCAAATCTATCTGATAGCTAATTCATGAAGGAGAGGAGAGAGAGCCTCACTATAGAATTTGAAACCACCTCTGTTTCACCTGCCTGAATAGAAAGAACTCAAGAATACTAGATTTAAATAGTGAAACTACTCACGAGGACTCTTTATGACAGAGAACGAGTTTGACGAACTTTTGACGCAGGCATACAAGCGCATGCATAGATACACCTGTGCCGAGGCATCCCTTCAGGTGTTGCTCAAAATGTGGGACATAAAGAATCCTGAGTTCACCTGGGCCACTGCAGGTTATCTTGGAGCGATAACATCTGGAGAAGCAACTTGCGGGTTGCTCATTGGAAGTTCAGTTGCGATTGGTATAAAATGTGGTCTGGGAAAAGACTCTGTTCCTGAAGACTATCCAGAGGAGAGAGGGAAAGCAATAGAACTGGTATCTGAGCTGTACCGGGATTTCAAAGAGAAGTTTGGGAGCACATTCTGCAAGACCCTCAGTTCCACTGACTTCAGTGATGGAGATCAGTTGGGAGAGTATATCATGGAAAAGAAATGGAAATCAACCTGTGACCTCTTCTTGGATTTCACATTGCGGAAACTGCATTCGATGAGCGAAGATGGAAAACTGTGAAAGAAAAGCTTGGCTATTCCTTCTCTGATTCTCCTACGTTCCTATAGGGCCATCTCATAGGGAGATTTGCAGAAGAAGATGATGATGCTTTCTCCCTCTTTGACACACGATTGCCCGGCTCTTTGAGGATATTTATTTGGGTTTGCACAATCAATAGAATGTGAATTGTCCTGAGGAGCGGTTTCTTTGGAATCAGCTAAAAATGGTAAAAAGGCTCTAAGCTGGACCAAGACGATAAAGAAACATGAGCAGGAAGCCAAAGCATGTCTGGAGAAGGGAAGAATTGACGAAGCGGCTGATGCTTACAGGAAGCTCGGACATGCATGCCAGCACAGTTCAAGAACCGCAAGCAAAGTCGAAGAGTACATAGTTTTCACTAAGCATGCAATCAAAGCCTACGAAGAAGCCGCCAACCTATTCAGACAATGTTCGAAAGCAGCAAACCACTTGGAGTGCAAGGCGGAAATTCTTCTTGAAAATGGTATGTTGGCTAATTCTGCCCTGAAGGCAAAACAAGCTTTCAAACAGTCTTATGAGCGTTTCATTGAAGCGAGCGAGCTTTATTCCAGAGAGAACGATCGCGAGAGTCTTGCTAGGATTCTCGGACGTGCAGCATGGGCATTGTCTTACGTGGTAACTCTATCCTCAGGACAAGAGGAACTAGAACAGCTTTATCGAGAGGGTCGACATGTTGCTGATGAGGCATGGCGGCTCTCAAGAGATGTTGGAAACTTTCAATCTATGGCGGAGTCCCTGTTCGCTGAATCGATGTTAAGTTGGGCTGAAATGTTCGCAGTGACTTTTCGATGGGATGAACAGTGGCGAGAGTATTGGAAAGAGTTTCTTCAAAAGTGCAACACCAGTATGAACCTCGCTGAGAATTGTGATGATCTCTTAGTTCTGGGAACAATTTATGGCTGGGCTGGTGCTTGGAATTGGTTTTTTGGATTTCAATTCGTGGAAGATGAAGAGCAACAAAGAGAGTTTGCTGATGAAGGCTTAAATCTGCTTGAAAAAGCGCTAATGTATGCAGACAGTACAGGGGACAAACCATTGAAGATTATCTGTCTCTTCTGGCTGGATTTTCTCGGTGTGGTTGGAGGACGGTTTGAGTATCTCCAGACGCGAATCTTCAATGACCTTCAGGAGGTTGTTGAACTCGGACGTACTTATGATGATTCATTCACCGCATGGCGCCATATTGCATACGTCCTTCCTGCGCTCTGCTATGCAAACCTTGCTCAGAGAAGCTTCGTGGCTCCCGAGCAAAGAAAATCCTTTGCCGAAATAGCCATTGAGTACTCGAAGGAGGGATTAAAGAAACTTGTTCTTGGGCCCATTACTGCGCTGCCATATCAGACACTGACTTGGTCACACTCGCAACTCGCTATCTTGGCAGTAACCAAGAAAGACCGAAGTGAGCATGCTGAGAAGATGGTCGAATATGCAAGAAAGGCTGAAGAAAGCGCGGATAAATTCGAAGGAGGGTGGACCAAGGCAGCGGGCTACTCATCTCTTTACAGAGCCTATAAAACCCTAGCAGATATTACTGAGAACAAAGATGAGAAGACTAGAATGCTGACTGATGCTACAGATGCCCACAAGAGGTATATCAATCATGCATTAGAATCACGTACTGGTATAATTCTTGCAGAAATGAGGTTAGGGCTTCTATACCAAGAGCTCGGCGCTACAACAGGGGAAACCGAACCACTAATAGAGGCAAAGAAGTCATTCATCCGTGTTATCAAGGAGAGCACTGAAAGAGGCTATCCTTTCTATGAGGCCGCAGCCCACATATGCACAGCACACATAGAAGACCAGCTTGGTAGTCATTTGTCATCTGCAGACCATTACGAAAAAGCCCAGAACGCTCATATGATTTCCTTGAAAGATACCTTGTACGAACCACTTAAAGAGAGAGTCCAAGAGCTGGTTGACTATTCTGCTGCTTGGGGATTGATTGAAAGGGCAAAGAGCCACCAGAAGAGAGAAGCACATGCGGAGGCAAAAGCGAACTATCGGAAGGCAAGTAAAATTTTGGGCAAACTCAAGAGATATAGTTACGAAGCGCAGTATTATTCTGCATGGGCTCTACTGGAGGATGCAGAACAACTAAGCAAACAGGAAAAACACAAGCAGACCGCTCAGAAATATGAAGTAGCTAGAGAGGAGTTCGAAAAAGCCACGAGGAATCTGGAAGAAGTACTCACTCAGTCTATGGATAAAGTAGAAAGAGGGCGAGTCGAGAAGCTCGTGAAACTGGCCCGTGCGAGAATGAGCTATTGTTCTGCCCGTGCCCAGATTGAAGGTGCACGATCTCTGGGCAAACAAGGGAAGCATCTTGAGGCCGCTGAGAGATTTGCGCATGCCGCTTCCCAATTCAGAGAAGTCTTCTCATTAATCAGCATCGAGCGAGAGAGAGGAGAACTTGAAGCCATATACAACCTCTGTAGAGCTTGGGAGACCATGGAGCTTGCAGAAGAGTACCAGGATCCTGACCGGTTTTCGGAAGCGGTAAAACTGTTCACAAAAGCGAGCAAAATCTTTACCGAGAGCAATCTGAAGGCTCTTGCATCAGGAAACTCTGCCTTCTGTCAAGCATTGGAGTATGGCTGCAAATTCGATAACTCCACAGATGCTGAAGTAAAAACAGAGTTATACACACGAATAAAATCGAAACTCCGAAGAGCATCCTCTTCATACCAGAAGGCTGGTTACGAAAGTGGAGCGAACTGGGCATTGGCAACCTCCACATACTTTGATGCGATTTGGCATTTGATGAAAGCTGACGAGGAGCTAGACTTGGATGAGCGGAGGAAGCTCCTGCGGATCGGAAACAGATACTTGAAGTCAGCTGCGGAACTCTTCGGACAGGCTGGTTACGAAAACAAGGAAAAAGACGTCCTTGAACGTCTGGAGCTTTTAGAAAAGGAAGAGAGCATACTTGTTTCAGCTCTTGATACTCTCCTTGATTCATCAGTATCCAAAAGCGCGTTGGGAATTATTGCTCCCGCTAGTTCCGTTGAATCAAGTTTTTCTCCGAGAATAAGCGATGTACGTCAATACACCGAGGGAACATTGCGATTATCAGCGAGCACACCAGGCAGCAAATTCGCTATTGTCTATAGAGACCTGCTGAAAGAACATCCTCAAGTTGAGAGGAAGGAGTGCAGAGTTGGCATTGCTCAAATTGGCATTTCCGAAAATGCTGACTTCCTGAATGAGAACTATGAAGAGAAGAACCGAGGCCTTCTTGGTCTGCGGGAGGAGAAGGTAGAAGAAGTACGGTCAAAGGTCAGAAGCATGATAGACACAGCTCATTCCGAAGGTGTTGAAATCTTGCTCTTTCCTGAACTAGCCATAGATCTCAATTATGAAGAACTCCTAGAGGACATATTAAATCTGGCGAATATCAATGGGATGTACATTGTTCCAGGTTCATACCATGACTTGGAAACAAGACGAAATATCAGTGTGGTCATAGGCCCAGAAGGAATACTCTGGAAACAGGAGAAACATATTCCAGCAACTGTTCAGATAGAAGGCAAGCGTTTCAAGGAGCAGATAGATGTAGGTTCTTTTCCTAAGAAGACTATCGTGTGTAATACCCAGTTTGGAAGGATTGCAATTGTCATCTGTCGGGATTTCCTAGACATGGATTTAAGGGTAGAGCTGAAGAATTCTGAACCTCCTGTTGATATAATCCTAAATCCTGCTTTTACTCCAACCTTTGCAGATTTTGAAGCAGTCCATTTCGACGCTCGAAGGTCCATCTATGCTTACTGCTTCTTTGCGAATATGGCAGCATTCGGTGGATCTTTGATAAATACGCCAGAGAAGGAGCGGGTTAAAAGAGAGATGCCGCCTGGAGAGGAAGGTCTACTCTACAAGGATGTAGATGTTTTCAAGCTTCGTTCTGAAAGAAAGAAATGGGAGCGAGAGCAAAGAAAAGAAAGACAGTTCATCCAAAGTACAAGATAAATGAAAAAAGAAGTTTGCATTGGGAAAAAAGAAAGTGAAAAGGGGAACCTAAGTCTTCTCTCACTAATTTTATTCAAATTATCCATCTTGCCGATATGGAAGACATTCAGGTCCGAAGATTTTGCGTGCCATGACGATGACTCAGGATTCAGATTCCAATGCAATCAATTAGGTTTCCAGCAAACCAAGGACTACTAGAGCAACTTGTGGAGTCGAAGAGGATACGAGTCCTCATTGATAGAACAAATTCTCTAGAACAGATTGCAGAGGCTCATGCCTATGTCAAAGAAGGACACAAAGTGGAGAGTGTTGCAATAATCAACCATGAAGAATAGAATCAATCCTGATTCGGAAAAACACATGTCAGGTAGAGTCACTCAAGAATCGTCACTATCTTTGAGTTTCTGGCACAGCTGCAAAACTAACACAGGACCAGAACCTAAACCAAGTGACTCAAGAGTATTACGACAATCCATCCTGTTGTGTACGCATTGATTGATGAAATCCACAGCAACCTCAAGGTAAACTATGACACTATTGATGTGGTTCTTTTTGCATACTTGCTGCTAGATCTGCTTCTTACCAAAGCTCCGGCTGTCTGTATAGTAGAGAGTCAGCTTCAAGGACTTCACGAGAGATATTTCGCTAAATATTTGTGCGCTAAATCTTTGGGAATATTCTGCCTGTCCTCTTCATATAATCCAGGTACTCATCTCCAAACTGGTCAACCATCATTTCTTCCTCTTTCTTCATCCTACGATATACGCCAGGAATTAGCAGCATGAGGAGAATCAGGAAGAGGAAGTTATCCGAGACCAATACAAGTGCACCTAGAAAATAGATTGCAGATGCGTATATCGGGTGTCTAACTCTTCTATAAGGGCCAGATGTAATGAGAGTCTGTTTATCTTGGATTTGCAGTGTATCAGAATAATTACTACCAAGTGTTTTTCCAATCCAGTAGGTATAAGGAACTAGAACCAATGCGATGCCTACTCCAACCAGCCGAATCTCTATGGGCAAATACAAGTATGACCACAACATCCATGGTGGGTTAAGCAGATAGAGTATAGCCACAGCGAGGTTTCCATACCAAGACAATGCAATCGTGAAGAAGATATACCATCCCTCCTTCTTCATTGATGCACGACGATCCGCCCTTGAAGTCTCAAGACTTGGGAGTCCTCTTGAGGGTAAGAGTCTTGACAGCATGTAGAAGAGCCAAAGCAGCAAATACATGATTCTTAGGACTGAATTTAGGTCCATATTGGTCACACCCAGCAGTAAGTGAACAAATGTTCATATATGTCTTCCTAACTGAACATTGGTTCAGATACAGCCATATAGGACTGTCACAAAACTAGGTTGGATAGTCATGGAGAAAAGTGAGAAGAAGTTCACACGTGACAAGGATGCGAAGATTGAGGATATTATTGAGACCATGATCGATATCATTAGAGAGAAGGGACTTCATCGGGCCAGTGTCCGGGACATTCCAGAGAGGGCTGATGTAAGTATTGGGACTGTCTATCGTTACTTTCCCAAAGGAAAGGTGGACATCTTCTTTGAGATCATGCGAAGAAACATGCGAAGCATAACCGATTTGGAACTCCCTGAAACATTGGACTATGCTGGATTCCTGAAGGTCTGGTCCAGCATTATAGATAACGCAATTGAGGTGCGCCGCTCTAATCTTTTTGTGCAGGAGCTTGTAAGTCCTCAATTGAGTAAAGGGCAAGAAACAATGCAAGAAATCACAAAGATCACCTCAAACTTCTATAATGATCTGGCACAGCGATTCAAAAGGGTCAGTGAATTGAAGGGCTGCTCTGAAGCAGATATATTTAGAAGAATCGCATTGCTATTCCATATTCTGGATAGAGTCATTAATACTCACATCAAATTCCCAGTATTCTCGAATGATATCGAACTTAGGAATTACCTACTACGTATTGTAAACGTCACTTTTGAAACATGTAACGCCCCTCTCAACCAATAAATCACGATTACGTTTTTCCTCTTGCATGCAGAGTTGACAGACCTGACTTCTCATTTCTCATGGTATGACTATTGTCAATGAGTGTAGAGTAAGGCAGAAGGTGGTGTAGTCAGTATCATCTCGCTCCCATTTTCCCATTGCGTCAGAATTCTACTATATAGTAAAGTGCCTTCTTCAATCGTTGGTGAGAAAATTGTATCTCTGTTATTGATGTATTCGAATTCAGCACACTCATCCGGTTTAATCTCAGGACACACGAAATACTGGATATTGGACACTAAGTCGAGTGTT
>JBHLRS010000021.1:0-6039 GCA_048882325.1 Candidatus Thorarchaeota archaeon | reverse complement strand
TCCCTTCTTTCTAATATAAACCTACGAACTAGAACAGGTCGTCCATAAATTCGAACACGAGAGTACGACCCTCTTTCTTGATTTGAATTTGAAACTACATCTATTTCTCCTGCCTGTACATATGATGATTAGGTCCGAATACCTCACATTCCATGTCTTTTGGTTCTATTCAACGGAATACTAATATTCTGGATTCAACTAAATTGGGAAGAGTCCTTGGCTGGTCCAGTGGATGCGTGCTACTTAATTGGGGCGATTCTGCGAATGTCTTCTTCGAAGGTTTTTGGATACGCAGCGAAAGCAGTGGGACAGCCGCTTGAGCCATTCACCTTTGAGTCGCCCAAACTGGGGGTGCATGATGTACGGATTTCAATCACGCACTGTGGTTTGTGTCAATCCGACATCCACGCTATCGACAACTACTATGGAATAACCTCCTATCCCTTTGTCCCCGGTCACGAGATCGTTGGACACGTGTCAGATGTAGGCAGCGAAGTATCCGACCTGAAGGAAGGGGACCGAATCGGCATTGGCTGGCAGGGTCGTTCCTGCATGAAGTGTGAGTGGTGCTTGCAGGGCGAAGAGCAGCTGTGTATGGACATTGTTTCGTCTGGAACATGGGTGCCTTTCGGTGGCTTCTCGTCCTCTATAACTGTGGATAGCCGCTTTGCCTATCCGCTTCCTGATGCCTTGCCCTCTGAAGTAGCTGCGGTGCTCATGTGCGCCGGAGTCGCGGTCTACTCCCCACTCCAATCGTATGCAAAGCAACCTGTACAGAAAATTGGTGTCATAGGTGTGGGAGGACTTGGTCACCTTGCACTACAGTTCGCCCATGCACTCGGGCACGAAGTTACAGCAATTTCTTCCTCTCCAGAGAAGAAACAGCAAGCGGTCGCTTTTGGAGCAGACCACTTCATAGTCTCAGACGACCAGACAGGTCTGCGGCAAGCAGAGTTTAGTTTTGACCTGCTGTTATGCACCGCTCACGGTAAGATTAACTGGGAGGCGCTGTTGGAAACGCTGAAGAAGAATGGGAAGCTAGTCCTCGTTGGCTTCCCAGATGTGTCCTTCAATTCGACTGACCTCGTGGCACACCAACTGTCTATCACTGGCTCTTTCCTCGGCAATCGGGCAACAATGCGAGAGATGCTCTCGTTCGCACAGGAGCACAAAATCAAGCCCAAGGTGGAGTTGATGTCCATGATGGAAGTAAATGAGGCTATTCGGAAGGTGAGAGAGAAAAAGGCACGCTACCGAATTGTCCTATTCAATGAAACTACTGATTCTGACAGTTAGTCGGATCCGAGTGTCTCTTGTGCCATGATGATCTAAGGAATGTATGGAAGCAAGACTTTCTAGTGACTCCTACGAGAAGGAATGTCCTGTATTCTTTGATGAAGATACTCAAACCACTCGAAGACCTGTGGTCTTCCTAAAATCTCTCTCGTTCGAGTTACATGTTTGCTGACTCTATTCCAAGTAAGGACAATAGGAGTGGACATTAGCTGAGCGACCAAGTTAATGTCAATCAATTTCTTAAAAACAAGAAGCCCTATACCCTCAAAGAAGCAGTTCAGCGAATTAATCTCTACAAAGCTGTCTATCTCTCCCTTCAACCATTTCGGAGTTCCATCCGAATCTATCCACTCCTCTTCATTAATGGTATATACCAGTCTCATCCAGCGCTCATTGAACTCAGGCGAGTAGAACTGATCATAGATATCCATGAAGAGTTGCGCCTGTCTTGTTTGATTTTGTTCTCTGAGCTGAAGGACAGCAAGTACCACGGCTACTACAACGCTTATGCAAGCTATAACAATTGACGCGGAAGCTACATCTAACCACTGCATCATATTCCTAAACCACAAAATGGATTTCTGAAATTCAGATATGAGTTTTCTCTAAGGGACGAAAAAGAGTGAGGAGAGGGGAAGACCCTCTCTCGAAATGAAAATCGAACCTACATCAATTTCTCTTGTCGTTATGGTACGAAATCAGGTCCGAAGAATTCACGTGCCATGACTATGACCGAAGCTCCCTCGATATTCAAATGACCACTATTCACCAAAAAAAAATCAGTTCACACTCTAGGAAATGGAATTAAATCTGACTACAGAAATTTAACGCGAGCCGTAAAAGGAATAATACTTTGTCACATCCATTTTTCGTGGTGAAAGTATGAAATTCGAAAGAATCACTGGCGATTATAGATCAATTGGCAAGCGACTTGGGCTAATACACAAACAGGCTGGTCGTGTTCTATCGATACCTTCGGAGTCCAAACGTGAATTTGCTATGGAATGTTCCAAGGCTGTTGAGAGGCACGCTCCTGGACTATTGGATGAGATAAAGGCGGCTTCTAAAACAGCGAGCTGGAAACTAGATGCCTTATTGGTTGATGCTCTCGCATACGATTATCATGGACGTTGTACAGTGCTGGCAGTTTCTGGTGAAGAAACTGCAGATGGTATGCCCCTTTTTGGGCGGAATCACGACTGGATGATGTCTATATTACCCTACTCAATTGTAATGGACTCAAATCCAACGGGATCAATGAGAAGTCTTCAGTTCATAGAAACTCCGGGATTATCCGCTGGCGGAATCAATGAATCTGGACTTGCGCTTGGTGTCACGCTTGTTGTGAGAAATACCATCACACCAAGACCTGGTATAGCCGCCAATGTAGCTGCGAGATGGATCTTGGATAACTTTGCGACGACCAATGAAGCAGTTGACTATCTGCGAGCGATACCTCATGTCTCTGGATACACGACTTTGATTGCTGATGTAGAAGGATCAATGGCTCGAGTCGAGGTGAGTCCAGACAAAGTGGTGGTTGGTGAACCAGAAGATGGTCTGATACTTGCAAGTACTCACTATCTCTGTGAAGAGATGTATGAATATGAGAACCTTGACCTTGAATTTGAGTGGACCTATGAGAAAGAACGCCGAGTTCGGGACTGGTACAAGGTACATCGAGGTAGAATCGGACTGAAGGATGTTCAGGATGTTCTCAGTTCACATGAAGACGGTGTGTGTTGTCACTGGTTAGAAGAGGGTGAAGACGCTGGTACAACATGGTCGTGGGCTGCAAGTCTTGGAACGAACAAGTTGCACGCATCACTTGGAGCTCCGTGTGATAGAGGATACAAAGAGATAGGTTTTGACTGATTCCGTGAAGGAATAGAGAGAAAGGAGCATATACTCTCCTGTTCTCTTTGAATTCTCATCTGTTTCTTCTGCCTGCTTGTCAGATAGTCAGGTCCGAACATCTCCCGTGCCACGACGATATTCTTCCTCGTGTACCTTATATGACACACTGTTCTCTGAATTCCAAGTTGGTGAGAGAATCGTGCTGCAAGGAGAGTTGATATTTGATCTTGTCCCTTTCGTTCTTGCTTGGTTGATGTTCGTCGTACCTGTAGGTTTCATGTTATGGTACGCAGGCACAAGAATAGACGTTGAAACTATACGAACCACAGGACGCTTTATTCTCATCGCTCTTCTTTTCTCAGTCTTGATTTGGTCATGTGCAAAGATAGTTCAGGTTGCCTTGTTGGGTGTAGAACTGTCATTTATGGATGAGTTCCTACTTAGTTTTGCTACAATCGTGATTTCTGTATTTGGTTCAATACCTGCCTCAATGTACATAGCGGGATGGCAAAGATACCGTAAGAAACTACAGGCTGGAGTAATTCTTTGCAACCTTTCAAATAAGAAACTCAGAGAGATTGATCTCAGAATCACCGAGTTTCCCTTTGGAATGGAAGAGCTTGATCTAAGCCGCAATCAGCTCCTTGACATTGACCTCCAACCTCTTGCAAGCGTCTTATCTCTTAGGAGTATTACTCTTCAGGATAATAAGATTGCAGCAATTGATTTGAGTCCATTAGGTTCGTGTTCAAATCTAAGAGAGCTTCAGCTATCTTTCAATGAATTGAAAGAAATCAACCTCTCTCCGTTGAGTCGCTGCACAAACCTCGAGTTAATAGATGTGGGAATGAACAGCTTACAATCTATAGATCTGTCTCCGTTGAAGAACTGTCCAAATCTTCAACATCTCTGTCTTAGCGACAATGAGCTCAAAGAGATTGATTTGAGCCCATTAAGTTCCTGTACAGAACTCAGAGAACTATTCATTGGTCCCAATAGCATTTCTGAGATTGATTTGAGTCCACTTGCTCGCTGTACGAAACTGACATACCTTGATTTGCAGTGTCTAGAACTTGAAGAGTTAGATGTTAGCCCTCTGAGAAACTGTCCTGATCTTGTGCATCTTTTAGTGGATGATGAGAGCCTGATAGGTGATTTCTACAACTGGTAGGAAACTGACATTCAACGATATGAGAAAAATATTGCAAGAGGAACAAGTAATGATGCGCGATATGAAAATGAGGGAGGAGAAGAACTCCCTCCTCCTCTGAAAATCTAACGAGCCATGAGTGTGATCTATGAAACACCTTTTCTCACTGTTCTCTTTTTCCAAAGCACAAGTACGCCTATAACAACAACTGGCACTCCAATTACGATACTCAGCTGCATCAATGGAAATTGATTTTGAGAAGTGATTGTAGATGTATCATTACTGATTCTCAGGATGATTGGGTAGTCCATAACGAAGATGTTGCGGATGACCAAGTCTCCATTCTCCATCCCGATGATAAGTTCCTGCTCAAAGCCATTGAGTACATCAATCGCTACTACTTTCTGAGCAGACACACCCGGAAAGGTGAGATTCGTGCTTACTCCGGGATCGTCGTCAACTGCAACACCATGGGTCCAATATGCGATCAACGTGTCGCCATCTGGCATCTTGAAGGTGTAGTTCAAGGTGTTTGTGGGTTCACTCGAAAATTCAACAACAAGACTAACTGGGCTGGTTCCTGCCAAAACTTTGTAGAGGTTACTTGTTGCTTGGTGTGTCCAAGGGGCTGATTGAGGGATGTCCGGCAACCAAGTCTGCATTGCTATCCCAATATCCCGTCCTAGGTGCATGACTACAGCACGTGAAGCATATTTGGCCGCTTCTTTGTCCGTCTTTGCGAACTCCCATGGTTGATCGGGAGGATGGCAATTTGGAGGGTCTTCTGAACAATAACTAATCTCGGTGGCCCAGTACTCTCCATCAAATCCGTTGGCGGCTGCTCTTTGTCTGATCCGTTCAACAATCTCAGGATATTCATAATAATATCCGTCCCAAAATGGGTCGTTTGGCAGCACATCATAGATACCATGCCATTGAATCACGTCCACCATGGGGATAATGCCAGAATCGATGATGGCATTGATGTAGTCCCGCGTCCAGAAAGTAATAATCGCGGCTATGGACACCTTTGCTTCTGGGTCCTCCTCGTGAATGACCGATACTGTTCGGTTGACCAGATTGATGTAGTCCTCCACTTCAATCCCTTTAATTCCTCCAAAATTACTTGGCTCACTCCATATTGTGTAATATTGGACACGGTCATTATAGTGACTGACCACAAACCGTGTGTGGTTCAAGAACTCTTGAATTTGCTCCTCAGTCTGGAATCGCGGCGTCGTAAGTTCCTCCCCATGAGCATGACCGGTCTTGTCCCAGAAGA
This sequence comes from Candidatus Thorarchaeota archaeon, assembly GCA_048882325.1. GTDB lineage: Archaea > Asgardarchaeota > Thorarchaeia > Thorarchaeales > Thorarchaeaceae > SMTZ1-45. Next base: position 454 of record JBHLRS010000021.1, on the reverse strand, counting down.
GCAACAAATAGTCAACAGCCACACCATTTTCATTTAATCCGTCGATGAATTCGTCGTATTCATCTGGAAACTCTTGTTCATTATTGTAATCCCAAAAGATCGGCTCTTCAACCTCGTCTACGCATGTATCAACGCGCCATGCGCCATAATCGATGATGCTATTCAGTGTATGGTCAAGATTTGGTAGGTCGCTCCATGTGAATGAACTGTAAATACCCGCCCCCAAGCGGATATCAGGGACAGATGAGCTGTGTACTAACCGGTATTTTTGCTGAGAGTTTCCAGCTTGAATACGCACATCATCCCCGTAGTATGGAATGCGCTCTTCTTCCTGACCGATACAGCCGGGAAGAAACATGTAGACCACTAGAATCAGCAAAAGAGGAGTTATTTTCCTCAGTCTTTTCATCATCCCTTTATTCCCCTCATCCTTTTGTTGCTCAATGGCACGAAA
>JBHLRS010000020.1:0-55521 GCA_048882325.1 Candidatus Thorarchaeota archaeon | reverse complement strand
GATGTCAGAAGCAATACGTTCCTTCCAACGCTCAAGAAAGGCTGTTTCCTCTATCCGCTGTTTTCCATCCATCCTGAGATCATCAGGGAGCATGCAGGCTATCCCATCTATGACGGGATACCATCTGCCACACTTTGGACATGTTATTAACGCTTCGTCGATTTCTTCTATTTCCTCACCATCAACCTCGAGGTTATGCGAGGTATAGACCTCCAGGTCCAGACTGCTTCTGCAATCGCTCACCGGGCAGGCCAAGATATCCATCAACCAGCGTTTCATTTCAATCACGTCAGTGGCTGGCGTCGAATAATCGGTTTTCGTTAAAAAGTATTCTAGCAATCTGACCTTTGAGAGTTGAACCCGAAAGGCTATTTGGGTGACTAGCTGCGCCTCACTCAACCGTTGTTCGGAGTAGTCCACAATGGAATACAAACATCCCTGGATACCGATGACAAAGACAACCGAGAAGGACATGTTAGAGTCAATCGGTAAGAAGAGTCTTGACGAGCTGTTCTCTAACATACCCCCAAAGTTCCTGTTACAGCATGACCTGGATATCCCTCGCTCCCATAGTGAGATTGAAGTCACTCGAAGAATACAGGAACTGGCCAACAAAAACAAACCTGCAGATACTGGTAGGGTGTTTCTTGGTGCCGGGATTGGAATGCATTATGTTCCAGCTATAGTTCCTGCACTGGCAGGTAGGTCAGAGTTTCTTACATCATATACTAGCTATCAGGCTGAGGTCAGCCAGGGCATGCTCCAAACTCTTTTCGAGTACCAGAGCCTCTTAGCTGAGATTCTTGACATCGATGTCGTCAACTCATCAATGTATGACATGGCAACTGCAGTTGCAGAAGCTGCAAGGATGACCGTACGAGTGAAGAAACGACGGACAAAGTTTCTTGTCCCAGGTACAATGAATCCAGAACACTACAAAGTCATACATACCTACACAGAACCTGCTAGCATCAAGGTGGAGAAAATTGACTATGATGCTAGGACTGGTCTGCTGTCGCTCTCGGATCTCGAATCCAAGATAGATGAACAAGTGGCTGGAGTCTATGTGGAAAACCCGAGTTTTCTCGGATTCATTGAAACACAGGTTGATGCCATTAGTAAGATAGTTCATGAGAACGATGCGCTGCTTGTTGCTGGCGTTGATGTCCTCTCGTTGGGTCTCTTACGACCACCTGGTGACTACGGGACTGACATTGTGGTGGCCGAGGGACAACATCTCGGCTCTCCAATGACATATGGCGGTCCATTGCTTGGAATCTTCGGTTGCATAAATGATCGCAAGCTGATCTATCAGATGCCAGGTCGTCTGGTAGGAATGACGAGGACTGAGGAGGAACCCTATGAGGATGGGTATGTTTTGACACTCAGTCCCAGAGAGCAACACATTCGCAGAGAGAAAGCAACCAGTAACATCTGCTCTAATCAGGCTCTTGCTGCAGTGACTGCTGCTATCTACATGTCCCTACTTGGTCCTACCGGGTTGCAGCAGGTGGGTGAAACAATAGCATACAACGCCAATTACACTGCTAAGATGCTTGACAAAATCCCGGGAGTCAAGGCGCCTGCATTCGGAGAAGCGATTTGGAAAGAGTTCGTTGTAAAGTTTGAGAAAGGAGTCACAGCAGCGGATGTGCACAAAGGTCTCATTGAGAGAGGTCTGCACGGCGGTAGAATTCTGAATGATGAGTTCCCAGAACTTGGGGAATCAATGCTATTCTGTGTGACCGAAATACACAGCAGGGATACAATAGATGAGATGATACGGTCAGTTGAGGACATAGTGTCACAGGGAGGTGCTAACTAATGAAGCATCATACCCCTGACGACACCAAAATGTGTCAAGCAAAGTGGGATGAACCACTACTCTTTGAGAGGTCCACTCCCGGAGTTGTAGGTCATGTATTCCCAGCTGCCACAGATGATGTGAAAAACTTGGTCGGGAAGATTGGAGATATCATTCCCAGCAACATGGCTCGCAAGAATCTCCCGGAGATTCCGGAGGTTTCTGAACCTGCTGTTGCTCGTCACTTCACCAGACTCTCCCAGATGAACTTTGCAGTGAATCTAGGCACATATCCTCTTGGTAGCTGCACAATGAAGTACAATCCCGCGGAGAACAACTGGGCTGCAAACACACCTGGTTTTGCCTGGTTACATCCTCTGCAAGATACTTCCATGGCTCAAGGGTCTCTCGAGTTGATGTGGGAGTTGGAAAAGTGGCTTGCAGAGATCACAGGTATGGATGCAATCACACTCCAGCCAGCAGCTGGAGCTCAGGGTGAATGGACAGGAGTCATGATGATGCGCGAGTACCATCGTTGCTTCACTGAGAGCTGTGAGCTGAGGACAGAGATGCTCATTCCAGATGCTGCCCATGGAACCAATCCTGCATCAGCAGCCATGGCTGGATACAAGGTAGTTGTGGTTCCTTCCAGTGAGGAGGGATTGGTGGATCTGGATGCACTGAAAGAGGCTGCAGGACCAACGACAGCTGGTCTCATGCTTACTAATCCCAACACGATAGGTGTGTTTGAGAAGGACATTGCTGAGATCGCAGGGATTGTTCATGATACTGGAGGATTAGTGTACTATGATGGTGCAAACTTCAATGCTATCATGGGGAAAGTACGACCTGGTGACATGGGCTTTGATGTTGTCCATCTCAACCTTCACAAGTCATTCTCGACGCCTCATGGTGGGGGTGGACCTGGAGCAGGACCTGTTGGCGTTACTGAGAAGCTGAAAGAGTTTCTCCCGGTCCCACGCGTTGTTCGGAAGGATGATGGCAGTTTTGACCTTGACTATGACTATCCCAGGTCAATCGGGAAGGTCAAGAGTTTCTATGGGAACTTCGGTGTGCTCATCCGCGCATATGCCTATATCTATGCGTTGGGATCAGAAGGTCTTGAACGAGCATCTGAGGCTGCTGTACTCAACGCCAACTATGTCGCTCATCATGTCAGCAAGATCCCTGGCTTTACACTTCCTTACTCAAAGGATGCACCAAGAATGCATGAGTGCGTCATCTCGGTAGAGGAATTGAAAGAGAAGACTGATGTCACAGCCATGAATGTCGCAAAGCGACTGTTGGACTTTGGTGTCCACGCTCCCACTGTCTACTTCCCTCTAATAGTTCCTGAGGCGTTAATGATTGAACCCACTGAAACCGAATCCCGTCAGGAATTGGATTACTTCATCTCAGTCCTTGAGAAAATCTCGAAAGAAGCACACGAAGAGCCTGAAAAGGTGAAGAATGCCCCTTACTCCACATCAGTCGGTCTCCTTGATGAGTACAGGTCTGCTCATCCGAAGACCATGACCCTCTCCTATAGAATGTACAAAGAACGTAAGGATGAGAAACAGGAATAGAAAATCTCAGAGCCTACCGAAAGGGTTAGAGGCAAGTTATGTTCCCTGAGAACCAATGATAGTCGAGAAAAAGGCTGGGAGGCACCCTATCTATCTTGAAGCAAAGGAGTTTGGAAAAGACCTTCTGATTGCTATCTATGGTGGTGATGAGCACCACATTGGTGGTGTGGCTACAGCATATCCTACACCAAGTCATTACAGAGATGCAACAACGGTCAGTGTGAATACTCTCACTCTACCCGGACACAAAGATTACGTTGTAGCAAACACTGCTGCGGAGAAAATCTGTAAAGCGCTAGAAGTCCCCGTTGTTGTGACAGTAGGTATTCACTATGACAAAGCCACCAGTGAGGATATTCAAGAAATCATCTCTGTTGTTGATGCACTTGTGGATGAGATTATTGCCCACTATCAAAAGGCTGAATAACACTCTAACTTTCACCTAAACTGGTTAAACATTTGAAGGTCAAGTTCAAGTCTTTTGGACCAGTGCGAAGGCTCCTGAAAGAGCAAGTCATTGAAGTCGAGGTCCCAGCTGACTCAACAGTGCGACAAGTGGTCGATAGGGTTGTTGAGATTGGAGGTGAAGGGCTCCGAAATCTGATAATGCACGATAACGACATCAGTGGCAATCTGATTGTTATGCTCAATAAGAAAGATGTTGAAACGTTGGGTGGCACTGAGATAGTAGTACATGACGGTGATGAGGTAGCAATTCTTCCTCATGTCCAGGGCGGATAGGCGTGGTAAGTATGGGTCTCAAGTATTATCTTGAAACGTATGGATGTTCACTAAACACTGCAGACTCTGACATTATAGTAGGACGCCTAGAATCTATTGATGGTCTGAGAGTTCAAGATATCCGGGACGCAGAGCTTATTCTCCTAAACACTTGTGGAGTCAAAGAGCCGACTGAAGACAAGATAGTCCATAGGCTCGAGGAACTGTCTAAGGGTGACACTCCTGTCGTGATCACAGGCTGTCTCCCAAAGATATCATTAGCTCGAGTTGAGAAGGCCATTCCAGGATACGCAGCCCTGCTAGGACCTCAGTCAGTTGAAACCCTTGCACAGGTTGTTCCACGCATTCTTGAAGGCGAGAGGGGTATTCGACACATTGAGTCTGATGATTCCTACAAACTAAGGTGGTTCGCAGGCCCTCCTGATAGCGTAATCTGTACAATTCCTATCTGTGAAGGTTGCCTGGGAAGCTGTACATACTGTGCAGTAAAGTTTGCTCGCGGAAATGTGAGGAGCTACTCGATTGCGGATATCTTTCAGAAGATAGAGCGTTGTGTTCATCTTGGGTATCGCGAAATTCGCCTGACATCTCAGGATGCGGCTGTGTATGGAACCGATACAGGTGAAACGCTTACAGATCTCATGCTCTCGATACGTCAGATTGAAGGACCTCACAAGTTCCGACTAGGTATGTTCAATCCTGACATTGTGATGAGTTCAATCAGCGACCTTTTAGAGGCAATGGACAATGAACATTTCTTCAAATTCTTCCACATTCCACTGCAGTCTGGTAGTGACAGTGTTCTGGAGAAAATGAAACGTCGCTATACTGTGAGTGAGTGGGAGCGTGTAGTTGCAAGAGTGAGAGAACGGTTCACTGATGCAACAATTGCCACCGACATCATTGTGGGTTTCCCAGGCGAAGACGACTCAGACTTCGAGCAGACTGTCAAAGTTATTCGGCAGGTTAAGCCATCGATCACGAATATCTCAAAGTATGGAGACCGGCCAAACACACTTGCTTCAAAATCAAAGGAGAAGGTGGAAACCTCCTTGAAGAAGAAACGAAGCAGGCTGTTGACCAAACTCGTTGATGAAATACTAATAGATGACAATGCAGCCTGGATTGGATGGACAGGACCAGTGATAATAACGGAAAAGGGGTCAAAGGGTGGAATGCTCGGTCGCAATGCATCCTACAAGACAGTGATTGTTCATAGTGACTTGAGTCCTGGGATCATTGTTGATGTTGAGATAACATCATCTGAGAGAACCCATTTGATTGGTAGGATCAAGTCCTAGATCTGATTTCAATATCAATGACCTTGCCTGATTCTGCACTCTCTCGTGCTGCCTCCACAATCTGAAGCGCACAGATTGCATCATCAACACTCACTCGTGGGGTTTCTCCTGAACTTATGCATCGCAAGAAGTCGTTGAGAACTTCCCGTATTGGTTCTCCATAGACCTTGATAGTAGCTCCTCTCTCTGGAAGATTGATTGTATCTCCCTTGGCGACGGGAGCTTGGTCAAGGTGCTGTACTTTGATTATCTGACCAAACAAGTCCAACACAAGTGCTCCTTTCGTTCCCGACACATCCATGGATCGTCTACGTCCTGCATACTGTCTCGAAAGATGGAAGAAGTGCTCAGTACCTGAGTCAAACTTCACCATAACCGTACCGCTGTTATGAATTCCACCAGCAGTATTGCTCTGGGCATAGAGTTTTGCTGGACCACTACTGATTCTTGCCATTATGTCAAAGTCATGAACTCCGATGTCCTCGAAGACATCACCGAGTGAAGGAATTCTTGCAGGATCAACAAATCCCCGTCGGTCGTGAATCACTGTTCGTGGTGTTCCAATAGCATCGCTGTCAATGAGGGATAGAGCACGGTCTACGATTGGATTATAGATCTCAGAGTGAGACACAAGAGTGACGATTCCTTTCTTCTTCACAACCTCTGCAACTTTCTTTCCGTCCTCAAGGGTACTTGCAAGAGGCTTTTCAATCAAGATTCCTTTGATACCCTCATATTCTGTCGCAATTGAGCGGGCGATATCTGCATGCGTTGAAGTGGGTGTAGAGATGACAACACCCTCCGGATTTGTTTCATCAATCATGCTCTCGAAATCATAGAATGCTTTCGTGTTGTGACTCTTAGCTACCTGTTCAACCGTCGCTTTATCCATGTCAGCCACGCCTACTAGGACTCCCATGTCACAAAGAATACGTGCGTGAATGCGGCCCATATTACCTGTTCCAACGATTGCTATCCTTCGGGAAGACGTCATCAACCACTCCTGCGGGACTCAACCTCATCGCGCTCTTTTTGGCCTTTATACATTGCCATAGTTCTTTGCTTGTATCTGAACTGCAACTTTTTTGCAAATTTGAGGTGAAAAACCGACGATTGCTAGCATGACGGTCTTATATTGACCACTCCGTATATGAATTTGAATCCAAGATTCACACACACCTTCAGGGACTCGCCACAGAAACAATGCACGTCTTGGATCACAATGCCGCGCAGAGTCCCATTATACTTCAGAAGACAACTCCCTCCCTCGGACCCACCCGCAAGTGGTGCGATTTTGCCTCGTCGCACTCGGGGTGGGTCCCTTTACAACCCTGTTTTACTGCTCAATCGCCTTCGGATATGAGCCTAGGACCTTGACAAAGAGTGAATTGTTTCTCAATCCCTCTAATGCCTCTGCGCAGAGTGGATCACTCGAATGTCCCTCAAAGTCCATGTAGAAATTATATTCCCAGAGATTCTGCTTAGTAGGTCTGGATTCTATCTTGGTCATGTTAATCCCTCGAGTAGCCAGTTCTCCCAGAGCGCTATAGAGCGCCCCTGGGACATGCTTCGTCGAGAAGATGATTGAGGTCTTGTCACTTCCGCTAGGAGGGACTTCTTCCTTGGCTAGTATAAAGAAACGTGTGAAGTTGGTCTTAGTGTCAGCGATATCCTTAGCAAGAATCTTCATCTCATAAATCTCAGCCGCTCTTTCTCCCGCTATAGACGCTGCATCTGTCAAACCCAGCTCCTTTATCATCTTCACACTTCCAGCAGTGTCATAGGTCGAGATCAATTCGACTCCCAATCTATCCAAATAGTTTCTACATTGGCCCAAAGCTTGAGGATGTGAATAGACAACATTCACCGATTCCAGATGCGTACCTGGATTAGCAATCAGGCAGTGTGATATTCTAAGGTCCAGCTCACCACACACTTTCAGTTCATACTGAAGAAAAAGGTCGTATACTGGCCTGACACTCCCCTCAATCGAGTTCTCGATTGGAATAACCCCATACTTGGTCGTTCCATTCCAAACCTCTTCAAAAACATCCAAGAAACGCTTACAGGGTTTTGGTCTAGCTGTCGAACCGAATATCTTGAAGACTGCGGCTTCGCTATACGCACCTTGTTCTCCCTGAAACGCGACCTCAGCATTCTGTTCCCATGTTTTCATGATGCAATCTCCTATGTCATAATTCGAGAACTTATGATTCTGTTCCTCTAAGCCGAGATAATGAATGAAGTTGATTGTGAGAATTATTGCTTACACATGAGCATAAATAATGGTGAAAACCAAGTTGTGGGTCAGGTTACTGGAGAGATTGACTATGAGTAGGACTCAATCACTTAAGGAAATTGAAGGTCTCTTTCACAAACATGGCTTTAACAACTATAAGTGGATAGGTCCAGAAGATGTCGTCGTAGCAAACTGGGTGCGTATGAAGTGCGCTTATGGTTGTCCATCCTATGGCAAAGCGGCATGTTGCCCACCAAACACGCCATCGGTCGCGGAGTGCAGGGATCTCTTTGATGAGTATTCAGACATTGCAATCTTTCACTTTCCAGTCGAACTCAATGATCCTGAAGACCGTCATGATGTCGTGAAAGACATTGATGGTAGACTTTCGAAGCTAGAGCGTGAGGTCTTCCTTTCAGGACAAGAGAAAGCCTTTCTCCTTTTTGCTGGTAGTTGTCATCTCTGTGAAGAGTGTGCAATCTCTAGAGAGAACTGTAAACATCCAAAACGCGCTCGTCCCACCTCTGAAGCTCTTGCTGTAGATGTCTTCTCAACAGTTCGTGCTGCAGGATACCCACTCAACGTTCTGAAGGATTACAATGAATCAATGAACAGGTACGCATTCCTCTTGGTACGTTAATCATGAGGAACTTGCATGCTGATTCAAATATCCAATGAATAGTATGCAGCACCCTATTAGTGGAAGTATAGGGATTTGAATCAGTGCCCAATCCTGCAAGGTACCATAGATCAATTGACAGATTGACACCCAAATCAGAAACAGAACAACTCCAAGTCCTGCACCATATTTTGGCTTCATTCTTCTCATGTTAACAACAAAATGGATGATGACATAGATAATCGTCAGAACAATGAATGGAGTTGTATGCAGATTGGTCACACCATCTCCCAGACCATACATATTTTGGAAATAAGCGCTACTGAATCGTGCCACCCAGAGGTAGATTGTGACAGAAGTATTCCATCCGGGCGGAGGAGGATCAGATGGAGGTGTTTCAGTGGTCTCAAGGTATGCAATAGGTGAGAAGATAGCCACAATTCCAAGCAAAATGACTGGAACGATGATACCAGGTAGTCTACTAATCCCGCCTAAGTTGCCAACCTTGGATTCCTGCACGAACAATCCCCCTGTCAAGAATTAATCATCAAATAGTTTTGAATTTTGGCTCTGGACTTCCAGAACTCTCCTCAGAAGAGAAAGAATTCATATCCCTATTGAAGTGACTCCTATCACGGTTTGAATGACACAATCAATCAAGTTCACACCTGCTGAACCAGCTGATTTGGAAGAGATTCTCACACTCATCAATACAATCAATCGCGAATGGTACAGCAAAATCATCCCGGAAGAACATTTTCTTGACCCTTTCTTGACTCGAAAACAATTTGATGAGATGGCAAAGGTCATGGAGTTCTATATCCACAAGAAGCGGGGCAGGATTGTTGCTGTGGGATCTTTTGGAACTAGAAACGAGGATACAGCATGGATTCCACTAATGCACGTTCATTCAAAGTACCAAAGGCAAGGGATTGGTTCTGCGCTGCTGAGTTTTCTTGAAAAGAAGGCGAAGCACCTCAATTTCACGAAGGTTCGCTTAGAAACAGACAGCGACGCAGAGTGGGCTGTGAGCTTTTACAAAAAGCACGGGTATTCAATCTTCGAGAAAAACAAGAATCCTTGGGGATATCATGTCTGGCTTGAGAAGGTTCTAGTGTAATCTCAAGAGAAGAATGATGCCGAGGGTGAGATTTGATATGGAAGTAAGACACTTGAGCTTAGTATATGACAAATGACAAGCACTTGAGTATCTGCAAAGAATGCGGTGGATACTGTTGTACGCTAGGGGGATCTGTTGCCACAAAGTCGGAAGTAGACCGAGTTATTGAGGTTGGGTATCCGGACAAGTTCATTGAAATCACGGAGAACTGCTATGTTACAGATTTCGGAGAGGACCTTATTTGCCCCTATCTCAAAGAATCTCTCTGCGAAATCTATCCTGTACGCCCGTTGCTTTGCAGGAAATATCCCATTTTCTCAACAGATGGGGAAGACCATTATTTGGTCCATTGCCCCTTGACTCAATACCTTTCAAAGAATGATCTTGCTCAGTGCATTGAAGCAGCCTTAGAAGTCCCTGAAGAACTATTTACTTCAATCCAGAGATTTATGGCACCTTTCGGTTCAGGAATTGATGAACGAATGAGGAAATTCAAGATGGAGCGAATTGAACTTGAATGAAAAGGATGCTGAGAATCATGACCGTTGAACCATATCCGGATTGTATCAGAGAACTGCCAAAGGCAAAGCTTCCATTGGAAGGGGTCCAAGCATGGATAGCTCAAGGTGTCGGTTTTCAAGTTGCGTTCTTTGAGATTGAACCCATAGGAAGTCTCCCTCCTCATAGTCATAGTGCACAGTATGGCTTTGTAATTGAGGGAGAGATGTTGTTGACAATTGGAGATGCGACAAAACTCTACAAGAGAGGAGACTCATACTATATCCCTGAAGGAGTCGTTCACTCTGCTGAGTTCAAGACTTTCTTCAGAGCTATGGATTTCTTCGCTGAGCCATCAAGATACGAAACTGAATAGACTCAACTCTTGAAACGAGATTTGAACTCTCAGTTCACGCAAGGTGAATGGATGGATTTTATATTTAAAACCGCTATATTTCAAGTGAGGAGATTCGGGTATGGACGACTCAGAGAACCACTCAAGTTTTGATTACAGGCACAATGTTTTTGCTTTGACTGAGTTCGGTTTTGGATTACTTAGTCTCCTGGTGGGATTTTACGGATTTTTCCAGTTGTTGGCACTCTATATTTTTATTTTAATCGGAATCGCTGTGGTTTTTCTATTGATACTCTATTTAGCAAAGTTGTGGGTTCTGGGTACTCCAGTCACGTGGTCCAACGATACAACAAGTGACCGGATTGATTGCGTTGTATCCCTTCTTTTGTTGTCCTCGTTGTTTCTATTTCTTGTTGATATATTGACCGAAACTGGAGTGGCTATTCTATATGTGGTATTTGGGACTCTTCTTATTCTATCATCCTGCTGGCGTATGAAGTATTCAACTCCACACATCAATAGATCTAAGCCACGCCTAGATTTCTTGCCTTACAAAGAAGAGGATGGTGCGGAGGGCGAGATTTGAAAATAACAGTAATCATCTATCAACAGTGCTTATCTTGTTGGAGGGTATCGGTTGAAACGTAACAATCAGGAGTCTGATAAGGAACTATCGACAGAATTAGTGGCTCTTGCTGAATTGTTTATAGGTATATTACTACTTCTCATGGTATTAGCAATCAACATTAGAACTAGCGAGCTAAAGGATCTTACTATGCTTGTATTTGGCTTGTTTTTTGCTTTCTTGATATTCTTTGGTTATAATGCAATAACAAGTGAAACTCCTGAATGGTCCGCAAATGCAAAGAGATTGAATGGAATTGGCTCTACTCTGTTGCTTTCAGGCATTTGGATTGGTTTTAACTCGACAAGTTTCGAACTGGGAATTCTCGTAATGCTTGTGGGATTAATCTTGATTCTAATTGCCACTCTTCATCCAAATGCCCGAATCAGGAAGACTACAACTACCAAAGAAGAATATGGTGCGGAGGGCGAGATTTGACTCTCAAATTCATTGATAAGATTCTACACGGTCGTATGATACATAGTTTCGTTTTAGAATGGTCGCGAAAATGAAAGAAGAACAAAAGCGCTTTCTTGAGGGATACCTAATCCTTGTTGTTGGTGTGTTTCTATACTTTGAATATAAGTATCTAGTTAGCAGGTCTTTTTGGGATAGTTTACTGGATAGTTTAGTCACCTTTGTTATATGCAACATCCTCATCATTTGGATGTACAGACAGACAAATGGCTATGATACCAAACAAAATAACAAGAGCATGTCTGATGAAATGAAAGAATCCCGAATCAAAGTCACGCCAAAGGTTGTTGCTCTAACAGAGTTCGTGTTTGGTTCACTCCTTATTCTATTGGGAGCTTATGGTCTAACATTGCTTCCTCAATTGCGTTTGATCATTGTGATTGAAACTGTGTTATTCTTCACATTGTTACTATACATTGCAGTAGCCATAATACTTGGGCCCCCAGTAGAATGGACAACCCATGAAAGGGTCGTTGAACCAATTGCCATTATCATGACGTTTGCTTCTCTTTTTCTTGTTGGTTTCTTGGGTGAATCAGGAATTCCTGTTATTGCGATATTATGTGGAATCCCTCTCACTCTTCTATCAATATGGCATTTCAATTCACAAATTCAGAAAGAAAATGGTGCGGAGGGCGAGATTTATTCCGACTAGGAGAAATCCCAAATCGATTGAACTCGCGAACTCCTACGAGATAGCCTCTTCGTGACAAGACGCCACAAAGTCTAGGCCCTCAACCTAGCGCCTTTAACCTGGCTTGGCAACCTCCGCATGTGTAAGGACAAGGGCCAATACTCCGTATTCCAGGAAGACGCTTCCGGAGTATTGTACTGTGGAGTTCATCGTTTTTCGGTGATGTATGAATGATAAGGATTTCTGTTGATAACAACTTGACGCCGGAAGTGCTTCCCTCTAATTGCACAAGTCTTGCGTTGTTGCGGTCCCTTATAGATGATTAATCATCAGAACTTTCTGATTGCCATGCATCTCTTTAAGAAGAGTTGGATGAAACCTGCACCATCTGTAGCTCTATTTGTTATGCTCGTCCTGTTCCTACCAATGATTACAGGTCCCGCTCAAAATCCTGAACTGGTATCTACGTCAATTCCGAGCACTACGACTCGGGACTACTGGCCTAACGATGGATGGCGGAATAGAACCCCAGAAGAGCAGGGGATGAGTTCTGCAATCTTGAATGACATGATGGCATTGATTGAGGAAGAGGAATACCCTATTCACTCTGTTCTCATAATAAAGAACGGGTATGCCGTGTTTGAACAGTATCCTAGTCCATACTACAATAACATCACATTACATTCTCAACACTCGGTAAGCAAGAGTGTGGTATCCATTCTCCTTGGAGTCGCCTTTCAGGAGAGCATGCTTGATAACGTATCTCAGAAAATGCTTGACTTCTTCCCAGAGTATAATTATCTAGATCTTGATCCAGGGTGGGCCAATATCACAATAGAGCACCTCCTCACGATGACACCAGGTTATGACTGGGATGAGTGGTCCTCTCCGTACGTCTACCCAGGTGACAATCCAATCATGAATATGATGTATAGTCATGATGCTATTGAGTACATACTCAATCGTTCCATAATCTATGAACCAGGAGAGTACTGGGCATACAATGGTGGAGCATCCGTGCTACTGGGAGCCATCATCCAACAGGTCTACGATGACCAGGTGTACTATGTATTTCGTGAGCACTTGTTCAATCACATCGGTGTGGACTACTTCAGCCTCCCGCCACTGCCAGGTGGTTGGTACAATGTAATGGGCGGTTTCAGTCTCAGAGCAGTGGATATGGCAAAACTTGGATTTCTATATCTGAACAATGGCACTTGGAACGGTACCCAGCTTGTGTCTGAGGAGTTCGTAGCAAACTCGATTACACCAATTCCTCATGAGAATCCGCTGGGATCTCAATTTGGTTATGGCTGGCATTGGTGGTTACGATCTGACCTTGGAATCTACTTTGCCTATGGTCGTCATGGTCAGAAGATTATGGTTTCACCTGAACATGATATGATAGTGGTCTTCACAGCGGGTGTAGGGGATGATGAATATGACCCTGAGTTTGATCTGTTTAGAAACTACATCCTACGGTCAATCTTAGTAGATAACGGGTCAAGCATCCCGCTTGAAACTGTCGCAGTCGTGATTTTAGCATCAGTGGGATTGATCGCAGTTGTGATTGTATTCGTGAAACGAAGGAATTAGTTTGGAACAGAGGCGTCACACCTTGTGACATTCCTCTCTGTTCGCAGTTTTTGAACCACCTCAATTATCTGGTAGTTCCAGCCAGCCATTCAAATAGGCCTGGCTTTGAAGCCCGATAGTGGGGCTTTTTCGATTTCTTTTCATTTTTCATGTTTTTTCACCTATTGGCTAAAGATTCTATTCTATCTCCATATAATATTGTAGAAACCTGCACAAGAAGAAATGGACCTGGATTCGATTGGATTCAGTTTCTGTTGCTTAAACTGCCATGAGGTCTCCCAACCAAAGACTTAGCTAACGCCAAATCTTCTTTGGTTGCATCCAATTCCTTATCTACTAAGCAGTAAGAAATTAACAATCATGAATTCAGTTGAGTTGTCAAGAGATATGCTAGTGAGGATTACAGTCTTTATTGTAATCTATGCATTATTTGGATTGCTTATTCCACTTCAGGGATATCTTTCCCTAGGGTTCGCTATTGGAACGGTAATTACCGCTGTTCTCTATGCATTTACTTTGTACTATATGAATGCAAACATCCCTTTGGGACGAAAACCACGAATATTGATCACATGGATTGCTGTTTATGTCATTCAGATGCTCAATCCAGTTCTAGAGGGCATCTTCTTCACAACTCAATTTGAGGGGCAGCCAGAGTTAGCATTCGGTGCTGTTGTCTTTGGACTGGTTCTTACGCTACCCACAGCACTAGTAGCAGGGTTTTTGTTCAACCCAGAAGGAGAAATCTCAAGCTTTAGCCAACTCAGAGAGGAATACTTCGCAAAATGGACTTCCTCACAATTTGCTGTACGATTCATTATTGCATCTATGCTTTGGTTAGTCATTTACTATACAATTGGAAACATAATTGCACCCCTAGTACTTCCGTATTACACTGATGGCAGCGTGGGTTACAACTTGGCCCTCCCTGCAGTTGAGATCGTAATCATGCTTCAGACTATTCGAGGATTCATCTATGTCATTAGCGTTCTCCCCATTGTTATTTCAGTGAAGCTAGACAGGAAGTCACTAGCAGTCATACTAGTTGCACTTCTTTACATTGCAGGTGCTTTGGCTGTCTTTGTCATATCTGAACAATTTCCAGTCTACTTGCGAATTGTTCATGGGATCGAATTATTTGTCGATTCATTGATTGCAGGCATCGTAATTTCGTATCTTCTAGGGAAAACAGGTCAAGCATTGCGTGGTGCAGAATGAAAGCTGAAACAAATGTAAGGGGGTGCCATTTGAAAATTGGAGCCCCGGGCGGGACTCGAGTCATTAGGACAGTTGGAAACTTCCAAATAGGACTCACGAAAGAGCTTGATTGGGGTCATATTAGTGCGAGTACTTAGATCAATTGAGAAAATGACCTCTCCTCGTAATCTCATTCTTATGATAATCTCGAGTTTTGCTGTTGTGATGGTCATGGCTATGTTGACCCAAACCTGGGTCTATGATGTCTATGCTGATGTTACAATGCCTGACACGCGTTTTTCATATTCGATTGACGAAATCACGGATGTGTTTAACACGCTGGGTCAGGAAGGTTTGAATGTCTGGGCGCAAGCACATATGCTTGATTTTCTGTTTCCACTTACATACATGTTCGCACTAGCATTTGGTATCAATATGGAAATCAGAAATTCATATCCTGACAGTCCGAAGGCCAAGTTCTTGGTACTTTTTCCCTTGTTTGGAGGAATCATGGACTATGTTGAGAACACTCTAGTGTTAACACAAATTGGCTCCTACCCTAATCTCTCTGAACCAGTGATTATCGTTGCTAGTATCATTACATCTCTGAAGTGGATTCTCCTGGGAGTTGCCTTCGTTATCGTCTTCGCATTCATACCACTTGTATTGTTTCGAAAGCGGAAAATGAAAATTGGAGCCCCGGGCGGGACTCGAACCCGCGACCACCAGCTTACGAAGCTGACGCTATAACCACTAAGCCACCGAGGCTCTGCTCAACGCCCCCGTCTAGAATTCTCTAATAAAACTTTATCATGGAACCAGCCTGCAACTAGTGTGGAGGTCTTTCATTGAAGACCGGTGAGATGGGTGAACGTGATTTTCTGAAAAAGATCAGCAGTCTAGTCAACAAACCAAAGGGTGCAGTATTGGGATTCGATGACGATGCCTCAGACATCCCAGTATCAGACAAGAATAATCTCATCATCAACGTTGACACTTTTGTAAGGAAGACTGACTGGCTTCCAGGAATGACCCCTGCGCAGGCGGGAAGGAAGACCGTTGTTATGGCACTGAGTGATCTTGCAGCAAAGGGCGCTCAACCTATTGCTACAATGCTATCCCTTTGCGTACCAGAAGACTATGATGTGGATGATGCAAGCGAGATAATCAGAGGCTTCTCTCAGTTTGGTCTGAAATCAAATATTCCATATCTTGGAGGGGATGTTGGCATGTGTGATGATGTCATTCTCACAGGAGTGGCTTTAGGTATTGCTCCACCGGAATCAATTGTATCGAGAGGTGGAGCCAAAGAGGGTGACATCATAGCAGTCACTGATAACTTTGGATTGACGTCTGTAGCATTCGAGCTATTGATTAGAGGCCTGAAGGCTGAGCCAAACCTGCGCTTAGATGCACTCGAAGCAGCATTCAGACCAGAGATCAACCTAGGTCTTGTCTCTGCTCTCGCTGAGGCTAAAGCAGTATCTGCATCAATGGACAGCAGTGATGGTCTTGCTATCACCCTGCATAGCATTGCGAACCAGAGTGGATGCGGCATTATCGTTGAAACTCTGCCAGTTTCCCCTGAAGTCGAATCATTCTGTGAGAACAACAATCTCGATATTTTGAAGACAGTCATGCAAGGTGGTGAAGAGTTCATCTTGGTCCTCGCGATTCCTCCTGAGAAGTTTGATGATGCACTCAGTATTGCGAGCAAGAAAGGAATCCAGCTACAGACGATTGGATCAGTCACTACTGGTGATAGAATCGTGTGGGAATCAGAGAAAGGAACGCAAGACATCCCCTTTGCTGGTTATGACAACTTCAAGGAATGGGACTAACTGACAGGTGAATTTGATGCAGGTGGAGCGGGTTGCCCTTGTTGATGGGTATGTCGACGAACCAACAGTTCTTGGTGTTCCGCCTTATGTGAGCATCTATCCCCGATATGTAGCAGGAGCAATCTGGACAAAAACACCGCAGACTGAGATTCTGTATCACACTATCGATCAGGTTCGCGAAAGTTTTCAAAGAGCACAAGAACTCTGGTCGAAAACGGATCTCATCATTCTTATCGCTGGGATGATTGTTCCAGGAAAGTATGTGGGTGGTACTCCCATCTCAATGAGAGAAACTAGAGAGCTCTTCTCGGCACCTGAACTTGGGGACATACCCAAGATGCTAGTTGGTCCTTGGGCTAAATTTGGGTGTGGACTGGAAGGTGGAAAGCTCGCACTCAGTTCTGAAGTTCTTCGACCACCGTTTGACTACATTGTAACGGGAGATCCCGAGCTAGTCATTGCAGACGCCATGGAACCTAATGTAACGATAGAGTCTGTCAATCTTGATCTGACACGAAGTGATGCCACTGAGATCGAGGGTTTCATCAAAAAGGGTGTGTCAATTGTCAGGCAACATCCTGGTTTCTCTAATGGACACATCATCTGCGAGATAGAGTCGTATCGCGGCTGTCCTCGATTCATTTCAGGTGGTTGCACATTCTGTGTCGAACCATCATATGGTCCACCTCAGCAACGGACACCAGACGCGATAGCTGGTGAGGTCAGGGCACTCTATGAACTCGGAGTCAAAGCCTTCAGAATTGGGCATCAGGCTGATTTGTTCACATATGGGTCCGAAGAAATGAGCGAGGAAGAGTTTCCAACACCGAATCCTGACGCTTTGGAGGAGTTGTTCTCGAAGGTCAGAAAAGGGGCCGCAAAACTGGATGTACTCCATATAGACAATGTGAATCCCGGCACAATTGCCCGTCATCCTCATGAGTCGAAACAGGTCGCAAAGGTGATTATGAAATACCACACTCCCGGTGATGTTGCTGCCTTTGGCGTCGAGTCTACAGACCCTGAAGTGATTCGAAGAAATAACCTGAAGGCTGATGTAGATGAGGTGATTGAGGCGGTCCGCATTTTGAATGAGGTTGGAGGAAAACGGGAGCCCTGGGGACTTCCACACCTCCTCCCAGGAATCAACCTGCTTTATGGACTACCTGGAGAGTCTAATAAGACACTTGAGTACAACATGGACTTTCTGAAGCAGATCCTCTCTGAAGGACTGATGGTCCGGAGAATCAACGTCCGTCAAGTTATCGGTCTCTCAGGGACTCGTCTTGACATAGGTGTTGGAAAGAAGATAAAGAGAAACCAATTCTTCAAACACCGAGAGGAGATTCGTGACACGATTGACATTGCGATGATAAAACGAGTGGCACCCTATGGCACTGTGATACAATCAGTCTTCGTTGACGGTGAGACCGGAAATAACTATCTTCTTCGTCCTCTAGGAACGTATCCTCTGCTGTGCCATATGCCAAAGGGAACTGATGAACAGGTGCCTCGGAACGTCTTTGTCGTGGACCACGGTCCAAGGTCACTCACAGTGCTCCCATTCCCACTCAGACCTTCACAGATGTCCCTCTCACAATGGAGAGTTCTCCCTGGTGTGGGTGGCAAACGTGCAACAAGAATCAAAGCTGCAAAGGATCTGAACTCAGTAAAGACGATTTCAGAGGTCCTTGAAATGGAACTTCCTGCTTGGATGGCACGAGCGATGGACTTTGAATCTTAGAATGAATGGCGGGCCCGGTGCGATTCGAACGCACGAACTCCAACTTAGAAGGCTGGCGCCCTATATTCCCACACAACGCAAGATTACGTAGGGTACCGGGCTAGGCAACGGGCCCTGCACCCAGCGTCGATGCTCTAAGGACATAAAGCTTTCCGATTGGCAGAGAAAAGTAGTCGCCCGAGATTCAGAAGAGAATCCCGGGCTTGTGGGTGTGTGTGAAACCAGTCCTGAGTAGGTACTGGGTGTGGATTAGCATAAAGGAGTCAAAATCTTGCATTCCCCTAGTCTTATCTTATACCTAGCTCATTACAAAGGCTGGTGGGTAGAACACGAAGTACTGTACAACTACCGCAAGGAGTATCCCACTCAGGACCAATCCTTTCCCTCTGCCTGCATTCACATCTGTGAACCATAGAATCGCTCCAACTAGGACGACAATTACCGCTGAGATATTCCCAATAAAGATCAGGAACTCCCAAATCTCAGCAAAGTATGCAGCAATCATTGCTGCAAAGTCAGACAGTGGGCTAAGTAAGTGGTACAGCAGCATCTCTCTACCTGCTTCCTATTGCCTTACTGAGGCATATAAACTCCTGAAATATAGAGTATGGATTTACTAGATGATATACTCTATTGTGTTTGGTTTGAGTCCGAGCATACGATAGTAAACAGTGATCTGGCCTCGATGATGGATACTATGCTCAATCATTTCCAAGAGGAGTTCACCCACTGTAGCCGGGCGATTGAATGAGTCAATGACTCGAGAGAGGTCCATCGATGGAACGATATTCATGTATTGTCTCACTCTCTCAAAGACAACTTTGGCCAAGTCTATAATGGAATCAGCTGAGTCATACTTTTCCAATGTGTATGGAAGTGGTTCCCATTCGTTCTTCACGATGCCTTGCATATAGTATTCCAGGGACCGAATGAGATGAAGAACCACCCCGCCAATCTCTCTCACACCAGATGTTGGCTGGCTCATAACATCCACCTCAATGAGCTGCTCAATCAGAGGAAGCGTTTCATCAAGGTGGCGCTCTATAGCTCCTTTTAGAAAGTCGAACAACATAATCAGACACCCCTCAGTCCATCACAGAAGGTCAGGACATTCTTCCCAAGGTCTTCGAAGTTATAGCCTCCTTCCAGAAGTCCATACCGGCGGCCCTCACATCTTTCTTTTGCAAAATCATGCATCATCCTTCCAATTTTGCGAAATGCATCAGTCGATAGATTTCCACCCCAGTCCTGCTCATACTGGTCGAACCCTGCAGAGGCGACGATGATGTCTACATCTGGTGCAGAGTCGAGTGACAACCTGATATCTCTCAGGTATTGTTCATCTCCATTTCCACTCGGATTATGGATGGTGAACTTTGGATTATCACCCAGTATGTTGATGTTCCCATCACCTGTATGTAGATCGAAATCAAGGATGTAGGCTGACTTGATGAGACCCTTAGCCCTCAGATGGAGCAATGAGATTGCAATGTTGTTGAAATAGCAGAACCCCCAGTATGAGTCACTTGAGGCATGGTGTCCGGGAGGTCTGACAAGTCCGAATGCTGGTTCTCCCTGAACTGCAATTTCTGCTGTCATGATTGAACCCCCAGCAGCCAATGTTGCCATCTTATACAAGAGACCGGATCTAGTAGAGTCGTAGTCATGTTTTACCGACTCCAATGTCCTAGTTCCATGTGCTCGGAGTATCTCCTCTTCAGTTGCAGGTCTTGCCTCAACGAACTCATAATCTGGATGACTTCCCAGAATCTCGACTGATGTATCCAGTCTCCCGGGGGCCCCTGCAGGTGTCCTATCATAGTGTTCCTGCATCAAGGGATGGTAAACGATTTTCACGAGTTTTCCAGTCGACAAAGATGGATTTGTGTCCTTGGGTTCATAGTATCATCAGAACTGGATTCTAGAACCAAAAAAAGGATTTAGCGGGCAGACAGGCTCGCGACCCATCCGCCCTCTGATGTTAGAAGAACTGAAAGAGGAGGACAAGATGTCCTTCTTATCCAAAGAGGCTGCCGAGTCCAGCGACCTCTTCTTCTTCCTTCTCTTCTTCTTTCTCTTCCTTTGCTTCTTCCTTCTTCTCCTCAGCGGGAGCTGCACCACCAGCTGCTGGAGCAGCTGCTACTGGCATGGCAGCGGCGCTTTTGAGAGCTTCATCAATGTCGACATCCTTCAGGGCTGCCAACAGAGCTTTGACCCTACCCTTATCGGGTTCTACACCAGCCGCGGTTAGAGTTGCCTCCATTGCCTTTGCGGTGAGTTTCTGACCCGCCTTGTGGAGCAGAAGTGCTGCGTATACGTACTCCATTGTTGTTACCTCTTGTGTTACTTATCCAAACAGGCTTCCTATGCCTGCGACTTCTTCTTCTTCCTCCTCTTCCTCTGATTTTTCAGGTTCTTGCTGCTCAGCCGCGTCTGAGGCGGGTGCAGCCGCTATTGGTGCTGCCGCAGCAGCTTTCTGAACCTGGTCAAGGAGATCAGAGGGTATTGCTTCGGGATCCTTCTCAGCCACTGCCGCAATGAGTGCTGATGCCTCTGAGTTGGCTTTTGAAAGGAACTCGTTGAGCATGTCTGGCACGAAGAATCCTATATGTAGGGCCAGACTCTTTGCCTCCATGTTGGCTTTTGCAATTATGAGTGGCATAGTTTCCTCAGTAGGAATACCAAGATTCACTGAGAGATTGACTGCATATTGATGCCCAGCTATGACTTGGCTGAACAATGACTCAATATCGATGTCGAAACTGCCTGCAGTAAGAACGGCGCCATCACTGTATGCCGCAATCAGTTTGAGCTGCAGTTCCATGGGTTCAATGCCGAGTCGCGAGAGCATCAATGCCATTGCATTTGAGATAACATCTCCTGCCTTTACAGCAACAGTGTCATCAGTGATGTGAATCACTCCACCCTTCACTCGTGAGGGTATCTTGAGCCCTGCTAGTTCGCTGATGAATGGTCCAGGTGCAACACCTGTGTTCATGGCAGGAACAATGATGTCATTTGGTGCAATCTGACCACCTTTTGCGGGAGCTGCAGTCTTGTTCTCACTGAGAAATTTACTCAGAACGAAAGGATCTTGGTCACTAAACACGAACGAAACAGGTCCCTTAACATGATCAATCAGGTCCTTTATCCCCTTCTTGTTAGACTTCTCCAAGGCTCGAATCATGAGTGTATTGCGTGCCATCTTGATGACTGCTGATCCTCTCAGACTTTCTCTGATTCCCTGAAGTTGCTTTGCTCCGACTCCTTCAACATTCACGAGACCAATCATCTCGTTGCTATTGATTGTTTCAGCCAGTTTATCGACAGCATCCTGTTTCCATTGTGGAATGGTTTTCTCATATACTGACATCCTTAATCACCAACTTTAGACAGACACCTCGATGGCTGGTCCCATTGTTGTCTTGACCAGAACGCTACTCATCCTCTCAGAGAAACCCTTGCTCTCCACGAAGTTGAGGACTGCAATAATGTTGTCTGCTATCTCTCTATCACTCATATTGAAATGACCCACTTTTACATGAAATGTGGGAGTGTTCCTCATTCTGACACGAACAGTCCGATGATATTGGTTGACTATTGCACTGAGGTCCGCTTGTGGTGGAAATGGACGTGGCATCTTACCACGTGATCCCAAAGCCTGTCCCAGATAACGACCTATTAGGGGCATTGCATCAACTGCGGCAATGAAGAAATCATAGCTCTTAGCCAGTGATTTCCTCTCCTTCTTCTCTTCACCAAGTCTTGGAATGTCATCCTTTGAGATGACACGCTCAGCGCCGGCCTCTGTGGCTTTTTCTGCAAACTCGCCATCTCCGAAAGCACACACCTTGGGAGGTGGAACGAGTGGGTTGGGAAGGACCAACTCTTGATTCAGTCTGTTCTCCGGCTTTGATATATCCAACTCTTTTTTCCTGAAGTTTACTGCTACATCAAAGCTCTGTTGAAACTTGATCTTTCGCTTGTTTCCCTCTGACCGGGCTTCGGCAACTGCAGCCTCAATCTGTTCAATAGAATATGACATGCACTATCACTCCCTAAGTGGTTCATCCAGCTGGGCATCCCATGTGCCTTCACGAACTTCCGCTTGGAATTCTTTTGCTGTCTTTCCCTCTATTGTAACGCCCATCTGACCACATGTGCCTGAAATTATCATGACTGCACTTTTCATGGTCAAGGCTGAGAGGTCACTTGCCTTTCCCCTGGCGACACTTTTCATCTGGTCTAGTGTGATGTTTCCAACAATCTTTGTATTAGGCTCACCAGATCCTTTGGGTACGCCAACTTCCTTCAGTATCAACGCGCTGGTTGGTGGTGTTCCAACTTCAACCTCGAAACTCTTGTCGTTTGGGTTGACGATGATTTTCACAGGTACCTTTAGCCCTGCAAAGGGCTGAGTAATCTCGTTGATCTTTGTCACTACCTGGAAGATGTTGACACCCGTAGGTCCTAAGGCTGGACCAATGGGAGGGCCACCACTAGCTTTTCCTCCCTCAACCATTGCATCTACTATAACGTCTTTTTCGCTCAATTCTAGCACGACTCCTGATGCAGTGCACTCGGTGCGTACGCAACACATCCGATGGGGTCGACCAACAGGACAGAACTCAAGGCACATCCTGTGTAGTCTACTGCATTCTTTGTCACTTTCTTCACCCCGGACACAGCGTCTAGCGCCTATGTCAAATTAAGAGGATGAACTCGCTCGGGTTTGTTTTGGTTTTAAGGATTACGACGCAGCAACCAGCATTAGTCTTCAGACTCATGAGCCCAGAATGAGTCTTCTTCATCAAACTCATCCTCATCAATAAACTCCTCTTCCTCTTCAGCCTCTTCAACCGGTTCTTCTTTTCGTTCTGCGCGTTCAACGATTTTTGCAAAGTCAGCATGGACTCTGACAGGAATTGTGTACGGGCTGTCTAATAATTCTAGGATGAGTTCTTCTTTGCCCGCGTCTACACGGACTACCTTTGCCCGCTCACCCTTGAATGGTCCAGAGATGATTTCTACAACATCATCCTCTGAGATACCTTCAGCCGCTGGCGGAGGTGCTAGGAACTTGTCGATCTCCTCAAGACTTACCTTTCCACCAACTCGACCTCTTACGTGAGGAACCCCTGAGATAGCAATCTCCACATCTCTAAATTCAGTTGTTTCAATGAAGACATAACCCCTGAGTGTTTCGGGAACGAGTATTGCTTTCACTCGACCGAGTAATTGATTTGTCGAAACTAGTTCAGGTTCTCCCTTCTTCTTTTTCTTCTTCTTGCAACTGCTCATGTGTTCTTTAGTGGCCTTCTCTGACGCGAACTCCTCTAAGCAGAAAGGACATCGCCAGATATCGGTTTCACCAATCACTGCTGTAGTGATCAGGTCTGTAACGCTACGTTCCTGTCCGATTGTTGTACGCACTGCATAGATACTTGTGCCAGTTTCCAAGAGAAAACCCTCCAAATGATAGAAGCTACATTATTCCAGTCAGACTAACCCTGGGTGACACCCCAGTTTCCTGTGATTAGTGTCATGATAATCTGAATTATGAAGCTGACCATCCCTACAAGGACCATAGCAAGTAGACTAACTCTGGTGCTCATCCAGAGTTCCTTTCTGGAAGGCTTTGTCGCCAGTTTTAGAATACGTCTGCTTTCGTTGATGAATTCACCAACACCCATTTTTTAACACGTCCTTGAATCATACTGCCTCAGCAGTCATTGGATTCGGTTGCTGTCAACATTGGTTCACTTTTAACATTTGCTGAGTATCCCTATTTGGTCAAGTGAGCTTTGGAATCCCAAGATCACTCTTCAGGTCGTCAACAAGAGGGGTGAAAGGTTCAGTCTTGTCAAAGACATAGGGTGAACTCACACCTGAAGCAATTATCGTAACCCGGAGTCGGTCATCCAATTCCGGTACTATGAGGGCACCATAGATAATCTCAGCTCCTGGATTCACTTGCTCTGTGACAATCTCTATGACTCGCTTGGCTTCTGAGAGCTGCAAATCAGCATTTCCACTGACATTCACCAGAATGTTTCTGGCATTCTCAATTGACACATCTATCAGTGGGTTGCGTAGAGCATTAATCACGGCGTCTTCTGCTCTGTCTTCACCGCGCGCCTCACCGAGTGCAATTATTGATACGCCACCGTTCTTCATTGTGGTGCGTACATCAGCAAAGTCGAGGTTGACTAGACCTGGCTTGGAAATAAGTTCAGCAATTCCCTTGACTGCACGTACAAGAACCTCATCTGCAACCATGAATGCTTCTGGAAGAGATAGGTCAGGTGCTATCTCCAGCAGTTTTTCATTTGGAATTGCAATCAGCGTATCCACATGTTCCATTAGAGCATTGAGTCCACGAGTTGCATTTTTCTTTCTTGTAGCTCCTTCCACATCGAAGGGAAGACAGACAATAGCAACAGTCAATGCACCATTCTCTTTTGCTGCTTTTGCAATGTGAGCTGCGGCTCCAGTTCCTGTGCCGCCACCCATCCCTGCGGTAATGAAAACTAAGTCACCACGTACAACATCTTTGATGTCGTCATATGTTTCGATTGCAGCAGCCTCTCCTATATCCGGATCATTACCTGCTCCCAATCCCCCACAGGTTTCCTTTCCAAGAAGTAACTTATGATGTGAGTTGCAGAAGTAGAGGTCCTGAGCATCTGTGTTTGCTGCAAGAGTTTCAGCTCCCTCAACGCCTACTTCCATCAGACGAGTAATTGCATTGTTCCCAGCCCCACCTACACCAACAACAAGTATCCTTGCGTTCACTGACTCTAGCAGACTTGCTAATTCTTCATCAGTTGTAGCTGATTTTGGCATCTTCTTCGCTTTCTTTGCAGGAGGATCACGTTTTCCACCTGACGATTTGAGGACCTCTTCTAGTAACGGGTGCATAATATTACCACTCACATCTAGATGATGTTATTACCCAGGTATTGTGGTAACAAAAAGTAGAATACTACGGGGATAATACTCAGTTACTACGACGTTTCTTTCTAGGCTTTGACGTCTTTTTCCCCTTTGGTTTTCCTTTGGGCTTACTCCTACCCTTGAAGGTCCGTAACACTGAATCAATTGATATCTGATGACGTCGAAGAAGTTTTGCTGCTTCGTCCAGTGTTGGTTGCCCATTCTGTGCTCCAGCTTGTGTAATTGTAAGTGCAGCCACTGCATTCGCTACGTTCAAAGCCTGCTCTATTCGTTCAGACCTCATCCAAGCTGTAGCAAATCCTGCAGCAAACGAGTCACCAGCTCCTAGTGTGTCGACAACAGGCACCTCGAACACATCTGAAGTGCAGAACTCAAATCCATCAGTGGCAATGGCGCCTTTGTTTCCCATCTTGACTACCATAACTCCTGGGAATGACTTTGCAAAGGTCCGAAGTGTGGTTTCACTTGGATTAATCTTAAAGTAGTCCTTGAGTTCCCTTTGATTTACGAAAAGCAGGTCAGTTCGCCTCAGGATCTTCCCATAGTCTAAGTCCATCCCTGCGCGTCCAGGATCTAGAGACAGAATCATTCCATGTGATGTTGTAAGTTCAGTAACCTGATTCATCAACATTGGAAACGCCCCTGCAACGTGAACTAACTGAGCATCGAGTAACTTGTCCTCTTCAAACACTCTTTTCTCTAGAAACCTGTTTGCTCCGGGCTCAACGACGATCATCCGCTCATCCTTTGTATCGTGCACATATACAAAGATGCCAGTCGGCTGATTCTCTAGGACCAGAAGACAGCTTGTGTCCACGCCTGCTTGTGCAATCTCTTTCACTGCAAGCTGACCATACGCATCATCACCGACACAGCTAACAAGCATTGTTTTAACGCCCAGTCGCGTACACTGCCGGGCGAAGTTTGCAGCTGATCCACCTAAGGCTATTCGTCCTGTTTCGCAGACGACATGCTCGTTCACCTTTGGTAGTTTCTCCACTTTCATATCAATGTCGACATTGATTCTACCTATCGACACAACTTCACCAGGCAATACATTCGCCTCTTATACAATGAGTGCAAGAATGGCCTTCTGCGCATGTAGCCTGTTTTCTGCTTGGTCAAACACAACTGAGTGTGGACCATCCATCACCTCTGAGGTCAGTTCCTCATCGCGGTGTGCAGGAAGACAGTGCATGACAATGACATCACCCTTAGCTTTACTCACTAGGGATTTATTCACCTGGAATGGCATCAGCGCATCCTCTTTCTCCTTTGACTTCTCCTGTCCCATACTGAAGAATGTATCAGTATAGACCACATCAGTTCCTTTCACTGCTTCATCAGGGTTGTTCACGACTTCTATAGTTGTACCATACCTATTACTTAGAGTAGTTGCCTTCTTCATTATCTCGTCTGCTGGTGTGTATCCCTTTGGAGAGCCTATGGTAACATCCATACCCATGATTGTACAGCCCTGCATGATAGAGTTACTGACGTTATTTGAATCACCAACGTATGTTATCTTGAGGCCCTCGAGTTTTCCTTTATGCTCCTCTATGGTCTGCATATCAGCCATTATCTGACATGGATGTAACAAGTCTGACAGCCCATTGATGACAGGTACGGTGGCATACTTTGCTAAATCCGCCACTTCATTGTGACCATACACTCGGGCCATGATTACATCGCAATACCTACTTAGAACAAGAGCGGTGTCTCCGATAGTTTCTCCTCTTCCAAGCTGAGTGCCGCTTGGCTGAAGGTAAAGTGCATGACCTCCTAGTTGAGTCATTCCCACTTCAAAGGATACTCTAGTTCGAGTAGATGACTTCATGAATATCATCGCCAAGGACTTGCCCTTCAGATGTTCGTGTGGTTCACCTTGCTTCTGTTTTCGTTTCAAATCATGCGCAGTGTCCAATATCTTTCTTAACTCATCTCTATCAAAATCTGCAAGGTCAACAAAGTTTCTACCTTTTAGGCTCAATAGTTACACCTCAGGGCTTTCTATCGCGCCATCATAAGGGAGTTGTATAAAAAACTGTCCACTTGCTTAATTGTCACCAATAAGTCTCTTCGCGAACCAATCTGGGTCAAATCGTTTGAGATCGTCATAGTTCTGACCCACTCCAACATAGACAACAGGTCTTCCGGTGACAAAAGTTATGGAGAGGGCAGCGCCACCAGATGGGTCTGCATCAACCTTTGTAAGAATTGCTCCATCAATGCCTATTGCGTTATGAAACTCCTTTGCTTGTGATAGCGCGTCGTTACCAGCTAAAGCATCCCCAACGAAAATCTTCAGGTCTGGCTCTGCTACACGAACGATCTTCTTCATTTCCTCAAGAAGATTCTTGTTACTCTGCATCCTACCAGCAGAGTCAATTAGAACAACATCAATATGTCGGGCCTTGGCATGTGAAACTGCATCATATGCAATTGCTGCAGCATCTGCTCCATAGTCCTGCTTAATCACTCGAATCTCTAGCCTTTCCGCATGCTTCTCGAGCTGCTCTATACTCCCTGCACGAAACGTATCTCCTGCAGCAATTACTATCGTAAATCCACTCTTTTTGAAGATGCTAGCAAGCTTAGCCAGAGTAGTGGTTTTCCCTGTACCATTGACCCCCACAAAAAGAATGGTGGTCGGGAGTCCTTTCTCCTTCTGGACTCTCGCAAATTCAATTGGATCGAGTGGATGTTCAGGAGTGAGAACTTCAAGGATGGACTCGTGTATCGCTGACTTGAAGAGGCGACTGAGGTTTTCGAGTCTCCCAGCCCTGGTTCCAAGTATCCTTTCCCTCGTGAGTTCACAGATGTGTTCTGCAACCTCAACAGCTACATCGTTCTGAATGAGAACCATCTGGAGCTCCCAGACCGCATCTTTGAGATTCTTTTCATTTAGCTCTTTAGTTGTGGCTTTTGTGATAGCAGTATCGAGTGCTCCCCTGAGCTTCTCAAACAATCAGTTACTCCTCCTGGCTGGGGATTTTCGCACTTTGAATCTGTGCTGCAAGCTGTTGAAATTGAGAATTGAGGTTGGACGCATGAACGAGAAGTTTCTCATATTCTTGGGTGAGTGTATCGTATTGCTTCTGCAAGCTGGTTAGAGCCTCAATAACTGCTTCCTTAGCATCAGCCACACTCTGTTCTATTCGCACACCATTCCCTATCCCACGGATGACCTTGCTAGGATTCATAAGCCTCGCATCAACGAAGATGCTGCCCCCCACATTCATGAGCATCTGCTCACCTTCTTTTCGCTTTTCGAGCTCTTCAAGCACTGCAAGACCCGCACTATAGTTTGTCCTATACACTTGGAGTACTTCCATACGTTGTTGCAGAATGGTGAGATTCGATTCAGTTATCTGCTGCTCATTGTAAATTCTTCCAAGCAGAGCTTGTGGATCTTCTGTCATGTAAAATCGGTCTCCAATCCTAGTATCTTTCTTAACTCCAAGTTGGTGACTTCTTCAGGCTTGAGTTCTATAACCTCAGTGATGTCAATTACCTTACGTTTCACCCTATGGCGACTACCCAACTCTGAGAGTATCTTCTCTCTCACGTGAGAGTCTTTGTCTGCCATTAGCTCTCTACTGAAGTTGAACGTTCTCTTGCCCTTTCTATAGACGCCTGTTGCACGCCAAATCTTACTCATCTAAGTTACACCTCATTATACAAATCCCAAGACCTGACTGATGTGTGCCAGTTCAACACCTGTAGTGTCAGTTCCTGCAATCATACCGTCAGCGTTTGCCAGTACACCCAGACTTGTGTATGGACTTCCTCTGTTCACTGTTCCGACTTCTACGTGTACTTTTAACAGCTGTGTTAGGAGTTCAATCTCACCACTTGTTGCTAGTGGGTGCACGATTGCTCCCTGGTTTGTCGCTATTGCGTTTGCGCCAACAATCGGTAGTTTCGCAAGACTTCCAGCTACGACCTCAACTCCTAAAGTGTCTGAGATTTTTTGTCTAGCTTTGAAGTCAAAGTCTGGATGGCACATTGCACCATTGTCATTGGCAATAATGATGTTACCGAGTGCTGTCATCTTGTCATCTAACCAATCTACTGGAATCTCTGAAGCGCTCTTAAGCTGTGCCAGCTCCTCATCTGTTGTTGTGTATGGCACAAGAATACCGTTTGATGTTGCTACAGACACAAGCCCCACAGCATCCAGCGTCGCTATTGTTGTCTGAACTAATGGGAGATTGAATGTCTTCTCAATTGAATCCAATCCCTTCTCAGACATGTTAGAGCTGACAAACACAAAACGGTCTGTGGCGATTCCATAGGCTCCAACATTCGAATCGCCCTCAAAGTCTGTTCGGGCGATCAATCTGGACTATCCCTCCGCAAGATAGACGCGCACAAGATTGTCTGAATTCTTGGTCGCTCGAATTCGAACTCGTCGTGGAGGTTTTTGAATACCTCTTGCCCAGATTCTCTCATTGACCTCAGGTTGGATATGAAGCTCTTCGGGCTTCATGTGCCTTTCCACAAACTCGCGAAGAATCCTAACTGCTCTGTTTGATCTACGAAGTCTACTCCCAGTCCAGTATGCCTTTCTGAGTGGCACAGTATAGATTCGCTCATCGATGATTTCTTCTTCCTCTTCAGGCTCCTCTTCCTCAGGAGGTGCCTCAACTTTCTCAGCGTCAGCGGGTGCCTTTGCCTTAACTTCCTCGATCTCTTCGATTTCAGGCTCCTCATCAGAGACCTCAGCTTTTGCTTCCTTCTTCTTCTTCTTTGACATCCATTCCCACCTGACTATGGTTTTAGCTTAGACTGACGCCAGTTTCGCTGCGAAGGTGTCCTTCTCAACTTACCGCCGGTCTTGACAATGACCCATGTGGGTACTGAGGAGTTACTTCTCATAGCTTTTGCCATCCTCAGCTTCTTTGCTAGTGGTTTGTTACGTGCCATTTTGATCACCTTTAGCAGCCATTCATCTGAATGATATTTTACGTTCTCGTTCCTTTCCCTGGAGCTGTTGTAGGAGTCCTTTCAATTGCTCGTCAGTCACTCGACCTCTAAGCCGACCGGTGCTTGCAAGTTGAATGAGTTGTAGCTCTATCTGCTCCGCGAACTGAGGCTTGACCATCCGAACGTTGGTTAACCGGGCCCGTGCCTCAGGAGTCAGGATCTGTCTGAGTATAGCTTCTTTCTGAGCCTGAGCTTCAACCGCCCTCTGCTCAGCGGCCTGCTCTCTGAGTGTATGCTCTCGAAGTTCCGCCTCTTTCCTTTGGCGTATTGCTTCGAGTTCATCATCACTCATTCTGACTTGCCACCCGACTTAGTATTTCTCCAGTTCTGGGATAGCCTGTGAGAGTTCCTTCTTGAGAGCAGATGACAGTTTGTCCATGTAGGATCTTCCAATGTCAGTCATTAATCGACCCTTTTTTCCTTCCTTCTTTATGAAACCAGCTCGTTCGAGCTGTTGGAGTGCAGTCCTTACAATGGCTCCACTACCTTTCTGGAACTTGTTTGGCTTTGCCCCTCGTCTCTTCCTTCCTCCATATGCGATCCTTAGCTTCTCAGTCCCGATTGGTCCGTTTAGGTACACCTTGCGGAGAATGCTTGCACATCTGACATACCAGAAATCTGAGTCATCAGGAGCCCTCTCCTTATGGGCACCAGTCTTCACGAACGGCATCCAGTCTGGAACAGCTATCTCCTCTCTAGACTTGAGGTCCTGAGCGAGCCGTCGTATGAGGATATTTGCAGGAATATCATAGACTGTGGGCATTTGTCTGTCACCAATCTCATTGAGAACAAGTCACCTCAACCAAGTTCGGCGGATGACCTACCTCAAAAGGCTGGACCCACCGTCTAGAGTCCGCTTAAAAGATTGTCGTTGTGTTTCAGCAAATCTGGCTAATCAATCGCTTCTGGAGCCTCTGGTCTTGTAAATCACAGCTGTATTCCCTCGAACACCAGCTAATCTAGCACCAGTCTTCTCGCACAATATCCCTACAATCTCCGATTTGCTCAACTCTCCAATCGCACTACGCAACATGCGGACCTTAATGTACTGATGTCTTTTCAAGAGCCTTTTAGCCTCTTCAACAACGCTATCAGACACACCTGCTTTTCCAACCTGCATCATCGCTGGTTCCTGCCAGGTGATCTTAATCCTAATCGGGTCTGGTCCTACCATGTGAATCGGTTCTGCTGCTGTGGAAATACAGATTAACCTATGCCTGTGCCCCTCATCCTTCACAGGTGGTATCTCTTCATCGATCCACAGCTGAAACAGGTGACAACAACATGTTTCGCCCTGTTGTGTCGGACTCTTACTCTACATGTATCACCAGGGACTAGGATGGTCCCACATACCTTGCAGATCCCTCTATTGATATGCCGTGGAATCTGAGTTCTCGTCCTCTGCGCTATCCTTCTTGCGCTTAGCATGTTCTGTCTGGCTAGCTCCGGTCTTCCTGCTTCAAAGTTTCTTTTTGCCTGTTCCCAGAGAATGTCTAACCTCGCCTCAGTAAGACGCTTTGCCTTTGCTCGTCCCCGAAGGCGAATTCTCCTAGTCATAAACAGACCTCTGTCAATCCTATTGGTTGGTCAAACTGCTTAAATCGTTCGTGATAGACTGTTCGATTGGCGACCTCCAATGCTACACATAATCCTCCTAGACTGTGCACTTGAATTGATACCCAGAGAGATATCCAGTTTGAAGCAGATTCAGAAGTATGCATCCCGTCGTGGGAAAAAGCCATCCGAGATATTGCTCGATCAGACGCATCATGGTCAATCTATGACAAAACTAGCTGATGGTGAACGCCGAGGTCGGCCTGATATAACTTATCTCAGTCTGATGTCAATTCTAGAAACACCTCTCTGCAAGGAAGGTCTTCTCGGTGTATATCTACATCTTCAAGATGGAAGAATCGTGGAGGTCCGTTCAGACGTTAGACTCCCGCGGAACTATGACCGCTTTGTGGGGTTGATTGAACAACTACTTCTCAAGGAGAGAGTTCCCCCACAAGGAAACACTCTACTCCATATCGCTAAGGAAACTCTAGAAGATATAATATCTAGACTGAAAGCCATGTCTGAGTACTCATTGACTCTCCTGGCAATTGAGGGAGGAACACAGACAACAAGTACTGCACTCGTAGACATCCTGTCGCAAGACCCGGGGAGTCCAGTGATAGTCGGTGTTGGAGCTTTTCCTCATGGCGACCTGTCAGAGGAGATCGTATCCCTTTTTGACACCCAAGTCGAATTAGATCGAGAGGTCATGATGGCTTGGCATGTATGTGCAGAAATTCTTTGGGCTTATTCTTTCCGTACTGATGTTGCCAAGATCCGCTACTCTACTACTTGAGTAACTGATATGCTATTACTAGGAAGATTATCGGGATTCCGAATGCTAGCAGAAGGATGGTCATATCTGGTATAAGTGGACCGAACGACAATGCCCCGATGATGTCTAGAACTAGACTCCCAAGCGCAAACACACCCAAAAATGTAAGAAACATCTCAATTCTGTGCTCTCTCCTCGATGTTTCAATCTCATCCAACTGTCCAATTAGCTCTCGAAGGGAGTTCATTTTCTCATAGGACGCCTCAATCATCTCATCTGTTCGCCAGTTTTCGTTAATCTTCTCTAGGAACGCCATGCAGTAGTATGTCCCGGTCATGTTCCTTGGTTTGTAGGTGTCTAGCAGGAGTGTGATACTGTTAACCAGCGCGTTTACAGCATATACATCTCGATACATTTTCGTTCTCTTGTGTTTGAGATGTGACGTGACAAGATTGAGGATCACATAGAGACCGTTGTCAAGATCATAAGCTGTCTTCCAGATGTACTGCGAGATACTCAACCAGTAGACCCAGTCCTCGTAGGCTATCTCATCAGGAGTCCTGCCTCTATCATCCGTCTTGTCAGGGACGCAAATCAATGAGTCACCTGATTCGACAAAGGCGAAAATGTTTGATCTCACTGCGAAATTCTGAATGCCTCCCGAACTGGTGTCTAGTAGTGTCTTCTGATAGTGTTGAGACTCGGGGTCGTATTCCTCCTTCATAATTGCTACCAAGGTAGCGTGAGTCCAAAGAATTGATGTTCCAAGCTGCTCTCCCACATCAACAAAATCAAGGAACGGAGTTGATAGCAGAGGGGGCTTTACAACCTCAACAGCCCTTTCAAACTCCGCAGTCACTCTCTTAATAGCCGGTGAAAACAATTCCTCAATGTCGGTTTCAAATTCAGGATTTCTATGTCTTTGCAAGAAGAACCGAATGCGCGAGAGGACCTCTAAATTCTTCCAATATTCTTCTGGTACTTTAACAACGCATTGCAGGAGTCCACAATTGAAGAGGAAGAAGTGAATTCTTATCTGCTCAAACGTGAGCTTGACTGTTTCTGATTCTCCAATCGGTATTGAAACCGTTATATCATCAATCAGATTGGTAGGGTCTATACTTAGAAAACTACTGACCTTGGGTGGAGAATAGTTATCAACTGCTCCTGCAATTACAGTGCTGGCCCCTTCAAAATTCCAAGTCAGTCCCTTTGAGTTCTCTGCAAGAAAGTCGTACAGCATCTGACAGATCCTATTTTGCTGTTCTATTGTTTCAAAGTCAAAGACATGTCCAGTATTGAAAACACCAGTCAGATAGTAATAGAGTCGTTTTGCATCGGTCATTCTTGGGCACCTCAGTCTGTTTCAGCAATGATTCTTGCGCCAATTCGGACTCCCTTGTCGTAGAGCTCTAGGAGCATTGCATGCCACACATCAAGATCCTTGTTCATCTCAGCCACTTTGTCTTTAATCTTGAGAGTGTGAGCCATATACATCTCACTAAGATCTTCAACTACGATATCCCTGAAGCCTGCGTTCTCTAAATCCATCACATACTCGTCAACAGTCAGTCTTCTCATGTATGGATAACCAGTACCCATCGTCACAGTCTCAAAATAAGCGATATCCTCTTGTGGAGTGCCTTTGTGCACTAACCAGTGTTGGAACCCTAACTTACCTCCACTCTTTAGTACTCTTTTGCATTCCCTGAAGATGTCCAACCTGTCCATGTGAGCTATTCCATCTGGATCGAGTCCATAGATGACATCAAACTCATTCTCATGAAAGGGTAGGT
Source organism: Candidatus Thorarchaeota archaeon (assembly GCA_048882325.1). Taxonomy (GTDB): domain Archaea; phylum Asgardarchaeota; class Thorarchaeia; order Thorarchaeales; family Thorarchaeaceae; genus SMTZ1-45. The sequence goes on along the minus strand of JBHLRS010000020.1, from coordinate 21,070 downwards.
CAAAAACATCAGCTACTCTGAAGTCAGTCAGGTCGGTGACTCTGTTCTTCTTCGCACACTTCTTTGCGACCTTTATCGCAGACTTCAGAATGTCAATACCTGCTACTCTGCGACCATATTCCTTAGCTAGCCAGCATGCAGTTCCCCCTTCGCCACAACAGATGTCGAGGATGTGATTTGCAGTATCGAGATTGAGCTTCTCCACTAGTTCGTATGTGGCACGCCAACCACCGAAGTGCAGCTGATCTCGTGGTTCGGGCCAGAAACTCGCAAGTCTTTCGATGTAGTCCTCCCGAATCTTCTCTCTGGGCATATCAAGAACTGCTTTGTGTCCGCTCATTTAACTGATACTGAAGTATACTGAACAATATCCTTAAATCAAGACCACGAGGTCTTTGCCCTCAATGCGGCCATAGTCTAGTCTGGTTATGATTCCGGCCTTCCAAGCCTGCGACCCGGGTTCGAATCCCGGTGGCCGCACCATTTACACATTTTCCTCAGTTCGATAGCGCAATCCTTTTGTTACCTCCAGTTGCATCCGAACGACAGACGACGAGGTTTCCACATGGAATCACTGATACACAATGGCATTCGTGTCATCGAACCACCCGAACCACGTGGACTCTCTATAAGGGTTAGAGACAGACAGATTACACTCACTCAGCTACAGGAAGAGATGGCTGTTGCTTGGGTGAAGAAATTTGGTACTCCCTACGTTGAAGACCCAGTCTTCGCTCTAAACTTTATGACCGACTTCAGCAAAGCCCTTGGAATCAAACCAGTTCTACAAGGGGATGAGGTCGACTTTAGTGAAGTGATCAGAGTCGTAGAGGAAGAACGAGCGATAAAAGAGAACATGACCTCTGAGGAGAAGAAGGCAGCTCGTGAAGAACGAAAGGTGATTCGAGAGCAGCAAAGGGAGAAATATGGTTATGCCATTGTCGATGGAGAAAGGATGGAGCTTGGAAACTATCAGACAGAACCGTCAGGCATCTTCATGGGACGTGGTGAACATCCTCTCAGAGGGCGTTGGAAACAAGGTGCTACCAAGAAGGATATCACTCTCAACATAAGTTCTGAGGGTAGAGAGAATCTGGATGATGAAGAAGAATGGGGCGAACTTGTGTGGGCCCCTGATACTATGTGGATAGCAAAATGGACGGATGAGCTCACTGGCAAAGTGAAATACATCTGGCTTCATGACAGCACTCCCATCAAACAGGAACGAGAGGCTGCAAAATTCGATAAAGCACTAAGAGTTGAGCGCAGAATCGATGATATTCGCGAACACATCATGGAGGGTCTTAGGTCAGAAAAACCTCAGAGAAGAATGGTTGCAGCGGCATGTTATCTGATAGACAAACTCAGTCTTAGAGTCGGAGACGAGAAGGATCCAGAGGAAGCGGACACTGTGGGAGCAACTACTCTCAGGGTTGAACATCTGAACTTCAATGAACCGTACATAATATTCGATTTCCTAGGAAAAGATAGTGTCCATTGGCATAAGGAACAAGAGATGCCCCACGAGGTTTATGCAGAATTGAAGGAACTCTATGATAATGCATCTGAGCGACTCGACTCCTTCAACAGCAGAAGGAGCAAGAAGACAAGTGGAGACCCCAAGAAGATCTCTCAGATATTTCCAACCATCAGAAGCACTCATGTTAACCGATTTCTCAGTGAGGTATATCCTGAACTAACAGCAAAGGTGTTTCGAACCTATTATGCATCTGTGACAATGCGGGAAGAACTCAAGACTAGCAAGGCGCGAAAGGTTGACCCCGAGTTCATCAAAAAAGAGGCATTCAAACGTGCCAATCTTGAAGTGGCCCGTGTGATGAATCACACCAAGCAGGCTCCTAAGGGATGGAGTCGTAGCGCTGAGAGATACAAGGAACGCATCAAGAAGGCTGAGATACGGATTGAGAAAGCTAAGAAGCAACTCCAAGAGAAGCAACAACGCTTTCGCAAGATCAAGAGAAAGGAAGATGAGGCACGTAAGGATAAGCAGGCTCGAACAATCAAACAAAAGAATTCAGTTGAGAATAACATGGCATCAGTTCGGTCTTGGCGCGAGAAGCGAGATAAGGCAAAGATTGCCTGGGACAATGCCAGAGCACAGAAGAGTCGAACTAGGTCAAGCAAGCGCAAGGGGAAGACCACAAAGAAACAGCGGTTGGAAGACGCTCAGGAACGAATAGACCGTACTCGAGACCGTTTGGACAAGGCAGAAGCTGGACTTGCTAATGCTCGTGAACGTCATCAGAAGAGCAAAACATCCTTGGAGAAGCAGCAGAAGGCACTTGCTGAATGGAGAGAGAAGTCCGCGAAACGGTCGGCCACAGCTGAGAGAAGTGTTGTCACAGCAAAGGAGCGTGTAAGGAAGACTGAGCTTGCCAAGAGGAAGATTGAGCTTGACTTTGCCTTGGCAAAGGACAGTCGCATATGGAATCTAGGTACCTCACTTAAGTCGTACATCCATCCAAAAGTTGTATACAAATGGTGCAACAGAGTAGAATATGACTGGAGAAAGGTCTACACCAAGACACTTCAGAGGAAATTCGAGGGATGGATTGACAAATAGATTCCATAACTTACAAACTGGCACAACGTGCTCAAAATCGAAATCAACATAATTATTGACGAGTTTGTTGAATTGGTAGTAGCAATAACCTATAAGCTCACAATCAGACAGTCCAGTGAGAATTAAGGTGATTCAAAGGATTAGGCACTGGATCAGGAACGAAAGGGCATTCAAACTCCTGTCTCAAGCTATTTCACAGGAAACACAAGGCAAGCATTCGGCAGCCGAAGCATCTTATCAGAAGCTAGTGACCACCTATCCCGAATTTGAGGCAGGTTTAACCTCCTATGCAGTCTTTCTTTACAATCAAGGTTTCAAAGAAAAAGCTAAAACAACGTTGAGAGAAGCCGCGGAAGCAAATCCTCAGAGTTCTGAACCATTACGACAACTTGGTACATTCCTGATGGCAGAGGATCTAGATGATGATGCTATCATGGTCCTTCAGGAAGCGGTCATGAGGAATCCAGATGACCTTTTATCATGGCGGAATATAGCTCGACTGTCGTTGAACCTAGACCTAGACGAGCTTGCAGAGAGGGCATTTAACGAAACTACTAGAATCTGTCCTGATGATTCTCATTATTGGGAGGAACTCGGTGATTACCTGCATGACAAACAGCGAGACGAAGAAGCCTCTGAGGCCTATCGAAAATCCATTCAATTCAATCCGCGTGCTTACAAGGTCTGGGTCAAGCTGGGAATCATATTACTCAATCAAGATCAGTTAGATGAGTCCATCAATGCATTTGAGAAGGCAGTTGAGATAGAACCAACAACTGAATATGCAATAACGCATCTCGGTGCTCATCTCGAAAGGAGGGGACTCATAGACCTTACAGACATTAGAGCAGCATTAAGCCATGTGGACAAAAGAGCTCGAATCATGATTGAATTTACAATAAGTGGACATGGAAGTATGCCAGAGGCGGAACGAAAATTCAGAACCTTGGCGAGCGAATCTCCAGACTACGCAGGATTTTGGCATACTCTAGGCAAATGCTTGATTGCTCAAAGCAAGTATAATGAGGCCGAGAGCGCACTACGTAAAGCAGTTCAAGTCAATCCCGAACTCTCTTCTGCTTGGTGCGATCTAGGAATTGCTCTACTCAAGCAAAACCTAATCGAAGAAGCGCGTGATGCGGTTGATAGAGCAGTCAAACTTGACCCACGCGACCTAAGATCTTCCCATCTTCTAAAGACTCTATTCTAGAACTGCAAATACTGCTTATGACTTCAGAATGAGCTCTTTGATACGTCTCTCAATCTCATCTCGAGTTTCTCGGAAGACAATGAGAACCTCTTCGTAAGTCCCCTCTGCTGCTGCTGGGTCTTCAAGCGGCCAGTGGTCCATTCTTCTGGCTCTAGGAAAGTGTGGGCAAGATTGTTTGGCTTTATCACAAACAGTCACTACTAGGTCAAACTTGCAATCCACAAAATCGTTGACCAGTTTCGTATAAAGTTCGTCTGTTGGAATACCTCTCTCACTCAAAACTTCGAGAGCAATTGGGTTAACTTCGGATTGTGGTTTTGTTCCTGCGCTAAAGACTTCGAAATCCTCGCCACCATGATGTTTGAGAAGTGCTTCTGACATCTGACTTCTCGCAGAATTACCGGTGCAGAGAAAGAGTACTCGTTGCATATTCATTCCTTCAAACTCTTGCTTTTCAAGACTATGCATACGAAACATAGTTTCTCTATAGATTCGGTGGATTGAACTTGACTGCAATTGAATCGATAGAATCCCCGAGAATGTCGGGCTGAATCGTACCAAGATCATAGTCGTATGTAGTCATGATGTGGTGAATCTGTTCAGGTTCAAAACCCATTATGCGCGCCATTGTTGAGTCCACAGACACTGGAGAGTGACCAACAATGAATGCATCAATGTTTCTTGTTTTAGGACCATTCCATCCCTCAACCCCCACTCTCGCATCTACAATGCTCAGTTGCGGTCTAATTATTCTTGCAAGATCCGAAATCACTTCGTTTATTCTTGAATGATAGAAGGCTTGGTCTTTTCTTGGAAGGACTCCAAAGAGATTCTTCAAAACCCCAGTGACAAATGAAAGATAGTGAGTCTTCGGGATGGCCACCGAGATGAAGTATCCTGCTCCAAAAAGAATCTCGGGTAATTCGGGGTTCTCGAAGTAGTCCCCTAGAAAACTCAACGATATCTTGGGTGCCTTACTCAAATCCACAGTACTGACATCAAAACCTGATGTCCTCATATCACTACAGAGCTTAGTATACCCGAATTTCTGGAACGCGTCTTCAGCGAACTTGCTCTGACTGTCTGACTCGATGATCCTGATTGACAAGTTTTCATCGGTTTCTAGGAGGATCTCTGTTAGTGCCTTTACAGTCTCAACACGTGTGACTGAGTATCCCGTACCATCTGAGATTGTGCAGATATTTGGCTTGATCAGAACCGGTGACTCAAGAAGACCAAATCCTCCAATATGTGAAAGTCCTTCTTCAATAGCCTGTTTCACACTGTCTTTGTACTTTACTAGAGCTACCGAGTTCTTTGACAATTCATTCATCTCGTAACCAACTTCAAATCTTGTCTAAAAACTCTTCAGAAATGGAGATTCTGAGTGTAATAGTTCACTCAATTATCTTTACACCTATCGCTCTTCCTAGACTACTTGCTTCATCCAATTTGTCTTGACTTGTCGACACATGAAAGTCTTCAGGTCCTTCCTCATTCTTGGAGCAGTACAACAAGGAACTAAACTTGAATCGAAAGTAGTCCTGGACCCGCTCAAAGAACCCGATAGTCGACTGATAGTGGTGGCGATAAGTGATGATTGCGACAAACTCCTTGTCGACCCAGTATTTCTCTGGGTCCATTGCTAAGGCTTCCATCCTGTCTAGGGCTATCTTCATCTGTGCGGTCATGTAACCCCAATACATTGGTGTTGCCCAGACAACGATGTTCGCATCTCCGAAGACAGAGTAAATTTGATGCATGTCATCGTTAATCACACACATGCGTCCATCTGATGTAGAACATGACTCACACCCCTGACACGGCTTGATGTTCATATCGTTCAGGATGAAGTCAAAGATCTCAACATCTCCTGTCTGTCTGACTCCTTCCACAAAGTGTTCTGCAAGTGTGTCTGAGTTGCCGCCTCTTCTTGGACTACCGTGAAGCACCACTACTCTCAAAGAATTCTCTCCTCATCCTCGATTGTTGAGAATCTTCAAAATAAGATGTGCATCAGAGCATGAATTAGGCCAAAGCGACATATACAGAATGGCTTTTCAATGTGTGATATTCTCGCTGTTTGGTGTATTTTGACAGAAGCGTGGAAGTACAACGGTCCCGTCTTTGATGCGCACACGCATATCGGAGAGATTGACGTAACTGAAAAGATGCTAAAAATCGAGGATCAGTTTGGTGTTGTCGCGCAGTTAGGGATAGTCCACTCAAAGGATGGTTTTGAGGCTGCTAAGGAACGATACCCTGAGAGGTTTGTATTTGCAAAGTACCTGTCACTCACAGACATCGCACACTACAACATCGACCCGGTCATTGATGACATAGCATGTACAAAAGATGACGGGTATTCCCTTGCCAAGACATGGTTTGGCCCTCGGTGGCGGGACTACATCGAGGATGTTCCCGCTGGATTTAGGATTGACAGTCCAAAGCTCGATCCAGTGTTTCAGGCTCTTGTTGACAATGACCTTCCACTCATCATTCATGTTGCAGACCCTGATACCTACTTTGAGTTGCACTATCAGGATATTTCCAAGTATGGCTCAAAGGAGGATAATCTGAGCCAGCTGGAAACCGTTCTAGAACGACATCCTAAGGTGAAGTTTCAGATTCCACACTTCGGAGCGCAGCCTGAGATACATAGACTCCCAAACCTTGCAAGCTGGTTGAAGAGATTTCCTAATGTCATTCTCGACACAGCATCCTCGCGCTGGATGGCTCGGGAACTGAGTAAAGATGTAAAGAAGGCTCGGGACTTCCTGATGAAGTACTCTGACAGGATTTTATTTGGCACAGATCTTTCAGCTAATCGCGGCGATATGAATTACTTCGATGGGAGGTACTCAGCTCAAAGGATGTTGTGGGAAACTGATGTTCGTGAGGAACCTCTTCCATTTGAGGATGCTGACACAAAGGACTCGGGAGGCACCTTTGTCAATGGGCTTAATCTACCTTCCAGTGTCCTTCGGAAATTATACTGGGAAAATGCGACCAAAACCTATGGAACATCAAGATGAGAATCAATTCTCTATCTACTTGACACCGTAGATGACCTCAGCAATCTTTTCAATCGGGATTATGACTCTCACTTCATCACTATTCAAATGGGATTTCTCATCACCTGTAGCAGTTCGGCCAACCTCAACAAAGTTCCTGCTCACATTCTTGATAATCCCCTTCACTACCTTATGGTGTGCTCTGTCCGTGACTGAATCCACAACCAACTGTATTGGGATTTTGGCATTCATGAGGTCTTGTAACTTATTCATCAACTTTGCATCATCTCCCTACTTGGATACTACTCACTCATCTGATTTATACTTAAGCTATTGTTCCTCTGCACAACCTAAGTCAAAATTGAAGATGGTGCGCTCGCCGGGATTCGAACCCGGGCCGGATCCGTTCTACGGCTCCGAGGGATAAACCCCCGCACTGTGGCAGGGATCCATCATAGCCCCTTAGTCAAGACACCAGAAACTGATACCTTTTAGACAACGAGCGCTTCGAAGGTCTTCGTATCTGTGATTGTTTTAAAGCTTACCAATTGACTGATTGGTTTTGCAGCAGGAAAGAAACACCCTTAGCGCATGAGATATGATGTGTGACACTGTAGCAAGTATCAATCATACCTGTCATTCATAGATAACCAAAGGGAAATCACAATAGTGGGAAACAGGAGAGTTGTCTGGTCACCGGATTCCGTTTACCTTTACATCTTGTCTACTCACAGTTCAGTTTGGTCAGTATATCACAAAGGCTCGATTGGAATGGGCGGACCAAGCCCTTGAGATACTGAAATTCATGAAGACATAGATACCATCACTCAAGGCTTGCTAGTCTGCGTTTACCTGTATTAAGAAGGAAAACTCCAACTGTGATATAGAGAAGCGTTTGGCACACCACAATTAGTATGATGCTACTAAATTGCGTGATGAAACCAATTATTGAAGATGCTTGACTGATAAAGATGATAACTATCATTGTGACACCAGTGTTATCCTTGAAGACCTTGCTCTTGGAATCCTCGTAATTAGGGTTGTTTGTTGTAACACCAATGCAAACTAATATGACTCCAGCTACAGTGAATGAGTTATTCAAAAGTAGGAGCAGTGTATTAAGTAGAGGAAGACTCAACATATATGCGACTAGTAGGGAGGTAATTATCGCCATAGGTAACCCATAGATTGTCGATTCTATTATCCTTGATTTGACAAACTTGCTAACACCATTTGCAGCACTCTTGATCATCCATAGCTGATCCTTTGATTCTAGTATTGCGAGACCCCCAAAAGTCAGTCCACTTGTGAGAGCAAGCATCATAGATGAGGTCCACATAGCTAGAAAGGGCAAGTATTCAGCTGGAATACCTGCAAAGTTGAAGAATAGAGGAAAGAAAATTGCTAAGATCACACCACTAATGAGACTCGCAATGTTCCTTGCTTTCCTCCCAAAATCTTTCATTGCTGTAACAACGAGAATATTGAGAGGGGTGGGGAACCATCTTCTGATTCCTCGCAAAATGATATTCTCCTCTCCAACTGTTATAACTCGCTCCGATTGGACACTAGGTGCAATTGAGAAAACTCTGTCTGCAGTGAGGTAGGTCAATCCTATTATTCCTATGAAGAAAACTACCATCAATGATATGTAAATGGTCGATGTGAAGGTCAGAGCTGAGATGTAAGTATACATGATTGATGGAGCCAGATTGATACCATTGAAGTTAACGATGATCCATGTTATCAAATCAGCTACCCAAGAAAATGGAAATATAGCAAAAACATTGTTGCCAATAAAAACTGATAGTGGATTAGAGAGAAAGACAACTATAGCAGGAGGGAGAATCATCACAAATCCTATGATTGCTGAGAGCGCTTTTGCAAAATCACTTCCACGAGAAGTCCTTCCAAGTTTTGATTGTAAAGAGGTGTTTAGGAAATTAGAGGTCCATATAGTAGTGATGTAGAATAGAAACAAGATACAATAAATCACGACCTGCCCTAGGATTGAAACTTTGTAGATTAAAGTGAAAGGTGTAACAAACACAGGAGTAAGAAACAATACTGTTAGTCCGTGAATAGGAAGTCTACTTACAAAAGTTCCTAGCATGATGTCCTTCGTTTTGACATTGTTGCTAAGCATAATCTCCCACTGACCAATCTTAACCTCTTCAAGTGCATAAGTTAGCGGAGAGAGGAGTATAATCAGCCAGAGATTGAAGAATAATAGACGTACTAGTCCAGGAAGTCGATTTATTATATAAAGGTCGAAATCACCACCTGTAAGATTGTTAATCAGTGAAAATGTAAATGGGGCTAAAAACAGCGCCCAGACTATGCCAATCGATAGGAGTGCAAAGGAAACGAGTTTACGTCTATGACGGAATCTAGAGGTTAGTACTAAGAATTCATACTTGGCAATATGGTACCAAACTTTCTGCAAATTCCGTAGTCCTCCTAAATCGTTTTTTTGTATTAATTAAGATTAATTATTTGCATCTCAGCATACAATTTTCATTTTTCCTCCAAAAAATCACAAGAGATTGAAGATAAGAAACAGGAGTAATAATCCATACAGATCGGATAACATGTGCGCGCACCATGAAATGTAGATATTCTTACACCGCATGTATATCACTCCATACACAAGACCACCCGCGGCTATTGCAATCAAGTCGATTAGGACAATTATTGAGTCATTTGGGGTCCAATGAATTGCAGCAAACAGCAATGATGCGATGAACAAAGATACTCCTTGTCCGAAGAACCAGCTGAGCCTTTCTTGAAAAAGACCTCGAAATATCACTTCTTCAAGCATCGTGGTTAGAGGTATTGAGAACAGTATAAGAATGAATGATCCAAAGTCAAACTGAACTGACCAAGCTCGATGTATCAGTACATAGTCGAGATATGAGGGAAGGAGTAACCACCCGCCCCAGACTATTAAACTTTGAATCCCAGCAAAGCTTAGAATTACCAAACCTGCATTATTGTAGAGGTCCTTAGTGAAGGTTCTTTGTCTTAGGCCCAATTCCTGCCATGTTCGTCCTCGTCTTGCTGTGTCCAATAGAATATAGGCAATTGGAACAACAAATGCAATCCCCCCTCCAGTAACAGATAGCAAAAAAAGAACCATCGCAACTACAATGAGTTCAACTAGTAGGAATGGACTTTGTCTATCAGACAGGTTGGTCTTCAACTCTTTGCGGATAGTAATAGGAGCAGCACTTTCTTGCTCGAACTCACGCAACACCCAAAACCCATCCTTCTACAAGTTGATAGATGTCTATGTTTCCCAATCAAATTCATCAAAGTTGCCGAATAGCTGCCCATCATTATGACAACAAAACGTTTCTTTCGTCCCAGGACAACATTCGTTTCCTGCATTTGTTTCAGATCTCATGCGGTGCAGAAAATCTTGCAAGCTTAGACCATTTGATCTGAGTATCTCTTCTATCTGTTCAATAATCCTGGCATAGTCGAATGCATTAGTTTGGTTCCGCATATTCATACCTCAACTGTTCTAATATATGGAGAACTGTTCTAATATTAAGAGAATGTTTATATAAATCCTTTCATCACCCTAATAGAACACTTTAACGAAGCTTCAAATTCATATGACCAACAATGACCAATCTTGAATTTACACTTTATATAATTCATAAAGTGTGGTGATTAAATGGAAACTCCTGATTATGAAGATACGATTGGAGAGAAACCTGCTCGAGTGAAATTGCTAGATAATGATCAGTATACATTGATGAATACCCATATTGAAATAATCCGAGCACTTTGCTGCAAGTATCTGACAGTGAAAGAGATTCATCGACATTTTCTGGTTAGCCCAGAAAAGCCCTCCTACAGTAGAGCATTGAAGACTCTATATAGGGACTTAGACATCCTAGAAAAATCAGAACTAGTGAAAGTTGTAGGATATAGGAAATACAAAGGCAGTCGACAGACAGAGAAATTATACAGTTGCACTGCAGAAGTTTTCTTTCCCCAAGAAAGTGTTGTGACATCAAAATGGTGGCTCTCAAAAACTGGACAGGAGTACCTGACTCAATTGTCACAATTGATCATAGAGTTCTTCCACGTTACAGGAACAGAGCAATCTCAAATCAAGAAACTACTGGAGAGATTCTTTGAACTTTGGGACAAAACTGTAAGACAGCTATTCAGGAGAAGTGAGGAATCTGAGAAATTAACAGCTATCCTTAGTGGAATGGATATTAGCTGGATGGATGACACAACTCGATTCATTGGTATGATGGGTGCGTTCTTCACTGATTCGAGTCTATTCGGTGACCTAATTGAGATAATTGATAGCGATATCAATGCTAGATGAGTTCTGGAAAGAAGAAGGAACTGTTATGATAGTCCGATCATAACGGTGAGCGTTAAAAGGCCGACAAGAGGTATGAATCATTACTCATCTTTCTATGCGAGTCAAAAAGGAGCTGCAATGACCTGTCAGAACTAGTCACTAGCAACAGGCTAGAGTGGATTGACATCGCAAAAGGGGCTGGAATAATCGCTGTGGTCTGGTGTCATTCCATGATACCGATGCGAGGTGATTGGTTCCTCGAGTCAGCTGTTTCATTTCTTGCTAGCTTTGCCATAGTCCTTTTCTTCATCTTGGCGGGGATGACTTACAATGGGGACAAGCATCGACAGAACCTCAAGAACTATGCTACCTCGAGGGGCCGTCAGCTGCTGATTCCATACTTCTCAATCTACATCATCATGACCCTGCTGTTCATCCCTCTTACTGGGTCGGTTGACACCTATCTGACACCTCCAGAGTTAATTTTCTGGCTTCTCTACGGTTCTGGACCACCGGGTCAGCCAAGCTACCTATGGTTCCTCCCAGTTCTCTACTTCGGACTATTGTTGTTCATAGTAATTGAGTCTGTGACACACTCATATGACCCGAGAGTGCGATGGCCGCTTGTTTTACTTCTCCCACTAGTAGCATTCTGGATAACAAACTCCTTTGCTCCATTACTTGTCCCCTGGCGAGTAAACAGTATACTGATTGCAACAACATTCTGCATCATTGGTCATGAGATGACCCGGCTCAGAGGTCTGAAACCATGGCGAACTGGAACGAATGTCCTAGATGGAGCAATTCTTGCTGTTCTTCTTGTCTTCATGCTGATGGCTAGTCAGTATAATGGATTCATAAGTTTCGCTGACGATTGGTTTGGTACGAATGAATGGCTATTCCTCGTCAATGCGACAGCTGGAACGATATTCATCTTCATGCTGTCAAGCTCGTCCAAGTCATCGTTACTTAGTAGAGATATGCAGTTTCTTGGAAAGAGTTCGCAGGTGATTTATGAGATCCATCCTGTCTTTTTCTATCTTGCACCAGTTCTGATGATGATCTTTGGATGGTCTTTGACCGCTTATGATGCAGCATGGATTATCTTCTGGCCATTGCGACTTTTGCTAGGATTGGGATTATCAATCCCTTTTGCTATGCTTGTCCCTAGAAGTAGAATTCTCTCCTTAATATTCACAGGCAAAAGCCACTCAAAGACCCGCTCGTTTACTGATACTGAGAACTCGGAAGGTTGATTCAACCTCAATAGCATTCTTTCTACCTTTTCTCTCATCAAAACCCATGTACTCCCCACCTATCCAATAGCCTTTTTGTTTCTCTGGTAACCATGTCCTCGGAAACGAGTAGATACCCTCCGCAGTTCTGAATTCTTCCAAGTATTTCATCGAGTCCTTGAACCATATGCTTCCCCTTACACAGCTGAAGGGTGCTAATGCTTCAAGAACAAGCAACATCTCAGCAAACAGTCTGCCCTTGGGAGGCTTGAAGTATCCAGGAAGGTGGGCTGCCCATCCCAGAACATAGTATCGTTTTCCATACTTAGCTATACCGTAACTCCATGGAAGCTCTTGATATTCGGGAGTGAGAATGGTTTCGAGGACTTCCTCAGCTTGGTTGCGATTATGGTCAACCTTCAGTACGACATCGAGATGACTGAATGCATAGATATCGTGGATCCATGGGAGTGTAAATTGCTGGTGTTGATATAGTTCCGGATTGACCAAATCGTGACTATCAAGGCCCTTTGGGATTCCCTTGTACTCTGATTTGTCAACAAAGATGTTTGAGAAGTCTGGATCTTTAGCAAACTGATGTACAGTTTTCAGGCGTGAGAGCACTTGTTTTTGAACTGCATCAACCGTCTGATATCCAGCACGCGCCAGTACAGATGCAATCAGTGTCCGCTTGAATACCTCATGAGGTTTAATCGGTTCTTTCTCAATGTTCTCTGACAGCCATACTCTAAAGAACAGAGTCTTGTTATCAAAGGGTTGTAGTCCTGCGCGCCACCCGAGCTGAACCAACTTAGCTATGACATTCTCAAATGCATTCTGTCTGCCTGAGTGTATATCGTTGAACGCTAGACTGTGCTCAATGAGATTCAACCACTTCATGACTACCGGACTCGTAGACATCTCTTCTAGAGCCCTTGATACGGTACCAACATCTTGTTCGTGAAAGATGTCCACTAAGGTCCTGAACCTGATGACAGGGCCTGCATTGTCGAGAAGCCAATAGGCTAGGTCCCTCTGGTTCATGGTTCAATAATCAGCGCCCTCTCTATAAGTAATCTCTGCAATGGGGGCAGAGTTAAGAACTTCCACATGCCTCTACCAACTTGGTGCATAGGATGGTGGATGCAAGCCTGAAGAAGCGCATCATGCAGGACATCTATGAGAACAGGATGTTACTGACATCTGTTCGTGACAAGCCAGATGGGTGGACCTTACACTCAGGTCTGTCGAGCCCATTCTACATCCAACTGCGCATCCTCTCCTCCTTTCCAGAAACTCTTGAGAAGGTAGGAAATGCACTGGGTGAGCTCATCAAGGAGGAGGCACCACACATCAACAGGCTTGTGGGTATAGCTTTTGCAGGCATCCCTATCGCTACAGCAACGTCACTCTCAACTGGAATTCCTGCTGGTCACACGAGGAAGATAGTCGGCGTACGAACTGAACAAGACCTCAGGGAGGCGATTGCGAGGTATGGACAACATTCCCTACTTGAGGGTGAAGTGAAAGAGGGTGATGCTATCTGCCTTGTAGACGATCTTGTGACTGGCATGGAGAGCAAACTCGTCGCTCGGGATCAGGTCATTGCTGAACTTGAGAAGCGCGGAATAAGCAACTACACTGTTGATGATATTGCTGTGGTCATTGACCGACAGCAAGGTGCCCGTAAGCGCGCGGACGAACTTGAAATCAGACTCCACTCCCTCATAGACCTTGTAGAAGAGGGGCTTCCCCTGATAAAGGACAGGATGTCCAGTGAAGAGTTCAGTATGATTTCTGGCTACCTTGCCGACCCAGCGAGTTTCAAGAAACTTTGAGTGCGCCATAGAAACTCATTTCTAAGCGGTTGCATATTTCCTGCACTCCTATGAGTCGCAAGAATCCCTTAGATCCATTACTGAACATGGCAATGGCGATGTCTACCCGTCACTTTGAGTATTATATGAAGACCGCAGAACAGGTCGAAACTCCCCAAGTAAAGGCTCTTCTCAATGTATTGGCTGAAACTGAAAGGGACCTGATCGCTCATATCAATCATATGATAGTCACTGGAATTCTTGATGAGATTGAAGTCATGAAACGAGTCGCTGCGGCAGATGACCCCCCCGATGATACACCAATCTCACCTGAGAGAATGGATACAGATCCAAGAATCTTTGTCTGCAACAAAGCACTTGAGCAGGAGATCAAGGGCTACACCTTCTACCTGTCTATCGCCGCACGTGCAAAGACCGAGCTTGCGAGCCGGCTCTTTGAATATCTGGCCTTTGTCAAAGCACAACAGATTGAACAGATCAGGAAGGTCTGCATCACATTTTAGCGCCAATGGGCCAAAATCTAGTACAGAATAGAAAGTGCTTTCTTCATTTGTTGTGTAATTTCATGGTAATGAGCGATGCTACCTCCCATCAACACCTACTGAGACTTGCCTTGACTACCACCGCTAACCAGTACGATTTCTATCTTAAGGCAGCCAACGCAGCTGAAACACCGCAGGTCAAAGCCTTGCTCATGGTTCTGGCTGAAACAGAAGGTGAGCTCATCGAGAGGATTCGGTTAATGATGACCACAGGAATCCTTGATGTTGTGGAAGAGGTGGCAAAGGAAGACTTCTCCTATGACGACCCTGATCCAACTCCCTTTGGGATGGACCGGACCCCATTCTCGGAGTCCAACATCGACACTGACCCACGGTTGTATGTCTGCAACAAAGCTCTTGAGAAGGAGTTCTCAGGATATACGTTCTACAAATCAATCAGCTCTCGTGCCAAATCTGAGTTGATACGCCGGGTCTTTGAGTACTTGGCTTTCATCAAATCTCAACAGATTGGGCGAATCCGAAGGGTCTGCATCACTTTCTGAATCTCATCTCTCATTTTCTGCAACACACATGTCTAGAAAACCTTAGAACACGTGTTCTAATGATTTATTTAGACAAATAATTAAAAAAATAGATAATTAGAAATATTTATATATAATTAATGATATACATACAGAGTGGCCGGGAGGCCGCAAAACAGGGAAGATGCTGAAATTCTCCATCGGAAATGAAGGGGATACAGGGTCTTCAAAAACAGCGAGATGGAAAATGTGAACGCCGAACAGAATGTATTCATTCCCCCTGTGCAGCTCAACAGACTCTCAGACTTCAAGGAGGTCGCTACTGAGGCTGCAGTGGTCGTCTACAGCCCTGAGTTCTATCAAGGACCATTTATGGATGATCAAAAGAGGCTTAGAAGACTCACTCTGACCGCGGTTGGAGTGGAAAGGAAAGGTCTGCCAATCACTTTCAGATTTGTGCTTGATGATGTTAGGGACATTGACAGGATTGCTACAGAGATACTTGAAGACCTGGAAGCTTCAGGTAATGTTGTGCAAGGGTCTGTAGAGAAGTCCCACCCGCTTGGAGAACTATTGGCCACATGGCCCTAAGGACACCTGAGACCATCTCGCAACTACCGATAGTGCTTTTTGTGTATGTGCTGGTATAGTAATGAACAAAAGTGACCAAACCAGAACCAGCTGACAAAATTGTTCCCCGCATTCTCAAGCAGTACTCAGAGCGTCCTAGGGGGTGGCATATCATGAGCACTCCTCTTGGGGAAATGCTGGTTCTCAGTTCCGATTCCGCCTTCCAGCTGAAGCTCATTCCACTCAATCCCTACCAGTTCACTGGTGCAGGAGTCGAGTTGCCTGAGTCATGTGATGCCGTTGATTCTATCCGGTCGTCACCTGAGTTTGGTCTTCGTCCCCTCAGCGAGTCAGATCTACAGGGGATGTTGAACTCACTAACTGGAGAAAAGGGTCCAAAACTCAGTCTTGATGACATCTTGAAACGGGTACCGCAGTCTATTGACGATATCTCTGCAGATACACCTTCCCCCATTCTCCGGGGTCCAGTGCTCATGAGACCGAACTTGGGTTCGTTGAGTCCTGAGATTTTGAAGAGGCAGATCTCTCTGGATCGGTCAGCAGAGAAGACTTTCAGAAAGCGGTTCCCCGAACGTGCAGGAATGTACTTCTAGAATGCACCAAAAACAGATATCATTAGCATTCTACACACTCATTACAGCTGAACCACATGATCCGAAACCTTCTCATTCTTGACAAGAATGGTCGCGCGCTACTCTGTTCGAACTTTGGTGAGTGCCATTCTATGTGTGACAACACCGAGGAAATCAGCAGTTTCATCAGCTCCCTGAGTAATTTTGGCAGTGCCATTTCGGCAGACACTCTTAACGAGATAACACTCAGTGGGCTACGTTTCATGTTGATGCCAAAGGAGGACCTGATATTCTCCATCTCTGCAGATGATGATGAGGACGCTGAGGTACACACGAGGGTTTTGACTGAGATAATTGGCCTTTTTGCAGATCTCTATGACTCGTATTCCTGCGGAATCGAGGATGAGATTGACACATCGGTTTACCAAGAGTTTCCCAAGTTCTTGGTGGATCAGGGCATCCTCCAACTCAATTGCGGGAAGTACGTTGAGTGTGAGGGGTGTCCGAACCGAGAGGACAGTCTTCCTCTACGAGAGATGACTGAAGAGCTCGATAGGTTTGAATGACTCCTATTGGCCACATAGATAGCTACAAGAAACTATCTGCTTGATGGAATTATCTAGATAGTTTATAGACTCTTGACACTGTGATGATTATCAATCGGAGGTGGATGTTTGAAAAAAAGCGCTACACTTGCTCTAGTCGCATTATTCACAACCATGATAATCATCCCACAGACAACAGCTTTTACAAGTCAAGGATTCTTCTATAGACCTGAGAATGGTAATCGTTTCCACTTCACTCTAGATCTCACAGATGAAGGAGATGTTTTACCGACTGAGGTCATCTATATTGAGATTGTAGATGCCAATATTCCGATACCTGACCCTGTCACTTATCTTGGAGATCTCTCGTACTTGGATGTTGTAATCAATTTCGAGAATGACACAAGCATAGGTCTGATGGCTCTCACATTCCTGTTTATACTCTATCTTGCGTATCCAGTTGGAAACTGGGATTTACTAACTACTCTTGCAGCGACTGATCTTGAAGGCCTATTATTTGTCGAGGCTCGAGATATAACCGTGCAATATGATGATAATTTGTGGGGCTTCTCATACAAGACCAACAACTCAGCTGACACTGAAACCACTGTTTCAGTTGACTATTCCAAGTTTGATGGAGTGTTGTATAGCTATAACATTGAGAATAAGAACACGACAACTGATGAAACGATCTCACTCTGGGAGTTCAACAGGTTCGCTTATCACACCCTTCGTTGGGGCTTCAATGATGGTGACAGGTTCGACTTTGTTGTAAACCTCACGGGTGATGATTTAGGTTTCACAGACCTCGAGGAAGAAATGTACATTGAGGTAGACGAGGATGGTCTTCCTATCCTTCCATATCTAATGGTAGACTTTGATGACATCCTGTACATCGGTGCAAATCTTTACTGGGCAAATGGTACTGAATCGTATGATCCATTCTTCTCGCATTCTTGGAGGCTTGCAGTTCCCATTGGGAATTGGTCTCTACTTGATGACCTCGTAGAAGGGATGGATACAGCTGTGAATGCTACCCCTGATGGCACAAATCCTTGGTTCTGGGGTTACTCTCGAGATAGTATAAGTGGGGATATACGTCACCAGATACACACAGATTACCTCAAGACTGATGGTTTTCTAGCTCATCACACTGCTGTCTTCACGAACATCACGACCTCTGAGGTCATTGGTACAATCAACATCACACGTCAAGGATTAGATGCTTATACCTCTACTACAACACCAACTATGCCAACAACAAATGGTGGACTTATCGATATTATCCTAGACAATCTTCTCTACATTGGAATAGGTGTAGGCGTAGTAATCTTACTGGGAGTAGTAAATTTCGCGCGTAAAAAATCGTAATCTGGGTAAGGTGAGTGTGAAAGCACTCATCTTCTCTGTCTTTTTCCATTTACATTGGTGAAAAGAAGTGGTGGGCCGGACGAGATTTGAACTCGTGACCACTTCTTCTCATTTCCTTCTGATGAGTATAACTACAACCAAAAGAACTCCTGTTACTATAGTTCCTATCATTATGACTTGTATTATATCAATAGGTGTCGATGGAGCTCTATCCGGTATTTTCGTAACCCACATGTCGACATGACCCGACCCGAAACTTTCAGTGACACCAACAGCAACAAATGCATCATCGATGCATATACCACCCCAAAACTGGTCGAAGTCATCGCCCGCATATTTCTGATCCCAAATTGGAGTACCACTCGAATCAGTTCGTATGATCCATGCGTCGGATGTACCGATTGCATCAGTATAGGAGAGTGTGAATAAAGCAAACCCTCCGTCTTGGCATTCAGCTACACCAAACCCTGTTTCTATGTTATCTCCGCCATAGGTCCGATTCCACAGATGATTTCCTTCATCATCCACTCTTACAAGCCATGCATCAAGATTCCCTGCACCAAAGCTAGCGGTCCCACCAAAGATTGCAAAGTCTTCGTTTGTGCATTGGATTACCTGGTTTGGTCCATCCACATCAGAACCACCATAGGTTCGATTCCACAGATGATTCCCATCTGCATCAATACGATACAACCAGACATCGGGAGGTGCACCACTCCGATCCTCAAAATAACTAAAACCACCAAGAAGTCCTGCTATTAGGAAACCACCCTGGTGTACTTCGATGACATCAGTGAAGAATTCTCCGATATCCACACCACCACAGGTATGGTTCCAGATATGTTGTCCATTCGCATCTGTACGTATTATCCACCCATCAATTATACCAGCTGTGATGTTTTCAGAGAATCCCACTGAAACATATCCTCCATCACTACTTCTTGCTGACTTGATCAGGATCTCGTCCGATGCTCCCCCATAAGTATGGTTCCAGAGATGAACCCCATTCTTATCGGTATGTATCAACCAGCCGTTGACATCTCCAGGGCCAAAATTGGTCGTGTGACTTGTAAGAAGGTACCCCTCATTCTCAGCTTTGATAACTGTCACAGAATGATGATGTGTACTCATATATCCTCCATATTTCATCCCGCCACCATATGTCCTATTCCACATGTGGTTTCCATCCTGATTACAATGCACAAGCCAAACCTCATCATCATGTGATAACACCTCAAACCCTTGGGTTCTGCCAGACATAATGTAACCCCCGTTATCACAAGGTATGATTGATGAACCCTCATCGTAATTTGCCCCTCCAAATGCTACTGACCAGACAGTGTGGTCAAAATTCATTGAACTCCGAACTAGAATGGGTGTAAAAAAGATAGATAGAATAAGTGCAGCTACAATGATCGCAATTATTCGACGTTGTTTATTCATGAAATTTCCCTCAGAATTTCGATTCTCTCATAGAGGCAAGTCAAAATTTATTAATAAATTCAATTGAATTTCTATTTAATTGTGATTAAGCTAACTATTCGTCAAGATAGAATTGACCAAAAACTGTGAACAAAGGAAACGTAACAGCTGTATGTCCGATTATAATAATACTCCAAGCAAATTGATCCTATGAAAAACGTGGTAGGTATAGTAAAGCTCATTATTCTTCTCCCAAATTAATAATAAACCCGGTGAGATGAATGAGAAAGATACCATTTGATCCTCAATTGGCTAAACGCCTTCAGAAACAGTACCAGATGGAGAAGCCCCCTGCTGACCTAAATGAGCTCATAGATTTTGCCAGGGCACAAGTGATAGCGACAGATCGCGGTCGGGAGTGGATTGCTTCGATTCGTGATGGAAAGATGGCAATCGGGGAAACAGACGCAGACCGCGGACACTCCATTGTTTCACAGGACGGACGTGAAGTAAAGGTGATGTGCGGTTATGACGCCCTTGGGACGTCACTGATACGTGGTGAAGGCCTCATCAATGCAACTTGTTTCCATTGTGGTGAGAAAATGGAGATTGAAATCAAGGGTAGCGAGCTGGTTCGTGTTTCTCACCCTTCAATTCTCTTTTGGATTGGGGATGGTCCAAAAGGTATCCCGATCTGTGACCACTATAACTTCTTCCCAGGTCCGAAACATCTGGATGGTTGGCTCGAAACGAACCCTGAAGAGCTTGGTGTCGCACTCACTTTAGAAGAAGCGATTGAATTCCTTACGCTTTCGCACGAGGGGTTGTAGTCTGATTTTTTAGGTAATAGGTTGAAGAAGAGAAGAAGTAGCGGGCTGGAGGAGATTTGAACTCGTGACCACCGCACTGTCAAGGACATTTGAATAAATTATACCAAGATTACACGAGTCTGCGTTCTCAATGTCGATTTCCTTCTGATGATGTTATCTTTGTCCTTTCTCGAATTTTCTTCGGATCTTTTCGATATCCGCTTGTGTAAAAAAGTCCTCAACATGTCCACAGATAAGGCAAACATAAGCATCACTCGCGACATAGGAGAACATTCCATACCAAACAATCGTCTTTGATTTAAATGGCCCAGCTAGTTGTTCGCTTCCACAAGATGTACAGATCTTCTTCAATTCATCCAACCGAAAATCACCCCTTCAGTTGGAAATTACGCATGAAAGAGTATAAACTATCTCTGACTACCGAGAAGAAATGGTGGGCCGGACGTGATTTGAACACGTGACCACCGCACTGTCAATGCGGTATCATAGCCGGGCTAGACCACC
>JBHLRS010000019.1:0-60074 GCA_048882325.1 Candidatus Thorarchaeota archaeon | reverse complement strand
GAAGGAAAACATTCCTTTGGACTCTTCATAGATGATGGAAAATTCTATGCTCTCACGTTAAATGACGATTCAATAATGAACGAGCTCCTTCCTGACAAGTCGGTAGAACTTAGAAGGCTCGATGTTGCCATACTTCATACCCTTATCCTTGACAAAATGCTAGATATTGATAGGCTGAAGCTCGAGCAAGGTACGATGAAGGGGGGTGGGTATGTCGTTTACATCAAAGGCATTGGTGATGCTGTAGATGATTCAATCAAAGCGGTTCAGAAGGAAGCCCAGGCTGTCTTTTTCATGAATCCCACACGTGTCGAAGAAGTGGAGGCAGTATCAAAGAATTTCGAGTGTATGCCTCAGAAAAGTACCTTCTTCCAGCCCAAGGTCTGGACAGGTTTTACGATAAACAAACTGGAGTAGATGATGAAATGACTAAACGAGTTTTTAATTTCTATGCAGGTCCCGCGACTCTACAACTTCCTGTTCTTGAAAAGGCAAGAGAGGAGTTTCTGGACTTTGCGGGTACAGGCATGTCAGTACTTGAGATTTCCCATAGATCTAAGGAGTGGAGTAATGCGATGGTTGAAGTAAACAGTCTTGCGAGAGAATTGATGGGTATACCCTCAGACTACAAAATTCTATGGCTTGGAGGGGGAGCATCAACTCAATTCTTCATGGTTCCACTTAATCTGCATCTACCTGGAAAAGCTATGGAATATGTCAACACTGGCGGATGGTCAACGAAAGCAATCAAAGAAGCAAAGCACTTTGGTGAAGTTAGAGTTGTGGCATCGTCAGAAGAAGAGAAGTTCACCTACATTCCCAAAGATGTTGAATTCAGTGACGACATTGCATTCGCACACATCACAGGAAACAACACACTCTATGGAACTGAGTGGTTCTACCTACCAAAAGTACCCAAAGATGTACCACTTGTCTGTGATATGTCCTCCAACCTTATGGACCGCCCCATAAATGTGAGAGATTATGGAGTAATCTATGCAGGAGCACAGAAGAACCTCGGACCAGCAGGAGTCACAATGATCATTGTTCGAGAGGACCTGCTTGACAGAGTATCGGACAATTCACCAACCATGCAAAAATGGAAGACCCATGCAGAGAAGGACTCTATGTTCAACACACCGCCAGTTTTTCCAATCTACATCTGCAAGCTCTCTATGGAGTTTCTGAAAGAGATTGGGGGTGTTAAAGAGATGGAGAAGAAAAACCGCGAAAAGGCGAAAATTCTCTATGATGTCATTGATGCCTCTAATGGGTTCTATAAAGGTCATGCAAGGGCAGACTCACGATCTCTGATGAACATCACATTCACAATGGCGTCACCTGAATTGGAACAGAAATGTGTTGATAATGGAACAAAGAGAGGATTGGTGGGTCTAAAAGGCCATCGCTCAGTTGGTGGTATGAGAGCTTCAATCTATAACGCCATGCCTTTAGAAGGTGTGAAGAAACTCGCTGAGTACCTAACGGAGTTTCAGTCTGAAAATCAATAAGATTGCTTTGGGGAGAGTGGTTGTTCTCTCCCAACTATTTTTTCTTTCTTTTTCTTGTGAACTTGTAGACTGCCTGCTCCAACTCCTTTGTCATTTCAGGCAGATCAGCTGGGTCCATGAGCCCCTTATACGTCCGCCGCATCATTACGCCACTGACATTAACATCTATGTTCCTCATCCCACGGCTTTCGAAGAAGGTCTTAAGCGATGAAGCAATTGGAATGAGAACCCCTCCTGGAAGTCGCCGGGAAAGATACTCCTCACAACAGTTGCAGTTAATGAGAATCAAGGTGTTGTCATTATCGACTAGGACTTCGACAGGCATAAGTCTCTTACGCCCAAGGTCAAGTGTGAATTCCCCAAGTTGCTTCATGGTCGATACCTTTTGTCTGAATTATGGTCAGATTCGCAATATACTTAGCTCATATAAGACCTGCTCACACTTCATGTGATAGGAAAAGGACACACAAAGGTGTCCATTTAATCACATTTGTCATCGTTTTCTCCTTCGACTACACACAACTGACAGAATAATCAATGCAAGGACAGCACTGAGAAATATTGCCAATCGTAGATAGTCAGGTTCATTCGGAGGTGGTGTTGTTGTGGGTCCTGTTGGTGTTGTTGTAGGACTCGTGGTTGTTATCGTGGTTGTCGTTGTCGCAGTGGTTGTCGTTATAGGGGGATTATCATTCACTGTGTATCCGAATATGGTTGACACTGACCAGTTGTCTAAGGTATCATTTGCATAAAATCGATAGTTGATGGCAGTTCCATTTGGATGGGCAGGAATTGATCCAATGTAGAACGATCCAACCAGTGTCATTGTTGAGTTATACCATCCTGTACCATTCCAGAATGAGAGAATGACAGTACTTACTCCGGAGATGTCAGTGACAGTGAGGTTCAGGATTGGTGATTGAACCGAAGTAGGAATCCAAGGAGTTCTAGTATGACTGCCAATGACTGGACCATCAACATCAGGAGGGGGTCTAATAGAATTCAAAGCCGCCTCTATGTCTAGTTTGCCCCCGCCCCAGTCTGCATTTGGAACAGCCCCAGTGAATCCATCGCTTCTAGCTGTTGATTCAATTATTGGTTGAATCTGGTCACCAATGGATGAGTTTGCCTGAAGTAACAAGGCGGCAGCTCCTGCAACATGCGGACCAGATGCACTTGTACCACTGAATAGGCGATAACTACCGAATTGTTTGGTAAATGGTAGAATTCCGTAACCATTATACCATGTTGAGTAGGTGGTCCCATTCGAATAATCAGAAATTATATCGTAGCCGCCAGGTGCTGCAACATTTTGTTTAATCAATCCATCAATCCTTGGTCCTCGTGAAGAGAAACTTGCTCTTCCCCCTATTGTTTCTGGAGCAACCAAATCTCTTGTCCTATAACTTGCAACACTTATCGCTCTGTCTGCAGTTGATGGCCATGTGATGTGATAACTATCAACTTGGTCAATCATCCACACACATCCACCAGTCCAGCTACTCTGATCATCAGCGATGTAGGCATGTATTGTGGCGGAATCCGGAGTAGTGATGTTTAGTTGGTAGAAGGGGGATGGTGGAGTGGTCGGAAGCACTCCATACAGCCAGATTGCAAGCATTTTCGTTCCCCTTGTTGAAATTGAGGTGTAAGACTGTACATTGACTCCAGGAAGTATGTTGGATTGCAGAAACCATAGACCCTCACCTATTCCAGGTGTGAGATAAGTTGTGGTTCCATTGATATACAGACTGAAGTTACTCGTAATAAAATCAGTTGGGTCTACTGTAAGTACTGTTATGTAAACCTCAGTGATGTCTTCTTGAACATAGATGCCATCAACTGGAGGTACGGAAAAATCGATCAGATGTGGAACCCCAGGAGCTGTTGCGACCATAGCGTGCTTATCCTTCCCCCCTAAATTCCCACTTGGTGATATGACTGGAATGCCTTGTGCCACTAGGTCATCAATGAATGATTCAGCTAGTGAGCTTCCATCCAGATAGTGATACGTCCAAGAGCCGATCTCTGTAAGGATAACATCAGCTCCGGTGCTATTGGCAATCGCTAATCCCTCCTCAATAGACAACCACGTGAATTGATCACCCAGAACCCGTATCATCATCAGTTCAGCATCGGGAGCTACACCCACATAGTCTCGAAAACCAACCTGTCCACCGAGCAGTATTCCAGCAACAGCTGTTCCGTGACCTCCACCGAATTGACTTGTATCATAATGTGTACTAGCGGTGAGATTTACGCCGCGTTCCCAAGTCTGGACACTTGGAACAGGATTGCCATCTTTTTCCACAATGTACTTTGTCTTAGGAGTGCCTAACAATACCAGGTCCTCTCCCCCGTCTAGCAGACCATTTCCAGATGTGTCATTAACTACGAAAAATAGTTCTCCATAATCCGGAAATGCGTTCTGAGCTATATTGTCAACCCAAAGCCACTCTGTTCTAGCGTTGAATATCCCATTTCGATCCATATCCAAAGCATAGAGTGTTTCATTGGGAGATAGGGCAAAGTCTCTATTAAAATCAACAGCATCCG
This sequence comes from Candidatus Thorarchaeota archaeon, assembly GCA_048882325.1. Lineage (GTDB taxonomy): Archaea > Asgardarchaeota > Thorarchaeia > Thorarchaeales > Thorarchaeaceae > SMTZ1-45. Next base: position 56,007 of record JBHLRS010000019.1, on the reverse strand, counting down.
TACCATTAACAAAGCCAGACGACGTTGAATTGACATAGGGGTATGACCCACCATCTGCAAACCATAAATCAGGATGACGCCAATCAACTCCGGAATCCAAGTCAGCAATCAGGATATCTTTTCCAGTGATGTTTCTGCTAAGATCATCAAGCATAGCCCAGACACTATCAGCATTAATCTCCGGGATTGAGATGTCTCTTGGGCTTTCAAGAAACTGGGCGTGAGTCTGTGGTGCAATTCTTGAAACAACACCCATTCCGGTCAACGCTTCTAAAGCATCTTTGGTGCCTTTCATGAGGTAGCAAGAACTTATGTGACTCTTCTTTGCACTACCTAGACTAAACTCCAGATCCAGCGAGTTAATGATGTTCTTGATTTGGTTGGTAAGACCTTGTTTGAATTCAACAACCACTGGAATGACCTCACCATATAGCTCAGCCAATGAGGAGTAATCCAGAGTAATCGAAAATGATTCGGTCGTTGATGATTGATCCTCATCTGTGTGTAACACATTGAGAAATACAGGAACACTTGATAAAACTAGACATAAGATAAAGAGCGTGCTAATTTTTTTCCTTTGCAATGACTCATCCTCCAAGGAGTTAGAATAGCGATTGGAGCGACCACTACGAATCCAATCTCCCTGCTAGAGAGCAGTATGCCAAAGTTTGCCTATTAACTTTCGTAGATATGAGTTCAATCTTCAAAGATGTTGATTTCATCGTCTTCATCTTCTGGTATAGGATCTGCTCCTCCAATCTTCTGATATCCGAACTTTCTGATTGGAATGACGTTTGCAAAGAAACCAGGTGTTTCATCATCTCTACTCACCTTTTGTCCCTCGTAGAGTGAGGTGCCCCCGCTGACAAGATAGGAAACACAGATGCAAATCACTAGTGGAATCACCAAGTCAAAGGAATGACTCATCTCAAGCATCATTACTGTTGTAGCAACTGGAGTATTAGTCGTGGCTGCGAGAACAGCACCCATTCCTAGAACCATAAAAGCTGGGACATTGGCAGGGAAGAAGACTTCACCGAAAAGTGTGCCAAGCATAGCTCCAACAAATAATGATGAAGCAAGTACACCACCCGACACTTTTCCAGCGACGACAAAAGATGAAGCAAAGAGCTTGCCAAATAATAGAATCACAATCATCAATACAGGCTCTGGATGAGTTGCGAGTGTATTAATGACCTCATAACCCATACCTGCTATTGTGAGCGTTGGGTCAACGAATAGTGATGTAACGAAGATGACACCACAGGCAAGTAATGAACCAAACAGTGGATCAGCCCAATCAGGGAGGGTGACGGTGAAGAAGTTTCGTGTCGCCATTAGACTTATCGCGAAGAGAATTGAAATCAGACCTGCTACGACACCGAAGAGAATTAAGAGAGGGATCTCAGCAATATCGAAGGTAAAGGAAGCGCTAAACGTAAACAGTGGTCCGGATCCATTCCCTGTAATCAGTGGGTAGAGTCCGATAAAAACCACAAAGGAACTCAAAGCAGCGAGCACTGTAGGAACGAAATACCCCAATCGCGCATCCATTCTGTACGGAGCTTCAGTAGCAAACAGTGCACCACCAAGTGGCGCCTTGTAGATTCCAGCTGTTGCTGCAGCAGAACCCATCATGTGAAAGACTCTAAGATGAGCATCATCATTAAAACCAATTCTGTGGCCTACTGCATTGCCAATTCCAGCACCAATCAAAACAGCTGGACCTTCCCGTCCGACAGGATTTCCAGAACCGATTGACACAGAGGTTGCTAGTAGCTTTGTTATTGTAGTCCCTTTTCGAAGAGAGCTTGGTGTGTGTGTCATTTCGATAGCTTTTGATATTCCGCTACCTTGTATCTCCGTTCTACCAAAGTAGATGAGTAGACCTGAGAAAGTGCCGCCAATCATAGGAGCGACAAAGATTGGTAATATCGAAAATACGAAGATTGCTGAGTCAATGAGGACTTGCATCAAGACCATGAAAAGACCGCATATAATTCCGACAAGAATAGATACAGGAACATACAAACGATAGAATCTGGAAAAATGAGAAAAGTGGAACAAATCACGTAATGATTGCACCCTCTCTATGGTGTTATCACTATCTTCTCTAGACAATTTGTCCACTCTTGCTGAATATAATTAGACTTTAGTTTAAGTCCTCGAGTATTGCGCTGACTTCGTCAGACTTATCACTTTCTACTATTGATTCTCTCATGGCGACACTTGCTTGACTGACGAGAAAGAGAAATCGGACTTGACTCTCGAGGAAGTGCAAGATAGGTTGGATGAGATTTCTGCAAGGCTTGCAAGGCTTGAAGAGCTGATTGAACGAGTTGGACCAGGACTGGATGAGGTCTCTCAATCAGCTCGTGTCATTCGCGAGGGTTTCGAGTTTTATGATGGCATGGTCAAGTTGATGACAAAATTCACGAAGGCTGAACGACTTGAATCTCGGTTTGGAGACCTGAAGAAAGATGACATTAGCTGGCGAATCATTCAGATCCTCGATGTTTCAAGACCATTAAACATTAGTCAAATAACAGCAGCAGTGAGAACTGAGAGAGGAACAGCCTCTCGTAGAATCGTCAGAGAACGAGTCAACACACTTGTAGCTCGCGGCATTTTAACTGTAATAGAGGATGAAGACGAGAGGGCAAGATATTTCGCATTAGTTAAGGAGTGAAAGAAGCGGTGCTTTATGAACGAACAAATGATTCTCCAATACTTGGTTCACTCGAATACTCTGAACCAATTATTGAGAGAGATAACAACGATTACACTTCGAGAGAGTACCACGGTTCAGGTGTACCTATTGAAGAACATCCGTTGAAGGAATATATCAACATGAAAGGGTGCGGTGTGTGTGAGAGTTCTAATGTAAAAGTTATCTATGGACAGTGGAGTGTGAGTACTGCAAGTGGAGATGTATACTGGGATTACGAGATAGCTTGCATGGATTGTGGTAAATTCACAGCCAGGTCATTCAACGAAAATGACTGATTTTGACTGGTCACTTTTTTCCACTTTATATATAGTAAGTGACCAGCCTATGCTACTCTTGGTGAACAATCAATTGAGTGAAGACCATTCAGAAGAATCAAAGAAAAGCCGCAAAGAGAGAAAGAGCGAAGCTGATGAACTCCGAGAAGTTGCTGAAGCATTGCCTGAACTCTTCAGTGCTATCAACGATGCAATTCCAAAGCTGATATCAGGTCTAATTGGAAGTGTCTATAGTCCTGAAGCTGCAGGGAATGTGGCGGCAGGTATAGGGAAGTTCTATAGCAATCTCATCGCAGAAGGAATCCCAGAGGATGTAGCACTTGACATGACAAAGAAGTTTGTTGGAGCTCTCGACTTCACCAAACTGATGAGTATGGTGGGTGATGAAGCATCATTTGAAATTGGTGGAAAGAGGAGGCGAAAGCACTCTAACAACTACGATGATGAAGAGGAGTATGAATAGACGTGGGAAGAGCGAGATCAATCGCTTCTATCACAGTTACTGCTCTTGGTAGTGGAACTAAGCTTTTGTTCAAGATCTGGTGGTCTCTTCGAAAAGGAAGAAATGAGGTAAAGAAAGGTGTTAAGACATTCTATAAAGTACTTAGAGAGAGTGGTATACCTCAAGCAGATGCAAAACAGATCGCCATCGCCTTTGCCAAGCCTGCAATGGAACTTCTCACAATTCGTGGCATATTCAGAATGATACGAGAAGCAGATGATGATGAAGGTATCCCGATGTTTCCATTCGGTTTCTGAGCTACACTGCTGTAATAAGCATAGGGACTAGTTACATATGCTACTTCACAACAAGCACAGGACTGTCAGAACCAAGAACTACTCTCTCTGCTGAACTTCCAACACCGGATCTAAGTGAACCAGCAGCACCTTTAGAACCAATCACAATAAGGTCGACACCAAGTTCTTTTGCTTTAAGGATGATTCTTTCAGATGGAAAGCCCTTTTCTAGTATCAACTCGATGTCAATTTTGTAATCGTCAGCTGCACTTTTTGTTCCATTAAGCAGTGACTCTCCTTTCTCTTCATATTTGCGTAGTACATCTTCGAGATTCGCATCAGACATTAACGAGAACTGCTTGGCCACTGGAGTGGGAATGACGTGTATGATGTAGAGTTTTGATTTTGTCATTTCTGCAACTTCGAATGCAACAGTCGCCGCTTTTGCTGACCCTTCGCTACCATCAATCGCAAGCATGATCTTGTTAGCGCTACAAAAGATGTGTCCTGGGGAACAATAGAGAATGTCTACCATACATTTTCGATTGTACATTCACTATAATTAACTTGTGTTTTAGCCTTTTAGTACTAAGATTTAACTTGGGAGTAGCTTAGAAACAATACAAGATCAACTCGATTGCTTAGGAGGCGTGTTGTTTGGCACGATCTGATTTATACGAGTATCATGAAAAACAAGAATATCCAAGCCATAAAGGTGCAATTGCAGGTCTCTTGATTGTCTTTGGTGCCTTTATCGCTCTAGGTATATATTCCCTGATGCAGCTTTGGGCTGACTGGGGTGGGACTATTACTGGTGTTATAGCAGGATTTTGGCCATATCTGGCTGATAATCTCTGGATATTAGGAGTAGGTTTAGGGGCACTATTGTTGTTGAGTGTGATTATGGCGCTAGGAGCGTCATACGCTGCGAAGAGATTAGGAGGCACACTCATCTACATCGGAGCATTCATCATGAACATCCTAACATGGGCGATTCCCATCATTCTCCTTGTCACTGGGATGTTGCCGCTTTCTTCATTGGGAACCACCTGGCCAATACTGATTCCTGGTCTCTTCACACTCCTCATCACATTATTGTTATTCACAGTTTGGAAGAACAACATAAGGCGAGCGGGTGAGATAATCAAGCTGACAGGTCAAGTGACTCTAGATGAGAAAGGAACCTTTGTACCTCCATTCCTCACAATGGTCTTCACTCTTGTTTCTGCTCTATTTTTTGGTGGAATCATGCTTGTTGTCATTCCCGATGGAATGAACATTCTTCTAGGAAACGTTGAGATGACTCTAGAGAATGGATGGCCGTTTGCTATAGGAGTTGTAGTCTACCTGTTTGTCACCATATTCTTCTACAACTTTGCATATTCAACAACTTCAGCTATAACATACATCTACATGCGTGGAAGAGACCCTAGCCTTGGTGATGGCGTTAAAGCTTCGCTAGGTGTAGTTGGTGGACTCATTGTCTTGAGTATAATGAGTGTAATTGTGGCTATTGTCAGGATGATCATAGCGGCAATTGCGAGGAGATCATCAAATCCGATAGGGAGAGGTGTAGGCTACGCGGCTGAAGGAATCATAGGATGGGTATGGGCACTCATCAACTACTTCACAATTCCAGCTATGGTTGCAGAGGAACTTAGCGCAACAGAGGGCATCAAGAGAAGTGCAGGTCTTGTTAGGAAGAACTTTGTTGATGTAATGATAAAAGAGACAGCCGTTAGGTGGGGCTTTGGTGTCTTAGGCTTCATGTTCTTCATTGGATTTGCACTTGGAGGCGCTCTGATTGGGTGGTTCTACACAGGTGACCTCATGTTGACTCTCGTGGTTGCGGTCGTCTTCGTCGTGTTCGCCTCGATTCCAAGTACTCTTGTTCTGCGGACCTTTGACATAGTCTATGTCACCCTACTCTATGTCTTCATTAGAAGGAAAGAAGGTGACTATGCCAGGACTGCAATTCCAAGTTCCATGGGACAGGAATTGGAAGGGGCCTACTCAAGAGCTCAAAATGCACCTAGAGACTAAACTATGGAAAATTGTGTGATGGTTTTTCCATCACACCTTCTTTTTCTTTCAAAGTTACACACTCCAGAAGAGTCTAAAGTAAATTGTATTCTGGCACCTTGGCGATTCTGATGGAACCAAAGACAGCCGCAGCTAATGCGCTCGAAACAGTTCTAGAAGCTAGGCCAGGCGAATCAGTACTCATCGTAGCAGACGATGTACGAAAGGATGTTGCTCATGCATTTGCAGAAGGTGCATTGAGTCTTGGCCTATGGACAAGGTTGGTAATCCTAAAGACCAAGAAAGATGAATTCCGGGAGGACCCCCCGATGCACCTAGTCGAGATGATCAATAATCCAACTCCTCCTGACATCTATATCAACATCCTTCGAGGTCTAGCAGAAGAAACTCCTTTCCGAATCAAAGTCATCAAGTTAGAAACTCGGAAAGGCAAAGCACGGCTTGGTCATTGTCCCGGAATTACGATGGACATGTTAACAGAAGGAGCCCTGTCACTCACAAAAGAAGAGAATGCAGAGATGCAGAATAGTGCAAAGTCATTATTGACGATTCTTCAGGATGTTGACTCGGTTCACGTTACAGCTCCCTCTGGCTCCGACTTCAGTTTCAGTGTGAAAGGACGTACATGGTTTAGCGACACCTACCTCAATTGGAAAGATATGAAGTGGATGAACCTTCCCACTGGAGAGGTGATAATCGGACCAGTGGAAACCTCAATGCAGGGAACACTCGTTTGTGATTTAGCAGTGGGAGGGGTCGGACCTATTAAAAAACCAATCACACTTGAAACCAAGGATGGAAGAGTCGTTCGTGTTGAAAGTGAGGACAAGAAAGTCCTCCGAATTGTGGAAGAAACTCAAGACACGGATGAGATGGCTAAGCACATTGGTGAGTTCGCCTTTGGGCTCAATCCTAAGGCGAGGATCGTGCAGGAGTTCCTTGAGAGTGAAAAGATTGGCAGAGCTATACATGTTGCGTTTGGAAATAACATGGACTATCCTGGAGTTACAGCAAATAACTCAGCAACCCATCAAGACTTCCTTGTTGACAAACCCACTGTGACAGTAACATACTCAGATGGACGTACGCGAGTTGTAATGAAAGATGGAGATATCAGAGTCTAAGTTCAGGAATATTTCGATGACCTAGATCCGTTCTCGTCTTCACAACTACAACCAATTGAACGCTTTGTTCCACGTTACACTTGAACCTGAATATGGATTCATATAGACTGCCTTGAAGAACTCGGGCAACGCGTCCTTCTCGACTGCCTTATTATACTGTGGAAGTACATAGTCAGTTCTACCCTTATAGTAGGTGTAGATATATGGTGAGAAGAAGTTTATCCGCCCATCCGCTGTTTTTGGTGAGATGAAATTGATAGACTGTTTAGCAGACTCATGTGTTCTAAATCCTCGACCAACAATATATTCCACAGCGTCCTCAGCTGAAGCTCCTTCAGCATTCATCATAATCGCAGCATTGATTCCAGCCATGCGCCGCAGCACAGAGAGAACATCCATCACTTGCATCCTAGGACTGTCATCAATAACTCTAAGAAACTCCTTTGCGGTGTCAGCAGTCCCTTCAGATATCACACAGCGTCCAGTGTGAAGAAGAACAATTGAGAGCTCCAGGTTGTTACTATTGAGATACGCTTTCTCGCGCCAAAGATTGGAAACATGATGCTCATACTCATGATAGACAACATTCAGTAGCGAGTCTTTGTTGAACTTTGCATCGATATTGAACTGGTTCAGGGATTGAAATCCTCCTTTATACCAGTTATACCCACTCCAAGGTTCGTTCCGTACAGCTTCATACTGAACACCATTATCAGGCACTGAGGCTCCCATTGATGCGTAGATCTGGTCCTTGAACATCAGCCCGACCTCTTTGGATTTCTCCTGAAGCTCTGTTTCAATTAGAAGCTGTAGTTTGTCTCCAGTGATTTCTCCTTCTTTACCGAATCGCGTAACTTTGTCGCGTAGATTCTCTCCAGGGAAATCAGAGATTTTTTCCTCCAGGAGCTGGATATTCCTGTCAATCTCTGCTTCTGGGAACCTCTCGAGAGGTGTGTGAAAGAGACCCTCTACCAATTCTGCATAGGAAAGGTCCTTGCCAGAAAGCCAGTCAACGACTACATTCAGAGAATGAAGTTCGCCCATCATGTATTCAAGGCGAAGGGGATCATTGACTTCGTCACGCATTGCATCAAAGGTCCCATGGATTTCATTCACCAAGTCTTCAGGGGATTTGTGCTTGCTCTGTTTGCTAGGATGAAATTCCTTTGGTCCAGTATACGCATCTACAATATTGACCCCTGTTAGCTTCTCAGTGAAGTTGCCAATCTCGCCACAAACTTTGACAAATCTCTCTTCAACTTTCATTATGACCAGTTCAGAGACTCATTTGCTGACCTAAAGCGTTTACTCTTAATGTGCTCGCTTTAACGCCAGCCTCTTCGATGTGAATGTCATAAGTATGGGAATCGTGGCAAATGGGTCGGATTTCTACCTAAAACCTCCTGACACACAAGCACTATGACAAGCACTGTGGCAAGCACTATGACAGACACAAGCACTATGACAGGCACTGTGACAAGCGCTATGACATGCATCATGAGAAACACACGCGCTGTGGCAAGCATCATGAGATACGCATCTACTTGTGCTCTCTATCAAGGGTTTAAGAGGCGCGGTGATAATCTTTCCCACACCATCTAGGACACTCCCTATGGTCTTCCCTACATTGGTCATAATCTGTCCAGTAGTCGTCGCGACATCACCGACAACTTGCCCAACACCACGTACAGCATGACCTGTTGCTTCAGAGAGTTGAGAGAACCAATCTGGTACTTGAGGTGGCGCTATCGAAGGACCAGGTGTGTCAAAGACATCACCAATATGATCATGCCTCGGATGCATGTAAAGCCAATACCAGGCCCAGCCACCACCGCGATACTGGCGGTTGAAATAGTAATCCATTCTATCGTCTACTGTAGGATAAGCCTTCAGCTCTTCCCATGCCCCATCAACCATTTCATCGTGATGGGTCTTTGTAGCCTCGAAGTCAGCACTCCATGCTTTCTCCTGTACTTTGTCCGCTAGCTCCTCAAGCATATCATCGATCTTATCAGAATCGAGCTCGTCATCGACTATCGCTGCGACAAACATCTCTTCGTAATATGTTAAATCTTGGAACTGTAATCCTGTGACTGAGAGTTTCAATGGGTCAGCTGATAGAACTCGAACAGCGCCTTTTCGAACACATGACATGAGGATCATGGATACAAGTTTTTGCCGCGTTGTATTGATGAAAAAGGCAGACTCAATTGGGTCCAGTTCAGCTACTGTGCCTGGTTCTCCAAAGGTCTGAATGGCAATCTCAGGACTCTCGTAGACATAGGTTGTATCGTCAGCCTCCCATTTTGCACCATAGGTTCTTGTCACTCTGCGATATCCGTAGAAGATGAAACCAAGAGAAACAAAGATAGCAAATGCACCAATTAAGGTGCTCATGGGAATTAATGGTGGAATATATTCCTGAATATAAACATCCACTTGAAATGTCAACCAGTCTGATACATTCAGATTTGAGGCACTCACTTGGAAGGATATTGTGAGGATAGCAGGCACGTTCGCGGGGAAGAGTGAGTATGTTTCATACCACGTTTCCCCACCTGAAAGGGTTCCAACATGTGTTATCACGGATCCGGAAGTAAGTGTGATGTTTTCAGGAAGTGACATTGTTATTGTCACATCCTCCAAGTTAGCATCACCATAATTGAAGACTGTTAGTTGAAGGTCAAAGAGCGTATTTGCGTCTGTATTGATTATTGGTACATAATCAACTCCAAGTGCACCAGCTTCAAGATAAGGTTCATAGAAACTCCAATTGGTGTAGTGGAAAACGCGAAAGTGACCATAGGATACGATGTTGTTATGACCTAGACTAACTGTGAAGTAACGGGGATCTGCTGAGGCACTATATGGATAGGCGAGAAGATTTACTTCTGTGAAGTTTGTGTAGCTACTACCATCCCAAAGACCTTGATTTGTATCTACGACATAGCCTGCGTACGCAGCACCTTCTGCAGTGACTCCATGAGTTGGCTCAATCCATGATGAATTCATTTGAATAGGATAGATTACCTGTACAGACTCGTAGTCAACTGGTATTTCCCACTGAACTGGAGCCCAGTTGAAGACTCCAAGATCACCATACATTCCAGATGTTGTCTTCTCAATAACCCTGTTCGTACTGAAATATCCAAATACAACCAAAACTTCTTCTCCCTCTGGAGTTCGGGGAACCCAGTCTAGTCCATAGCCATTTGAGTATGTGGTGACCAATAGATCATACCGACTCCCACCCCATTCAGCATATGCGCGACTAGAGTCATCTATAGTTTCCTCCTCAATCCCAAGCAAATCAAATCCTCCAAGGCCTCCTTCAGCTGCAGTAAAAGTCATCCAATAAGTGACGTTGATCCTACCATTAGGCATCACAACAACATCAACATAGACGCTGTCTAGGTTTGGATAGGCACTTGTGATGAAATCTGCATTGGAGTGGGGAATTGCTGTAAGTGCCAGCAGTCCAACTAATAGTATTAGCATCAGGCTTCTTTTCACTTCATGACCCTCTTGTCAAATGCGCTCTTGTTAGGATTTGATTAGTCGCCTCGCTGTGCTCTAAGAACATCAGCTTGAGCGATGGTCAGGTTGGAAAGGTCAGCCTTTGCTGCTGCCCACTCAACAATATCCGGGAATTCCATTATCATGCCATTCCACACGAGATGATATACTCGCTTCAGGATGAGGCTTGCGTCAGATTCTTTCCCGACATATTCAAAGAAGCACTTGATTACTGCAGGTGTTTGCTCTGTGACATTCTGAGGCACTTCCGTTCCGAAGCCAGCAAAAAACACTTCTAGTTCACGTAGAACATCCATTCTCTCACGAATACCAGCTGCTATGACTGGCAGGTCGATGTCATATGCACTGAAGTGCATGACTAGTTTCTTTTTCTGGATTGTACCGTAGGGTAATTTTATCTCACTTGTGCTCATCGAACACACTCCACGACGATGTTATTCATATCTCAAGATTGGGGACTGATAAGCTTTCCAGTTTTCATGAATCCACCTATCCGAAGCCTTAAGATGGTGCGCGTAAATCTCGAAACCAATGACCTCACCTCACTCTATACCTCAATATGATTATACTATGGAGGAGCTTCAATGGGTTCCTACATTCATTGATGAGGTGAGAGATTTCTTCTTTGTGAGACCACAGGACAACCTCCTCATACTGCGACCCAACAAAACCATGCATCTCAATGAAACGGGTATGCGTATGCTCAAGATGCTTCTTGATGATGTTCCTCTTGAGGATATTATCAACTATTTCGTCGAGGCAGGAGGAAAGAAACAGTCAGTACTGAACGACTTAGCTGCATTTGTTGATGACCTTCGAAACATGACCATAGGAAATCAGAATATCTATAGCTACAAAACAGCAAAGATAGTACCCTTCGGAGAGGGAGAAATCAAATATCCAGTTCTCAGTGAGATTGCCCTGTCCTATAGGTGCAACAACAAGTGTAGATTCTGCTACGCCTTTTCGCCTTATAGGGAGTCAGGAGAGATGACTACTGAAGAGGTGAAACGAGTAATCGACATCATAGTCGATGATGCTCATGTCCCTAGTCTGTCATTTACAGGAGGAGAACCAACCCTTCGCGATGACCTCTTCGAGTTGATTGCCCATGCAAGAAACAGAGGTCTTAGGGTCAACCTCATCACGAACGGGATTCGCTGTCATGATAAGGAGTATGTGCAGAAGCTTGTTGATGCAGGACTGAATAGTGCGCAAGTTTCTATTGAGGGACCAGATGCAGAAACTCATGATTACATCGTTGGCATACCCGGGGCGTTCGAAAAGACAGTCCAGGGTATCAAGAATCTTCGAGAAACTGAGATTTATACACACTGCAACACTACTATCTGCAGACCAAACCTTGACAAGTTGGAAGAACTTGTAGACTTCCATGCTGATGAACTCAAGCTCACGTACTTTAGTATGAATATGGTAATCTATACAGGAACCGCAGCCAAGCTCAGAGATGAACTCCAAGTCAAGTATTCCGAGATTAAAGACATCGTAAAGCGTGTGAAGAAACGAGCAAACAAGAAAGGCATTCAGTTCGTGTGGTATGCACCAACCCCTGTTTGTCTATTCAACCCAATTGCACACGGTCTTGGAGCTAAGAGTTGTGCTTGTTGTGATGGACTACTATCGGTGGATGCAGAGGGAGGTCTCTTACCCTGTTCAAGTTTTAGTGAGCCTGTGGGAAATCTACTCACTGAGAGTTTTGAACAAGTATGGTACAATCGAGCTTCACAGTTCTGGAGAGCAAAGGACTTTGCACCTGAGGGGTGTAAAGCATGTGAACACTTTGACTATTGCTACGGAGCGTGTCCACTTTACTGGGACGTTCATGGATTTGAAGAGATCAAAGAACACTGGCCAAAGAAGAACAGGATCAGCGAAAAGATTGATGAAGCACGATTGAACCTCAGAAGGAGAATTCGTGGAGGCCAGCATGGCATCACTTAGTTTGGGTGGTTACTAACTTGTCTAAGCAAGAGATTACGGACCTTGTCACGCCAATAGCTTTGGTCGATCTGGAACGGTTAGAGAAAAACATCAATGAGATGGCGGTGAGGGCAAAAGAGTTTGGCGTGAATCTGCGACCTCACATAAAGACACACAAATGTATAGAGATTGGCAAGAAGCAGCTAGAGTCCGGGGCAAAGGGAATTACGGTTTCCACGTTGGGTGAGGCGTTAGCATTTGCAGAGGCTGGATTCACAGACATCACATATGCAGTCCCTATTGCCTCAGACAAATTCGATGGGGTTCATAAGATTTCAGAGATGGCACATCTGAATGTACTCGTTGACCATCCAACGACCGTTGAATTTCTTGGCGAATTCTGCAAAGAGAAGCATATCATTCTCGATGTGCTAGTGAAAATTGACTGTGGATACCCAAGATGCGGAGTAAACCCATCCTCTCCTGAAGCCATCAGATTGGTCAAGAAGATTGCTGAGAGTTCGAGCCTCAGATTTAAGGGGATACTAACACATGCCGGGCATTCGTATAGTGCGACAACTGTTGCGGAGATCAAACTCATTGCTAAAATGGAGCAGGATGTGATGGTCAGGTTTGCCAAGACTTTGCAAGAAGAAGATTCAGAGCTAGCACCCGAGGTAGTTAGTATAGGTTCAACACCGACTGCACGTCTTACAGATTCGTTTCAGGAGGAGATAACAGAGATTCGACCGGGCAACTATGTATTCTATGACTACACACAAGTTGCGCTTGGTTCGTGTGGCGTGACTGATTGTGCGCTCACTGTTCTCTCGAGCGTCATAAGTACCAATGATGACAGAGTAATCATTGATGCAGGTGCCACAGCACTATCAAAGGACATGGGACCAACTCACATTGAACCTGAAGTTGGTTACGGGAAAATAATCCGAGATTATGATGCAGGCCAAATAGATGATGCAGTCATCAAATCACTCTCTCAAGAACACGGGAAGATTGCAATCAGCAGCAAAACACCAATCGAGTTCAGTCATAGTAATAGAGTTCGAATTCTACCAAATCATTCGTGCCTTACCGCAAATCTCTATGAATTCATTCATGTAGTAAAGGGAGATACGGTTGTGGACAAATGGAAAGTTCGTAGAGAACGGTTAGAGTGAATAATATTCTGGGCGGTTTTTATAGAGTCCATAGTCCACAATATATGAGGGCGGAATATGAGTGGACCTTCAAGTCAAGTATTGAAGCTCATCGAGAATGCAGAGATGACTGCGCCACAGGTACAGGGAAACCTCGCTGTTACTGGGCTGATAGATGAGGGTGCAGAATTCTATAATGGAATAGTCTCAACGCAGATTTCTCTTGAAATGGGTAACATGAATGTCGAGGAAACTGGCAACGTACCAAGTCTGCGATTCTTCGCTAAAGAGCCAACACTAATCCGATGCGGAGAAGGAGTGCTTGGTGGAGGAAAGCAGGACCGCATCGTTGCAGAGAGTACTGTGGTTGAGGGACATATGAACCTGAATGTGTTCTGTATTGAAGCAGGTAGATGGGAACACTCACATGGAGAATGGCTGCATACAAACACTCCAATCTCAATGCGCAAAGCCATTCTACAGGGGAGAAATCAACAAGACGTTTGGAATAAAGTACAGAGCATTCTCTCAGAGTGGGGTGTAAGGTCTGGAACAAGTGCATTGGGTGAACTCTACGTTCAGTATGGTCACGAATTTGAGAGGTATGTAAGTCGATTCAAATGGTCAGATGACGAGATTGGTAAGATCGTCTCTATTGGCGGAGAGGTTCAAGGAGTGGAGATTTTTGGAGATAAGATGGGACTCCGTAGGGACTTTACCTCAATCCTGAAGGAGAGTTACGCACCCCTGGCACTTCGGAAACCTGAGAGAGAGATGGCTCATCGAGATGTCAACGAGGGGATAAGCTCGTTTCTCTCAGAATTGCACTGTGGACGACGAGAAGCTCAAGTTGCTAACTATAATGGTAATGTAGCATACGCTTGTGCAGTGTGAGTGGTCACTTCAGTCTGTTAGTGATGATATGTCCACAGTATGGACAGGTTTCTTCCTCACCGGGTAAGATTGGTGCGTCTAGTTTACCATCACAATTCGGACATACAGTTATTGCCTTCGGGAGCTGGGAGACTGCCTCCTGAGTGTACACAACCCTCGAGTTCTCATCAATAACTCCCCTGAACTTCCCAGACTTTGATAGCTCTTTTAGAGCGTCTACTATCTGCTCATCAGTGGACTCGGTGACTTTTTGAATCTGGTCAAAGGTCATTCGCCTTTGAGCATAGAGAAGATGAAGCAGACTCTCCTTCAAGGAAACTGCTTTTGGACTCACTATCTCATGTGCTCGACGGTCTAAATAAACTAGGGGGAGTCGACGTTTAGCTAACTTTTCAGCAGCATCTGCAACAACCTGAGGTTCAACCCCAAGTTCACGTGCGGCATCATCAACGCTGATTCTACCCTCTTTCTGAACAAGAGGAATGAGATCCCCTGACACATCACCAATGCGTGCCTCCCGAGTTCCCTTAGCTAGCAGCCAGAGACCTAGAACCAATTCTGGTAAGGCGACGATTGCCCATGCGACCAATCCGGAGGTGATTAAAATTATCAAGTCAGACTCAGCGGTCATCATGGTACTCTGATACACGATGTATGACATAGCTATAGAAACTATGATCAAAATGAAACCAACGAACTGCAAGATACGCGGGTGCACGCTCTCTCTCCTCAACTATGGCGAGCACATGACTCCAATTATAGGTTACGACTTATGAAATTCTTGGTCAACAGAGTTCAGAATTGAGAATTTCTAGAAAAAACATACATTCTGTACGTAACACGCCGTTTGATATCCAACACGGATAAGTTATATATAGACAGACAGAACGTAAATGAAGTACAGACCCTGAAGGACGTGTACCAATCTAATGGTTATTGACAAAGAGGGTGCGACCTCAGCAATCATTCTTCACCTAACACCCGGAGAACCAGTAGTGTTCCCGGCTGAATTTGTGGCGGACATCGGGGAGAAGGCAGGGTTAGTGGTGATGCACCACAAAGACCGCGTCGTGAAGATCTTCCCCGTCGCTAATGAGGACATCTACCTGCTCAGGATTGAGATCTCTGATCTCTCACGTAACTTCCTGAAGCAGCTGAACTTTGCATTTAACGATGCAAAGCTGAGCGACATCATCTTCACAACAGGTGTATGCTTGCGCGGTGAACGTTGCTACTATGAGTGTTACTTCATACCAGACCAGCTGGTGGTCACACTCAACGAACTCGAAGACAGCCTGAAGAAGATCCCTGGAGTATCCAGAGTGGTCCTCAGAAAGGTTTCCTAGAATAATCTGGAGCCCTTCATGGGCGTCAAGAGAGTAGGTCTAACCCGACGAACCGTCCAAATTGATGATGTCGTATGTGGAGCCTCAGCCGCAAGCTTGAGGCCCATTATCTTTTCTTTCTTTAGTCCCTGTTAAGACAGAGTCAGAAATCCAGCTTCTAGGCAAGTCTCTTCCTAATGAGTTCGTCAGAATCTAAAGAAGCTCTAGCCCTTCATTCCTTAGCTCTCTGTAGTTCCTCAGATTGCTGGGAATATATGCATCTAGAAACACATTGAGGATGTGTTCCGTGTCACGTTCAATACCGTAGGTGCCAAAGTACTTGAGAACGTTTTCGATGTCACGACGAAGGAAAAGTTCGACTTTGTTCATGTTGGACCATTTGTTGACTGGTTCACTCTGCGGAACATCAATGATCCAAGGCATGTCCATCCACCAAAGGATGTTGTAAGCGCTGAGGTCACCATGGGTGTAATGAGCCTCACTATACATCTTCAGGTATTGATCGAGGATCTCATTCATCACTGCCTCAGGGTTCTCCAACTCCACATCTCTCAATTGAGGAGCTGGTGTCTCTCCATCTCCAATGAAACGCATGGTCAGGTAATTAGCCACACGCGAGATTGGAGTAGGAATTCTCACGCCCGCACTATAGCAGTTCTGGAGGACATCGAACTCAGCTACTGCAACGTCCTCAATCAACCCGAGGATCCATCGAGTCTTTTTCCCACTGGACTCCCGGATGTGCCCTTTTGTCATTGACAACTTGTGGGGTGTAGACCAGAGTCTGTAAGCTTTCAGAATGATGGGATGTTCCTTCCAAAGTGCTAGATAAATCGATGCTTCCTTGCCTGCACTAATTGGGTGAAGCACATCGGTTGCAAGTCCATAATTAATTGCATCCTGACGGATTTCTTGGAATCTTGGTTCACCAATCTCAGCCTTCCCGCAGGTGCCACCACGTATCTCATCACGTTTCTGATCGATTGCACTGCCCTTTGCCAGGGGATTGAACTTATCGACTCGACTCATTCAAGTACCCCCAACAAAGGTCTCATCATAGTTCCTCAGATTGTGGGGAACATACTCTGAGAGAAAGACCTTGACTATTTCATCAGGGTCTCGGCGTATTCCATATTTCTTGAAGTATCTGAGCAGGTTCACGATGTCTCGGTGCAGCAGAACCACTGCTTGTTTCATGTCTGCCCAAGGACCAACATGATAGGCCTGAGGTAGATCGATAATCCACGGTCGACCTTCCCACCACAATATGTTGTAAGCACTGAGGTCTCCATGGATATAATTGACATCTCGATACATGATTAGATAGTCATCAAGAATCTCATCTAGTACGAGATCGGGTTCATCCAACTGGACATTTCTCAGTTGGGGTGCAGGCTCAGTCCCGTCACCAATAAATCTCATTGTGAGATAATTGCCAACTCTGCCAATGGGAGTAGGGACATTCATTCCAGCGTGGAAGCACGCGAGAAGCAAGTCGTATTCCCGTGCGGCTATGGCCTGCATCCTTCCTGGAGCAAAGAACCCTTTGCCCTTCTTCGCTTGTGCAGACTGCCAGAATCTGTAAGCCTTCAGGATGAGTGGAAAGTCTTTCCAGATTGCCAAATAGATGGATGCCTCCTTTCCAGCGTTCATCTGGTAAAGGACTTCAGTTGCTAACCCAAAGTTTACAGCATCAGTCCTGACCTCATCTAGAGTGATCTCATTGATTGCGACAGTCCAACCTCTCTTGTTTCCTCGTTGACCGTCTCTCTTGATTGAGAGCGCACTTGGTTTTCGAGGATTCAGCTTCTCTACTACAGGTGGTGACATATCTTAAGCCACCTCACTAGGTGAGAGTCTGATCCCATGGTATAGCCCAGGAATGTGTTCCAAGAGTGGCGCCTTGCGCTTCTTTGGACTCTGCTTATCCAAACTTCTGCTTTCTAAATTCGCATTACTTTTGTTCAGCGAACTACTTTCTTTGTGTTTGTTAGTATACACTTTTTGTTTCACTCTCATCGGCTGAGCGACACGCATCTTACATTAGTAGCACATCAAACCGCAAGAAGTCTAAACCCACAACAAACGTTGTGCCTCAATGACCATTCATACATGATGCGTAGAATGAATGAACAAGAACACAGAAGCAGCGAAAACCAGCTAGGCTTTCTCAACGTCGGTGCAGGAATCTACTACAGTTTCTACTCTGATTACAATCATGTGTTCATTGCACCTCCGTTAACCAATTACTTGGTGGTCAAAGTCATAAGTATATAGGCGTTGCGGTCACCGCGAGAATTAAACTAGTCAATAGGGAAGGATTTATTTTTCTTAAGTTCGGCCGTCCTACACTTTCCGCATACGGATAGGACAATAGGTCATGTAATGATGTAATATTGGATGATGAAGAACTATGGCAAAACCCAGCAACCCACTCATAGTCCAGTCTGACAAGTCTGTTCTTTTAGAGGTAGACAATCCGCTGTATGAGGATGCTCGTGATTCCCTAGCAAGATTTGCTGAGCTCGTGAAGAGTCCAGAGTATGTTCATACTTATCGTGTCACACCACTGAGCCTCTGGAATGCTGCGGCTATGGGAATGACCCCCAATGAGGTGATTGCAGCTCTTGAGGAGTTCGCAAAGTATCCAATACCCAGCAATATCGCAAGAGAGATAATTGACTACATGTCGAGATATGGTCAGCTCTCATTGTATAAGGAGGGTCCAGATCTTCTCCTCCTCGCTGAAGAGGAAGACCTTGCAGATGAGATTTGGGCAAATAAGAAGCTCGAGGAATTCTTCATTGAGAGGGTGGACGGGGTCACAATCCGTGTGGACCCAGCTCAACGGGGATTTTTGAAACATGCATTATTGGAGATTGGACATCCGGTCGAGGATGTCGCTGGATATGTGGAAGGTGAACATTTACCCTTCGAAATTCGAGAAACAACACTTGAAGGGAAAGAATGGGGTCTTAGAGCATATCAGGACGATGCAGTTGCAATCTTCTATGCTGGCGGTGGTGTAAAGGGAGGGTCAGGTGTTGTCGTGCTCCCGTGTGGTGCTGGAAAGACAATGGTGGGCATTGGAGCGATGCACAAGCTCCAGACCTCAACAATCATTCTCTGTCCCAATGTTGTTGCAGTAAGACAATGGATTGCGGAACTGCTTGACAAGACCACACTTAAGCCCGAAGACATTGGAGAATACACTGGGGACAACAAGGAGATACGACCAGTAACAGTTGCAACATATCAGATTCTCACCTGGAGGAAGTCGCGAGAGGACAAGTTCCCACACTTTCAGATATTTGAGGCAAGAAACTGGGGACTCATTATCTATGATGAGGTGCATCTGCTACCTGCTCCAGTATTTCGAGTGACAGCAACAATTCAAGCCACAAGAAGACTTGGACTAACAGCGACCTTAGTCCGGGAGGATGAGAAAGAGGAAGATGTGTTCAGCCTCATCGGTCCAAAGCGGTTTGATATGCCCTGGAAACAGTTAGAGGATCAAGGTTGGATTGCGACAGCAATCTGTTATGAGATTCGAATGGAACTCCCCGTCAATATGAGAAGGTCCTATGCCTTGGCAGAGGACAGGAAAAAATACAGGATTGCTGCTGAGAATCCAAGGAAGATAGACCTCATCAAGGAATTGCTCGATTATCATATTAATGACAATGTATTGGTCATCGGAATGTATCTTGACCAATTGAAGCTGATTGCTGAAGCTGTTGAGGCACCATTGATCACAGGAAAGACACACAACGACGAGAGACAACGACTCTACGAGGCATTCCGAGAAGGTGAGGAGAAGATACTAATTGTATCTAAAGTGGCGAACTTTGCTCTGGACCTTCCTGATGCCAACGTTGCGATTCAGGTTTCAGGAACATTTGGATCACGTCAGGAGGAGGCTCAACGGCTTGGGAGGATCCTCAGGCCTAAGACAGATGGAAGCTTTGCTCGATTCTATTCACTCATCACAAAGGACACCAGAGACATGGACTTTGCGGCAAAGAGACAACTTTTCCTGACAGAACAAGGCTATCAGTATGTGATTGCATCTGAGGATGAAAGAATCTGGGAAACACCACCTGAGGATTTCTTCAATTAAATCAATTCTTTCAAACGCTTAATCTTAACTTCAGTGTAGTCCATTATACCTTGCTTAATCTCAGGATTGTTCAAGTTTGGTTCTATCAGATCAGATTCCATTGATAATAACCTCTCAAAGTTCCACCACACAATCCAACCAAGTGCGATGGGTCTGAGGTCCTCGATTCTTGGTTCATCATATCCCTCTAAAAGACCAGGCGGAATATCGACTTCTTCCCACTGAGACTCAAGCATGCGTGCCAAATCATAATTGTCCTCTCCAAAGGTGCATTCCTCAAAATCCAATAGGAAGGCTTTCTCCTGTAGGAACACTACATTTGGAAGCCAAAAATCACCATGCATCACAGTCATGGACCAAGATCCTAGGAGTTCAGCATATTCGAGAATTGATTCCTCTACCTCAGCAAATGATTGAATCAGATTGGATATTTCACCTGAACACTTTGAAAGACCCTGATGAGTTTCGACCATACTTCGATATGTAAGTAAATAGTCAAGAGGAGAATTGTAGCTCCGAAGAACTAGAGGTTTCTGACTATGTAACTTTCTCAAACACTGGTTGAGCAGATTCACTTCGTGTTCAGACAGTTCTCCGATCTTCTTATTCATGTCGTACGTGACACCTTCCAAGAACTCAAAGATGATGTAGGGAAGTCCGTTCGAGAGTGTACCATTTGCTATGGGAGGCGCAGTAATACCCAGTTTTGCAAAGAAGTTGCTTGTGGAAAAAAGATACTCATAGTATGACGAATCAGGCTTTCGTGGCCAAGGTAATTTCAAGATGAAGTCTAACTGAGTGGTCTTCCCTCTGATGTTAATGTTTGACCAGCCGCCTATGACCTCCCTCTCCAATTTCAAACTGTCATCAAGTAACTCACAAGATTTGTGAAGCATGTGTTCTAGTTCATGGATTGAAAGACCATGTACACTAGAAAGTTGGCGCTTCGTCATCTCAGATTCACTGCACACGGCAACTTCTAAAAGGCTGTCGGAGGTCTTCGAAATCATGAACGGGAGAGACCTCCTTCTCATCCTTACGCACCTCTTCAGAAAGAGAGGGAACACCGTGTCTATTGAGGAGGCAGTTGAATTCATCTCCTTTAGATGCCGCTACTGTCGACCTAGTCAGGTCAGACGAATGCTCACTATGGCTGCAGCCAATGAAATGATCTCAAGAACTGAGGACACTCTCAAAGCAGAATTTCTCTACAACCGTCAACATTTACCCCCGAATCTGGTTTCTGCTTTGCAAAATAAGATCAGAGTGGACAAGGCACTCGAACCGATGGTTTAGGTTTCTTCAGCTGCGATTGCTCGAATAGAGGCCAACAATGCACCAAGATGTACAAACGCGTTCTTCCCTTGCAGAAGACGATAGTCCATCTCAGCGACTCTATCGAGGAGCTTGCAGAGGACCTCAGGTGTGAATGGCCGTTTCACCAAATCTCGTTCGATCTCAAGGCAGACCTCTTGAGGGGAATAACCATCAATAGCGACTAAGTTCTTGATTTCTTTCCTCGCAGGTACAAACTGTCCATCCAAGGTTAGGGTCACGATGTTTCGCGCTCTCGCAGTCAATTGGGTTTCAGAGTATTCATAGACACTATCCTCTGTCACATGCTCACTCGCAGTCGAGGCTATTTGAAGCAAATTGATTGCACGACGAAGATCTCCCTCAGATTCTCGAGCAATAGCTATGAGAGCAGTATCGTCAATGTTGACATTTTCTTTAGCAGCTATCTCTGCAACCAGTTTTTGAACAGCATCATCAGGCGCTGCTGGGAAGCTCAATGTGAGAGACCGTGAAATGATTGCAGGACTCCATCCTGAGAGTGTAGGAGTGATGAGAATGAATCTACAAGTATCACTGTAGAGCTCCATCGTTCGGCGAAGTGCTTGTTGCATACTCCATGTGAGTGCGTCTGCTTCATCGAGAACTAAGATCTTTATCTTCTCATCAGTGACTGTCGCAGTTGAAGAAAAGAAGCGTATTGCTTCAGATAATAGTTCATTTCTTGTCGGATCACCAGATTTTCCACGAGTTTTTCTAGCCGCTTTAGCCTCTCGATAGACAACTGAGATATACTCATCAAGTTCGGATCGCTTGTCACGTCCTAGCTTTGCAAGATCCTGCACTGACCGTTTTGCCTGTGTAACAGGAATATCCCACACATCACGGATGTTCAGTATCTTGAAGTTAGCGCCAAAACTCTCTCCAAGAATTTCTTTAGAGAAAATATGAGCAGCTGCTGTCTTCCCTGTTCCTGCTGGACCGTAGAAAATCATGTTTGTGAAAACGCTAGAATCCGCAAGAGACTTCAGTTGACTAATCGTATTATCTTTACCAACAAAGTCACTCCACATTTTGGGTCTGTATTTCACACTCCAAAGAACCGGGTCCAAGTTTTCACCCAGAATCGAATCATATCATGTGAAGATAAGGGTGTTTCTTTTTCCTTCAGAGCTTTCTGCTTTTTGGGCATATAATATGACAAAACCAAAAGCTCCTTAAATGCTCAAAAGCTGGGCGCATGTTTGCAACTGACAGTTTTCGGTCGGTAATGACTATGGCAAAAGAAACCTTGGAAAAAGAACTCGAGCATATCCTTAGAGAGGACTTGATCGTTGCATGTCAGTATTGGTCCATAGATGTCACTGGAAAGGACAGTGGAGAATCCCTCATCAAAATGCTTGCAGAGAGGATGAGAGATCCTGAAGAACGCAAGAGAATTTTCTCTAGTTTTACACCTTTAGAGCGAGACCTACTTGGAGTCCTAACACTGAGTGGCGGAGCAATGAGTTATGACCGACTCAAACCTTTCAGAAAGATTTACAGCTATGGTCAGCTTAACCAAACTGAGCGAGACCTTCGGAAGAAAGGTATCATAATTCGAAGAATGATGTCACGCTTGACAGAATTTGGAAGAGAGGTTGCAGAGTTTAAGATACTGAATTTCTTCATTCCTCATCTCATAGAATTCTTTGAAGCAAAACCAAGACCACAACCTGAAAAACCAAAGAAAGTGAAGAACATTGTAAATGAACGAGACACATTGCTCATCGATATGCTCCTTCTCGTGTCCTATTTAGCAAAACATGAAGTCCATCTGACAAGTGCATGGGAATTCCCGAGAAGAGAGATCGACAACATCAAAGAGCCAATGTCAAAATCTACCGACGAAAGGTTTGAACTAGTTCAAAAAATGGCTCGAAAGATGGGTGCCTACTCCGTTGCAGAAGGTGATAGAGTAGTCCCTTCAAAGATTCATGTGCTTTTTGCAGGGGAGCATCGTCATGTAGCACGACGTCTATTGCTATCCCAACTTGGGAGAACAAGAGCAATCTGGGCAACTCCGGACCAACCAACTGAATACACACTGAATCTTGCAATATGCAGGTTAAGAGAGAGCACTAGTGAGGACTGGGTCAGCATTGAGGAGCTTCGAGATTGGATTAGAAGTGAACTTTTCATTGAGAATCAACAGCTGAAATGGATACAGGTTGATGACGACAGAGTTCAACTCTCACTTGAAACCCCGCTTCTTTTAGGCCTCATTGAAGGTGCCTATCGAGGGAAGAAACTTCTCGCAGTCAGGTTGACTGATGTTGGCGAGAATGTTCTCAAAGGAGTACCACTCCAAAGACCTGAAGAAAGGGATACCTTTCTTGTGCTACCTAATTTCGAGGTGACTGTTTTTACAAGTGAGATGGAGTATCAGAATCTCTATCGTCTAATGCTAATTACAGAGCCCATCCAAACAGATGTGGTGAGTACGTTCAAGATCTCAGATAAATCAGTGTTCGAAGCTATAGAGATAGGACTTCGAGAAGATGACATTCTAGGTTTCTTGGAGAAGGAGAGCAACAAACCGATTCCGCGGAATGTGGTCAGGTCGATAACAGATTGGACATCACAGACCACATTCACAACAATATCTGATGTCACTCTATTTGAAACTACGAATGAACAGGACCTCGAAGATCTGATGTTGATTCCGGATTTCACTGCACAGATTGTAAGGAAGGTTGGACCAACTGCGGTGATCGTTTCTGGTGATATCGAGGATCTCAGCGAGAAACTCAGAAAACACAAGTGTATGGTAAAACGAAAGACTGGTGAGGAAGAAGTGACCTCTTCAGTTGACTCCTCAGTAGCTGAGCAATTCTTGCTCTATGGTGAAGACCAGACTGTTGAAGATGTCCCAGACCTGTGCGACGGATGCCCAGCAGTACATTCTTGCAATAAGGTCATTCGAAGACGAAGTCAGATGAAACGACATGTTTAGTACTAGCGGGACACATTCCCAAAGAGCTTGCCTTTCAGGACACTGTTATGAAGACACTTGAAACGTAGATAGTTATATTCAGAATGGCAAGGGGATTCTTGGTGGAATATGAGGTGGAATGAAATTAGGGAACCAGATATTCATCAGTGGTAGCATTGGTGCTAGTAAAACTAGAAACGTGGTCACTAAGAGAAGTACTGCGAAAGTGAATGTATGGATTGCAGTCACAAAGGTGTAGTATGGACGAATGTAGGAGTAGAATGCAAACGCAGGAATTGATAATGCAACCATTGCTGTAATCTCAACGGGGTCAAAGAAGAAAGGCATTGAAATCGGCCAGAGGAAGTAGAAAATCCAAGTGATCGTTTCACTTGAGGTTTCGTGATGCGCAATCTTGTGAATGCCATCTACTCCCTGAGATAGGAAGAAAACAGGAATGAATAGCCACCACTGCAGACCAACAAAGAACATAGGTCCTGCATAGAAAAGGAGGTCTCCAAAGCTCTCAATGCGTTCCCAAAATGGATTTCTGCTGACGAACTCTGTCATCTCTGTGAGATAATATCCTACCATTTGGAAGAATACCAATACGGGCAAAAGGAACAATGAAACGATAATCATGAGAACGGCAACCTTTGGTAGTTTGGTGATTTTACCCTCATGATAGTTGTCTAGTGGATAGATACCGTGGAGTGTAAAGGCTGTGGCAAAGACGACAAGTCCGCTAGGCAAGAAGAACAGAGGTTGGAAAATATATTGAAGGAAACCAAAGTTCTGATAGACATTGCCATAGAGAGGATTGAAGGAGGAATCTAGAACCGGTAGGAAATACCAAACGCCAAACACCACGAGTAGTTCGGGAATCAACATCTTCATTCGATAGTCTTGTATGAATTTCATTATTGGACTTGGTTCTATGCTTTGTTCTTCCATTTGACCCACTCCTCAATCAAAGGTTGGCTTTCTTGTGGCCACATCCTCGTCCTCTTCACGGAGTTTGTGCTGAAAGGGCCGTCCTTGTCCATAAATCGCGGGGTCCATTCCCCTCGTCTTGGTCATGATTGTGACGAACCCTCCAATCTGAACGACCAGAGAAGCAAGAGAAACGACGAACACATCAAGAAAGTAGTCATGAGCAAATAACTGGAGAATCCAAACTGATGGGTATATGATTAACTGAATTAGAATCCCTAAAATGAGAATCAACACCCATTTGTTCGTCCAATTGCCTGAAGCCATTCAATACCAACTTCCTAGTGCGTTCAAGTCACACCATCAGCCGGTTTGACCATTAATTAAAGGTGTCTATACCGTCTATTGAGGTTTATAGTTGTCCTGCAACTCCACTGCGAGTAGAGCCGCGAGCTCTCTAAAATCACCCATCGAGATATGTGGGACACTGCTGGTGCGTGAGGGAATATCGAAACGAGCCACTATCACCATGACGTCGTCATCCATAGAATACTCCAAGCGAGCTGGATACCGTGTAGCGATTCGGAAAGTATCCTCACGAGGTGAAACACTACCACCTTTGTAAGCTGTCCCAACAAGATATGGATAGGCAAAGCCAGAGTGCGAAACCTGTACTTGAATTTGCACCGTTTCAGGAAGATTCTGAACATACGCCTTGACTTCAGAATCAATTATCGTTTGCACACCTGCGCGAACACCTACTTCGACATTCATTCCAGCTCTGATGCCTGGAACCACTGCTAGCTCCCTAGCGAAGTTGTAGACATCACCTTTGATAGGTCGTGTGAAGAACTCCTGTGCATCGATTGATGGGATTCTAAAGCCCAGGACAAATCCAATAACAGCAACCATACTGCACTCAAGAACAATGAAGAGAATTGGATCGGAGGTTGAATCAAGGAGAACCAGACCTGCCAACTGAGTAACATAGATCAGTCCACCAAGCACTAGGATAAAGATGAGTGAACAGCAACAGGTCAGTGTGTCACCTGGATTTGAGTACAACTCACCATAGGCTTCTTCATAATCGTCAACCATCCTCTCATAGTCAGAG
Organism: Candidatus Thorarchaeota archaeon; assembly: GCA_048882325.1. Lineage (GTDB taxonomy): Archaea > Asgardarchaeota > Thorarchaeia > Thorarchaeales > Thorarchaeaceae > SMTZ1-45. Next base: position 29,787 of record JBHLRS010000019.1, on the reverse strand, counting down.
AAACTCACCCATGTCTTTCTACGTTCCCATTCACCTGGGATGTAGTCAATAGCTCTCTTTGAACCAGCACCTAGGCCCAGTGACACAAGGAAGAGAGCAACAGGTATCCCAATAAAGACGATTACTCTGTTTAGACTGCTTGCATCAAGATAATTCAGAGCAATTCCCAAAACAGCAAAGAGAACTGCGATGATTGCAAAAGCTCGGTTCACGTTCCTCTGTCGACTATAATCAATGATTTTCTCTTCAGTCAATCCAATCCATCCCACGTGACTCTGAGAACGTAGGGAGTGATAAGCTCTACGATGGTCAGATTTCGTCCTTGTTTTCAAAACGTTTCATGAAGTGAGTGACCTCCTCAATGACCTCATCAAGAAGCTCATCTTCACCCTTCATCTCAATATACTCCTCCAAGGTTGCCAGAACCAATTCAGACATTCGTTTGACAGAAGTCAAGTCAGAAGATTCCCCTGTGACTTTCGGAGATTTTGTGTCATCCAAAATCAGAGATGCGACAACTCGTGAGATTTCGCCCAAATCATCATACTCTCCACGGAGCATTCCTACGCTTTCGATTCCTTCAATCCTTGATACCGGTGTTGTATCCCTTATGGTGTAGAATCCTGAGGCTTCGCCTAGTTTCACACTTATTCCTACCCATGAGATGCCAGGAGTCTGCTGTAATATCTCAACCACAGGGTCAAGTTTGTTCGAGGAAGTAATCGGAAAGTGGGGAGTCGCCTCATTTGGGATGAACTTGAAAATCATAGCACTATAGACCAGACCAAAAAGCAAAACGAAGACACCGAAAATGATAGGCGTTGCTGCGATAAGAAGAATGGTTGATCTCATGAGAAGAAATGGTGCAAACATGGCGAAGAATGGAATGATACAAGCGATAAGTAAAAGTCTGATGTCAATCACTGAGAGATAATTACGATACTCACTTCTATACTGGTTCATCATATTTTCATACTCTTGCAGGGTGACTTCTCTCTTGCGAAAATCCCATACAGGTTCTATGAAAACCACCTGAGTCTTCATTCTCCAAGTTACAGGAGTGATGATAGGGATGATGCTTACAAACACAAATGCTGACCATGTAATCCATCTGAGTGGATCTTCATAGAGTGGAACTAAATGAATTTGAGCAACTTGAAAACCAATGATGGTCCAGATGAAAACGAGGAGGAAAATTGCAATCTGATAGCTAAGGAAAGATCCAATTCGAACAGGACCTTCGGTCAATTCTTATCCCTCAGGAGGTACAGCGTTAAGCTGCATAAGAATCTCAAATAGCTCCTCTTTCTCACCGTGAATACGTAGCCACTCCAAGATGGTTATCGCCACTGCATTTTGAAACACAGCTACAATGTCTTTGACACCAAGACGTTTCACTTTGGACTTAACTGGGAGCTGAACATAGTAGCCCTTTTCATCCGTGCCCACAAACTTACGGAAGTTTCGATCAGTAGAAACCCACCACCAAACAACCTGAGGCGTACCATCAGATTCACGAAGTCTGCAGAGGACTCGATTGACAGCATGTAGGTCCTCAGCCCAAGACTCGATGTATGCATCCTTTTCAATTCCAACAATTCGAGACACCACTCTAGGACTCTCATACATCTCGTAACTATCAATCTCCCCCTTATCAAACACAACTCGAACTTGAGAGAGTCCAGGAATCTGTTCTTGTGCCTTGGCAAGTGTGATTGCCTCTCGTACTAGGAGCATGTTGAAATCTTCGGAGGCATCATTTGATGTAGCAAGCAATGAACCGATGGATGCAACTGCGTAGACTAATGCAAGAGAAACTGCAAACATCCAATAGTCAAGTCCATTGAGAGTCGGCTGCTCGATGACGAGATAAACTGGCAGAGCAGCCATAAACAGCAGTAAACCGATGGGAATGAAAAATGTCCAATAATTGCTGTTTGACACAAGTCTCCAATATCGCCGCCGGTGACGTTTGACTAGAGCTTCTGCGTCGTCAATTGTCATCTGAACCGGTGCAACTGTCCAGGTCGGATCAGTGTACTCCACAGCATTTCTTTTTCCGTACCAACCGATATAAAACCCAAGAGCTGCAACCAGGACAGGTAGACCAATGAAGAATAGCAGAATGTTTGCCCAGTTCCATGTTTCAGTAGGAAGAAAGAAATCTGCGACATAGTAGCCAGCCACTAGGAACAAGAAAGTTCCAATGACTATCAATGCGAAAACTGTTGCCAAAGGCTTGTAAGTCACGATGCGCTGCGCCATCTTCACTCCGCCTAAATCTAAAGGGACTGCGTGCGACTTGCTCTTTAAGGATTGCTAATGAACAAGGATAGATGCAAATCCTTATTACTCGATAACGCTGGTTTGTATTAATTATTGTTAATTTTATCTTGGAGATGACAATCATGCTACAAATAGGCGATAAGGCACCTGAGTTCACGACAACCACTGAGAGTGGGGAAACAATAAAGCTCAGTAGTTTCAAGGGGAAGAAGGTCTTCCTCTATTTCTATCCAAAGGACAACACTCCGGGGTGTCAAGCTGAGGCTTGTTCCATTCGCGATAACTTTGAGGTGTTTGAGAAATCAGATATTCCAGTCTTTGGAGTTTCAGGGGGTACTGAGAAGTCACACCAGAATTTCAAGGAGAAAAACAATCTACCATTTCCACTTCTGATGGATGAGGAGTTTGAAATAGCTAGGCTCTATGACGTCTATAAGAAGAAAAGTATGTACGGGAAGGAGTACATGGGTATTGAAAGAACGACATTCCTTATCGATGAAACAGGTAAAATTAAGGGGATCTTTGGTGGTCCAGAAGGTATCGAGAAGGTCAAGACCAAGGAACATGCGGACCAAGTCATCAAGTTCTGGGACCTCAAATTGTAGGGGGACTTGTTATGCTCAAAGTAGGAGACGAAGCTCCAGATTTCGAAACCGAAGACGACGAAGGTAGGGTGTTTAAGTTAAGCAATTACAGAGGTAAGAAGATAGCATTGTACTTCTACCCTAAAGACTTCACACCTGGTTGCACAGCTGAGGCCTGTTCCCTAAGGGACAACTATCAGCTCTTTGAAAGTGCAGGAATCCCAATCTTTGGAATATCCGGGGGCTCTGCAGAACTCCATCAAAAATTCAGAGGAAAACACAAACTTCAATTCAACATCCTTCTTGATGAGGACTTCAAAATTGCGGAGCTGTACAATGCTAAGAGTCGGTTGAACATCTTAGGAGCAGGTACAAAACGAATAACGTATCTTATTGATGAGAATGGTAAGATCGAGGGCATCTTTGGTGGCTCTGAAGGAACGGACAAGGTCCGGTCAAAGAAGCATGCGGAACAACTAGTAGACTTCTGGGGATTGAAGCTGTAGTGTTCCTATCCTAACTTACTTGGTCTACCGATACTGCTCAAATAGATAACACTCTCTTCATTGTCATTTAATCCCAGGAGTTCATTGAGGTAGTCATCATAGAGGGCTCCAATCTGGCAACTCCCTAGGCTGAGTCCCTCTGCTGCAAGAGCTAGGTTCTGTGCAATATGTGCTGCATCCAAGAAGATGTATCGATATGCTCTCTGAAGGTATTTCCACTTTGACCTCTGGAATATTGCACTCCAGATGAACACAACCGATGCACGCTCTGCAATCTGTTGGTCAAGGGCTCCTGTCTTCACCTCTCTTGAGAAATCACCCAACCTGAGAATGTCAAGTTGAAATGCTTCAACATCGAAATGATAGATTCCGGGTTCTAAACCATCAACTCGGTTGACAAGAAGGTAGGTTTCAATAGGATACAGTGCTCCTGCAGAAGGCGCTGTTCTGAGTCTATGATTCCCAATTGAAGCAGTGATTCCCTGGGTTGCCCAAAGAATCTGTGAGAGGTTTCCCAGACTCATTGCATCTTGAGTATACGCCCGTACACTCCTTCGAGTCCTCAACACCTCCCAGAGTCCAGGTCCTCCCTGAACAACTGGAGGAGGAAGATCGATCTTCGTGGCATCAGGGTATTTCTTGTATACCGAGGGCTTTGTACTCCAGTCCAATCGATGTCCGGGCAGCTTTCCTCGTTCATATTTGGTTGCAGAGTGAAATTCATCACCGACTCCGGGCATACCTGTCAATGAATCTCTAATCATATCAATGCGATGATGTGGTTATGTTTCCACAACCTCTCCTAACTGTGTCAGACGGATACACTTAAACCGGTCATTTGAGCTGCGACACGTGCTTGACGGGTATATACAGCTCGTCTGAAGGAGACAAAGGAGCTCACATAATGTCTGAAAAAAAGCTCTCTGTCGAAGAGTTGAAGAAAAAGGCTGAGAAACCAGGAAAGGACGCTATGGTCCTTCATCCTTTTTACCAGGGCAAGATCATGAGTATTGGTAAAGCACCTGTTCGTGACTTCTCGGACTTTGCTATTTGGTATACCCCAGGTGTGGCAAAACCATGCTTGGACATTAAAGATAATCCTGAGATGGCTTATGAACATCTGAACAAGGGAAACATGGTCGCTGTCGTAAGTGACGGAACCCGTGTGCTTGGTCTCGGTGACATTGGCCCACTCGCTGCAGGTCCTGTCATGGAGGGAAAGTCAATCCTCTTCAAGTACCTCGGTGGTGTTGATGCATGGCCTGTCTGCGTTGACACAAAGGATCCTGACAAGATCATCGAATTTGTGAAACTTCTCCAGCCATCCTTTGGAGGTATCAACCTTGAGGACATTTCAAAGCCAAAATGCTACAAGGTTTTGGAAGAGCTGAGAAATGACCCAGATGTCAACATCCCCGTGTGGCATGACGATGCTCAGGGCACAGCAACTGTTGTGCTGGCTGGTGTTATCGGTGGTCTGAATGTCGTAAAGAAAGATATTGAGAATGTCACAGTGGCTATGTTGGGTGTTGGTGCAGCTAACACACGAACAGCTTATCTCCTCATAGCAGCTGGAGTTGATCCAAAGAATATTATCATGGTGGACAGCAAGGGTGCAATCTATGCAGACCGTGAGGACATCGTGAAGGATAAGGACTACGACACCTTCAAGTATGACTTGGCCCAGAAGACCAACCCTGAGAGAATGACTGGAAATCTTGGCGAGATCATTGAAGGAATCGATGTGCTCATCACTGCATCACGACCAGTTCCCGATACTGTGAAGAAAGAGTGGGTCGCGAAGATGGCAAGTGATTCAATTGTCTATGCCTGCGCGAATCCGCTACCAGAGATCTGGCCTTGGGACGCAAAGGATGCTGGTGCTCGAATTGTAGGAACAGGTCGTAGTGACTTTGACAACCAGATCAATAACTCACTTGGTTTCCCAGGAATCTTCCGTGGCACCCTCGATGTACGTGCGACCACAATCACTGATGAGATGTGCATCGCGGCGGCTCAGGCTCTTGCTGACCTTGGCGCAAAGGAAGCCAGTGAGCGAAAGGTTATACCAACCATGGACCAGTGGGAATTGTATCCACTGGAGGCAACAGCAGTTGGTATGAAAGCAATCGAGCAGGGGATTGCTAAGAAAGAATGGGAGGAGAAAGAACTCTACAAGCATGCTGAGAAGGTCATCAAGCGTGCACGTGGAGCTTCAGAAGTTCTCTATGAGAAAGGCTTCATTCCGAAGGCACCCATATAAAACTCCATCAGGAACCTCCCTGCATATCAGGGAGGCGCTCCCTTATCTTTTGCCTCAATCGTTTTGTGTATTATATCTCAATCAAGATATTCCATTGCACTACATTATTAAGAAGAGTATGTCCCACCCGCTGAGCTAAGTGGGCACTTGGAAATATGTAGCCACTCCTAGAAATCCCGGAGAAACAAACATGTCCTATGATAAATGCGTCAGATGCGGTTCGTGTCTAATGTTTTGCCCTATGTTTGATGCAACAGGCGAGGAACAGTACTCACCACGGGGCAAGATCTATCTGCTACAGATCATGGACCAGATAGAATCGGATGAAGAACTTGGAAAGGAGTTCAGACGCCTTCTCTTTCAGTGTTCATTATGTGGGCGCTGTGAAGAAACGTGCTCTTCAGGGGTGGACTTGCTAAAGATTTGGCATGAACAGAGGGCCAGAGCGATAGAAACAGCACCTGAGGAGTTTGAATACCTGGAACCTCTCAAGCATGCACTGTCCAATGTGAAGAACATCTATGGTCTTCCAGCTGAAGACAGAGCTATCTATTGGCTTGATGAGCTGGAGGATGAAATCCCGGGATTGGCGAATCGAGTATACGAGAAGGGCAAGACAGCAGAGGTCATGGTGTTTCTTGGCTGTCTTATGTCGTTTAGAGGAAGCCAAATCGATGTACTGAGGTCGCTATTAAAGACTCTAGAAAGGCTTGAAGTCGATTATCTGGTAATGGGGTCTGAGGAGTTCTGCTGTGGACATCCTCTCTATCTAATGGGAGATGACGACGGAGCACAGATGCTAAGAGAACACAACAAAAGTGTTGTTGAGGCGGCTCAAGCAAAGAAAATCATTACTTGCTGTCCGGGTTGTTTGATGCAACTCAGAGAACATCATAATTTGGAAAATGTGGAAGCACTTCATCACACTCAGTTCTTTGATAGGACACTTGAGACCATTCCTCAATACAATCAGACGGAAGAGTTCTCATATCACGACCCTTGCGAGCTTCATAGGATTTTGGGGATAAAGACAGAACCGAGGTCTGTCATCAACAAGATGGGTATTAAGTTCAAAGAGATGGACCTTAGTTGTTGTGGTGGAGGTGGGCTCCTTAGGATGACAGATCCGAACCTCAGTGATAAGGTGATGCAGTTGCGAGCTGCCCGAGAGGGTGTAAAGAAAACGACTGTGATCACAGCATGCCCCTCATGCAGGGAACAACTGCTTGGACAAGACCTGAAGACAAAGGACATTGTTGAACTCCTATCATCGTCACTTCAAGGAGGTGCTGATTGAGTGCGGATCAGAGATGTTGTTATTGGTGCTAATGCGAGTATGTACTACAAGCTCAATTTCCGAAAGATCAAGGGTGTTTACTATCCCCGAAACACACAGGAAGTCGTTGCTGCAGTCAAGCATGCCCAAACCAATAGTTTCACCGTCACTCCTAAGGGTGGAGGTTCCGGACTGAGCGGCGCTTGTACAGGAGGGGATGATGAACGAGTCATGATTAGTAGTCTTCAGATGAAGGAGATCCTCTCGGTATCGAAAGATCAAGGATACATCGATGTGCAACCGGGCATCAATCCCAATCAGATCAATGATTTTCTTGCGCCCATGGACATGCACTTCTATGTAGCCCCAAGTAGCAGAGATATCGCCACTGTTGGTGGGATCCTTAGTACTGACGGTGGAGGGAATGACACATGGGTAAATGGGACAATGAGGGACAACACCATTCGTGTGAAGATGGTCCTCTATGATGGTCGTCTGTTGACAGTTGACAACGAGGGAGTCAAGAGTAATGATGCAAACCTCGAGGAGCGACTCAACAAGATTGGCGTCACGCTTCATGACGTGGCAAGCTCACATGGGACTCTCGGATTCATTTCAGAGATGCGACTCCTCATCAGGCCTACCTTAACAGAGAAACTGGTTGGTGGTCTTGTTGAGTTTCCAGATTGTAATGCTCTAGGAATGGTCTTAACGGATATGATTGCGAGGAACAGTCCTATACGATATGGAGAGGCAATCACTATAGCCCATGAGGATGTTCGTGAGGGTTTTAATCCACCATTGCTCATCCTCGAGTTTCCGGAGGAGAACGAGGGAGACATCAAAGACATCACAGACTTCAAACCACTCGATACCTCAGAACTAGCCCGGATGAAGGATATTCGAATCAAACTTCCCAAACGCAATCCCAATGAGGGAGTGCAATTCGCCCTCTTCGAGGGGTATGGGTTCCATAATGACAACCTGCTGAAGCTGCAGGACAGTCTAGATGAGATTGACGCACTGCTTCTTAATCATGGCATGACTCCATTTGCAAAGTACGGACACGGACCAAGTAAGTGGTACTTGGGTGACAACACACCTACCTACGGACTCATTCTGCACTCAAGGGAGATCAGACCTGAGGGCAAGACCGGACAGGAACTACTCAACACAGTCTTAGCCATTGTTGACAAGTGCGAGGAGCTGGGTGTCACACCCAAGCCAGAGCACAAGTGGCCGTTCTCTGATGCAGACAAGAAGAAGCGGCTAGATGAAATAAGACAGGTCATTGGTGAAGGATTCAATCCATTCCTCTTAGCACCAGAGTGCGCTGATGTGCTCAGCTCAATGGTTTAAGGACTGCAAAGCATAAGTGAAACAAGCACGTCTCATTCAATGTGAACGCGATAACAATTCGAGAAGCACATAGAGAGGACATACCTTCTATCGTTGACACTTGCCGGGCAGCCTCCACTGAGGAAGAGATGATTGGTTATACTGCACCTGAGTGGGGTACGTTTCGAGATATCGAGAAATTGAGGGGGATATGGACAACAGGAAACAGACTGGAGGATGAGGACGGGATTTACGAGGTCTTTGTTGCAGAAGGGAAAGCACAGATAGTTGGATTTCTTGTGATTAAGCGAGAACGAGAGTTCCTGTATATTGACATGGCGCATATCAGGAAGTCTGAGCAGAGGAAGGGCATCGGAACAGCTCTTGTTGAATATGCAGAGAGATTGGCTATCGAGAGTGGGCTTGCACTTATTGAAACCGAAACAACCGAGAATGCTGAAGGGGTGCCATGGATTTCTTACGATTTCTGGATAAAGATGGGATTCAGGGATACTGGCGAACGTCTGAAGACAAAGTGGGGCTTCAAGATGATTCCCTTCATTAAGAGACTTGACTGAAGACCTTTGGTCCTTGGAGTACTAGACGTTCAGCTCAATGATTTGAGAGCTGCTCAGCGAGAAAGGATGCGACAGCGGTCCTGTCAAAGGGCCAGGCGTATCGTATTGACACATGAGTGTGCCGCTCCCTCATTCTCTCAATTGACTGGGGTATGTCATCCTCTGAGTGTTCTCCACCGGGAGTCATCATTGGTGTAATGACAATGATGTCGTCCGCCCCACTTCCGATTGCTTCCTCCAATGCCTCATCAATACTAGGACTACAGAACTCATTGAAGCCCACAATAACATCATGCCCAGTAATTCTACCAAGTTCTTCAGCGAGTTTGTGTGATGCATCCCAGAAAGGATCATTCTCTGCTGTGCGAGGCCACTCGCGAATCTTCTTCTCGAGCTCATCGTGTTTATGGTGCATAGCCTTCGGGAATCCTGAGACACCATGTTCAAGGACCGTGTGAAGTCTGAAGAACTCCATCAGGTCAGACCGGGGATAGTCAGTTGGTGGAGCTCCGTGCATTGCCAGTATAACAATAGTCATTGAAACCACGAATAGGAGTAGTGAAATCTCGAATGTATAATGATTATGGTTCAACATTGATGACGTATAACTGTAAGCAGTTCCATTCGCGAGTTGTTTCGGGTTTTAACATCAAGTGCTCGTCCATTCGATATAAAAATGGCAATCTTTGTGTATTGAAATTTCATACTTGCAGGATACAGCTTGAAGGCTTTGTTTCAGGATTTTATGTAAACTGAAAACTAGACGAGTCCGATTAATGGATGATTCTTCATTCAAGCTTCTTGAGTTTCAGCAATTATGGCTGTTTTATTCAACACGTAAATTAGTATGTCTATCAAACTTGATCAACTGCCAATTCAAGGCAATCATGTTGTAAAAGAGTTTAATAGAACCTTGAATATCAGATTTCTAGGGGATTTTCGGTGAAAAAAGGGATCATTATCTTTCTATTGTTATTTAGTTTTACATTATTGTTTCAGGGAAACTTCACTGAAATCAGATATGGGATTCCTGATTCATCATTCAGCCTATCCATCGAGAGAATTGATTCAGATCCAATCACAATAATAGGCAATGATGATCTATTATGGAGCACATTTGATGGTGACGGCTCCGAAGAGAATCCGTTTTTGATTGAGAATCTGCATATAGAGCTGAATCAATCAGTGAGTATGATAAAGCGGTTAAATAACTGATGAAAAATCGAACCAGATATGATCAGAGCACCATGATGAGATTTCATAAATTGGTCCAAGCATCTAGTGAAAGTGAGTTCTTGACCCATTTCCAAATCGAATACTTTCAGTCCTAGCGTTATATCTATCGTTTGAAAAATCGCTAATAGATTCCATTAAACTCTAACGCCATTTCGGACTCTGGATACTTTCGGGCATGTCTCTTAGGGGGTTTATATACCTACCAAAGGGACTTCCCTACGATGAGAATGGTACGCTCTAACCGTAGCCCGAAAGGTCTATTCGACCCCTACTATGTCCCGAAAAGACTTCTTCATCGGGACAGGGAGCTTGATCAAGTAAATGGGATGTATCGTGACTCCGTGGAGGAAGAGTACGGGGTCAACTGTCTTGTGCATGGCATATCTGGAGTGGGGATGACAGTATTCTCTCGTTACTTCCTCACCAAGCTTGTGCCTAAACAGTTTGACTCTCACACGGTATATGTAGACGCAAGGCACAAGGACACCCTTGAGATTGTTTCCGAGTTGAATGATAAGATACACTGGGAAACCAACAGACCCATCACTGTAGCTTTCGATCTTGATGTTCTCTGGATGCAGTTCAAACGGACTGCTACTGCAACTGACAAGAGAACCATCTTTGTCATCGACAACATCGATGAGACCAATGAGGATGTCTACACAAAGGTGGCTCGCCTCTCTAAGGAGATCAATGCCAGTACAATTGGTGTACTTAACAGCCATGATTACAGATTACTCACTAAACTCCCAGCTACACACATGAGCTATGACTTCGAAATCCCTCTCGACACCTACACGCAGTCACAGCTCTATGACATTGTCAGGATGAGAGTTGAAGACACTTTCCCTCATCAGCTCACAGAAGAGGTCGTACGCTATATAACCGACCTTGTCGTGGAGTTTGATGCATCAAAGCCAAAGACCACTATTGAGGCTCTAAAGGCACTCTGGCCCTTAGCTTCAAGTGGTCAAGAGATTGACTCGGATGCGATTAGGAATGCAACTATGAACATAACATCATTCGCCCATGACAATGACTACATGGACCTCATTGAAACCATCAGCATGAACGACTACATGACTCTCTTGGTCCTTGAGGCGATGTGTGAACATCTGATGCGGTACAAGACCGAGACCTACATTGATAGACAGACGCTCAATGAACTGGTCGAGGTGAAGACTGAGGAGCTAGGAGTAAGATATGCGCCAGATGACATTGAGAAGAGCCTGCAGACACTCATCTTCCAGAGCATCATCTTCGAGTCTGGTTATTCAAGAAACTTACTCTATGTGCTTGCACCACCTGAAATCATCTACGATGCAGCGATTGGTCTGAGACGGGAACTCGCTCGTAGGAAGTAAAAGAAGATGGATGGTGGCCGGAAATCCGGCCTCTCATTCCATTGATTATGCAGCTTTCTTTTCTGCAAATTCCTTCTTGATCCAGTCTTCTAGTCCGTCTGCACCTTGAAGATTTGCTAGGTCTGCATCCAAGTTGTCAGGCTCAAGAACTGCGACCCAACCAGCCCCATAGGGATCCTCATTCAGAATCCCAGGATTGTCCTTCAGTGCATCGTTGACCTCAACGATTGTACCACCAACAGGAGCCTTGACAGGTCCAGTCCACTTTCCTGATTCCAGAGTGCCAATGCTTCGCCCCGCGGCGATAGCCTTGCCTGCTGGTCTCAGTCTGACAAACTTGATTTTACCAGCCAGGTCCATGCCGAAGGTGGTGAAGCCAAGTCTGACCTTGCCATCTTCTTTCTTGACCCAGATCTGGTCTTCAGTATAGTATAGATCATCAGGGAAATCGAAACCCTCGTGTGTTACCATGGTGTAGTCACCCTACCCTTTGTCTGCTTGACGCCTACTTAAGGCATTTGCTCTGGGTGGATTTGTTTCCGATTTATGAATTTTATGTACTTTCGCTAGTATCTCCATTCATTGCCCGCTTTAACTGCTCAGCTTCTTCTACATCCACCTCGACATAGAGCGAGCCTGTATAATCACAGTCCTCCTCCCCACAATAATAAGTGGTTGGAACAAGCCAACCACTCACAGAAGTCTTGGCGTCTCTGATTTTGTCAGAGCCACATTTTGGGCAGACTCGAATCTTCCTCACGGCTATATTGCATCCTCCCGGCGTAAGTACCATACATCTTCGTCGGTCCCTTTTAACAATTGCCAGAATCGGAAACCTATGTTTTGGCCTTCTGGGGGTGGTTATATGGGACTGATGCTACACTTACATCTGAGATGAAACAGCCAGAGATTCCATTAAAACAGGGATTTCGCACAGCAGATGAATTCCTAAGTGTTAAAGTCGAGTCAGGCATTGTGGCACTTGACAGTCTCCTGGGTGGTGGAATCGAGTCGGGGTTGATCCATCTCTTCTACGGCGACCGTTCGCTTCACGATGACTTCCATCGTATTGCAGTAAAGATGCAGACTCCCAAAGAGCGTGGAGGACTAGAGAGTCCAACCATTATTATAGACAGCGCGAACATCATCAAGATGGAGAGGTTCACGGAACTCGCATATGAGTATGAACTTGAACCCGAGATTGTGATGGATAGAATCTACATCTCTCGGGCGTTCAATGCATCACAGACCTACGATCTTGTTATGGCCCAACTTGAAGGATTTCTTGACATGATTCCAGCTCGAGTTCTCATGGTGACTGGACTTCCACAGCTGTATCTAGAGGAGGGGCTCAAGGGAGAGGGGATGCAGGAGATATCACACATGGCATCGAAGATCTCAGCACTCACTCTCAGGAGAGGAATCTTCACGCTGTTGTCAGCTCCGGTCTCAAAGAGGAATCCGAGTCTTCCTGAGGGCGGGAAGACTCTTTCAGGTTCTGCTCAGATTCACATCAAGGTGTCCGAGTCCAAGTCACGTCGAACCTACACACTCGCTAAACATCCTCAATATCCGGTCAGGAGGACCAATCGAACAAAGACTGTTTCCTCTGGAACAACTCTACCTCTCTCTTACTTCCTCAGAAAAGAGGAGAGGACAGAAGAGGACTAGACTCAGAGGTCGCCTCGTAGCCGCTCCGCATCAAGGCTTCGTATGAGCTCTTCAACAAGTTCTCGTGGAAGCTCTTCAGCCTGTTTGAGGATGATGTCAATCTCAGATGCGGGAACACCCTTCTCCACAAGCTCCTTCCTGAGTTCATCAATCTCGAAGGGACTAAGTGTTTCACTGGTGAAGCTGATGTCCTCTGTCGGAGCAGGCTCAGTTGGCTTATCAGGCGAAACGACTGGTTCAGATACCGGTGCCGTCTCTTCAGGTGTTAAGAAGACTGGCTCGACTTCCTCTTCTTCCTCTTCAACCTCAACTCCTTCAGGCACATCTCTACCTTTTTCACCTGCGAGTTTCTGAGCAGCATCCTTTTGGACTTCCTCAAGAATCTCATCTACGCTCTTGCCATCACGGCGAGCTGCACGGATGGCCTCCTGCATGATGACCTCTTTTACGAAGGCGGCTTGCTCGCTCATCTTCATCTTTGCAATGTCTGCCTTGAACTCGTCGAGTTCCTGCTGGTTCAGGTTAGTAAGAATTGAGAGTTGTATAAGAAGTTCACCAACCTCGGGGACCTGAACAGGGATTGATTCCTCGGTAAATTGCTCTGCGGTACGAGTTATTCCAAGATCCTCATAGGTATCATTGAAGAGGTCGGTTATGAGCTGTTGTCTGCTTTTTGCATCACTAACTGGTTTGGGAACCTTCCTCTTTCGCATAGATTTAATCATTTTATTGATTTGACGCAGACGTTTGGGTACGCTCCAAACTCGTAGATATGCACCACCTATGAGAGAGATAATTAGGATTAATGGGAATCCATAGAACACACCATTAGTGACAAGAACATCAAAGCTGCTCTGTTCAACTTCGATGAAGATTGAGGTAGTGCCTTGAGCGTATGATTCAGCATTTAGATTTATTATTAGAGTACCAGAGCCCGGACTAAACATGATTCCTCCTGTACTGATCGTGAGGAAGTATTGTCCGGGAGCTGTACCAGCCTCTAGGTGGCCTGTGAATGGAGAACCTGCGCTTGCGTTTGCTGAAAATGTTGCTCCAGGAATCCCAAGATTATGCCAGACGTCGTGATATAGCAGCTCAATAGTCACTGAATCACCATTTGTCAAAACATCTGGAACTACTCCATTAATCAATAACTCTGTGGGAGTATTGATCACTTCAATGTTGAACAGAATTTGAGATGTTGTTCGATTTTCAAACTCAAGTGCAACTGATAATTGATATTTAAGAGGACTAACGATGGCACTAACGTCTGGGTCCATCGTATCGAAGATGACCTGATACAGACCATTGCCAAGTGAAATTACAGTGACGCTAATTGGCTCAGCAATCGTGGGACCACGCAGTAAACTATCCTGTGTAGCAGAGGCACCAGAAAGACCTCCAACATAGAGGTCAGAGATATCGGTGTCATTATACCAGAAGATGATAGCCATCGAGTCCCCAAGAGGAATCTGAAGATTGAGAAAGTCAGTCAGGTCACCTGCATATGCGGGCGTGTAATCAATAGAATGCACAGAGATTTCAGTGGGGACCTCAAGGACCCTAATTTGAATTATTGAACTCGCTGCAAGGTAATTTGCCTTAGAGAAAGTCACAGTCAGTGGCAAATAGCTTGAACTGGCTCGAAGCAGGGTTGTGTTGAGATAGATAAGGTATGACCCATTATTGAGGTCTATCGCGGACGTAAATTCAGCACCTGGCAAGGTTACTGTGACACTTGCACCCGGGATTCCTGTGTCGAACGACTCTGACCAAAAGATGAACTCAAGATAACCACTCCAGCCCCATATGAAGTCGCGTCCAATCGGTGGGGTTGCTGAAGTTTGTATACGTGTAATTGCGACTGTAATGAGACGGATGGATGATGCATAGAGTGACATATTTTGCCATGGAATGAAGGTCAAAGTTAGTGGTACAATGCCATAACCTATGAGTGTAGTATCGAGGAGTGTTGAATATGTCCCATTACCATAATCGGTACTGAAGTTTCCACTCAGACCCAAGTCAGAGATTGACCACTGGACTGTACCATTCCAGAAATAGGTTGGCACACCAGCATCTGGAAGCACCACATTTACTTCTAGTAATCCAGCCTCTGAATATACAAAGGTCATGTCTTCAGTTGTGTCACCTGTGAGATTGACAGCGGTTTTCGTTTGCAAGACCAGGAACGTGAATGAGTAGACTGCTGGGTAATAGTCTTGAAACGTCGATGAAAGAATGACATCATACGGAATTCCAGGAGCTCTCTTTGTTGCAGTTTCATCATCCGCAGGGAGAAGACCTGAATAATATCCAGGAGTTCCAGTGTATGCAAGAGTGAATTGATAGATATCATCCAGTGTAGCAACAACTTGAGTCACTTGTGAGTTAGAAATCGGAATGAAGCTACCATCCGTCAAGTATACAGTGATTGGTAATGCAGCACCTCGATTAATGCTGATGACGGGTGTAGCTGGATCTATCAAAGTCATCTCACTGTCAAGTGCAGTAATAACAAGAGTGACGTATGCAATAGCTGATTTGTATGCAGTAAGATTCTCTACTGTGATAGTAATCACGTAGGTACCTACATGAAGACCAGCATATGCAGCTGTGTCAATTGAAGCCTGGTATTGACCTGAGCCAATAAATCCAGCAGGACCTGCATACTCAAATGGCGACTCCCAAATTACATCAGCCCCATCGATCAGACTGCTATCAAGCAAACTCTGGTATGTTACTGTGATTGAAGTAGAAGCGGACCATTGAACCTCCACAATATCTTGTGTTGGAATTAGAATTGTATCAATCTTGTTTACAATACCGATCATATCTATAGTAGCCAAACCAAGATAGTATGGAGCCGACCCATCCCAGCTAATATCAAGGTCAAAGTGGTAGGTCCCAGGATTGCCTAAAGCCGTGGTATCAATCTGAACGGTGAACAAACCAGGTGACCCTAGTATCCAAAAGTCAACTCCCGGAGTAAGACCGCCACTCTGAAGGTCAAAACTGATGACTGTATGAAGGTCACTAACTGGATTGCCTGAATCAGCATCGAGTAATGAGAATGATAGATTGAGCAACTCACCATACGCTGTTTCTTCAGCTGGTAGGACAGAATATGACATACTTCTCCCTCTAGTTGACACTCGTACTATTGTGGCATCATCGAAATAGAAGGGAGCAGTCGCGTCATTCCAATCAGCGAACACAGTCACATTGTAATTACTAACCAATCCTGCACTCAGAACAGTTGAATTGATGCTGACAGTGAAAGTCCCTGATACTTCAGATATTGAATATTGGAGGGGAGTGAGTAGAATACCACCAGCCCAAATCTGGATTTCATTGATTGTTATGCTATCAATCACAGTTGCTGTTGCCAAATCACGATATACAAATTGGAAGGTGACATTGTCAAGATATCTTGCTTGTGTAGGTGGTGTGGTGATCTCGACATTGGCCTCTCTCTTTGTGACGTATACATTAACATCCAATGTCGCATCATCATGATATGGAGAGCCACCTGTCCAGAAAGCTCGAACCTGTATAGTTGTAGAGCCTATACCGCCTAGAGCGGTCGTATTCAAAGTAACAAAATAGAGTCCGTTGCCTTCAAAAGATAGGATATAATCTGTTCCAGGTGTGAGTGTGAATACACCTCTGTGAATGGAGATACTATCTGCTGTAATTCCTATACCACTGTCTGTATCAAGGTATTGAACCCTAAACACTGAATTTTCGAGATATGCAGTTGGATCAGGCGAGTCGATGAGAGAAACTGTAGAGGCGCGAGTTCTGAGTTCAAAGAACACAAAGGTGTCATCAGATCCATAGAAAGGCACCTGATTGGAGAATGAAGCCTCTATCTGTAGGACATACTCCACACCAATTACAAGCTCGGGATGGTTATAGGTCAAAATGGTGAGTTCGTAGTACTCGAATCCAGACATCCACTCTACTGTAAAGAACCAATCACTTCCATTGAGGATGCTTAAAGAAACAAGACTGGTTTCATTTCCAATCGTGCCCGATGTTTCTCTATCCAAGAAGTCGAGGATATAGACAAGGGAAGAATTGTATGGCGTGGGTCCAATAGGTTCTGCGGAAAGAAGTGATTGTCGATACAGTACTCTGAGAGTACGGTGAGAACTGACATTATTGATGTAGAAATAGCCAGTTGTTAGCTCAATAGTAAGATCATAGTCTGCAGGAGTAGCAAAAGCAGTCGTGTTGAGCACCACTTCGTAAAGGCCTCCTCCGATGTCATAGACCGTGTAGTAAAAACTTGAGATTGGAATTGCACCTTCTAGAAGTGTGATAGTAGCTCCTTCAATCCCCCGTGTGGCGGCACCGGAAACATCAGTCCAGTCAAGATTGATTGTCACATTGTTGAGATATGAGGTTGGTGCAGGTGACTGATAGTCGAATACTGTCTGACGTGCAGTTACAGTAATGAAGACAGTGTGACCAGTTCTGTTGGTATAGTAAGGAGTACCGGACCAAGTTACACTAAGAGTGAATGACTTCTGTCCTAGAGGAGCACCAAATTGACTTGTATTGAATGACACAGTGAATGTGTGAGTGCCACCATTCCATGTCAAGGTGTAACCTGCCAGACTTAGACTCACATTCATTGCAGGGTTATCATCTATTGGAACGCTTGCACCACCTGTGACATCCTCAAAAGTGAAAGAGAATGTAGCGTTTTCACCATAAGATTCTGGAGTTGGAGATACAACAGAGAGGACAGTGTCGCGTGGAAGCACTCGAACGGATATCACATCAAATCGATTGGTGTAGTATGGTGCCACACCAGCAGACCAATTGATGTAGACATTCATATAGATGAGTCCAGTCCTACCGAAGATTGTTGTACTGAAGGAGATTGAATAGTCGCCAGGTTGAAGGACTGGATCAATCTCTGTAATCGTTACTTGTCCAAGATCGACGGTTTCACCTTGAAAACTAACAGAGATGTGTACATTTCCTCCACCATAGCTGGAATTCGTAATACCAAGCCCGCTGGTTTCAGCGTAATTGAAGATATACAACATTGAATCAAGGTACGGAGTTGGTTCCGAGGACTGTAGTAAAGTAAGCTGGGAGTCAATTCCGATTATGTTGACCGATGCAGTCGTCGTTTTGTCCTCATATTGTTGGACAAGTCCAGTCCATGTGAAGTAGATGTCAAAGTTCTGGACACCCTGGCTGAATTGAGTCGCATCTATCTGTATTGTGTAATAACCTACAGCGGGATCATTAACAAGTGTGTGAGGAATCCAAGCAGTTCCATTCCACACAGTGGAGGAGATATTTGTGTCAGTATCGATACCAACGTTGTTATCCCAATCCCAGTATCTCAAAGAGATATTAACGAGACCATTGAACGGTGTTGGTTCGACTGCACTGACCAAGTTGAACAGAGTTGTATGACTTCTTACAATGACCTCAATCTCACAGTAACCATCCTGATAGTTACCAGAACCTTCGTCAAAGTTGAACCAGACTGTATAGGTACCTAGAGGGTCAGAACCTGTTGTAGTGAATGTGACCTGCCAGTTGGTTCCAGTCCAAGACACAACAACATTGGGCTGAACGGTCCAGTTATGGGTAACTGTGGCAGTACCTATGGGGACACCGTTATCTAGGTCGTTGAAGTCAATTGTGAATATCTTGATGTCACCCACAGGCATGTCAAGTGATATTAACGAGGGTTCAGCATCGGTGTGAATTTCAGTAATGATAATAGTAATGTCGATATCGCGGGAGTCATAGCCCGTTGCATCAGCAGTCAGAGTTATTATGTGAGGGCTGGCTACGATAGTTAGACCTGTAACATCAATGGTCACATCGTAGTAACCACCGCCTGTGTGAACATATCCAATTGTGGCATCCAGTGATGTTATTATTCCAGTAGTAATGCCAAGGCTCCTGTCAAGGTCTTCAAAGAATAATGTGACGACAACATCATGTTCGTAAGGTGTCGAGATGGTGTAGATGTTAGATGTCAGATCAGTTCTCGTCGGTCGATAGTCGAAGATCAGAACTAGTTGGGTTGAGGCATAGCGAGGATCAGATGGATTAACTGTCACATAGATTGTATAGGTGCCTTCAGGGAAATAAGAGGCAGCAATAGTAAGATTGTATATTCCAAATCCAAAATTGTTGATTGTCTTCGGATAAGTGAAGGTCCCATTGCTAATCGCGAATTCGCCAGCTGTGAGACCTGCTATATAGTCACCATAGTTAGGACCAATCTCGCTTACATTGAACCTTAAAGCGATGTAGAAGTCGTCACCATTTGGAAATCTGAGGTCGCTTGGTTCATTATAGAGATACGTAGCCATGCTTCTGATGGTCACGGTAAAAGCGTAATCTGTTGGATCTTGGTATATCGATGACACCAACATCACGATTCTTAGAGTCGCAGTCCGGGATCCAACAGCCCAAGAGTCATCACCTGTCAGTAGGAGTACATTGAAACTAGAGGGTGAACCATCGAAGTAAAGAGGATAGATGATCGAGTCTAGCTCGATGGAATCAACAGCCGCTACAGCCACACTTCCACCAGTATCAAGGTCAACTAAAACCACAGTCAGAGGTGTGTTGTTACCAAACGGAGTCACCAAATTTCCAATGACTGTTGCAGAGGTGTAGTGTTTCCTAATGGTCACTTGGAAATCATATGCATCTGGAGCATAGTAATCCGAGCTTGACATACTCACAGTGATTGTGATATCTTCTACACCGACATTCCATGAGTTTGTAAGCAAAGTAGGAGTGAAGGTTCCAAATAATGGAGACCCATAGTTTGTTGTCGTGAATGTTATCGAGGCCACATTACTGATGTCAACAAGGCTTCCTGTATCCAAATCTACTAGGACTACAGTCACGGGAGTATTGAAGCCTGATGGTGTCAAGAGGTCACCAGAAACTGATACTGCAGTGTAGTGAGGTCTAAGAATGAATGTAATCTCCACACTGGCCATCTCAAGAAGCGCACCTGACTTTGTAGCATTGAATCTGAATGTATATACCCCAGCACTAAGTCCCGAGGTTGATAGAGAGATATTGTATTGACCATTCAGTTCAGAAACAACATTCACAGGTGTACCATTAGCAAATGTGATTGTTGCACCTGCAATTGGACTACCGCCATAAGTATCTACATAGACTAGTGTCGCTGTGAAGTCAAATCCTATAGGTGTTGAGTCTACGTTATTGAAACCCAAAACAGTATCATGGCTGAGATCAATAAAGAGTTGAATTTCTGCATAAGTATAGTATGGATGATTTGACTCTATATTAAGCCTCCATCGTATGTTATCCTCAAGTTGGGTTGTATTTAGAACTAGCCCATAAAGACCTCCACCCTCATCATAGAATTGCAGGTTAGTTCCTGTACCAAAAATAGTCCAATTGGTAGTTACGGTTGCACCGATAACCCCTGAAGAAGTGAAGTCATCAGTGAGTTCAACTTGAACATAGACAGAATCACCAATAGTAGCCGCTGTAATATTATCTCCGACAGCATCGGTAGGAGCATTGAGGCTCAATTTAGATGCCTGCTTAATGGTAAAGGCTCTTTCGTACATTCCTACGCGAAAGTTCACTGAACTACCCGAATCATTGTAGTAAGCTGTGACAATCCATGAACCAGCAATGGCTGTGGCATCAACAGTCTTCTTTGTCTGAGGATCAGGAGAGGTTCTCTCAATCTCTGAACCAACTGAATAGAATGTGGAGGGATCATTAAGATTGGACCATTCAGCCGCTCTCCATGCTCCAGACCTACCATTTGCCACATTGGAAACACGAACCTCATCAATTACGCCATCGAACCAAGCAAGATTACCTACTACTTGGTCAATAAGTCCACCACCAATGCCCCAATCTGCAATGAAAGAAAGATTAGCAAATGTGGTTCCTCCGCTTGTTCCGGCAGTATCTTGAATTGCTCGAACGTATATCCTGTTGTTTGCTGGAGTACTGGCATCCATGAAACACGCAAAGTAGTACCAAACTCCAGCCTGCCAGCTTGTTTGAGCGGTCCATTTGTACATCTGAGCATTGCTATTTTCAGTCTTGAAAACGAGACTGCCATCAGAAGCCGCTGCTGTTGTATAGTCAGTCCCAACAAGCGCAATGTGCATATCATTGTCACCATCAAGCATCTTAGTGACCAGAATCTTCGTTGAACTTGAGAATGCGTTGTGTGGTACATCAAGCTTGAACCAACCCGAAATCTCAACATCACCTGTTGGCTCAAGTGACTTTGACGCAGCAATGACTACCTGATCATTGACGCCATCAAAGTGCTGCCCACTCCCGACAGCTCCTGTGTCATCATAGTTCCCACTTTGCGTTCCATCATACCCTCCAGATGTGGAGTCATAATGAGTCGATGTTGTTTGTCCAGCTGTAGCAGCCTCATCAAGATGCCAGACAGAGGCGAAGCTCTCAGTCCAGACATCTTCTGGTTTTTCCATATTACCAAGAAGCGGATTTCCATAATACATACTGATGACTGTGTTTACTGAGCCAGTCAGATTCGTCTTGACCCAAGCTATCAAATGACCTGTTACCTGATCGAAGAACTCAATCTGGTGTGAAAGGATTTTCCCGCCAGAAGCAAAGATGATGTCATCACCATCGCTTTGTACGTGTGTCTGAAGGGCTGCATCTGTGATATCAATCATGACTGGGAAATTGTTCACGCTTGTACCAAGATGTCTTGACCTATCGATTGTAATGTCCTTCCTATATTGAAATGATTGAAGGAGATGTGAATTGGAACCTACAGTTGTGTTAGTTGCTGAGTGCCATACAGTACCCGTTGGGTCTGTCAGAACAAATTCTGTCGAGGAACCAGTAATCCAAGTGCTTGTACCTCGAAACAGTATCTCATTATTGAGTACGAAATTAGATGTAGTTCCCAAAGGTCCAGTGCTTAGACCAAGCTCAAGATTAAGCAGATGGTTCATTGCTGTGAATTCGAGTTTCCATACACCATGCGTTGTTACTGCAGATTCACTTACATAGACAAGACCAGCATCGTACCACCAGTCAGTTGCATAGGTCATGACAACTCCAACTGGATTGGTGAGCGTTGTTGGCCGCCACTCAGTCTCATTATAGTCCACGGTAAAACTAAGAGTTACCACCTCAGCAGGTGGAGAAACCAGAATGTAAGCAGTCCATTTCGCTGTACTTGAGTTGGATACTTCAAAAGAGGTTCCAGCTGTGAAATCAGAGGAGAGGGTTGTACTAGTATCTATCCAAGTATCACTATTTGTGAATGTACCAGTGAAGGAAACTGGCAGAGAAGACCCAGTGCCTACCCAGGTGCCGCCAGCCTCTGAGACCTGATTTTGATAGTTTAGTATCGGTCCCGTATCAGTTGCCAGAGTACCATTTCCTGACAGGTCTGCAAGACTAAACATGAACAACGTAATTAAGACTAGGGAAAGAAAACTGCTTTTCCTCATACTCGGCACCATTGTGGTTCTGATTTTTAGGGGTCTATCGTCTCCTGAATGATAGACTCATCACTAAACTATGAGATTAGTTGAAATCTATATCAATACATGTCGTGTGAATTCTCTCTTTTTTTCGAAGAATATAAGAAAAGGTAGAGGGACTAGGTGCGTCTAGTCCTTCTTACCCTCTAGACTCTTGACGAGTTCATCCACAAGCTCCCGAGGCAGCTCTTTGGCCTGCTCGACAATGGTATCAATCTCATGTGGAGGTACGCCTCTACGTTCGAGGTCTCTCCGGAGCTCCTCAATCTCATATAGGCTCATTTTCTCTGAGGCTACTTCTGGACCCTCTTCAGTGACCTCATCCTTATGTAAGAGGGACTTCTCCTCGGTGACCTCTGCTTCTTTCCCTTCCTCCAGGAAGACTGTTTCAGTCTCTTCAGGTTCAACAACTTCAACAGGAGCAATCTCTTCTTCTCCACCGAGGCGACGTATGGCCTCCTGTTCTACTGTAGCCAAGGTCTCCTCAATGGTTTTGCCATCACGACGTGCGGCACGGATAGCCTCTTGCATGATGACCTCTTTCACAAAGGCGGCTTGCTCACTCATCTTCATCTTGTTGATGTCAGCCTGGAACTCGTCAAGTTCTGCTTGACTAAGATTGGTGAGAATCGCAAGTTGCATGAGCAGTTCACCCATCTCAGGAACCTCAATCGGTATCGCATCCTCGGGCATCTGGGCTGCGGTTCGTGTGATCTTGAACTCGGAGAATGTATCGTTGAAGAGTTCTGCTGCAAGCTGTTGTCGACTCTTGACATCACCAATTGGTTTGGGCACTTTACCCTTGCGAAGTGCCTTGAGCTGCCCATTGATCTGTCTGATTCTCTTTGGCACACTCCAAACCCGGACATAGGCACCCAACAATAAGATGACAAACAAGCTTATTGGGAGTCCAATTCTCGTGAAGTCACGGAAGAGAATATCGAAATCGTTAGGTTCTGTATGAATGAGAAAGCTCATCTCCACATCATCATGAAATTCTGTGCTTAATGTGACGGTCAGCAAGGAGTCTCCACCGTAATCTACAGCTCTGATAATAAGTCGATAATTGCCAGCACCGAGAGTGGTATTACTACTAATGATTGCGGTCGCGCCAGAAGTGAAGGAGTAACTTGCACTAGGTACACCTACATCATGCCATGTATCACGGATATAGAAGTCAAAGACAACTTCCTCACCATTTGTGATTGTATAGACAATGTTAGTGTCCGGATCTACAACGTCGCCATCGAATATGATCTCTGTTGGAGTTTCAATGATCCTGATTCTAATCTCGATTTTCTGCAGGGCTCTGTGTTCAGAGAAAATCTCGATGGTATAGGTAAAGTAGTCGCCTTCGAGAATAGTAGGACCGGGATATCGATCATATAGTGTTACATCATTTGTGTCAAAGGTGAAATTATAGTAACCAAATCCATCGATGAAGACAACAGTCCTAGAGCCAGAGAAGTAAGAGGGAGCTCTGAGCTCGGTGTATGCGGTGAAGTTAGCACCTTCGATACCTCCAAGAAGTCCACCAATAGTATTAGTATCGTTATAGAATAGGGAGATGTCTATAGCATCACCCATCGTAAGCTCTAGAGTAATCACATCTTCAATGAATGAAACATGATTCTGGTCAGGATAAGAAACTATTAGCTCTGTAGGACGCTCCTCTACATTTATGTAGAAACTAAACGATCGCTCTTCGTAGTTTGCGAGAATGAATGATGTTGATATCTTCTCTCGTGAACCTGAATCCAAAATTGTTGTGTCAATGTACAGAACATATGTACCATTCCCGAGATCTGTTGCGTTAAAATCGAGATTTCCATAGTTGAAAGTCACAGTGGCTCCTGCAACGTTCCTGTCATTATAGTCGTCACTGAAATTCAGTGCGATATTCCCTTGCCAACCCCATACACGATTGAGGAGTTCTGTGGGGCCATCAATTGAAGTTGGTATCTTCTTGACAGTCAATGTCATACTTGTCAGAGTATCAGCAAGTGTTGAATTGGCTGGGGAACCATAGAATGAAACTCCCACAGTGCCAAATCCAAGAATCGAAGTATTGAAGGTCAAACTCCAAATTCCATTCCCCATGGATGTGAAATCAAGTGAAATGTTCCGTGTTGAGTCCAACCATCTAACACTGGCGTTGTCAATCAACATGTCAAGATTTGGGGCAGTGAAATTGAGTTCTATTGTAACCTCTTGAAGATAGTAGACTTCATGTTTGGTTGGATCAGGCAATCCAATTACTTTGAGTTGCGTTGATGCTTGTTGTATATAGAGTGTGAATTGAGCAACAGCTGGATCGTAATTCTTGAAACCTGCGAAAATCTGCACATCATAGGACAACAAAGCTTCAAGAACAGTAGCAGATCCAGGTATTGTTACATTCCACAATCCATTACCAACATCATAGAGCATGTAATATCTTTCACTTTTCAGCTCCGCATAGACTTGATAATTGCCAGATTCATTTAGGACAGCTGTGTTCCCAATCGGGAAACCACTTGTGGGATCCATAAGTTCAATTTGCACAAAGACCGGATCTCCTCTGCTCACATTATAGACAAGTTTAGTGGGTGATATGATAGACATCTCACTAGGAATCCGTAGTACAACAAGTGTTATCGTAGTTATCGCAGTGCTGTAACTACTCTTTGTGGCTGTGATTGTCAGTACGAAGGTACCAGCTTCGAAAGCATTCGTATCAACCAAACCCTCATAGGTTCCTGTCGATCCAACCTCGGTCAAAATACCACCGAGACTTAACGGCGCATAGGACCAAGTCACGCTAGCAGCACTTGATATAGGCACGCCATTAAACAGGTCTAGATAATCGACAGAAATTGGAGTTATATTCTTCCAATAATCTGTGATTGATGTTACCATCGGCGTCAATTCAGTGTTTATTGGAACAACACTAAACTGTGGAGTTACAGTTACAGGTGAATATGGAGATACTTCTGCAATGATAACAAGTGTATGAGCTCCGATTGTGCGATCAGAGGTACTGAATGTGATATTATATTCGCCAAGAGTCCCAGTTTCGAATACATTTAGCAGTAGAGGTCTTCCTCCAGCGAGATAATTGATGCTATAGTTGAGGATTCCTGCATAACCTGTCATTGGCACTCCATGATCTAGGTCTTGCCATGTCACTAGTAAGGACACAGTTCCAGTGTATTGTACTGAAGAGGGAGTGATTATATCTACAGTGAAGGTTGTTCTAACTAAATCAACCAAGCCAGTTAGTGTTATGACGGAGCGGTTAGCATAGAACGGTGCACGAGTAGGATCCCATTGTATCTCAATGTCAAAGAGGAACGTCCCCGTACCTAACAGAGTTGATGTGTCAATTGTGAAGTTGTAATATCCGAACCCAGTTGCACTTGAGTAACTCATGCTTGGGTTGAATCGACAGCTGAAGAGGATTATAGCGTTGTCTACAGGTAATTCACTGTCAAGATCTGTGATTAGTACTGAGATGTTGAGAAGGTCACCCTTGGGAGTTCTCTCAATCTGACTGGTTTCAACAAGCATAGTTCTTCTTGTAATTGTGATTTTTACAATCGTGCTGTCATCCTTGTAATATGGTGCTGTTCCGCCATCCCAATCGATTTCTACGCGAAGAGACAATCCAGAAACAGTGCTAGTGGATAACACTGTTGATGAGATTATGATTTCATATAATCCTCCGACTTGGTTCACAGTGTAGAGGATAGAATTGATCACTGTGCTATTTGGCCACCTGAGACGTATGTTTGTCGAAGTGATGGTTGTTATCTGAATGTCTGCATCAACGTCGAGGTATTGGAAAGTGAAGGAAACATCATCGAAGTACAATGTTTGCGATGGAGGCACAGTAATGTCAAGATTAGTTTCCCTCTGGCGAACTAGGACATTGACATTCCGAGTCACATTCTCATGATATGGAGCGCCTGACCAATTGAGTTGAACCCTCAATGTATGAGTACCGAGAGTACCGAGTGCTGTTGAATGGACCGTTATGGTGTAAAAACCTCCAGCATCGGAAACTATGTAATCGACACCTTGGTTCAGAGGAATTGAATTATTGTCTAATATGTTTACAAGGGCACCTTCGATTCCAGTACCACTTGCATCATCATCCGTATAATCTAAAATGAAGATAGCATCATCTAGGTAGGGAGTTGTTTCAGGTTCTGTGTCTAGAGCAAGTGTCGAGTCTCGAATCCTTATCTTGAAAGTACCTGATACTGTGTCAGCATCATAAAAAGGAGCTATAGAGTCGTAGCTCATCTCAACTGTAAAGTCATGCACAGTTCCCGGAGCCCAAAGAATTGGGCTCCAGCTTGGATTCCAATGAATTACGAGTTCATACTCCTGACTTTGGACAATCCAAGATGAAGTGAAGACCGCTCCGGAGGGTGCTGTCACCAAGATTGTAACATGAGCAGAATCGTTTGTAATAGATTGACCTGTAAACTGGTCAAGATAATTGAGGGTGATTAGAATTGAAGAGTTGTAAGGAACATCAACTACTGGATTGGCTGCAACCACTGTCAAACGATAATCAACTGTGAACAGTCGGTCCACAGTCCTGTCAGCTATGTAAAATACTCCAGCTGAAATAATTATGCGCAGAGTATCAGTACCGGGACCCATCACATAGGTTGTGTTCAAGGTCACTTGATAGATTCCTGGAGCGATTTCGAAATAGGAATACTCAGCCAGATTAATCGGAGTGGATCCTTCCCTTAATTCTAGAGTCGCAGATGTGATTGGGTCAGAAGCTCCGCTTGTTATATCAGTCCATGTCACATTGAATATAACCTGGTCACCATAGGGTGTGGGTGGCGGAGTAAGATATTCAAAGTAGGTTTCGCGATAGATGATATTGATGTAGGTTATTCTACCAATCCGACTGGCATAGAATGGAGCGCCCGTCCATGTCACATCAATGCGGATAGCTTTGGTTCCTAAACTAGGATACTGATTTGTGTTAAACGAAATTGTGTAAACGCCTGCTGTTTCAGTTAATGAGAAGGAGATGTTCAGAGCAATCTGATCTTTTGTGAGACCTGTAATGAGAGTACTAGTACCAATGTCCTCAAAGGTGAGTGTGAAGGTAGCATTCTCATTGTAACTGGTTGCAGATGGTGGTGAAATAGAGAGTAATGTGTCCCTTCGTAAAACAGTAAGGGAAACCACATCAGTCCTGTTTGCATAATAAGGAGACACTCCCTTTGACCAGTTGACGAAGACATTCATGTATATGAGTCCAGTTCTACTAAAGATTCCAGTATTGAATTGAATAGAGTAGTTACCAGCCTCAGTTAATGATAGGTCAACAATCACGACATCATCCGGACTGACTGATTCACCTGTGAAACTAACATAGATGAAGACATTCCCTGTCAGGTTGTCAATGCCAACACTGCTGAACAAGTCACTGTACAAGAACGTGTATGCCATGTCTTCATTGTATGGAGTCGGCGCGGAACCAACAAGAAGTGTGAGGGCAGATTCTCGACCGACTACATTCGCAGTTGTGACAAATGACTTGTCTTGATATATCGCTACAACTCCAGTCCAGTCTGCATGGACTGTGAGAGTTTGTAGCCCTAGTCCAAACTGAGCTGCAGGTACCTGGATGATATAGAATCCATCACCTAGAATCAAGTCATAAGCATAACTTGAGCTCACAACACCCGAAGCATTCTCGACCCAGAAGTCAACTGAAGCGGACTTGACTCCTATAGCATTATCGAGGTCTCCATAGTAGACGGAGATGTTGAAGATACCAATTGTACTAGTTGGCTCGATAGAGCTAACTATTCGGAAATCGGTGTTGTGAGTCCGAATTGAAACTGTGATGGTGAACTCTGCAACCTGATAGTTGGCACCTTTTGAGAAAGTAAAGGTGTAAACGATATTTTGGGATATTGTGTCAGAATCTGATGTGTAGAATGTGATTCTATACATATCTGATAGTGACTCATAGACAACAGAGAAGTTCCCCCATGTTGAACTAACAAGGGTATATGGTGCTGAACTATTATCAATCGGAATGAGTCTGTCTGTGTCCGTGAACTCAGCATAGAAGACATATGAGTTACCAATTGGAATGTTTAAGGAACCGACAGTTGGTATTACTGAAGTATACGCAGACCTGATAACTATCCGGAACTCCAGAGTCTTTGCGATTATACCTGACTTATCAGCTGTAAGATTAAGATAGTATATACCTTGACTTAGTGTTGAAACATCAATCCAGACGCCATAGATGCCGAACCCGTTATCGCTCCAATTTGCAATCCAAGTTGGATGATCTGGAGAGGTGATGGTAGCTCCTTCAATTCCTGAGCCAAAGTCAATGTCAGTGTAATTGAGTACAATCTTCACATCTAGTTGATACGGCGTTGTTACTTGTGGATAGTTAGGTGAGGTTAAGGTGCTGTCTACTTCTCGATAGAGGAATTGAATCACAACGAATGTGTTTGCATACACATTGTCTGCAGATGTGAAGAATACGATGATCTGATAGGTTCCTCCTGTGAAATAGGACGCACTGATTGATAGTTTGTAACGGCCAACCGCTTGCTCGGTCGTGCCAATAGAGATAACGTATCCAGGAACAGAGAACTCACCAGCTATTCTGCCGGTTATTGGATTCCCATAGTTAGGTCCAGGTTCGCTGACATTGAGACGTAGGTCCACAGAGAAGTCTGCTCCTAATGGGAAGTTTAATGGGGATGGATCATGATACATAACTGTAGACATGCTCCGAATCGTTATTTGAAATTGATAGTTTGATGGATTGTTGTAAGGTTCTCCACCAAGTATTGTAAGAACTACTGTGACTGTGTGAGTTCCCACAGGCCATGCACTAGTGTCCAAAACGTAGTCAAAGCTAGTGAATCCGCTGTCTGTACCAAAAGCATGTTGTAGTTCAATGCTTGCAACTGACCCAAAAGGAACAGGCCCACCAGTTTCTAAATCCGTCAGAGCGACTGTCAGATATGTCTGATTGCCATACGGTGTCGTTGTAACACCAGTGACCGTCATTGATGTGCCATGTGCGAGAATCTGGATGTTAAAGACGTATGAATTTGGTGCACGATAGAGTCTTGTATCAGCCATAGTGATAGTCAAGGTAGCTGTTAC
>JBHLRS010000018.1:0-64115 GCA_048882325.1 Candidatus Thorarchaeota archaeon | reverse complement strand
GTTTCAGGTGCTTTTCACCCCGCTTCCGCGGCACTTTTCAACTTTCGCTCGCGCTACATAGTTTACTATCGGTTTGGC
This sequence comes from Candidatus Thorarchaeota archaeon, assembly GCA_048882325.1. Taxonomy (GTDB): domain Archaea; phylum Asgardarchaeota; class Thorarchaeia; order Thorarchaeales; family Thorarchaeaceae; genus SMTZ1-45. Next base: position 64,037 of record JBHLRS010000018.1, on the reverse strand, counting down.
TGAGTATTTAGGCTTCGCAGATTGTACCTGCGATCTTCACGCGAGAAGACCAACCCGCGCTACTCTGGATCCTTAGACATGCCTGCACTTTACGCCTACGGGGGTGTCACCCTCTATGCCACGTCGTTCCAGACAACTTCGGCTTCATTTGCAGAGGCACTTGTCCAGGCCCTAACACCACATCTCCCTGTATTCGTCACACAGGGATTCAGTTTGGCCTATTCCCCTTTCGCTCGCTGTTACTCAGGGAATCACATTTGTTTTCTCTTCCTGCTCGTACTAAGATGCTTCAGTTCCGAGCGTTCCCAATCGAGATTTGACCCTCGATCAGTATGGGGTATTAGCCCATACTCGGAAGTCCTATTCGGGAACCCTGGGATCACAGACTTCATGCGTCTACCCCAGGCATTTCGCTGCTTGTCACGCCCTTCATCGGCTAGCCAACCAAGTCATCCACCACTGGCCGTTTAGCGAATCGCAAATCTACTCATGTGTTGACACAGTATTACCTGTTGTCCACTCAATGTGAACATGATTATCACTAATCATGCCAAGGAGTTATTGTAGTAACTTTTCCCTACAATTCTTTTGAATCAGTGTACCTCCATCCTCTGCAGTCCACGCGTCTGACTCTCCATGACACACTTCACCGAGTCTTCGACGTTGACGGTCCTCCACCGGGAATGGTACCGTTCTCATGACCTGGTCCCGATGAACCTTTGTTCAGTGTTCGAGAACTCTGAACTCCGGACCTAACGCTAGCGCATCACAGTTTCAGTGAGCGCTCCGCCAGCCTAATTGGCCTGCGATTTAAAGCTTGCTATGCGTCGAGGGTATTTCCGTCACCAGCAATACCAGAACAGCCTCACGACGTTCACGTCGCATAAGACCTTCTCTTCGACGAGAGCAGTCTTTTTCTGAAGGATATACGTATAAAGCTTTTGCCAGAGGCGATATTTTCGAGCTTTATCTCACTGACAATGCTTTATTTTGAGCATCTATGAGTTCTGAGATTCCTTTCGTGGCAAGATCTAGCATCTGGATCATAGCTGTGCGATCGAAAGTTGCACCTTCAGCTGTTCCTTGAATCTCTACAAAGTCAATTCCATGCTGGACTATATTCATATCAACATCTGCTTGTGCATCCTCCATGTAGCATAGATCTAGAAGAGGTTCACCATTGATAATGCCTACACTCACTGCAGCCACATTACCAGTGATAGGACTCTCAGAAATAATGTCCATGTCAATCATGTATTGAATTGCATCACAGAGAGCGACGTATGCACCTGTGATGGATGCAGTTCGAGTGCCACCATCAGCCTGTATGACATCACAGTCAATCCGGACAGTATATTCTCCTATGCGTGTCATATCCACAGCGGCCCTGAGAGAACGTCCAATGAGACGTTGAATCTCCTGAGCCCTTCCACTCACCTTGTATCGATTCATCCTGTCATCAGTGGATCGTGGAAGCATCCCATATTCAGCAGTGACCCAACCCTGCCCCTTACCATTGAGCCAACCTGGAATACCTTCCTCAACAGTTGCTGTGCAAATAACCTTAGTTTCTCCAGTTGCAATTAAAACCGAGCCTTCTGGGTGTTTGAGGAAATTACGAGTGAACTCAACCTGTCGAACCTCATCATTGGCTCTACCATCTACTCGGGGCATGAGAACGCTATAACTAATCGACTATTAATTAGTGTCGGGACTCGTATCAGATATCTTTATTGACATCCGCCACTTTGAAAATCGTTAGTCATTTGATGAAGAGAACTTTGGAGGAATACAGAGAACATGCCTGACATTCGCAAACGCTTCACTGATGCACTGAAAGACACTGTGAAAGAATGGAAGAATCATGAGAATGTCAAGGGCATATTTGTCTATGGATCGTATGTGACAGGGACAGCCACTGCAAACTCGGACTTGGACATCTGCATTATCTGGGATGCTGATGAGGCACCAGTGAGACTGATGTCAACCCATAAGGAGGTGCTTGTGGACATGGTCTTCATGACTGTGAAGGATGTTGAGGATGTATTCAGTGGAGCCACAAAGGATGTCACAATAATATCTCAGGTCGTCAATCGGCTACGAAACTCATTAGTAATGCATGACACCAAAGGAATGGTCGAAAACTGGCAGAAACAGACGGTAGGCTATGTATGGTCTGAAGAGTCCATCTCTCAGGTCAAGAGTGAAGCGATGGAGCATCTAAACAGGGCAAAGAAATTTGCAGAGGATGATGAAGGCCCAAGCGCAATACATGAGCTGCGCCAAGGTATCTTCAATCTGGGCTGTGTTATCCTCATGGTGAACAATGTCTTCCTAATACTCAAGCCAGCCGAGGTCTTGACAGAAGTCAGAATGCTTGATCCAATGACGTATTCTCTGTTCTTGCGAGCCTTCAAACTAAAGGGGATGAATGAGTCAAAGCTGTTGACTGTGCTCAATGATCTACGTCAATGGTTGGACATTGCTGAGTCACGGATGAGTGAGGTTTCTCTTGACGAGCAAGCACAACTTGCCACAGGTTTCCTATCACAAGCTCAGAGGGAGTATCATGGGTCTCTGGGATTGACTTACAATGGTGACTATGAACTTGCTGTTCTTGAGATGAGACAGGCTGCATTTTCACTAGGTCAAGCTCTCATCACACTCAAGGAGTTCTCCAGTATTGTTGATGATGTCTTCATGGATCAACTAAGTGAAACTGAGCCGGGATTCTATGAAGAGATTCTCGTGGAACATGGTGCATATGACATCCTTCCAAAGGAGATAACAAGAATAATCGCAGAGGCGCAGTTCTTGGCACAGCGTCTCTAGGTTAGATTGATTAGGCCAGTCTGGATTTTTGACAACAGTGTTGTCCATGCAGGATGTAGAGATACTAAAATTACTGAGCGTGACTCTGACCAGAGACAAACAGATCATTCTAGAAGAAGAGCTTCAGAAATATGGTGCTGCGACTAATTGGACAATAAAGCAGATTCTAAAACGAGGACTCTCGTCTCGTTCAAAGACCTTGGAAACACTGCAGGACGAGTTTGGTAGCAAGTACGACAAGAGACAAAGGTATCTAGAAGATGTTGTACGGACTGCAAGTGCGGAGATTACTAAACATAGAAAGCTTTCGAAGACAATTCGTAGCATGAGGGATAAGACTCCATTCTTCAAGCCTATACGACTCATATTTTCTCAACCCATAGTGCGTTTGGATGAGAAGGCAGTCATTTTGGCACTCTCGGATAGAACCCTACTTCCCATCCCCTTCGATAAGCGCAGTAGGAATCGACTTACAGACAAGATAGCAGTCTTACTTAGGAGTTCGAAAGAAGGAGAAGTAAACAAGTCATATGGGCGAATCAGAATCACCTGGAACAAGGAAGGTTTCGCAGACATCGATATCAGAGCAATGAAATACAAATTCAAGGATATCTGATTAACGCGATAACACCCACGATGTTATAGCTCCTGACAGGTCTGCTGAAAAGATGATGGACCCATCAGGAGACCATGCGATTGCTGCTATTCCAGTCACCAGTTGACCCTTTGCGATTTCCCTGTAATCATCCAAAGACCAAATCCTGATTGTTCGGTCCCAACTAGCAGATGCAAGATACTTTCCAGTTGGATCCACTGACAGAGCACTGACAAGGTCCGTATGACCTGTGATGTCAGTCTTTTCTCTGGTGTTATCTATATTGATTCTGACAAGCTTACCACTTTGATAACCAATGAAGACATGTTTGCCACCGGTGTCCAGGGCAAGAGACCGAATTCGACTGCGCTGTTTTACTAGGGTCTTTTCTGCATCATATGTAGATAGATCCCAAAGTCTACAAGTCCCATCATATGAAGCTGTAACAATCTTCTGTTCCTCCTCAATAATCTTAATCCCCGAGATGTCAGACCGATGAGCCTGAAGATTACGGAGGGTCTTGAGGCTTCGTAATGAAAAAATCTTCACCATACCGTCGCGTGAACCAGAAGCACCTCTTCCTAGTCCTAACGACACTGTTAGGGACTTCACCTCTGAGGGGTGTTTGAGAACAAGAGACTCGTCAATGTTCTTCCGGTTCCACAGACGAGTGGTTCTATCCCAACTACAGGATAGAACAGAGTTTGCACTTGCCCCAAATGCAACATCGGTCACTGCACCAGAATGACCTGTAATCCCATGTTTTGTTTTCCCAGATGCCGAATCCACAAACAGAATGTTACAATCCATTGTACCGCAAGCAAGTAATCGACCTTTGGGTGTGATTGATATGCTCGTGAGTGGAGAGGGGGATACTTCTGTGGGTTTGTAGAGTTCAACCTTCTCCAATCTGATTCACCGTGGGACTGATTACAATCAGAGTATAATGAAGGGGTGGTTTAAAGGTGTGTAAGATTCTATTTCCTCTTCATTTGGGCATAGATTATCGGTATAGCCATAATTAGAGTTGCGATGACTCCTATGATAAGTAGAGTGGGAGGATTAGGTGGATAGGCTGTGTCTCCGTTTGCACTTTCCACGACAAAGACCTCCATGACTTCACCCACTATCTCAAGACTTTCAGCGCTGCATTTGTCAGGAGTGTCTTCCAACGTGTGCCAGTATGATGGAAATGGAACTTGAATGAGGTCAACCGCGGGGATACCAGCATCGAGAAAAGGCTGGTGGTCATCGATTATTGGTCCGCGATATGTATCACCGAATGTATCGTTGTGTCCCAATTGGTCAGCAATGTCCCAGATTGAGTTCTGAAGGGATCTGGTCGAACTGCGTTCACGGGGTAGTTCGAGATTGATGTCACCCACCATGTCAAGTAAGACCATTGCTTGGATGGAGTTTTTACGTTCGGTACTTAGCTGAGAAACATAGTATGTCGAACCTCGGATCCAGTCCCATCCGGAGATCCCACCAGAGTCCTCAGCGTCAAAGAGTACAATCTCCACGCTGGAACGGGCTTCAATTGGGAGAATGTCTGCAAGTTCTAACAGTACAGCAACTCCACTAGCACCATCGTTAGCGCCCAGACCAGACCCTGAACTTGAGGAGCCAGGAGGTCGGGTATCATAGTGAGCCCCAAGAATAATTGACGAGTTATTGACAGAACTCCATGTGACTACAATATTGACACACTCAACCTCCTTGTAGGTGAAATTCTGGAATGTGACCTCCCATCCAAAGGATTCGAAGGTGTCAGCAATCATTGACCTGCATAGACTGAGGTTGTCTGAACCCGGAGGGCGAGGGCCAAAATCACATTGATCGACAAGATACGAGTATGCATCAGACCCACTGAACACAGGAACATGGGAGATTTGCTGCATCGTGATAGTACTTGATGAGAAACTGACCAATAACGCAATGACAAGTCCTGCCCAATATCCTTTCATCGTTAGACCGACCGCAGCACAAGGACCTATGAAGTTTTTCAGGATGAGGTGAGATGAGACTGCACGACATGTTTGATGATAGTGGGAATCTCGCGTGGCAGTCTTTTGAGGACAACATAGGGGATATCTGCATAGCCAATCTCTCCCCGGGCGACCATTGTCATCACATCAGAGGCAATCTTGTGTCCGTTCACTTTAGGTAGTATCATCTCAGCCATTGAGGGCCCTCTAACTCCTACGCGTGAAGCCAGTGCGAAATTGGCAGAGAATTCGTTGTGGCAAAGATCCTGATACTCAGAGAGTCGTTCTTTGTCGTACCGGTCCTCATCATATGCCTTGCTGATTACTTCAGCCGCAAACGCACCTGATTTCATGGCATAGGCGATGCCTTCCCCCATTAGAGGATCCACAAACCCTGCTGCATCACCAATCAAGATAGTACGGTCTGCAACGTTCTTTCCTCTCAGACCATCTCCTCCAAGAAAGAAGGTTCGCCTTTTCTCCAGATTCAGACTAATATTAATCCGCTTTTCAACTGTTCTGCAGAAGTTATCAAACCTTGGTCTGAGTGCACGCATATGAACACCTGCACCTGCGATACCGATTGCTAGATGTTCCTTTTTTGGAAATACCCACCCGTAGCTGACTCGATGGTCGACGGCACATACCTCCAGGATGGTTGGGTTACCTCCAGTCGCCTTCATTACACCCTCTTTTCCAACGTGGAAGTCTGCTTCCATTCCTAGCCCAATCCTTGACAGATCCTTCCGCTTTGGTCTGAGACCCAATGCTCTGCTCACTATAGAGTTTACACCATCTGCGCCAAGAAGATATTTGGCGCTATATTTGCGTCCATCTGCAATTCGAACATGTGTAGCCTCTTCTGAAATTCTAGCGTCAACCACTCTTGCATTGTCAACAAGATCAGCACCTGCATCACTCGCACCTCTAGCGAGAAACTCATCAAAGCGATCACGAAAGACCGTGATACCAATCAGCTTGTTTGAAACGAACTCAGAAGCGCTGCCATCAGGCAGGAGGAACCTCAGACCAAAAATCCGTTGTTCGATGATATGTTCAGGAACTCGCTTTCCAATCGTACGCAGTCCCCGATACATGACCGCACCACCACATGGTTTCTCTCGTGGGAGTGGGTACTTCTCTAATAACAAAGTCTTGAAGCCTTTATTGGCACAATCACGCGCAGCGATTGAACCAGCAGGTCCTGCTCCAACGACAATGACATCATATGTCAAAGATTCTGCTAACCTCCCTTTGAGAATCATGACCTTTGTGGTACAATTCCCTTGACCCGATAACACATCGTAACATTGAGAACTAATTAGGTTTGGCGTATGATGAACTCAATAGTATCGTCATCATCATTTGACACAGAAACCATCTTTTCACGAATCACTCGTTCGTACTCTGGATTGATCTCGTAACCAATCGAATTTCTTCCGAGATCACGGGCGACCTTGAGTGTAGTACCGCTTCCTGCAAATGGATCGAGCACAGTATCACCCACAAACGTGTACAGTCTAATGCATCTCCGAGGGAGTTCCTCTGGAAAGGGTGCGGGATGATTCTCGTGTTTGGCTGAAGCTGGTTGAAACTCCCAAATAGAGTTCTGCACCCAGTTTGTGAATTCGTCGTGTGAGATTACTGAGGCCTCTTTTAGTTCAGGGTCAACTGGGGGTCTCTTTCCACTCTTGGAATAGACTATAATCCACTCATAAGGATAGGTTGAGAGTAGATTCGGTGGATATGGATATGAACCCCATGAACTAAACCGGACAGCTTTCCGTTTGTCCCAAATGTACAATGAGTGGAAGTACATGTTACCCAATGAGGACATGAACTCCTCGAGCTCGGGGAGGATTGTCTTTGTGACCCGCCGGTTGAACTTGGTGTTCTTGCCGGTTAAAAGAATGGGCATGATGTTGACCACTAGCTTTCCATCAGGTGTAAGTTTCTTTACGCACTCGCGAAAAACTTCGCAGATAGCAGTAAAGTACTCATCATAGGTTGAGGAATTCTTGCCAATTCCCTGTTCCTCACCATAGTCTTTCAAATTCCAATAAGGCGGAGATGTAACAACGAGGTGAACCGATGCGTCCTGAATCTCTTCCATTTGGGTGCTATCGGCAATCACAACCAAGTGGTGAGTCATTCTGACCTCCGACCCCCGTTTGTCAAGTCCCAGACCAAGATTTGCTCTTTCCTCTGAGTCTTGTTTATCTTGTCCCAAATGCCACTTGCAGTGTTTGTGTACTCTCTTTCAACAACATAGGGATTATCCCAAGGAGCAATTTCAGTGAAAAACTCAGAGCCCCTGATCAGATTACCTCGTACCTTACGGTCTCCAACAACAAAGATGATGAGCGATTCATCATGTACCACTCTATCAATAGCACTCAGCGCTTCCTTCATGTCTTCTCGATATGTAGAATAGCGCTGGATGAGTCCTTTACGTACCGAAACGCGATCTATGCCAAGTATCCCTAGCACTATCTTGGAGTAGTAGTTAGTATAGTCAAGTGCATCGAAATAGGGAGGGCTTGTGTACACAATGTCAACTGATTCTTCCTCAATGACTTCATGGATTAAGCGTGTGTCATAAGTATAGATCTTGGTTGGAGGACCATCACTCACGAACTCTATGTGTTTTTTGGCCTTTCTCAGTAGGGTGGAGTAGAAGTCGATCCTTCGCAATGGCTCATTGATTTTACCGATTGATGTGGAAGTCCACAACCACCCGTTGCAGGCACGAGCTGCAACACAGATTGCTCCATAGAATGCTGAAAGTAGATATGAATTGAAGTCTGCAGAAACCTGCTTAATCCTCATGATCTGATCTGCTGTTTCTGGATGGAAATACTTCGAGGACACTGTGGGCATTTGCGGAGTATTGGTCTGAAATTGAGCCTCTGAGATTGCATGTGAAAGCCTGGCAATTGTGGACTCGACATCTATTGGTTCTGTCTTCCCCTTCGCAATGACACATGCCAGTGGATTGTTGTCAACACCTATTGCTTTCATACCGCGTGCCTGTGCCTCGTAGACGATTGTACCCGTACCACAGAATGGGTCCAAGAGTGTGGCAGTTGGTGGTAGCTGTGAGATGACATGAGCGGCGTCTAATGCAGACATCTTTCCTCTGTATGGATAGATACCATGGATGGACCTAGGATTACTCACCTTGTCAAAGGTACTTAGCGTAATCTGCTGACTAGAATCACAAAAAACGCTACTGCGAACCCCAGACTCCTGCATAGTATTTCTACCAATACATAACTCCACTAAAAACCTGCTTGGTCACCTGGACTCTTCCATCCTGTCGATTGCCATAACCAAGGCGTCAAGTGACTTTGCTATTGCTTCAACCAGTAACGGGTCTTGCTCTCCACTCGCCTCTCCTTCTTCAGCCTGTTCGGTCTTCTGAGCGCCGTGGAGATTGCCATCACATGACAGGATTGCAGCAGCCTCCAAACCTCTAGTTTGTGCAAAGGTGAATAGCAGAGAAGATTCCATCTCAACACTCTTGACCTTGGCGCGGGTCCAGAGGTCAAGCTTATTCAGTGCTGGGTTTACGTAATAGATGTCCGAGGTCCAATTGATACCTGCATGTACTCGTTCACGTGGAAGTAATTCTAAGATGCTTTCATAGAGTGCAAGGAACCATCTAGGTGATGCTACTGCGGGATATTCCATTGGAGCGTAGTTAAGACTCGCACGTTCGTCTCGTACACAAGCTGTCGGAACAACAACGTCACCCACCTTTACAATGGGATCGATACCTCCACAACTGCCAAGACGAATAATCACTTCACAATCGAGCTTGGCTAACTCCTCAATGCAGATGTGAGTCGATGCCACACCCATTCCAGTGCCGGAGATGGTCACTGGTGTACCTTTTGGTGTATATGCACGATAAGTAACAAGTCCTCGATATCGTGATACCTCTTCAGGATCTTTCATCCTCGAGGCAATAATCGGTACTCGATCAGGATTACCTGTGATTACAACATGTTTCTCTACATCGCCTTCTCCAACTCTTAGATGTGGTTGAACTCGTTTCTTCAATGGAACCACCTGACTAGATTCAGGGTCCAGTACTTACTTTTACACTGTTCGGTTCAGTAGGTGCTAACATGGGTGCATAATACCATTGATTCTATAGAGTACACAATCAGCACACACCCACCGACCATTGATGAAAAAACAGCGTTCATATCGGGGAGCGGTTGTATCGCAGACATTGCAGGGTCGTAATTCAGTAAGGTAGTTCTCGGTGAGGAACACGAGTAACAAGGACATCAATTTCGTGTTCTGTTGTTGTATCAACATTCTATCTTCACTTCCTCAATATGGTGTGAATCATGCCTTATTAGAACCACAAAACAATGTTCTAATAGTGTTGGGTCATTCAATGAAACTACAAGGACTTGAAACGAAAGAGGTATCATTAATGGAACAAGAGTTCAGCTATTTTTGTTATCGTTGCGGTGGTGAGAATCGACTAAGTCTTCCTATGCCAACTGCACCAGAGTATCATCATACCAATCTCACCTGCACGAACTGTGGTGATGGAACGCACATTCTCGTGAGCCACTGCCCTAGTTGTACTCGATTCGTGTACTGGATTAATGATATGGCCATTCCAGATGTTGTTGCTGGATTTGCTAGATACATGGTTCATAACATGCAGGCTTTGATAGACAAGGCTGCCATGCAGGGAGCCGAAATCAGCATTGATACTCCCAATGTCTACCCAATCAATGCAACATGTCCATGTGGTGAGAAACTCTCCGTTGAGATATCAATCCCTGATTTGGATTGAAATCTCAGTGACTAACAAACCAATTGCATTTTCCGGAAACAGGACAGATAGAACATCTGGGATTTTGCCTAAGACATACCGTTGCTACAAGGTCAATGATACCCCAGTAAAACTCCGGTTGATGCGGCCCACCAAACTTGTTTACAAATTCCCAGGCTTTTGCATCATTAGGTCCAGTGAATTGGACTCCAAAAACTCTGGAAACAAAGTGGATTACATTTCCGTCAAGTAGAGGTGCAGGCTCACCAAATGCAAAATTCCGTACCGCAGACGCAATGTACAGCCCGATACCAGGGAGAGATTGGAGTTCCTCGTTGGACTTTGGAATTGTGCCATCATAGTCTTTCATTATGATTGTTGCAGTCCTCTTGAGTTGTCTAGCTCTAAGTTCCTGTAATCCCAGCGATGACAAGGCTTTTGCTATTGTTGATTCTCGAGATTTGCCAAGACGGGCAGGAGAGTCGAACTTTCTCAAGAACTCAGGATACACTCTCGATACAGCAGCGGCTGTAGTCCTTCGGAGGAGTATCTCAGCAATCAGAATCTGGTAAGGATCAGTGGTTTCTCTCCACGGAAAACGACGACCACTTTGTTCATACCATTCGATCACCCTCTTTCGAACAAGAGAATGCTTCCGAGTATCTTTGCCCATGCAAATTCCTCATTTGCGCTTGAGAAGGTCTGCAATAAGATTGGGAATCATAAGAGGGGAACTTACAACAGTGACACGTTCCATCTCTCTAAGACGTCTGACATTATCGAGGTCGACCTTCCGAGGTTTGATTGTGAATTCTTCGCCCTTAGGTCCTATTGCTTGAACTTCCTCTTCCACCTGGTCAACGGGAAACAAGATCACTGGTGTGGTTCCTTTCAATGTCTGAGCAACTGCGTTTGTAATCAACGTGTCAGCAATTCCATGAGCGATCTTTGCAGTCGAATTTGCAGTCAAGGGAGCTACCACAAGAGCATCGAACTTTCCTATCTGAAGCGGACCTGCAAGGAATGGTACATTGGCATTAGACTCCTTCATAACCTTTGAGAAAGACGTGGTCAATTCATCCCAGCGACCATATAGTCTAAGCATCTGTTCTCCAGCCTTTGAAACAATGACTGTAAGACGAATGGCAGCATTTTCTTCAAGCTGCTTCATACTCTGAAATGTCTCACTTACTAAATCGCCGGAACCGGTTATTCCCCAGACAATGCGAGCCAATGTAATCATCTTTGACTACCCGCACTCACAGAAATACATATCCCCTAACAAAAGGTGGATATTTGAGAAGGGCATGACTTGGAAAGGAGTGATCTGGTCAAGATGAGTGAATCGTACAATGTGAGTATTGGTATTACTACAAACATGAGAGTAAGTGCAACCAAATGGATTGCTCAGAAAGCAGACTCACTTGGCGCTAGAAGCATATGGGTTGGCGAGGATATCGCACTCGGACAAGAAACTTTCGTGCTGACTGCAGTTACACTGCTTCAGTCAAAGAAGGTACGGGTTGGAACAGGAATCATCCCTGTCACGGTCCATAACATCTCCACGATATCTCGTGCAGGGATTGCTCTTGATGAGATTGGACCTGGAAGGTTCGCGTATGGTCTTGGTATTGGTGGAATCCAGGACTTGGAGAAACATGGAATCAAAATTGAGAAACCAGTCACTGAACTCAGAAAATCTGTGAATACTCTCAAGAGCCTGTGGGCTGGAGAAACGGTAGATGTGAAGAGTGAGAATATCTCATTGCAGGGTTTTGGTTTAGGATTGGAAAACCCCTTAGAAATCCCCATCTTCTTGGGGGTCAGAGGTCCACAGATGTTGAAGCTAGCTGGTCAGATTGCAGATGGAGTGATATTGTCAGGACCCTTTGACTATCTACGACATGCAGTCAGGATAGTCAACGACGCCGCTAAAAAAGCGGGTAAGAACGGAAACAATGTCGAAAAGGTGATTTGGGTCCCAACAATTCCTACCTTCAAAGGTATAAAGCAGAAAGTCGCTCGTAAGGTTGTTGCGCTGGTCATTGCAGATACCCCGGATCCTGTGTTAGACCTGCTAGATGTTGACAGGGAGAAAGTGAATCGGGTTCGAGAAACTGTAGCAGCATCCAGTCCAAAGGAGGGTGCTGAACTCATCGATGATGAACTACTTGATATATTCTCGATTAGTGGAACAAAGGAACACATGGTTGATAGATTTGAAGCTATTTCTAAAATAGGTGGAACAGAACTGGTGATTGGACCACCATTTTCAGGAGATTGGAGAGCGGCTTTGGAAGAGATATTTGTAGAGGTTCATTCAAGGAGGGAAAAGTCATGAAATGGGGAGTCGCTCTCAACGTCCGTGATGGAATATCAGAAACGATTCGAAAGGCAGAGATTGCTGATAAAGGTGGACTTGACCAAGTGTGGGTGACAGATTTTCCAGCATTGAGATACGCCCCAACAGTGGCGGCTGCGATCGCAGAATCAACATCATCTTGCAGGGTTGGTGTTGGATTGGTGAGTCCACTTCTTTACTCTACAACACACATCGCTCAGTTCATGTCGACGCTGATTGATACATATGGTGAGCGCTTTGACCTGTTACTTGGACCTGGCGACAGACTTGCCCTAGCAAGTGTAGGAGTGTCATATACAGCAAAGACAATGGTCGACAAGACAAAGGATGCACTTGATGAGATTAAACAGACCATTTCAGAGGCTGGTCATAAGAGCTCGGTACTTCTCGGAGCTCAGGGTCCAGTAATGATCAAAGCCTCACTGAAAGCTGATGGAGTATTGTTGAATTATTCAGATATTGAAATGGTGAAGTGGGCACTGAGGCAAATGGAAGATCAAGCAACAGATGATTTTCACTTGGGAGTTTTTCCACCCACCTTTGTAGGTGACTGTCAAGACATCATGAGGAACCAGGGGATTTCAGGTTCAGCTGCGATGGTTGCTATCGGATTAAGTAGTGTCGTGAGTGAAGCATTTGGTATTCGTGACCGGATCGAAGCAGCAAGAAAAGTATTGAAGAAATCAGGTCAGATAGATTCAGAAGTTATCAAAACTTTGGGAAGTGAGGTTCTGCGAAAATTCGCATTTTGTGGACCCAGTGAGCAACTCGAAGTTTATATGAAAACTCTTGAAAAATTGAGTATATCATCTATTGTTTTTGGCCCTCCTCAAGGAGTCAGAAAACAAGGTGTACAAACTTTGGCGAGTGCAAAAAGAGGAGATTAAGGTGGGAGATATTGACGGATGTCAACCTCGTCTGGCTTCACCGACCAGACTCCTTCATAATACTCCCAGTTCTTGGTTAAATCCATTGTTGCCCTAGAACCACGTTGACTGATTGTCATGATTGGTTGTACGATGTCAACACCACTCATTTGCTGAAGAGCACGAAATACCTGATAGTACTCGACCTGTTGATTTGCTGGTACACTAGTCCAAACAATAATGCCCCGTGCTGAGAGATAGTACATAGTCCATGGAAAAGTGACGATTGTAGAGAGAATTCGGTCTCTCCATGAGTCATTGCACACAATCTCAAAGCAGAAATTCGATGTTAGCCCGAGACCAGAAACAGCAACATATGGGAGAATAAGTGCCCGATTGTTGAGTTTATGAATTACTTGTGAGACTCTACGAGCGTCAATATCCCAACCATAAGCGGCTAGATTCTTACTGATTTTACTTGGTTGAAATCTGACATCTATCTGAAGCTGATTACCAACTGCCAATTCAGTTTCTCCGAATTCAGACTGTATCCCTTTGCAAAGTAACAATACAGGTAATTCATCGATTTCATGAGTTGTTTCTTTGAATGGAGACTCGACAGCACTTGCTAGAGCCCACTTGCCAGATTCAAAAAGTGGAAGATTCGATCTTGCACCAGATCCAGTTTGATAATGCAAGCTTGAATAGTCAAAGTAAGTCTTTGAAACATCTCTGATAGAATCATGAAATGTCGGTAGATTTCTTTCCCTATTCGGAATCATGAAGCTTGCATATCCTAAATCTGTCATTGTCGTTTTGAGAAAACTTTTCGTAAATGGATATTCAGAAAACCCTTGCTCCACCTCGGTCCATTCAACATCCTCTTTAACAGTGAAAAACAGCATAGCTGATTGGATGTTGAACGCTGTATAATCAAGTATTGCACTGAATCTCACAAAATGTCGCTCGCGAAGACGTTCTAACGACCTTGCAACAGTTCTAGGGGCCATATCCAAGATTTCTGATGTCTTCACAAGAGAGATTATAGGATTGATAGTTAATACTTTGAGAACATCTAAATCAGTCTTGGTGATTGGAGCTTCTTCTATAAGAAAAGCAAAGGTATATGCAGACCTAACAGAGTCTCTTGTTAGAAGGTTGAACTTACTCAGGGTTTTCAGGTTTTCTAAAACTTTGTTCTTGAAAGATTCATTGATTGGAACTAGAGTTGGATTTGTAGGGTAGGCGACGAACTCTGGATTAGTTTTTAGATGTTCAACTGCTATCAATGCGTCTTCCATTGTAACGGAGCCTGAACAGATACCTAGATAGATTCGCATAGCATCAAGATAGAATTGAACAGAAGAATCATTTACATCAGGGAACAATGTATCGTATGGAGTTTCTATATCAACTGACCCAATCTTGCTTGAAGGGTTCTTGTGAGAATCATCCAGTCCCATACGAGTGTTATCCAATTCTTTTCAACGCCAAGAACTATTTTCTCCAGAGGGCATACGTGATGCTATTGTTGACACCACACTCTCAAGTCCTGTTTCAATCTCGTTACGGTCTGCTATAAATGTGCATATCTCTGAAGTGTTACCTGCCAGATTCGTAAGAATTTGAGTCATGGTTAACCAATCAACAGTGTTTGGAGCCTCAAGATCTAACACACTCAGCACAGAACCAGATATGACGCGTGCTTTGGGAAAGGAGCTTGCTTGAGCGTGAAGCACGCGTGAAAGAGGTGATTCTTCAGATTCTGTTTTAATACAGACAACGAGCTTCTGAGGAAGTCCTATATTTCGAAGAGTGACATAAGGGTGAGTTGCATTTGTTCTCATATTGGCAATCTTTCTTCGAAGTGTTCGTCCTGCATCCGGCTTTCGGCCTAAATCTGTGAATTTCTGTGCCAATTCTGTTGCAGTCACAAAATATTGAGATTCTATTGCAGCGACGATGATCAGGTCATTAACAGTAAGATTGGCACCTCTACTCTGTGTCACAGTACCTACATCAGGAAGTATATCAACGTAGTCCTTTGCTGCATCAATTGTTGCTAGAAGTCGAAAGTCGTTGCTAAATGACCAGGTTCTGCCATTGAAAAGAGCTAGGTTCAAATGATGTGAAATACTCAGTGCTTCGTTGAGTTCGATATCAAGACTGTAGGGCCGTTTCCTGAATCGGTCTATTTGTTTTTGAAACCAAGAATATCGATCATCAGCAGGCATGATCGCCTCAAAATAAACCATTTCTCCCAAGGTTGAGGACATAATTGATTGTGTGAGTCTTGTCACTAAAGCGTTTGATTTCAGCCATCGAGAGAACTTTGTAAGAACATCAGACATTCCTGAAGCTTGTGCCCATCCAAACAACAGACGAAGACCAAATTGACCATAATCAATACTGCTTCGAATTTCCAAACCAATTTCCCGTTCGAGCTTCGTCCACAGTTGGTTTATAGCCGACCTCGTTACACCTAGTTCACGAGCAAGGGTTGATTGTCTCATGGATGGAGATATGGCTAGTCTATTCAACAAACGCAATTCGCTACGACCCAGAAGCTTTGATGTTGTCAAGGGAATACCTATGTATTATGGCCAAATGTTTAGTTATGAATGTGACGCCAGTCCGATTTGTAAAAGTCGTGCTATGATTTGTGATGTATTTTCTACATATCACGTAAAACATGTCTAAAATAGCGCTAAGAGGCTTACTAGAAGTCGTTCTTTGTCCGACGCTCCCTTATTATACCAGTTTCCCGTTGTCTTCCTTGGATTCACACTGCAGACTGAGCTCAGAAGATAGATAATTCTGACATTGTCAGATGAGTCTATTTCTCTAGTTAGTCTAAGGTAGGCGGCACTCTATGAAAGAGAGAAAGATAGGCCGCAGTGGCCAAAGACAAGCAAGTGGATCCGCCATATCAACAACCAGCAACGGAGGTGAAGACGATTAGCACTGACCGTATGAGGACTCTATACGAGAGCATGACTAAGAATCGTGCAGCATTGGAGTTGCTATCAATCGGTGTTGTGCGCGGCATTTCTACTGTAGTGCAACCGCCATGTGAAGATCCCAGTCCGTTCTAGTTCATAGACTAGAGCACGGGTGAAGACAGGCGAGCGCGGCAGTCGAGATGAATCGTTGCTGGCACGGTTGGTATGGATTCTTGTCATTCTCTGCAGTGTGAGAGTTCAAAGAGAGAATCTTCATCGAAGGAGAATTGGATTCCGGAACCACCCCTCTGGCTCCGGGAGAGAATCCAAGACCGACCTAAGAGAGATTAGAGAACTATGAAGTATTCGAGGAGAGAAAAACAAAATGGACAGAGACCCCGGAGACGATCGAATCGAGCCCTGGTAATAAAAATGAAAAGTTGCGGTAAAACGCATCGGAGGAAAAAGGAAAAATGATACGAACACACAAAATCGAACCTATATTCGGAGACATCTCCACGCCCGAGAATGGACGTGAAGTGGACCCATTCACTGACTCAGAGACTGTTAGACTCGTTGCTGTGAACCTCGAGCTCGCAGTCAGGAATCTGATTTGTGCAAATGCTCCACCTGAGAGTCTTGTGGTTACAGCGGACATCGGCACACAGAAAATCATGGCCATCCCAACTGCGGACGGCAACATCAAGGTGCTAGTGTTCGGGTAGTAGCCACGGTGAAATGCAATGGACCCGGCGTATAACCGGGATGAACGAAGTAATCCCGGTGTAGTACAGTACGTACAGTATGTATGAAAAGTGAGGCATCTATATAGCCTCAGCCAGTACACCTACTTGTTCTCACGCCGTTCATGTTGAATCTGAGAAAGTCTCAGACGGGTCCCAATTGGAACGGCAGTACACATTTCAACCAGTTTGGAGACAAGCGGATAGTGAAGCTCATCCAACAATCTGATGAAAGGAGCGAAAATGACGTGGGTGATGAATCCTCCAAGCTGGAATGGGACCTCCTTGCAAGAGAGGAACAAATTGAAGCTGAGAAAGAAAGACTCACTGATATCAAAGAGAGACTGGGAAAGCTTGAGAAACGAATCGAGGGAATGAAGGAGGAAAAACGTCTCAATCTGATAGACTCACTTAGAACAATATTCTCGTGGCGCAACTACTCTGTATACCTTGCTACTTCGTGGATGTTCACTGCATTCAGTTACATGGGTTCATTCTTCAACCTCTATCTCTGGCAGGAACTAGAGTGGGAGTTAATCCTGATTGGTTTCGTCATAGCTGTAGCAAATGCAATCTCAGCAATTTCACGCCTAATTGGAGGTTATGTTGGAGATGTTTCGAACAGGAAATATCTCTCAGTGGTTGCCATGTTTATGATGGCAGCGTATAACCTGATTATGGGTATCTCTGTCGAATTTACTTGGATCATCATTGCTCTTCTATTCTTCTCCACAATGGATGTGTTCAAAGGTGGGTCGACTGCCTTCATTATGGATAATATCCCCAGGGAACACAGTGGGTTAGGGATTTCACTTTTCAGTGCTGGAAGAGTTTTTGGAATTGTCACTCTTGGAGTTTTTGTGGTGTTGACTCCCGTGTTGGGTTTTGGTCCAGCACTTCGTCTTATGTTCTTCACTGGAGGGATATTTCTAGTAATAGGAGCGATTGTGAGAGCTGTCCTCCTTGAGGGGAGTGCTCCAGAAACGAGTAGAGAGGGTGTATCGCTGTTCAGTTCATTCATCCAAGAAAACAGAAGAGCTGTCGCGCTTCTTTTCGGGGCGGTCCCGGGTATGATAGCAATTGTAGTCTTGGACTCCCTAAGTGATGCCCTTTTCAGATTCGGTGCATACATCTACATCTATAATCAAGTTGGAATACAGGTGCCCGGCTTAATACTGATGACCATCATAACCATCCTTGTATCGGTTCCTATGATGTTGGGAACGGGTATGTTGTCAGATCGGCGTGGAGAGAGGAACACAGCTCTGCTGGTCTACAGCATTATGCCAATTTGTGCCATACTTATGCTCATTGCACCTATGTTCCCATATTGGGTCCCAATGTCAGTTATAGACCAGGCGGATCTTCTATTTTCTGGACTGGGAGCTATATTTTCAACTCCATTTGTTGCCATTGTGTTGAAGTCGGTCAACGACGCTGTATGGTACTTGATGCTCCTCACCATAATCCAGAAGAATCTCCCAAGGCGTGACACAGCCAAGATTCTCAGTGTATTTTGGTTCATTGTATTTCTGATTTCTTCAATTGGCCCATATTTTGGCGGTTTGGTATTCCAGTATTTCTATCAAGGGCATCTATTCCTAATCGTCCTCCTACTTAATCTCATAATCCTTGCTTGGATTGGAACAAAAGGTCTTGTTAGAAACGCGGTAAATAGCAGTAGCAGTGAAAATGACGGAGCGTCAATAACATGAGCAATACAGCGGTGAAAATAGTCAAGATTCTAGACAAGACTTACCCTGATGCACCACCGACTTATCTGAATTATCAGAATCCATTCGAGATGCTCATTGTAACCATCCTCTCAGCACGTGCTACAGATGTAGGTGTGAACAAAGTGTCTCCTACTCTCTTTGGAAAGTATCCAACACCTGAGAAGATGGCGAAAGCTAAACTGGATGAAATTGCTCCCATCATCCGACCACTTGGAGCCTATAACAAAAAATCAGAGTATATCACAAAAACAGCTAAGCTACTGGTTGAGAACTATGGGAGTCAGGTCCCTAACAAAATGGAAGAACTGATCAAATTTCCTGGTGTCAGTAGAAAGACCGCGAATGTGATTCTCTCGGTTGTGTTTGGCTTGAGTGAAGGTATTGTGGTTGACACTCACGTCATGCGAGTGACCCTTCGCCTGGGTCTTAGTGAACATGACAAGAACCCGCAGAAGATTGAGAAGGACCTGATGGATTTACTACCAAAGGAGATGTGGAATGACTACGCCCGACTTATTGGAGCTCATGGTCGACGTACGTGCAAGGCACGAAAGCCAAACTGTGTCGAGTGTACACTAAATAAACTATGTCCATCCGCTGAATTGGGTGGATGAAGATACAGCCGACGACTAGGAAACGACTTATCTAGACTCATAATTCACTCCAGATTACTAAACCTTGACAGGTGATATCATCCTATGTTAGATATCAGATTCATTCGTGATAACGTCGACCTGATTCGTGATAACTTGAAACGAAGACGGGACGATGACAAGATGAAGGAATTCGATTTGTTACTCCAGCTTGATGAGAAAGTACGAGCCTTGAAGAGGGACATACAAGACCTCAGGACACAACGTAACAAGCTTTCTAGAGAGGTTGGCGATCTGAAAAAGTCGGGTAAGGATGATTCCGCACTTGTCAAAAAAGTCAACGCTGTGAATGATAAAATCAAAGCTGTTGAAACTGAAACCAGTGAACTCGAAAAACGCCTCAAACGTATTCAGATGAGCATCCCCAACATTCTCCATGAAAGTGTGCCTTATGGTGTTGATGAGGATGATAATGAGGTTGTGAAAGAATGGGGCGGCAGACCAGATTTTGACTTTGAGTATCACAGTCATGTAGACTTGCTTGAAACGCTAGATGTGGGAGATATTCCCAGAGCTGCACGGCTTTCGGGAGCACGATTCTACTACCTGAAGAATGAACTTGTCTTGATTGACATCGCCATGCAACAGATGGCACTTGAGATGCTAGTGGACCGTGGATATACTCCATTGTATCCACCATTCATGATGAGACGCGAACCCTATGAGGGTGTGACCGACCTCGCAGATTTTGAGGATGTTATGTACAAGATTGAGGGAGAAGATCTCTATCTCATTGCAACCTCAGAGCATCCGATGGCGGGTATGTACATGGGAGAAATATTTGAACCAACGGACCTTCCGGTGAAGCTCGCTGGGGTTAGTGCATGCTTTAGAAAGGAGGCGGGTTCTCATGGAAAAGACACCAAAGGGATATTCAGAGTACACCAGTTTAACAAGGTTGAGCAGTTTGTCTTCAGCCTGCCTGAGGAGTCATGGAGTATTCACGAAGAACTCATCAAGAATGAAGAAGACTTTGTTCAGGCACTGAAACTCCCTTATCGTGTCGTGAACGTGTGCACAGGGGACATTGGTATTGTGGCCGCCAAGAAGTTGGATCTCGAGTTCTGGTTTCCTGGACAGCAGAAATACCGAGAGGGTGGTTCTTGCAGCAACTGTACAGCGTATCAGGCGACCAGGCTCAATATCAAGTACCGTCTAAAGAAGGGTGGTACTGAGAAGGCGTACCTTCACACACTAAATAGCACGATGATGGCAAATCCACGGACTATGGTTGCAATCATTGAGAACTATCAGAAAGTGGATGGAAGTGTAGAGATTCCAAAGGCACTTCAAAAGTACCTTCCAGCTGGGATGAAGGAAATCGTTCCTCACAAGAAGTGATCATGGACTATGTCTAGAGATTCTCTCTAATGCGTGATATCCTTTCAGAGGCCCACATAACGTATTCATGACATAGATTTCTTGGAGAGCCTTTACGAAGCTGACCAGCAGGGGGAAGTTCGCCCTTGTCCATTGCCCTAAGACATTTGCACTGAACAGTACCCCATTTCTCAGAGAACTCATTCATGAAGCCACTGATGATCCCCCTTGCAGATTGTCGCATCTGTTTGAAAACATCATTGGGTTCATCCCCTGTTGTCCCAGTAAGCAGTGCTAGGCAAAGAACGCCTCCTCCTACAGCCCCACAGAGCTCGCCATCACCACCAAACCCACCTCCCATAACTGATGCGAAACGCATACATGATTCATTGAATCCGGGCAAGGTTGATTTCTGATTTACTCTGACAAGGACACTCTCAGCACAATTCAGTGAATTCCCACTATTACGTTCCAAAATCAGCGACCCCACCTTCAAGAGGCAAATTTCCTCTTCGAAAGCATTTTCTTAGCGTATCCTACCTCTTTTTCCTCACTCTATCATCAAGCTTAATACGAGCTTTCTTTCTGCGAGAAGTGGGGATAGCTATTGTCGGTTCAACAGACATTTGAGAATTTGGTCTCCCTCGCTATCAAGAGGGAGGAGGAAGCTTATGATTTCTACATGAAGGCTGCAGAAGATTCTGAGCTGAAATCGTCTGCCAAACTACTGAAAGATCTTGCTAGTCAGGAGGTCATCCACAAAGAGAAGCTGCAAAAAGCTTTGACAGACGGTGTTTGTGAAACTTTCATTTGTAGTACAGTAGCAGAGGTGGAGAAGTTGGATTTGAATCAATACCTTGTTGATGTACCTCTTGCACCTTCGTCATCACCACAGGATGTTTTGATAGTAGCAATCAAAAAAGAGGCTGCTGCAAACAGTTTCTACAAGGCGCTTTCCGAGCTGACAGGTAACGCTGCACATAGATCTGTCTTTGAAACTCTCGCAAAGGAGGAAGAGGCTCACAAGATCAGACTACAGAATATGTATGATGATGTATTCCAGCCAGATATGTAAGGGGGTCAAGTATAGACCCTCTCATTTTCATTCTGACTCTATGATTTGTGTAAGTTTTGTGCAGCAATAAATGAAAGACCATGTTTCGTGAGTTCTTCTGCTGTTCTGTTCAACGCATGATGTTTGTCGAGATAGTTCTGTGTCAATAGAGGCATCTCACCCTTCTCTTCAATCTCATTTTTCTCCCGGAAGTAGTCGAGAATGTCGCTAGGATGGTCACGTTTGGCATCAATATCTGGAATCCCACCCTCATGCTTTGCACTGATGTTCTTGACATGATCTGCGATTTCCAGAAGTTCCGGTAGTCGATCATAGGGCTGTCGAACAATGCTCTTGTAGGTTTCAGTGATATGGTGTTCCAATCTGACCACATCCTCGAATCCAAAGTCTTCCCTGATGAAAGCTGCAAGTTCGAGGGTCGTGTTATCTACACTGTTCGAGAGATTGAACCCGATCAATGGACTTGTCCCATCATCTCTGCTGAACAGCTTGGCTGTCATCAGGGTCCACAGACAAGCGTAGGGATTGTCATTTCCCATGAAGACAGATATCTTGAATTCCATATCAATTCCGAGTTTGTACATCATGTACCCGACTAGAACACTACCGGGATTGATGTTGAGTACCTGTTTCACTCCATATTTTGTGTAGTAATTCAAGTACTCATCAGCCCATTTCAGTGGAAAGTCATTGGGCATACCTACACCGCCAAAGTAGCCTGTTATTGTATCAGGTCCTCCAAGATGGATATTGGCAGGTGCCCCATCTGGTCCAGGATAGGTTCCTTTAGTGTCAAGAGTTTCAACATAAGAGGAACCAACAATCTGCATCCCAGCGGCGAATGCGATGACTTGATTGTCAGCAGTCTGTTCTGCCATGTTACGAACACGGATGAATCTACCCGGCATGAGTTCCTGTTTCTCAATTGATTGTTTAGCTTCTTCGATAAGCCACGGGAAGTACTGACAAGCGCTTATCTCAAGAGTGACTGCAAAGCTATCATCAAACTTCATACTGGCAGCCTTGTCACCAAGAATTTTCTGTCTATAATCAGGTACTGATATGAAGGCCTCATTATCGCGTTGCTCTTGTAACCATGTGAGATCCTTCACATAAGGGGAGTTCTTTGCCTCAAGTTGTGAAATGAGATTCTCAAGTTTTCTTGCCTCCTCTGCTTTCTTGTTAATCTCATCTACACCGCCATATTTCTCGATTACTTTGAGAAGATCGATAACTAGTGGATTGTCATCACGTAGAAGAAACTCGTTGATTTCATTCAGTCTTGCAATATCAATTTTCAACCTCTTCCTTTCAGTCATGTCAAGACCATCCTAGTAGGTTCTATTGACCACATGGTCCGACAGTGTCACACCCTAAAAAACGATTCCGACTAAAGTTTCTTCTAGACTTCATCAGCTTCGTCAATTGACTCTTCCATAGGAATGAGTTGACCTGAACCTATAGTTCGAAGATAGTATCTGATTGATGGTCCAATTATCAGGGCTACTGCTCCACCAATTGTGACCTGTGGCAGGTTAATAGTCACTAGCTCAACTGTCGCTACGGCAACTCCAAATGCGAGGGCTTCTGCAAGAAAGTACCCTGTCAGCATTATGGTTGCACCAACTAGTACTCCAACAAAATCCCACTTACTCATCCGAACATGTTCTTTTACTTCGAAGCTGAAGAAGCCAACAGCCATTCCTTCAAAGCCCTTGACAAAGAGTGTGATTGGTGCATAAAATGTATAACCACCAGCCAAATCTGCGAGTGCAGATCCAATTCCTCCTGAGAGAAAGCCTCCAATAGGACCTAAAAGAAGACCTCCTAACATCACCATAGTGTCACCCAGGTTGAAGTATCCACCTGTGCCGGGATATGGTATTTGGATTACAAGAGTCATTATTGTAGCAAGTGCAGTCATTATGGCAAGTAGAGCTATATTGACTGCAGAGCTCCTTCCTGTGGGTCGAAAGTACTCCAACTCCATTTTAGAAACCATCCACGTCGACTATACTTCACCGGCAAAAGAAGAAGCATATAACCTTGAGCCTCTGAGTAGTATTGTACTAATGCGTATCGTTAACGGTCTTAACCGCACTTTTTTAACAAACAAGGCCTTAGACCTTGGTGTGCGCAGTCTAATAATTCAACTGTGACACTAACAGTATTGAGGTAGGGAACTATGTCCAAAAAATGGATACAGACTGATGATTGGAAAAGTGAAAAACATGTACCTGTGATTGAAGTAAAGAAGATTGAGGATGGAAAGGTCTACGTCATGGTTTCAGTAGGCAAGGAGATTGCACATCCAAACACCACAGCCCACCACATCAAATGGGCGGACCTCTTCTTTTGGCCAGAGGGGGAGAAGTTCCCCTTGGAGATTGGCTATGCGACCTTCGATACACATGGTGAATCTGCTCAAGGAGCAGATACAAGTGGAATATATAGCGAACCTGTAGCTAAATTTGTCTTCAAGACCGAAAAACCAGGCACTCTGATGGCTACATCTTATTGCAACATCCACGGTCTCTGGAAGAGCGAACTTGAACTCAAACTCTAGTTGACAGATATCATGTTGAATTGGGCCTACGGTGTAGCGCCCATCAACACTCTCTTTTTTACTTGATTCTCTGTGAGAGCTGAAGCCAGTTGCCCTCAGGATCTTGAAACGTAACGAACCGTGAAACACCTTCCTCCTTAACCTTCGGAGTTCCATGGAAAACAACACCGAGCTTCTCAAGTCTATCAACCGCCTTGTGGATATCCGCAACTCTAAATGAGATCATGATTCCTTGTTGTTTGACAGATGATGCATCTGGTGATGGAGCAGCTTCGACTGCAAATCTGGTCGATGGACTCTTTTCAAAGTCAAATTCCAACCAGCTGGAATCAGATGTCTTATACTTCACTTTGAGTCCTAGGACCTCCTCATACCACTTTCCAGTTTTCTTTGCATCTCGAGCGTGTAAATAGATGACATCCATGCCTTGTATCAACATACTCACATCCAGTTCTCATTCACTCTGATAGTAACAATATGTGACTTCTTTCTGTGACCCTAAGAAGTGGCTTCGCTATATATACTCAATCTGAGCAGTACTTCTTGTGAAATATCATGGCTCTAACAACTAACTCACGAACTAAGTCTGCGCTGAAGCACGACAGGGCTAAGGTCTCGACCTATGCTCTGACCCATGCTTACACCTATCGGAGGTAGAATGACATGGCGTTGGCAAAGAAGAAGACCAAGAGAACCTATGGGAAGAAACTCTCTACTGATGCATTGACCCACTCGTACATGTACAGGTAGGTAGTTGATGACAATGAGTCGCATCACAGAGAAGTCCACCAGATCATTCAACGACAATGCAAAGCGTCGTTGCCTAACTGTCCATGAAGTGCTTATGATGGAAGCAACATAGGCACTTTATGCAGATTTTTAGCTTAACCATCAGCTCGCTTAATCCAACTCACGAGTTCAGCATACATCTGATTTTCGTGCAGAAACTGTTCTCGATATTCAGGTCGTTTGAAGGCAAGCAACACATTCCGCATTCCTGAATCAAATCCGATAATTCTCACAGCCTTCTCAAGCACATTTGGCTGAAAAGCTATAATTGTAAGGAGCATTGCAAATCCAAAAAGACCGAAGTAGAGGAACGACCAGAGGGATATTGGACGAGCTCGTGCAATCCTATCACCAATCATTAGAAGGCTAAATACCACAAAAGCCAAGAGAAAACCATCAATAATCAAACAGAGAGACTGGTATCGGTCAGTACCGGAATCTGGATCAGAATGATTCTCACAAACAAAAATCGGGAGAACCTTTAATTCATGCTGTTTATTCCATTGCCTCCGTGGGGATAAATAATCTAACGAGGGGCGTAATGGAATCTTATTCGCCTTGGCAATGTTCAGTCGCACAAGTGTAGTTGCTGATGCTCCACAGACGGGACATATCTTAGGAAATCTTGCTTTTAGGAAATCAACCTTGACAAGAGGCTCATCAAAGAATTCTTTCCGAGTGTTCACAGTCCCAGTCTCCAATTTAGAGGTCTTGGGCAAATCTGTAAAGAGTCTATCGAACTGAGCCGATTGTGAGTCAGCTTTATCTACAACCCACAGCCAATTCTGCGTATGTATTATGGTGAGAAGGTCTGTTTAAGAGCGCTTGAGATGGAGGATCTTGATATCATAATGGAGAACTGGAACAATCTCGAGATACGTCAGTATTTGAACAATCAGATTCCGATGTCCAGAAATATCGAAAAGAAGTGGTTGGAGCGTTCCACAACTATGGATCCATGGCGGGATGGGGGAATGGTACTTGCAATTGAGGACAAAACATCAAGGGAATTTCTTGGAACTGTAAGTCTCTTTGCCATATCTAAACAAAACAGGAGAGCAGAGTTTGGGATTGCCATTCACAAACCTGAGAATCTAGGGAAAGGATATGGCACTGATACGACCCGTGTAATGTTATGGATTGCGTTTCACATTCTTGGACTAAATAGCGTATACCTCGTTACGCTTGATATGAATGAGCGTGGACAACGCGCATATGAAAAAGCTGGCTTTAGGAGAGCTGGTGTGTATCGTCAAGGAGCCTATGTAAATGGTTCATTCCATGACTTCATCATGATGGACATCCTCAAGGACGAGTTCTTCAAAGAGTATCCTCCGGGTACTGAAGTCGGTAAACCGTGAAATGGCTAACGAATGAAACAAAACAATCAAAAAGAGGGCGAGACGTCAAGCCGACTAATTATCTCCCTAATCTTGTAAGGAGACAGACCTGATGCCTGATGCGAACCTCCAAGACCGTTCAATCAACACTATTCGTTTCTTGTCTGCTGATGCTGTTCAACGCGCAAATTCAGGACACCCAGGAATGCCGATGGGAGCCGCTGCAATGGCCTATGCGCTTTGGACTAGGCATCTTCGATTCAATCCAAAGAATCCAGAATGGTGGGATCGAGATCGATTTGTCCTCTCTGGAGGACAT
This sequence comes from Candidatus Thorarchaeota archaeon, assembly GCA_048882325.1. Lineage (GTDB taxonomy): Archaea > Asgardarchaeota > Thorarchaeia > Thorarchaeales > Thorarchaeaceae > SMTZ1-45. The sequence goes on along the minus strand of JBHLRS010000018.1, from coordinate 37,110 downwards.
GGATCCATGTTACTTTATTCATTGTTGTATTTAACCGGTTATGAGTTGAGCAAGGAGGACATCATGGACTTCAGGCAATTGGGTTGCAAGACTCCAGGACATCCTGAGAACTTCTGTACACCTGGTGTTGAGGTGACCACTGGACCGTTGGGACAGGGTCTGGGCAATTCAGTAGGCATGGCCATCGCTGAGGCTCATCTCGAAGCTATTTTCAACAAACCAGACCATAAGATTTTGGACCATTACATCTACACAATCGTGACCGATGGAGACCTCATGGAGGGACTGTCATCTGAAACTGCTTCCCTTGCAGGACACCTCAAACTAGGAAAGTTGATTCTTCTCTACGATGACAACCGCATTTCAATTGACGGGAGTACAGACCTAACGTTCTCAGAGGATAGAGGGGCTAGGTTTGAGGCGCTCGGATGGCATATTCAACATGTAAGGAATGGGAATGATGTTGATGCTGTGGATAAAGCCATTGAGAGCGCGAAGAAAGATCCTCGTCCGTCACTAATTCTTTGTAAAACCCATATTGGCTATGGACTGCCAACCAGACAGGACACAGCAAAAGCTCATGGAGAGCCTGCAGGTGAAGAGGAGCTTGAAGGAGCCAAGAAGAAACTCGGTTGGCCTCTAGAGCCCAAGTTCTTTGTCCCTGATGATGTTCTAGACTTCTATCGTAAGATTGGTGAGAGGGGCGAAGAGAAAGAGAACCAGTGGAAAAAGCGGTTTGATGAGTACAACAAGGCATACCCTGAGTTGGCTGCAGAGTTGTCCCGAAGAATGAAAGGTGAATTGGCAGAGGGCTGGGACAGTGATCTGCCAAGTTTTAGTGTTGAGGATGGACCACTGGCAACACGAGGTGCCTCAGGTAAAGTCATCAACGCGTTAGCTGTCAAACTTCCAGAGATGGTTGGTGGTTCAGCGGACCTTACCCCTTCGAATAAGACATGGATCAACGACAGTCCATCATTTCAAGCAGATTCACCAGAGGGACAAAATATCCACTATGGAGTGCGTGAACATGCCATGGGAGCAGCTGTGAATGGGATGGCGGCTCATGGTGGTATCATTCCGTTTAGTGGAACCTTCCTGATGTTTTCTGATTACATGCGTCCATCGATTCGTCTCTCAGCACTCTCTAGGCATCGAAGCATCTGGGTCTTCACACATGATAGTATAGGTGTTGGTGAAGATGGTCCGACTCATCAACCCGTAGAACACATAGCATCACTCAGAGCTATACCCGATTTGGTGGTGATTCGACCAGGTGATGCAAACGAGGTCGTCGAGGCATGGAAAATTGCCATTGAACGAACTCATGGGCCAACTCTCATAGCATTGACGAGGCAAAAGATATCAATTCTGGATCGAAGCAAATACGCTCCAGCATCTGGTCTGAAAAAAGGCGCGTATGTACTCGCAGACCTCGGGAAGACCCCAGAAATCATACTCATGGCCACAGGCTCTGAAGTGCCATTGATTGTAGAGGCTGGAGAGAAATTGAACGCGGAGGGAGTCAGTGTACGACTCGTATCCTTCCCAAGCTGGGAGCTGTTTGAAAGCCAGAGCAAAGACTATCGTGATTCAGTTCTTCTCCCAAGTATATCCAAGCGTCTTGCTGTAGAGGCCGGGGTTTCGCAGGGTTGGAGGAAATGGGTAGGTGATACCGGTGATATCCTTTCGGTTGAAAGGTTCGGGAGGTCCGCTCCTTCAAAGGTCGTCTTTGAGGCATATGGGTTCACAGTAGAGAATGTTCTCAAGAAAGCACGAAATCTGCTTGGATAGTGATTTAGTCCTTCAAAGGATATTAAGCATTCATAAACTTTTAACTGAGAAAAGGGGGGATTATAGGCCTCTTTGGTCCACCCTCGCCCCTTCTCTGTTCAATACTCCTTTAATAATAATCCTTCGAGGATTTTCTTGGTGATTCAGTGAACATCTACAAAAAAACATCACTTGCACTCTTTGCCCTTATGCTGATAGGGATGGGAGTGCCACTTGCAGCCGCGCAAAGCACGGGAATTCTATACCAATATTCCGCGGGCATTGTGTCGCTTGAAACGGATGATATAGCAATCAAGGTCACCGGAAATGATCAAGCACCACACTTTCATTGGTGGGATCCCAACAATCCGACTGTAGACTACCATGTCATGTTTGTCAGAATGTTTGAAGCGAATGACACCAATACAAATGGCGTTTTCGACAATGATACTGATGTCATGATTGGTGCTCCATTTGTTCTACCTACAGTAGGTTGGGACTTTAGTGGTTTTGAAGCTGTTCAAAATGGTGGAAACACCACTGAGGTGCACTTCAACTTCACCACAGAAGCCACGTTTAATCCTCGTCCGGAGGGTACCGGGGTTGACTATGGAAACCTACCGAGTCTCTCAGCCTTTGATGTGAATGTTAGTGTAAACGTTCACATGTATCTTGAGAATCCAGGGGAGTTCAAGTTCGATCTCGTCGTCGAAGGTTGGAGCTGGACATATGAGGATTCTATCCTTGTTCTCATGTTTACAGTGACTGAGAGTGCACATGGACAGAATCAAGGTGACAACGATCCATCAGGATTCCACAAAGTTGGTACTAAGTTTCAGTTTGAGAATGGTTACTTTGAGTACGAGGAGACCGCACTTGCAGCCAACAATACTCTACAGGTAAAAGCCAGTTTTGGTGAAGCCTCGGGAGAATATTCTGGAAATGCAGTCTATCTCTCTTTCGAGAACTTCGGTGATGACACTCTTGAGTATGACCCTGTACTCGGTGTTCTTTCCTCCGAATCCAGTCCTGTTCTCGACCCAATGACTATTGGAATCGTAGCTGGAGCTTCAGTCATAATCATTCTGGCAGCTATTGTTGTCAGGAGAAGGTAGTACACACCAACCAGAGGGGGCGGCCTCAACTGCCTCCTCAAAACCTCTTTTTCACATTTATTCTAGATAGCTATATTAGTGAACTTTCTGAGCGAACCACGCGCGGGACCAATTGTCCAAAATTGACCTTGACAGACACATAGATGAGGCTTCCATTGACATGAGCAACGATTTCCAAGAGATTCGCAAACTTGACAATTTTTACCAAACAAGTAGTTTCTTCCCAATGCCTGTAGTATTAGTGAGTACTCTCTCCGAAGAGGGGCAGACGAACCTCGGGCCCTACTCGTTATGCTTTCCGCACCTCATAGCTAATAGATACGCAATGATGTTGATATGTCGTGAGGACAGTAACACCGCAATGAACATCAAGCGCACAGGAGTATGTGCCATTAACTTCATCCCTGATGAAAAAAAGTTCATGGAAAACTGTGTCCAATTGGGATGGCCAGGCGACACAACACCAGAGAAGATGCAGCGAAGTATATTCACTCTTCTCCCATCAATGCGTCCTGACAATGGTAATGGTGGAAACTACCCTGAGATAGTGAAAGAATCCATCCAAGTCTTTGAGTGCACTTGGGACAATTCTGAACATAAACTGATTGATGGTTGTGACAACTTTTTACTCAATGTCGATCACATCCTCTTGAAGCCTAAATTCAAAGAGGGAATTATAAGGGGGGTCGATGAGAAAACGATACCAAAACTTCCAACAGCCCTCGGCTTCCGAGATAATCTCTGGTTTTGGTTTATGGAAAATAAAAAGCCATACAAAATCAGAATTCCTGAGGACAGAGGTACAACTCTGAATACAATTACCTATGCAGCCAAACGTTTTGACCCATCAATTACCTGGGATGATGAAGCATGTGCAATGATCATGAACGTTCCACGAGTATTTCTGAACAGAGTGTTCAAAGGTGTCGTAGATCAGGCTAAGGCGGAGGGCATCACTCACATCACTCCAGAATTCATGGCAATGGTGAGGGACAAGAGAAACGAAGAGAAGGGCAACTAATCCCTCTTCTTAATCTCAAGTTCTTTGACTAGCAATGTATAGTATTTGCGAATCGTCGCCACAGAGATGTTTAGTAAATCAGCTAATAATCCCTGAGTGAGACGATTCTCTGTGAGAATGGCAGCAATATAGATTGCTCCAGCGATGATTCCATTAGCATTCTTCTCAGTCAAGAGTTCCCTTGTTCTGTGTTCATCCAAAATGGCTAAACATTTTGTTTGTGTTTGGTCAGAAAGACCCAGCTCAGCAATGACTCTTATTGCCAGCTGCATCGTTTCATTTCTTAATTCGGCCATAGTGAAAACAACATGAATTTAGTATATAACATACATGAAAAAAGGAAGATTATTTTTGCTGGATGGAGTGAGTGATTTCTTTCTATTCTTTTGAAATATCACGTTTATACCAAAGGTACTTGTAGTACTCCTGAAAACCACATTTTTCATAGAAACGAATAGCTAGTCGATTTGTGCTTGAAATCACAACTTCTGAGGAAGTATGTCCCTTTATGTACGCACGATTCAGAAGTTCGTACAACAGGGCCTGACCATATCTGTGCCTTCTGTACTCGGGTAAAATGCCCATCCCTCTAATCTTGAGAATCTTCTCCCCGTTTTCCGATGAGAGTGAATAGCCAAAACCATACCCCACAGGTTTCTCAGAAGCAATGCAGAGGACAACCAAGTTTTGATCGAAGCTACCTTGCTCTGTCAAGAATCTTAATGTTTCAACATCAACCACTTCATAACGTGGATAATCTTTGAATATTGTATTCTGGATATCAGCCCATACTCCTAGTTCCTTTTTGATATTGATTCCACGGATGGTCAATCCCCAAGGAAGTGAGGGAGTTGAAACAGGTATCTTATGTTCAATTCGCATTTTGATCCATGAAGAGTCATGCATGAAGCTGTGCTTCTTCACGAAGGGAGCGACATATAGTCTATAACTTGGAATCCTACAAACAAACTCAGTAGACCCTCGTGCACGTCCTAGCTCAGTCAGATGATGAAGTAATCTTGAACCCAAGCCCTGTTGTCTGTATGATGGGTGAACCTGAATTATCAATCTTGATGTGGATGGCGAACCATTTTGAGGGGCTATTATTCCTGATGCTATCAGCAGCCCACTTGAATTTCGTACTAGCACAACATCACTCTCGGGGTCAATATTGGATGTTGAAAATGAAGATTGAAAATAGTCCTTTGTGAGTTTAATATGGTCAGGGTTGTCTAACGAGTCCACAGCATTATACAGGGCTGAGTAATCACTAAACATGGACTCATTTCCTGACTCTAGAGGGTAAAAATCGGACTTGTACATGTTTTCACCCAACCGTTTGAATTCCTTCTGAAGTGCGGTTCATGTAAGAACTCCAGATTCGCCTTCTCCTAAGCTGCTTGTGGTGAAGAATTGCAGACCCAAGTTCTGTTATCTGAACCTGTTTGATTCTGGCAATTCGATATCTTCTAATATAACCAGCAAGTTCCAGATCTCTAAGGTGTCTTGATACTCCGGACGGTCTGATTCCAGTATCTCGTGAGATTTCTTTCTGTGTCACAGGAGTATTGAAGCTATCTAGATATTTGAGAATCTCATGTTTCTTATTAGTAAGATTGACTAACTCAGAAGGCCACACTTCAGACAAGTATGGCAGCTCTGACCCTATAGCACAAATGACTGATGCATTTACAATTGCTGCAGCAACACACGCCGCCAAGGTCATTATACAATTTCCAGTTGTTATACTGAACTCTATGTTGTGATCGTCGAATTTCTGACGATTCAAAGCAGCCAATATGGATGAGAGAATACTGTTGAAATCACTCACAACAACATCAACTGGTTCAACAGGGACTCCCAGGTTTGAGAATTGCTCGACAAGATTGTTAGCAAGCTCAAGTTTTTCCCTGGGAAAGACTATGAGTAACCTGTCAATGCGACGCCTTACAGCAAGATGTTGAATTGTTTTTTGATTTCCAAGTATCGCAACATGGATTTTTGGTGTTGTCATTTTTATCAGACTCCTAGTGAATGCTAAGATGTCATCAGATTCAAGGCATGCATGTTTCTTTTGGCTTCATCAGTCAGTTGAATGTCGCAGAGGACCTAGGAATAAGGGGTGGGGTCTGGATATTAACAGACCCCTGGGGACTCCCCCCACCTAGGAGGAATGCCATTGTGTGGGCTTCTTCTCGTGTTAGGCGGTCCCTGGTCCCCAGTAATCCTCGGATTTGTAGAATATAAGCAATTGATGGCACACAAGAAATGCATTCTATAAGGCAGAAAACCCTGTTTGGAAAAGACGGATCAATAAGACTGGTAGCATCTATTAACGAAATTTGATTTTTCGCTAAATGCTGTTACTGTGAGAACTGCTTCAAGAACTTGACGTTTCAACAGTTAAGTTCTCACTCTCTTCTACAAGCATACTCAACCAGGAAGCAATCTCATCCCTTGGAGCTTGCCAACCTTGGCGTTCAACATCCCAAAGGTTGTAAGGGACCTTCCAATGACCCCATGTTCCACTACTGAGGGGTGAAACTGTAACAGGCCATTTGAGAGACCGAAGTGTGTCCATAAGCTGCATGGATCCACCTACGGGAAGGTCTGTCATCAAGAGTAAGTTCCGATTCTCTTCGTACCGCATGTATGCTCGGGGAAGCTCCCTCGACCATGCATCCAGAATATCAGCAGTTCTTCGATCAGTCGCTCGGATTGCCACACGTTCTACAAGACCGATGTTTTGAACGCTCCAGATACTACGGATTAGACCTTCAGCTCGGAGTTTCCTAAGATGAGTTGTAAGCTTGGTCTGCCCAATTGAAAGCTTCTTTCTCACTGCCCTTGTAGAGGTGACACCGTTCTGAATCAATGTAATTATGCTCATATCAAGCTCATCTAGATAGACGTCAGTTGTCTTGGTCGGAAAATCGATTCGTTCTACAAGTTCGAAGAGTGATTCATCGGTAATCCTATGCCCCCAACCCCTCATAGCAACCCAAGGGATTTCCCATTTACGATTTGCTGGATTGTAATGATAAAACGAGTTCGATATGCCAACTGAATACGTTTCAGCAACATCAACAGCTATCCCGTTTCTATTGAGGATTGATGACATCTGGTCAAGGGATCGAAGGGTTTCTGTACTATCAGGAACAGCAAAACGAGCGATTAGCTGCCAAGGGCCATTAAGTATCGAGCGAACGTCGTACAAATAGGGGCATCCATCAAGAAGTTTGGAGGGGTCACTCCAAGAGGGCCCAGCAAGTAGAATATAGAAAGTGCGAATCCCAATTCGAGAGAATGGGGCAGATATGAAATTCATTAAGACGTACTTTCTCTTTAGACGATTGATTCGGGTAGATACCCATGAAGGGCTCAATCCAGTAATCTTTGCCACTTGATTATAGGAAGCTGATGCATCCTTGAGTAAGACATCAACAATCTTAACATCTGCGTGAGTGAGCTCCACTACGATATTTCTGGTTCTTAGATTGAGATACTTGACATATTCCTCAAAATCGAACGATTTTCCATATCGTGCTAATGACACAAACTCATGAACTAAGGAGTCCAATTCACCAGCGCCTCCGAGTGAAATTAACCACTCCATAGCTTTGTAGGATGTATGTATCAAATCACCTCGGATTCTTCGAGTAGGAATTGTCTGCCATTCTTTCACCCATTTGAGTCGATCATTCTTCTTTAATGTCTGACGAGCGAATTCTGAGGCCAAGTCATACTTTGCTTCAATACAGAGTTCAGGAGGAAGATTGTTAATCAAACACTCTCTATAGACAACGCCTTCAAGTGGAATTAGTCCTTGTAAAGCTGTGAGATGTATCCGAATCTTCTTGCTACTAGGGACGTAGTATCCTCCAATCCTCGCGGTTTCATGTGCTTCGATGACTTCAACTGAATTGAGGACGGTATCTGATTCAAGTCCAAATCGTTGCGTAATTAGATTAGAACAGTCTTGCCATAATGCCAAGACCAGAGTTTCAATATCAGTCATCACGTTTTCAATGCGAAAACCAGACTTAAGAGCTTCTGGTTTTTCAATTTGAAGCTGCTTTTTTTTTGATAATTGCATTTCAGGAAGCAACTTTCATTCTGAGTTGCTAATTTTCTCGTTCTAGTTTGTATAGACTGTCGTCTAGAAACATAAGATAACAATGAACGATCCTCAGACAGAACCCCCAGAACCTTTCGGTATGTAATTACCAGATTAGTCTAGACCATTGAATGCGAATGATGTAGAAAAAAAACGCGATGCTAATTAGTGGATACGCTTTTTCTCTCGCTTTACACCTCTAAGTTTTATGAGTTCTACTTTGTTTTCACCAGGACATCTAGAACCAAAGGTTTTATTAGTTAGGTTCCGAACTAGTTGATTAGGTTCCGAACTAATTCTTGGGTGTTTGCGATGAACGAAGCAGAAATCCGAAAAATGTGCCTTGACCTTTTGCAAACGGGATGGCCAGCTTACGTGACAACAGTTGATGAAAAGGGATTTCCGCAGACAAGAGCAATGTTCAGTTTCAGGAACAAAGATCGATTTCCGAAGCTTGCATCAATTTTTACCAAGCATCACGATGATTTTATGATGTTGTTTTCCACCAACACCTCATCCGATAAAGTCAGAGATATTCAGGCAAGACCAGCAGCTTCTGTTTACTACTGTAAACCAGAGATTTCACAGGGAGTGATGTTTGGAGGAGAGATTGAGATTGTTGAGGATTCGGAACTAAAGAAGAGCATCTGGCATGAAGGCTGGGAACGGTACTATCCCAAGGGATATGATGATCCAGACCACACTGTACTAAGAATCATACCAACTGTTGCCAAAGGTTGGACTGGAAATTCTACATTCAGACTGGAGTTAGGTGATTAAGAATGATGTCACAAAGAGAGGGTGGATTTCTAGTTACAAAGATCCACCATCTTGGAAGGAGGGTCTTCTCCGAGCTTCTCAAGGAACGTGACCTCGATATCAGCCCCGGACAAGGAAGGATTTTGTTTGCCCTCTTACAAGAAGATGGTGTTCCAATCAATGAACTGATTAAGAAGACACTATTGCGAAAGTCCACACTGAGTGAGCTATTAGACACTCTTGAAAGCGCAGGACTGGTGAAGAGGGTTCAATCTGATGAGGATCGGCGGAAAGTCCTGATCGAGATGACTGGGAAGACCAGGCAGATGTTGAATGTCTATATCGAGGTTTCTGTTGAGATGACGAATATATTCTACAAGGGATTCCAACCTGAAGAGATAGACCAGCTCGAGTTGCTCCTTCATAGAGTACTTGATAATTTGGTCAAACAGGAAGAGCAACAGTAAAGCTTGAACCTGTTTAAGGAGGTTGCACGTTTGAAGAGTAGGGTCATACTCCTGGGAACTGGAAATCCAAATCCCGATGCTGACAGATCAGGACCAGCCGTTGCAATAACAGTTGACGAAGCGGTATACATCATTGATTTTGGTACAGGGATTGTTAGAAGAGCTGCAAAAGCAGGCATCAACATAGCCAATCTCAACCGAGCTTTCCTCACACACCTGCATTCAGACCACACAATAGGTTATCCTGATCTCATCTTTACCCCTAGAGTTGTAGGAAGGTCTGGATCTTTAGAGGTCTATGGACCCAAGGGTCTCAGTGATATGACTAAACACATCATGGCAGCATTCGAGATTGACATTAACGAACGTATTAATGGGTTGGAACCTGCCAAAAAGTCATCGTATATAGTCGACACACACGAAATATCTGGGGGACCAATCTATCAGGATGACTTCATGGAGGTGGTAGCTTTCAGAGTGGACCACGGTTCATTGGACGCCTTTGGATACAAGTTGGTGACTCCAGATAGGACCATTGTTGTTTCAGGTGATACATACCCAACTCAGAACCTTATCAATGCGGCAAAAGGTTGCGACGTTCTGATTCATGAAGTGTATTCAGCAATAGGACTTCAGAGTCTATCTAAAGAGTGGCAGAGGTACCATTCAGCTGTTCATACTTCATCCTATGAGTTGGCGGAAATAGCCAGCAATGTGAAACCCAGAGTATTGGTGATGTATCATCAACTTCTATGGGGGCGGACCGAGGAAGAACTGGTATCTGAAGTATCAGACCGATACACAGGAGAGGTCTTTTCAGGTCATGATTTGGATATTTTCTAGATTAGAAACTCATTAATGCCTCAGTGTCGTGGTTTCCTCAGATGGTCAGCTAGAGGCAGAAGAATGCACTTCGAAGATGATGATCTCTGGGAAGAAGAAGATTGGGAGGATGATGAGTGGGACGAAGATGATGACGATTGGTAATCTTAATCCAAGATTTCTTTCTTGGATTTGAAGGGAGTTCTGATCACACCAATTGGTTTGATTTCCATTACCCCACCATCCTCATACTGTTACGAAAAGTGGATGAGGCTCGATTTTATCAAAGCTGAGATTCTGTTTGTATCTCGCTTTATCGCGAGTTTCCAATTTACCAAGTAAGTGCTGGAATTCAGAATGTAATAGATCATACGAGATTCTAATTTTGGGCACATCCTCAAGAGTATCAATCTTAGACAGCTGGAACTTGTAATTCCTCTCTTTGCTTTCTAAATAGACATGGTACAAGTAGAATCCAATTGACGCGACAGGATTCTCTGCGTTTTTGAATCTATCAAGTTGAGGATGAAACCGGTATCCCTTAGTTTTGCCTTGAAGTACCTTCTGTGCAAGAAGAGACTCTCTCCACAAAGCGACTAACCCCTTTGAGTCAAGATACTTTGGGTGTATGCTCCATAATCTCATTGTACTAAAGTAAAATATAGTAGGGGGCCTTATAGGAGTATAGACAGTTCTTCTTGTGAGAGAGAACTCCGCCGGTGAGGATCATAGTGAGAGTAGAGAAACGAGACAAGAGAATAGTAGATTTTGATGAATCCAAGATTGAAGCTGCCATCGCAAAAGCATTCGAATCTATTAGTGCAGACACAGGACCTGTGAGAGGACTAACTAAGGAAGTCGTCCAAATCATTCATGAACAAGAACGTGATGTCATCCATATAGAAGAGATACAGGACATTGTAGAAGACACACTGATGTTGCGAGGATTCACGGAGATTGCCCGTCGCTATATGAAATACCGCGAGAAGCATCATGAGGCGCGTAAGATACTGCAAATGATGGGAGTGGTTGATGACCTCAAATTCGGTCCGAACGCAGCAACAGTTCTCTCAAGATACCTTCTGAAGGACGAAGAAGGCAATCCATTGGAGACCCCATCACAAATGTTTCGACGAGTTTCTGAAGCTGTCGCTAGTATAGAACAGAAGTATGATGATAACGCAGATGTAGAAGAGTATGATAATCTGTTCTACTACATGATGGCAAACCTTGAGTTCCTTCCTAATAGTCCAACTCTCTTTAATGCCGGTACAGAGATTGGTCAATGCAGTGCTTGTTTCGTTCTCCCCATAGAGGACAATATGACATCCATATTCACATCACTTCAGAACATGGCAATAGTTCAGAAGTCAGGAGGCGGGACAGGTTTCTCCTTCTCTAGATTGAGACCTGTAGGATCCACTGTGGGAACCACTGGAGGAGTGGCTAGTGGACCATTATCGTTCATGAAAGTTTATGATACAGCAACAGAAATCATCAAGCAGGGAGGACGTAGAAGAGGAGCAAATATGGCGATTCTTCGCTGTGATCATCCAGACATAATGGAGTTTATTGCGTGCAAGTCTGACAAACAGTCTTTCAGAAACTTCAACATATCAGTGGCACTTACAAAACCATTCCTTGATGCTTTGAAAAATGAGAAAGAAATTGAGTTGATTGCACCTCATAACAAGGAAGTAACACAGAAAATCAGTGCTAGAGTGATATTCGATGCAATAGTGCACAATGCTTGGAGCACTGGAGATCCAGGTCTTATATTCATCGACCGGATTAATGATGAACATCCATTGAAAGGAGAGCTTGTAGAATCTACAAATCCGTGCGGTGAACAACCTTTGTTACCCTACGAGTCTTGTGTTCTAGGTAGCATCAATCTTTCCAAAATGGTCAAAGATGGTGAGATAAACTGGTCAAGACTAGAGGAAGTTGTAAAGCTAGCAGTCCGTTTTCTCGACAACATTATTGACGTGAATGTCTTTCCAGTAGCTGAAATCGAGAAAGTGACCAAATCAAACAGGAAGATAGGTCTCGGTATAATGGGATTTGCAGAGCTGTTGATTAAACTGGGGATTCCATATGATTCAGTAAAGGGATTAGAGAAAGCTGAAGAGGTGATGGCCTTCATTCGTCAAAAGGCAGAACGAGCTTCTGCTGAACTAGCAAGAATCAGAGGCAACTTCGAGAACTTTGCCCTCTTGAAGAAGCGAAACAAATGGAAGAGGAATGCTAGTCTCATAACGATAGCACCTACGGGAAGTATCAGTCTTATTGCTCAGACCAGTAGTGGTATTGAGCCACTCTTTGCAATTGCTCACAGTCGGATGTTGGCTGAAGGAATCCATCTAAGCGAAGTCAACCCACTCTTTGAACAGGTCGCAGTTGATCGAGGTTTTTGGAGTGATGAGATTGAACATGAGGTGGCAAAGACCGGGTCTGTGCAGCATATTGATGCAGTACCAGCTGATGTGAAACGGGTCTTCAAGGCTGCGCATGAGATTGACCCTGAGTGGCACATCCGGATGCAGGCTGCTTTTCAGAAACACACTGACAATGCTGTGAGTAAGACGGTCAACCTTCCAAACAATGCAACAACTGAGGATGTAGAGAAGATATTCATGTTAGCGGACGAGCTTCAGCTCAAGGGAACTACTGTGTTTCGGGATGGATGCCTCGGTGGAGTTCAGGTCCTCTATGCAGGATGCACAAATTGCGATTCTTGATGGATGGGTTCACACCTCAATCTGCACGTCGTGCTTCTTCAGTCAATATCATGCGTCTAGTATTGATTAGAATGTTGTAGATTCGTTTGAGGGGTTTCTCTGCGTCGTAGGACCATAACTTCTTAGCCAATAGCCACTTTGTCTTCAGTTCTCGAAAACTACGGGAAAGTTGTCCATAGTTCTTTTTCAATCGTTTTATTGAGATATCGCTATCCCTGGATTGCTCTCGAAGACTTCGTATCTTGTCCTCTAGGGCATGAAGGTCTCTACTGAAAGTATTCTCAATCGCTTGTTTTACGTGATGACTACCACTTGAGTTTGTGACTTTGAGACGGGCCCATCGTATAGTGTTTCCACCAATCTCATGGACAGACCTGCTGAATTCTCGTGAATCAATCAAAACTCTATCTTCTTCAGTACCAATAATTCGTCTGCGATCTTTAGCTCGAAAGAGTGGAAAAATGATAACACCCGGTCTAAGTCGTATTGCAGTTGTTTTTCGAATTAAACGTTCAACACGTTTCTTCTGTTTTGCTGTTGGATCCTTGAAACTGAACGAAACAATGGTGTAAACACGATTTGGATATTCATCCTCAACCTTTTCCCGGAAACTAGGTATTTCTCTGGTTTTTATGAGTGAGATTGATGGTTGAGAATCTAGAGTTGCAGCATGCTTTTCTGAATATCCATGAACAATGAACAAGCCTCTGCGAAGCCGTTCAACATCAGGATATGTAGAGAGCTTCTTGGATGTGTTTCTTGTTCCCTCCGGTGACCCAAGTAATACAATAAGTCGGGAGTTTCCCTTCAGTTCAGATGTTGTTGGAGTGATTACATCAATACTAGATTCGGTCATCGTGGGTTGTGTTTGTCATCAAAACATAAGTCTTGAGTGACACATTTAAGCGACTACAAAAACCGTTAATATCTTTGTCTACTGCGTATAACAGCCTATATCTTATCAAAATGCCTTGATAAATCTCTGTTCAACATTTTTGGATTTTAAAGCCTCTATTTTGAATATTAAAGGAGTATAAACATGTAAGAAAACACTAGACATCTTTTACTCTTGATTTGTCAGACACTGTTGTGAGGTGACATAAATGCACTTCGATGATGAAGATACCTGGGATGCAGACGACGACGATGATTGGGAAGACGACGATGACGACGACTGGTGAGTCGAAGTTTAGTCGTCGTTCCAAGTAGCAACTCGGCCAATCTGAGCCCAGACATGGATTTGATTGCTATGTCTAAGAAGAAACCAGCAAAGAAAGCAAAACCAGCAACAGCTTCTAAGAAAAAGAAGAAGTAGCAACATAAAAACGGGAGAAGTTGCATAAACTTCCCCGTTGTCCTTCTTTTTTTATACTCTAACGCGCTCGTTTTATCTCCTCAACAGCCTCTGGATTGACAAGAGATGCTGTATCACCCGGGTCCTCTCCGAGATATGCGGCTCGGATCATTCTTCGCATCACTTTAGCATTCCGTGTTTTTGGCAAATCAGAGACAAAAAGGACCGCTTTGGGTGTCAGTGGTTTGCCCATTGCTATTGCCACTGATTGCTTCAGCTCCTCGCGCAAGTCTTCAGATGGCTCAGTTCCTGGAGTGAGTACACAAAATACCACAAGTTCATTCAGCTTTATCTTGTGTGGAACACCAATTGTTGCAGCCTCAACAACAGCAGGATGGCTCACTAAGACTGACTCCGCCTCAGCAGGTCCGAATCTCTTGCCTGCAACCTTGATGATATCATCAGACCTGCCAAGAATATACCAGAGCCCATCTGAATCAATTGCAGCAAAGTCTCCATGGACCCAAACATTCTCCCAGCGAGACCAGTAGGTATTCTCATATCTTTCCGGATTCTTCCAGAATCCGCGCGTCATCCCAATCCAAGGCGATTTGATGACAAGCTCACCGACCTTATCTCGAATTGGCTTCCCATTCTCATCAAACACGTCTGCTGCAATACCCGGACATGGCCCGGAAAAGGCACACGCCTTTAGAGGAAGAAGCGGATTGCCCATGACAATTCCTCCCGAGATTTCAGTCCCTCCTGAATAGTTTATGATTGGGATTTTTCTTTTACCAACTTTCTCAAATAGCCACATCCACGGGTCAGGATTCCAAGGCTCACCAGTAGATGCAAGATAACGTAGCGACGAAAGGTCATGCAGTTTGATTGGGTCTTCGCCATGAGTCATCAAGAGACGAATTAGAGTTGGTGAAACTCCCAGAATCGAGATTTTGTGTTTTTCAACAATCTCCCACAATCGATCTGGACCTGGATAATCTGGTGCACCATCATAGAGGAAGAAGGTGCCGCCCAGAATCAATGCTCCAAAGACAAGCCACGGACCCATCATCCAGCCCATATCAGTCATCCAGTAGATAATCTCACTAGCATGTAAGTCAGTGCCGAATGCCATGTCTTGAGCTGATTTGATTGGGAAACCGCAATGAGTATGGACAGCTCCCTTTGCAAGACCTGTGGTGCCCGAAGTGTAGATAATCATCACCGGAGATTCTGCATCCGTAATTTCGGTAGGAGCAGTTTCTGATTGGTTCTCCACCAACTCGTTCCACCAGTGATCACGGTCAGATTTCATCTCTATAGGAACATCAGTCAGCTTTAGAATAATCATGTGTGACAGCGAGGGAATCCGCTTAGCGACTTCGTCAGCAACTGGCTTCATAGGAATAGTTTTTCCACGTCGTAGTGATGCGTCCACGGTGAATATTGCCTTAGCATCAGCATCACCTAACCTGTCCGCAATCGCATTGACTCCAAAACCAGAAAACAAGGGTAGAATGATGCCACCAATCTTGGCGATTGCAAGTAGTGCAACTGCTATCTCAGGAATCATTGGCATGAATATTCCAATCGGATCTCTAAGTCCTAAGCCGAGTTCACGGAGTGCGTTTGCCATCCTGTTGACGTCTCTGAACAGCTCGCCATATGTTTTGGAGCTAGTCGATCCATCTTCACCTTCCCAAATCAAAGCTGGTTGGGTTTCAATGGGTGTTCCCATATACTTGTCTAGACAGTTGTGTACAACGTTCATCTTGCCATTGACACACCATTTTGGCCAAGCAATTCCTTTCGAGAGGTCTACAACCTTTTCATATGGCTCATAGAATCGTATATCAAGAAAGGTCAGAAGTGCATCAGTGAACCATGCAACGTCCTCGGTAGATCGCTGCATGAGTTCGTCAAATGTTTCAATTCCATGTTCCTTCATGAATTTCATGAGATTGGACTCATTCACTTGTTCAGGTGATGGTTGCCAGACGATCTCACCACCAAATTCGAAGGTTTCCTTCACAAGACTATCTCCTATGAATGTCTTGAAACTCCTCTACAATATCGTCGCGCCTATTATAACGATTGGTCAATAGACCCAGTCAATAATCATATGATTAATTCAGACTTGTTCACAGCATGTTTGGTGATTTATGGATTGCAGAACTTCATCTCTCTACACCAGTCCTCACATCTCTCTGCAAGTTCCATTTCTCAATACAGAGGCGCACATTCTTCACAGAGGGACAACTCTCCAATCTTCTTTGTCATGGTCAGAGTTGCGTGGATCTTCTGCGATTAGACTGTTGGTATGGTTGCAGGTTAAACCGCCATGCCTCCATCAACAGAGAGACAAGTTCCTGTGCAGAACTCAGCTGTGGCTAAGTATAGAATCCCCTCTGCTATTTCTTTTGATGTGCCAAAACGTCTGAGTGGTTGACGTTCAATGAACTGTTTTCGAGCTGTTTCTGGATCAGGAAACTTGGAAAGGCGGTCTCTCAAAGAGGGAGTGTCAGTTGTCCCAGGATTGATGCAATTGACTCGTATATTATCCTCCATGTAGTCAACAGCCATAGCTCGAGTGAGAGCTACTAGCGCTCCCTTTGACGCAGTGTATGCCGCTCTGTCCTTTGCCCCCTTCAAAGCGACAGCAGATCCAACATGGACAATAGCTCCTTTTGTCTTCTTTAGATGTGGAACTGCAAACCGGGACACTAGATAGGCTCCTCGAAGATTCACTTCTATGGTGCGGTCCCAGTTATCAGAACTTGTGTTGTCAACCCTTCCGGGTATGACGATCCCAGCATTATTCACAAGCACGTCTAGCTGACCAAATCTCTCGATCGTGTCTGAAACCAGCTTATGAGCAAATTCCTCATCAGAGATGTCGCCTTTGATGAAGTACGCTTCTTTTCCGTCAGACCTGATTTTTTCAGTAACTCTCAATCCAGAGTCGGAGATATCATTGCACACAACACTTGCCCCCTCATTTGCAAAAAGTTTCGATGTGGCTTCTCCAATCCCTGCACCCGCACCAGTGATAATGGCAGTTTTTCCTTCCAACTTCATTGTCTGTTCCTCTAATGCTGTTTGGTGATACCTCATGCCGGATAAAGATATGCTGAAAATCAAGCCGCAACTTAGATTGAATTAGATGGATGGTTCCATTAAATCAGCAATCAATGATTCAACAGATTCAATCCTCATGCTGGAAGAAATACTTTCAGCACCATCTCGAAGATTTCGCAGACAGAAGGGACAGGCTGTTACAAGTATAGATGCGCCAGTTCTTTCAGCTTCTCGAACTCGGTTCCCAGCAACTGCGATTGCATCTTCACTTCTACCAGATCGAAATCCTGCACCTGCACCACAACATTTGGCAAACTTCTGGTTCCACTCCATTTCAGCAAGAGTTACCCCTGGAATCGATGCAAGAATATTTCGAGGCGCCTCATAAACACCTGAGTGTCTACCAAGATGACAGGGATCATGATACGTGAGAACCTCATTCAGAGGTCTGATTTTGAGAGCATTACCTTGAATTAGCTTCTGCAGAAACTCCATTGAGTGAACGAGCTCGAACTTTGATTCTTCACCTAACAACGATTCATAATCATGTGAGAGCATTCGATAGCATCCTGCGCACGACATGAGTATTTTCTTAGATTCCAAACTTTCAAGCATCGTGGTTAATCTTTTTGCTTGTTTTCGAGCTTGCATCTCATCACCAACACGATACGTTGGAGACCCACAACATATCTGCTCAGTTGGAGTCCGGAAACTGATTTCCGCAGCTCTGAGGATGTCGAGTAGCGATTTCACCTCATCTTTCTCTCTATAGATCTGAGTACATCCAAGAAACAGAGTGTAATCAGCTGAACTAAGACTTGATTCCGGTATGGATTGCAAAAACTCAGAACCTTCAACTGGATCGACTGAGTATGGATTACCACTTTCTCGGGTCTTGGTGCTAACACTTTGGTAACCTTCAGGAATACTCACTCCTTGGTCATAAAGAACGGTCTTCATCTCATGGATTGCTTCACTCTGATTATATCCACACGCCACGTCACAGAGACCGCAGTTTGTACAAGCGAACACCCTCTCTGCTACCGTTTCATCAAGTTGGAGGTTGCCTTTTAGTAAGTGGTAAAGCATTGTCATCTTTCCCTTGGCTGCATAGCTATCAAGTTGAAGTTGACTATAGGCAGGACAATTCTCACGACAGAATCCACAACGTACATGCATACAAGCACGGGCCCAGTCCTCGTATTTCTCAAGCCGGTCCATTATGACCTAAACCCCCTGTTGCCACGGTTCAGGATATTCTTTGGATCCAACAACGATTTCAAGTCGGTAAGAAGCTTCCAGGCAGGCCCAAGTTGATTCTGAACCCATGGGGAAGATCTTAATCCGAGACCATTTGCATTAGATAAACTCCCTCCAAGCTCTAGAGCTCGTTGGTACATTCGTTCCTTGAATAGGAACCACTTATCCACCTCTGTCTTTATTCGAGTGTCAATTGGCACGCTGAAATAGATACAGAATGGGATTGGTCCTCTTGGACCTCCAACGATGAACGCTCCGAAGTCGATATTGACCCATCCGAATTCCCTCTTCAGCTCGTCACAAAAGTCACTATACTCCTGGAACCTGCTAAGGGGAACACAAGCATCCACAAGATCCGGTTCGTATTCGGTGTGTGAGAGGGCAAAATTACTCTGGTCGAAGGTTTCCTTGCCTATATTGATAGAATTCCACCAGGACGATGTAAGTTCTTCGGGAAGTAAACTTCCACCCTGAGTTTCTGAACAATTCGCTATAGCTTGAAGTGTTGCATCCACCATCTCTAAGCTTCCAGAAGCACCAAAGAGAACAGCAACGGAAACCTCTTTCGGAATTGGAGTCTGTGCGCGTTCCATGTACTGAACAAGAGACCTCCTGTCAAACAGAAAAACGGTTTCAGGCCAACACCCAGCAGCGTGAGCGCTTTTGCATGCCTCAATGGCTGATGTGATGTCTGGAAAGCCATAGCTTATTCTATCCCTAGTCGGTGGTTTCGGATACACCTTGAGTGTTACTTCTGTTATGATGCCTAGAGTACCCTCGGCACCGAGAAAGAGGTTCAATAGATTGTGTGTTGGCAGTGAGAGGTAGCTCTTACCTCCTATCCTTATTTTCTCGCCGCTACTAAGAACCACCTCAAGAGCAAGAACCTGATCATAGACATAACCATACTTCGCACCATAGATGCTGATACCCATACAGCTTAGCGCGCCTCCAATTGTTGAAGAGAGACTGCTCTCCGGGTGATGAGCAAAAAACACCCCTTCTGCAAGAGCCGCACTGAAGATAGCTTCGATGGTGGTTCCAGCCTGTACCGTGATTGTCAGATTGGCTGGATCAACTTCTAGCACTTTGTTCAACCGCTTCATATCAAGAACAATTCCATGCTCCACAGCCAGTGGATTGCCAGACATACTTGTTCCTCCGCCCCAAGTATAAAGTGGGACGTCCATTTGACTGGCTAACTTTACAACTTCACATACTTCGTCAGAAGACCCAGGCTTAACGACAATATCGGGTGTATAATCATCAGCTATCCCTTCAATCGAGTAATCTTTCGAGTAAACCAATCTGTCACATAGCTCACTGCTGACGAATCTCTTACCAAGAATATCCTGAAGCTTCTTCTCAATCACAGCTGAATCTGGCATGGATACCATTTCCCTTGGACGATATCAGTGCTGCTGGGATTGGTGCATAATATCTCTGCTGTCGCGGCTAAAGTCGGTCTTAAATCGTCACAACCCTATCAGCATATACAGTCCATGGAGCAAGGTTTTTCATGGTACCTCGTTTCACACCAGTTATGAGATATTCGTCACTCAGACCCCTTGCGTTTAGACAGGTCTCACAACAGATGACGCCCACCTTTTTCGTCAAAACTGCTCGAATCATCCGCTCCAAGTTATAATAGCCATTGGGGGTCTTTTGGCCTGTCACTGCACAAGAGACTGCATCACCCATCAAGAATATGTTCACAGGAATATCAGGAGAATCCTTTCTCAAAGTCATGGCAAGTCGTAGACCATTGTACGAGCGTTCAGTACCATAGGGAGGGTCATTTAGAATAATCAGTATGCTCATGATTCAGTCACTATGAACCTTATATTTCAGACCTGCTAGATAGCTGAAATATGACTATAAGTACGGAAAAACACGGAATATTAGCAGCGCCGCCTCAGGTTGGAGAGGAAAATGGCATCATCTCGACGCTGGCAATTTAAGATATGTCTGATCGGGGACGGTTATGTAGGAAAGACAAGTATCCGCCGTAAGTACTTGGGACAGGGATTCAGGTCAAATTACATCCCATCGTTAGGCGTTGATTTTGCACAAAAGACAGTGATGTACAATGATGATGAAACGGTTCGTCTGGTCATCTGGGACATTGCAGGCCAACCTCAATTCCAGAGCCTCCGCAGACGCTATTACGAAGGGTGTAGTGGTCTGATCCTAGCCTATAGTGTGGTGGACAGAGAGTCCTTTGACAATGCATCAAAGTGGCTTGTCGAGGCGAAAGGATTCATGGAAGAATTCCCAGCCCTGATTATTGCTGGTAACAAAATCGACCTTCGTTCGTACCACCCTGCAGAGAACATCGTATCGTATGAGGAGGGTCTTGAGTTCGCGAAGAAGTTCAGTGAGACGCTCGATACTCCAGCCATCTTCATTGAAACCTCAGCCCTTACAGGTGAAAACATCGATAGAGCATTTGAGAAACTGACCAGGATGATGATCAATCCGGACGACCGTCAGACAGTCACTACGATGCATGAAGTGACCATAGGTACAGATGAAGCAAGTCAACCAGCTGAAACAAGTTCAGCTATATCGGTAGCCGCAGCAGATGAAGCAGTAGATGAAGTGCTATCTGTAGAAAAGGACGCCATACCTCAGGATGATGAAGTAGCACTCACAATGACCGAATTGATTGACCTGCGTGCAAAACTGAAGAAAGCCGAGGAAGAGTTCCGGGATTACTCACTTGAGGTCGAAACCAAGCTTCTGAACCTGAGGAATACAGTTCACGTCAAGAAGATAATGTATGATCATCTCAGGCAACAGCTCACACAGACACGACAAGAATGGTCGGATGCTTATGATGAGCATGTAAAGCTAGATGAACAGAAAAAGCGGGAAATAGAAACTAAGTTAGCCCACATAGAAAGCATCAGGAAGAAGATTGATGCGATTGAAGATTCGGTAAGGAAACAGGTACGGCAGCTGGAATTGGATAAGAGGATGGAATAGACTCAATTCTAGGGTGTATGGTTCAATCTGAAAGTACTTTAGCCAGATAACATCGGACACTTTTCCAAGGACTGTCACTAAATTTGATTGAAGAGCAACAAGACCCCAATGAAGACCACTCACCAAACGCTCAGTATGAGGGCAGCGTAGTTACAGTACTTAATCTATCATTAGTAACTTTCCTGATTCTTCTTGGACTAAGTATGGTTGCTCCGATTCTTCCCACCTATGCGGAGAGTTTCCAGGTTTCATATACTCTTGTGGGATTAGTCGTTTCAGCATTTGCAGTGACTCGAATGATTCTTGACATACCAGCAGGACTCCTCTCAAGGAGGTTTGACAAGAAGAGAATAATGATCATGGGACTCATTCTTCTCTCCACATCATCCATTCTAGCGGGTATTGCTCCAAACTATCTCACACTAGTAATTGCAAGAATGATTGAGGGAGCTGGTTCAGCTCTGTATGTCACTACTGCCACTGTGTTTCTTGCACAGATTTCTGGTGAGGAGAAGAGGGGGCAATGGATGAGCCTCTACATGGGAATGTTGCTTCTCGGAGCCATCTTCGGACCCACATTTGGGGGAGTTCTAGCCGACTCATACGATATCAGAGCGCCTTTCTTTGGATACGCAATCATCACAGGTCTAGCCATACTACCAACATTGACCTTGCCAAAGTTAGCTAGTTCAGGAGATGCATCTTCACAGCTGGAACTTGGAGGAATCATACGAGACATGCGTGAGGTCCTCTCAAACCGATCGTTTATTCTTGTATCATTTGCAGTCTTTACAATGTTCTTTCTGCGAACCGGTGTGAGAAGCACTCTCATTCCTCTCTTTGCAGCAAACAACTTGGAGATGGAGTCAACCTCCATCGGGTTGGTTCTCACAATAGGAGGAATAACAACAGCACTCACCATCACTCCAATGGGAAGCCTTTCTGATAGGATTGGAAGGAAGATTCCTCTTGCACTGTGTCTCCTACTATCTGCTGCGATCACTTTAGTCATCCCATTGTCAACGAGTCCGTTGACCCTATCCATAGCTGTTGCAATCTATGGTGCAGTAATCGGACTGCAGGGTCCAAGTGCAGCATATGTGACAGATGTGTCCCCTCAGGATAAACTCGAGATATCAATGGGACTCTATCGTATGATTAGTGACTATGGATTCGTGATGGGACCTCTTATGCTAGGATTCTTGGCAGACATCACAGCAACGCCAGTACCTGGAGCGTCACATTCGGGTCTAATCGGGATGTTTCCCTTTGCAGTGGCTGCATTGATTCTCATTGTGGCTTTGTTCATTCTTTTGAGGGCTGATGATCCAGCAAGAGATAGAAATCAGCACTAACTATTTCGAGATATATCAAAATTGGCGAGTTTGAGCTATAGGGAAGAGCTTATCACGTATTTTTAACAATTGTTAATTCATGAGAGCGAAATGTGACACCAATGCTTTCATTGCATTGTCAGGCCCGCATCCTACATATCTGATTACAGCAAATGATCCTAGAGATAATAGTAAGGCCGCAATTGCTGTTGCTTGGGCTACTCCTCTCTCTGTCAATCCGCCGTTGTTTGGGATAGTTATCTCTCCCAATAAGCACAGCAATGCTGTTATCAGAGAGGCTGGAGTATTCACCGTCAACGTTTTACCACTAGATGCTTTGGATGAGCTATGGTGGAGTGGGACTCACACTGGTCGACAGTATGAGAACAAAATTACAGCTGCTGGTTTGACTGAAGTACCAGGCAAGACAGACAAGAATGCAACATCTGTTAAAGAGGCCATAGCATCATTCGAGTGCAAACTTAAGAACGTCGTACCAATTGGAAATCATACCCTCTTCGTTGGAGAAGTAGTTTCTGTGGATGCTTATGAGGACTTTTTCGATGTTAAAAAGGGTGTATGGAATCCAGATACTGCCCGTTTGATATATCATCTTGCTAGTGGTGCATTCCTGACAAATTGCTGAAGAAAGCTTTGATCATTCATATGTAAAAGGTCGACAAATGACCAATCACTGGACGTCACGAAAATATCCTCACTTGAAACTCCGTAGGAAATCCTTGATCTGATATTCCCATTCGCGTGTCCGAACAATGACTTCGGTAATCTCACCTGTACACTCTACTGTAATTTCAACAAAACCGATTTCTCCAGAGAACTCAATGCAACATGAAGGATTATAGTTCTTCAATGTCAAGCCAAATGAGCCATCGAAGAAGGCTTTTGCTTTATTGAGCACCTCGTCAGCTGCCAATTTTGTCTTCTTTGACATTACAAGCATGAATATTCACTATAGTTAATATTCTGAATAGTTTTAAGGTATATGATGCTAACCTACTGGCGATTCCACCCAAAACCATCTAGCTCTTTGTATCTAATGCTAATCTTATTCTGAAACACTGTAAGTGCTGAAGTCAGGCTCAACACCAGAGAGCACTGTTAGAATCAATCGTGTCAATGGTTTGGAAAGAACCTCGAGTAGTCTATCCAACTCCTCTTCCGTTTTCGTCTCTTTATTCACCTTCCATCGACTCCAATTCCTCTACTTTCTTGATAGCTGTGTCTGCAAGAATCAAAGTACAGGGAATAGTGAAGATTGTAATCATAAGTAGTGCAACCCCAGGTGCGGAAATCCATGCTATAATTCCCGTACCTGCCAGAAAGAGATAGAATGCTGAGAAGGTCACAGAAATTACAGCAAAAACACTAAGTGCTAGAAAATTACCTCTATTAGGGGACCGCAAGAGGAACCAGTTCTCAGAGATGAAGAGAAGAACAGAAAGTCCGAGATTGTATTTCCTTGCGAGTTGTATCAGTTTGGTTACTGAAGACATTAATACGCCAATGCTGAGCGCGAATGAAACAAACGCTGCAACAAAACCAACTTGATTTCCGAAGTTAACTGTAACCAACATCGCGATGATACTTAAGATCATGATGGTAAAGCCAAGACCAGATCCCATCTGAGCCTTGAATAGCTGAAGTTCCTCTCGTGGTGTCATAGAAAGAGCTGCGGATAGTACACCATACTTGTCAACACGAGGCTCATCTCTAACTTGGTCAATGAGGATCAGTGCATTCCTTCCTAGTGCAGTTATTCTATACTCACCGTTAACGCTCTCAATCAGTCCCACTTCAATGAGCTCCTTGAGATGGTAGTTGAAAGTGCCACTCTCAAGAGAAGGATCAAGTCCTAGAACCTGCATAATCTGTGAATAAGATGCACTTCCTTTCGTTGCAATGAGATGGATTATCTCTCTTCTCGTAGAATTGGATAGTGCCTTTAACACTCCTCCATCATATTCTCGTGATGACTTCATCAATATCAAGGAATAGTTAGGTTTGAGTTTATATAAGCCATTTTCACGATTTTTTTCGACAACTGCTTTTCTACTCTGAACTAGCTTTTTTTATGGTGTCTATAGTTGGTTTTGCATATGACTGACTCAGCTGCTCGTGACGACAAACTGAGAGAATTAATCACAGAAATCAGAGATGCTCGCTCAAAACCAAATAAGCTGAAGACCTTACTTGAGAAGTATGAAAAAGAATATGGATCTGAGTCTGAACAAAGAGTTCTTGAGATTATAGCTGAAAACACCAAACAGTTGTGGGGAGAGGTTGCTACTGCGAGGGAGAACAATGATATCCAAGGAATTCTTAATACATTGTGGAAGTCCTTTGAGCGAGTTGGTGGAGTGTTCACAGTGGAGAGAACAAAAAACTCCGCTCAGATTCACTGTACAAGGTGTCCTATGGCAGACACCTATATCAAAATTGGAAAACCTGATTATGGTCTAATCTTTCACTGCAGTACTGATCCACACATCGTTGCAGGATTCAATCCGGAGATGGAGTTTAAAATATCGAAGAAACTCATGAGTGGGGATGATTGTTGCAATCATTATTATCAGTTGGACTGACGAATAGCCTGAAGAACTCCATTCTTATTGATCAGTTTAGCTTGGTTTCTACTCTCTAGGATTCTAAGAAGATCATTACTTTCAGCCAGAGCCAAGACAAGTGAATTGATATCATAATCCCCATAGATTATTCTTGATAGATCATAGACTGAAAGTGGTTTAGAAGTGAGCGAGTCTGCGGCTTTCTGAAATTTGTCTTCATATTCTGTATGTAATGACTCAATTCTGGATTGAAGGTCAAGTATAGGTTCTCTATGACCAGGGAAGACAATGTAGCCCTGTTTTGATGAGATTCTGTCTAGAGAGTCAAGGTATGTCAACATCCCAATTCTCTCGGGACTGTCAAACGATATACTTGGATTTGAGCTGATGTCTCCTAAGACATGGTCTCCACTGAAGATGACCTGTTTCTCATCACAGACATAGCATACAGACCCAGAAGAGTGTCCGGGAACCCAAACTGCAGTGATCTCACCAATTCCCGTTTTGAAAGAGGCCATATCTTCGAAGGTATGGGCTGATGGAACTGGCTCTCGTATGGACATATAATATTCGATGAGTTTCTTTGGATTCAGACTTTGTGCTATCTTCTCTGGTACACCAGACATTCCTATCAATCTCTCAAAGGACTTCATGTATATCTCTGCATGTCTTTCATAGCTAAGCAGAGCATTGGCATCCTTCTGGTGAATCCATACTGTTGGTGGTATGCCATGAACATGTTCTCGTTCTCTCACAATCTGTGCAGTCAGGCCTATGTGATCAAGATGTCCGTGCGTGATGAGAATCTGCTCAACGTCTGACAACTCATAGGATAAGATATGAAGTGCCTCCTGCAGTATTGTCAAGCTGTCGGGTACTTTCGGACCAGTATCAATCAACGTGAGTGGTGAACCTTCTATCAAGTAGCAGTTAACACTACCAACAGGGAATGGCGTAGGAATCTGTATTCTTGAAATGCCATCAATGGGGGTCGTCATAGCAATTGGACCAGGTGAGAGATTGCTTACATTGACAATATAAAGTGGGTTGTTCAGACTTATTTGCCATTGAAATGAGAAAGAGATACCAAGATATCGGAGGAAAGCAGGAGACAATTCGTATGGAAAGGCTTAGGGATACTCTGATCACACTCTTGCTTATCGCACTTATATTGAGTGGAGTAGGGATTACCATTATACTCGTATCCATTTCGGGAGGGTCTTCCAACAATGAACCAGGAGTCACTATTCCAACAGGTGAATCATCTATACACATGGCTAACCTGACGAGTCCACTCTATGGAGGGATAACCTTTGATATTACAAAGGCTGATGGTTATCTCGATGGATACAATCTATTCGTTTTGCCTGCGATTGACGCGAATCTACGTAGTCATCGATTGGAGAACTCGTTAGTAATCTTTGATATGGATGGAAATTTGATTCTCGAGAATCCGGATATCGCCAAACCAGTCGAGATGATTAACTCTACGACCATTCTTGGCGATGGCTCAGGCGGTGCTGTTCTCTGGAACTTGGAAACTGATCAGTATCAATATCTCAATATTCAGGGACATCATGAGTATGAGTACAATCCAAATGACAACACAATTTTCACTCTTATCCTTACGAGTGAGGAGATTGATGGAGAGGAGTATCGATTCGATAAGGTTATCGAGTACTCCTTTAATGGTTCTCTGGTCTGGAGTCTGGATGTTCATGATTTCGTTGATTATACTCAGTGGTGTCCATATGAGGACCGTAGTAAAGATCGGATTGATGTTACACACAGTAATTCAATATTCTATGACGCTGATGAAGATGTCATTTTTCTGAATGTACGTAACGTAAATACATTCTACAAGATTGATCATGCCACTGGAGAGGTTATCTGGGCTCTTGGTGAGTATGGGGATTTCACATTGTTTGACAGATTTGGCCAAGAGCGAACTAATCTCTTCTACCATGCTCATTCTCTCGAGCAGATTGATGATGACCGCTTCATCCTCTTTGATAATGATTTTCACAACCAGACCGCCTTTGGCTCCAAAAGATCGAGAATACTCGAAATCGAGATTGATGAGGAAACCATGACAGCACAGGAGATCTGGACATGGACTGGTGATGCGAGCTACTATTCCGCATGGTGGGGTGATGCTGATCGATTGGCAAACGGTAACAGGTTGGGAACATTTGGTACTGAAGTGAGAGAGGTTGGGCCTTATGGCGCTCGTCTTGTTGAGGTGAATGAAGATGGAGAGATTGTATGGGAGATGTCATTTAGAAATACAGAAGATGTCATCTATGGAGTCTATAGGATGGAGAGAATTAGATTCTCTCCAATTCTCTCCTCACACACTGATATCCTGATTAGTGATGGAACCGATCTCAATCTGTCTTGGCAGGCATGGTATAACTTCAGACCAAAGCGGACCTTGCCGGGCAGCTACGAGTTGTATATCGATGATTCACTGACTGCAGCAGGAACAATTGAATTCGACAAGTTCTGGCGGTCAGTCGATATAGACATGAACATCGGAGTTCTCAACATTGGAAACCATAATGTCACTCTGACGGTCCAGGACGAAGCTGGGCACACAACCTCTGATTCAGTTAATGTGAGTGTTCGAGCTTTCCACGTTGATCGAACTGGGCCTCTCGTTACAGAAATTGGTTCGCCCAATCAGTTAATCGTTTGGAGTGGTGTGACATCATATTCAGTTTCTTACGAACTGTCAGCAAACGGCACCCTTCTTGAACAAGCAACATGGGATGGAACGGACATCATGCTGAATCTCACTCTCCTTTCAACCGGTCGATATCACATTACTCTAGTATTTACAAACTCCTCTGGAACTGTGTATTCTGATTCGTTTTGGGTTGTAGTGAACCCCTCGGCTGCACCCGAATTCTACATTTCACCTAGTGACACATCTATAGACTGGAATACAACCACCACCATGAGCTGGTCAGTCTTTGATCGTTCGGCAACTGATTGGGTTCTGTATCAAAATGGGAAACTCAAGCAATTTGGTTCTTGGAGTGGTGGGAATCACGACATAGTTTGGAATGTCTCTGATATTGATGAAGGTGTGTACAATATCACAATGGTATTGCAGGATATTGCGTTAAACGTTGTATCTCACACCACTTGGTTAGATGTCATCCCTCCAAGTCCACCAGTACTAACAGATGAACCGAGTTCTGCAATGATCGAATGGGCGAAAAAGACTGTGGAATACAAATGGGAGGTCCATGGTGGGACCCGGTGGATGCTTTTCAGAAACGGGACTTTGCTGAGGAATGAGGCAAAGCAAGACCCTACCATTACCCTGAGGATTCATGACTGGCAAGCAGATGGTTGGCGTCTAGGCAATTACAACATTACCTTGTTGATAACTGATGGTTCATACTCAGTATCGAGTACGATCTGGTTATCGATATTCGTTGACTTTGGCGACGCGTACGCTGATTCTGTCGTAGCTTCTAGATCTGCATGGTTTTCAAACGGTGACCAGGCGATAGGTGTTCCTGATAATGCGTTTGCAAGCATTTACGAGGATTACGCCCCCGGCTATCTGACACTTGATATGGGTGAGAATGAAGAGATACTCAATGAGGCGGGAATTGATTTCGAGGTTTTTTCAAGCGGCGGAAATTACGCGATATCCGTTTCACCCGATTTAGATCAGCCATTCATAGAGCTTGGAGTGTTTTCCGGAACACACAGCTTCGATTTAGAATCCATTGAGTACAATACTGTTAGATACATACGATTAGAACTGCGCGACATCGAAGTAGTCTTGCTTGACGCGATTGTGGCCCTGAACTATGAAGAGCAAGGATCTGATACCGAGAGACCGCAGATTACGCACATTGACAACCTCGAGATTTGGACGAATCAAATTCCGTACGAAATTGAATGGGATGTTTACGATATGACTCCCTGGAATTACAGCATCTACATCAATGGTAATCTCAAATTACAGGGGTCATGGAATGGCGATGATATTGTGTATCCATTTAGGCAGGCTCCTGGTGAGTGGGAGGTCAGTTTGGTTATTTTTGACCTGTTTGGTAACAACGCGTCATCAACAGTTGTGATCACATTGAAACTGACTACCTCTGATGTGATTATGATGACCATTCTCTCTTCATCAGGCATACTGGTCTTTGTGGTTGTAGCTGTTTATCTGTGGAAAAGACGGTCCCGTGATGTTTGACTGACAAATGAAGAGAGGTAAGGTAAATCAAATGAGAGGGTTATTGTTTGTTCTTTCGATCCTGTCAGCCTTCCCTTTTTCCGGAGGGGTTCCCCCAACTCGTGTATTAATATGCATTAGTTCATCTTCTAGTGGGGGAGATTAGATTGGACAAAGAGAGGTTCCTATCATACTATTTGTATCTCTTTGGATTACTTAGCGCTACTGTAGTTGCCATTGGACCATATTTCTTAGGAAACGAATTGTTGTGGCAGCCAAGAAATCTCCCAACAGAGATCATGATGAGTGGAATCTACTTTTCTTTTGGATTAGTAATGATTTTGGCTGCGAGAGACCCCACGAAGCACAAATTGTTTATTGATTTCTTGATTCTTTCAAACATTATCCATGCCTTCATCATGATTGTTTTTGCTCAAACTGTCATTCAAATTGTTGTAGATGCTGGATTGATTGGCCTCATGGGACTTCTACCTCTGTTCGTCTATCCCTGGGGGATTAGAAACCTATTTCGTTCCGATATGTTGTAGGGGGCATCTGTAACATGAAGAAGGGACTCAATAGGCAAGCCAAACCCAATCAGTTTCAATACTAATCAGAATAGAGGCTAGGTGAAATTTCAAGAACTGTCTGTCGAGCCTTTTCTTCAGATAGGAATTTCCGGAGGAGCAATCTCCCTGATGGATAGACAGTTATGGATTGGCCGTCCTCGCCTTCAAGAATTAATATCACTGGTAAGCTGACTCGAATCCTCATCCCCATCAATGATGCCAGCTTCTCACTGATTGAGGGGAGATCAAGTTTGACGCGCTTCTTGGATTTTACCTCAAAAGCTGCACCATCAGAACAGAGTTTGATGATGAAAGGGTCAGATATTCTCGCCACCGTCCTTCAAGATGATTACCTCGGAATCAGAAATTTCCGTAGCTATCCAACCCATATCCATTTTCTCCTCTGTGGATTCGATGATTTCAAGGTCGGAATAGACAGTGGGGTGTTTGGGAGGCAGTGAGCAGCATGAAACAGCCTCGTGAGCAAATTCGTATGTGCGAATCTTCATCGCCATCTTCAAGATCTCATCTTTGTCATCGCCTATACAGGGTCTCATGATGGGAATCTCAGTTACTGCTGATTCCTCAGCGAGCAGGTTTCGAGTGGTCTGAGAAGCTTGCTCTCCTATTATCTCACCTGTTACTATCGCATCAGCATCCTCTAAGATAACTACCTCCTGCGCCAGTCTGTACATATTTCTCCTGCAGAAGATGCATGTCATCTTTCGTGGTGCGTGTCGGAGAACTTCAGTCAGATCTTCACCATGAGGAACAACATACATCTTGATTTCATGACCATAGAGGTACTCGGTGAGCCTTTTTGCTTGCCGGATAGCTAGATTGCGAGTGGATTCATCCCCAAAGGGAACATTGTCAAAATGAAGGAAGATTGGGATACAGCCTCTCCTCATCATCTTGTAAGCTGCAATAGGAGAATCAAGACCTCCGGAAATTGTGCATACTACTTTTCCTTGAGTTCCAGTGGGCAGACCGCCCACACCATCAGTCCACTCCGTCAATAGAAACACCATATCGTCGCATACCTCCTTGCTGTGAGTATCCAAGGGCAGAGCGGACTTGGTGTCACGTGAAATTTTCACTGGAGATGCAGATGAAACACCAAATACCCCAGATGCTATATGGGTGGCCCCTAAGGCATCACTAGTACTGATGTAGACAAACTGGCAAACAGGTTGAATCTTGTCGAATGGAATTTCATGTTCTCTCAGTGCAGATTTTAGATTCCTAATGAGTTGTGAAATCAGATGCTCTCTGCTGTCCAATGAGTGATACTGAAGCTCAGCACATCTGAGCAACACTCCATCAAATTCATTCAACTGTTTCACTACTTCCATTGATCTGAACCTGGGGTAAAGCTTCTCTGAGCTTCGTGGATTTTAAGATAAAGCTGATGAAGTGGTTGTTCTGCCTGCAGACGTATTGAATTTGACCAATTCTCAATGCTTAAGACTGCCAAAAGAAACTTGATGGTGGACAGTAAGATGATGACCAGTAGTGCCAAATTTGAGAGAATTAGTGACACCCTTCGTGGGAAAAGGGTCCTTGTTGCTTTTAGTGGAGGAGTAGATAGCACTGTGCTTGCACACATTGCCAAAGAGGCGTCAGCTGAAACAAAACTGTTGACTGTCGACAGCATTACGTTCCCAAGAACAGAATTGAAAGCAGCTGAACATGTCGCAGAGGAATTAGACCTTGAATTGGTAATTGTCCAAGTAGATGAGCTCTCGAACAAAGATCTGGTCAAGAATCCAGTAGACAGATGTTATCACTGTAAGAAGGAGTTGTCGTCTGTATGGTTGGAAACTGCAAAAAGTTACGGTATGGACCTAGTCTTAGAGGGTACAAATGCTAGTGAGATGGGTGGACATCGACCTGGAGCAAGAGCGCTCGAGGAGGCGGGTGTAGTTTCGCCTTTTCTGGATGCAGGAGTCACAAAAGAAGAAATTCGTATGTACGCTAGAAAGGTCGGTCTCTCAGTCGCAGATAGACCCTCTATGGCATGTCTCTCCAGTAGATTTCCCTACGGCACAGAAATCACAGAGGACCGTATAAGGAAAATCGACAGGGTTGAGAGAGAAGTCAGAGAACTCTTTGGTGTGGAGTGTGTCCGTGCAAGGTACCACGGGGACTTGGTGCGGATTGAGGTGGGGAGAGATGAGAGAATGAAACTATTTGATGAGAATAAACTTGATGAATTGCACAATCTGGCTAAACGTGCAGGATTTAGCTATGTGGCTCTTGATGCTTTTGGATATCGAACTGGGGCTATGAATGAGTCTCTAGAATCCGATTGAATTGTGTCGTTGACATTGTGTTCTATTGAAGAGCGCATACTATCGTGGCATCTGTGATTCATACAAGTTCGAAAAGGTATCTCAGCGCGCTTTTTCTTTATTTTTGTTCATCAGGAAAATGCAATAAGCGGAAAAATCCTAATAGAAAGGAAGAGGTTTGCATCTTGCAGTATCCGACCAGATGGAAGCGGCAATCGACTGACTTATTCATTGCCATTGGTTTGATTCTAGCAATAGTAATCTGTTCAATTCCTTTCAGACAGGAGGTTGAAGTGGCTCAGTCTGAAGAGTTTACTTCGTCAGACCAATATCGCATCGAGATTGGATTCGGTGGTCCAAGAGTCACTCACGTCAGAGTGATGTGCAACAGGACCGCTGAGATACGCTTTATGCACCAGACAGGCATATGGGTTTCCACAAGTACAGTACTCCTAGCTTCGGTCAGATCAACAATCGCTAGCTACAACTTTGAATCGAGACACTCAACGAATATAGTAGAAATAGTTTCAGACGGGCCAATTCATGCTTACATAGTATACACATATCTCACTGAAGCCAATGTCAATCTCTTCACCAGAGTCATATCTATGTTTGAGCAATACCCATAGGCGGAGGGGAATAGGAAACTCTGTTATGGTTAAAAGTCAGAGAATGTTCTGATTACTCGTATACAGATTTTTGTGGTTGGTTTAGTTCAATGGTATCCTTGTCGCGAATCAAATTACCAGGTGCTGCAAGATTGTTGTTAATGTAGCAAGCTCCCACATCGTCTGGTTTCAATCCCAATCGATCCAGCAAATCTTGAAGGTGCTCTCCTTCAATATAGTCAAAAAGGAATATGGAATTAGCGTCTGGAATGCTTTTCCTCACCAACATCTTGACATCGCCATAAAGAAGAACTTCGATCATATTACAGGCTAGACTTCGACAGAAGATAAGGAATTTGCAAAGGGACGCGATGACTAACAGGTTAGGGAAAAGGGAGTTTCTACTCACCTGCTCTTGCTATAGTCCATGTCTTATCAAAAGAAACAGACTATATGAAACATAAACCTCATTTTGACAGATGGTCTTGAATTGGTCTATGTCGCTTGAAGAGTATCCAGATTGGCTAAAAGGCATTGACATATTCATTGGTTTGGTAATAGTTCTGGTTGGAGCATGGATTTTGATTAGTCCAGACCTTGCAGAAACAACATTGGTAATCACCATCGCGATTGGGCTCTCTCTGATAGGATTGGTGAGAGTTGGAAAAGGTACGAGCATGACAACGCTAACAAGGACAAGTCGTGCGATGAAGATTCTGAGTGGTCTAGGAGCGATTACACTCTCAATTCTATCATTTGTCTTTAGTAGTTTGACCGTCACTTTTCTGATTCACCATTTTGACTTTCGCAATAATGCTAGTTGGACTATCAAGAATCATTGTTGGTTATAACGAGAAGTCCAGACCAACCTGGGTGAGGGGGGGGGAAACATTCTGGGTGGTGGATTAGCGTTTTTCTTCGGATTCTTCACAGCAATCTTCCCAGGACTCGGGTTTTTCACACTCAGACTGATATTGTCCTGTGTTTTTGTAGTTCTGGGATTAGTTCGAATAGCTACTGCATCACAAGGCGAAATTGTGTAGGAGTGTTCTTGCTGACTGTCTGATTGGTTAAAGATGCGTTGAAAGCTCCGAAACTGATTTAGTTCCGTTTTGAAACACACCAAACATTACTTTCTTGTTGGGTGATAGAAATTGAATACAAAGGAAGCTTTGACATTACTCGTTCATGCAATCATAATCTACTTTGTATGTTTTGCAGTGATGGGAATAAGCATGGCTACATTAGAAGATATAGACTCCGCCTTAGTTGTTCATGCTGCTGCCGCACCTTTTGTGTCGGCCATATTCTCGTACATATACTACAAGAAGTTCAACTATTCTAGTCCAATCATTACAGCATTAGTGATTGTTGCTACAGTTATTTTACTGGACTTCGTTCTAACTGCTACGATAATTCTTCAGGATTATTCAATGTTCTATAGTCCGATTGGCACATGGATACCCTTTGCCTTGATTTTCATTGCCGCTCTGATTGTTGGAATGTATTTGAATAGAGACTGATTTTATTCATCAGAACAACCTCAGAGGTTTTTCTCGGTTTGCCTATGGCATTAGCAGTTGCTAACATAATAGAGATTATAATATTTCACAGACCTTGGATTGATTCTCTGGTGACAGGAGTTTACTTGATGTTAACCAACAACTAGACGACGGTTCATAGAGTATGCATTGTTGATTGACATCCTACTATTCCGCTGAACGCCTAGTCACCTGAAGACATGGAGGTTCCGATGAGTATGACAAGTAGGGCTTTGCAAGTTCTTGTTTTGTGGCTCCTAGTAGTAATGTCAGTCCAGTTTCTTGCTGAAGGCGTGGTGATTGACAATTACACTGATGAAGGAATATCATATCTCAGCACTTCAACGGAACCCATTCCTGAAGTGAGCGGTTTCTCCTCTAATGTTCTTCTTTCGACCGATGATTCTACATACCCGCACCATGTTGAAGTTTCCATGGCTATTAGTGATAATGATACATTGTTTGTCGGGTGGAAGGAGGCTACTACACATAATGGACCTGGTATTCGAGTCAGTGTGACCAGATCTGGAGATGGTGGTTCTACATGGACAAGTCCCTACAACATGCCTATGTTCACAAGCGGAACAACAGGGCAGTCTGATCCCTGGTTGGCTTGGCATGATGGAACACTGTACTATGCATACTTAGAGTATTCTATTGCTGGTCCCTTGCTCTCTCAAATAACTGTCGCAAAAAGTAATGACTATGGTTTTTCTTGGACACCAATAACAGCTTCTTATGGACAGTTCTTCGCAGACAAGGAAATGATGGTGGTTAGTGATGATGGAATAATATACTTGGTTTATGATGACACAGATGATGCTACTTTGATTGGGAATGCCACAATCCGTCTCACTCGATCCTTGGATGGTGGAGATACGTTCCAAGAGGTGTGCAATATTACTGAGCAAACTCCCTGGAAAGGGTTACCATATTTGGCATTGAGTAATGAGGGGCAGGTGTTTGTCACATGGCTTTACTTAGAACCAGTATCAGGGAATTGGGGGAATATAGAGTTCTCAAAAAGCCTAGATGGGGGGATAACTTTTCAGGAAAGCCAGTTCATAAATGATGGCGGAAACTACTCCACATCCGCTCCAGGTAAGATTACACTACCTGTCCTACGATTTGACCAGCAGGATAGACTCTATGTCCTTTGGGCTGATGGTTTTGATGAAGGGGAGAACTCGTTTGATGTCTATCTTCGTTACTCAGATGATTATGGGATCACGTGGAGCGATCGATTGCGGGTAAATCCTGTAGTGGATGGAAATCAGTGGAATCCTGAGATGACTATTGATGCTTCGGGGCGGCTCCACATCATATACTATGATGAACAGAACGGTTACTATAGACCATACTATCGTACTTTGACATTCACTGGTGATGAACACGACTTCCCGTTATTCTCCAATCCAGTTCCTGTTGCAGATTCACGGACTCCCAGTTCGTTCACAAGGCCTGGTGAATATATGTCGATACAGCTAGATTCGAATGATGTTCCACATATAGTGTGGTCAGACGGCAGGAATAATGAAATGGATGTCTACTATGCTCATGCAATTTATGGCGATAAGGAGTCATTCAATCCAGTGATCATCCTTTTGGGCTCATCAATAATTGTAATTGCAGGAATAGTTCTCTATATACGAAAGTCCAAATCCGTGAAAGTGGATTAATAGCTGTTACCTCAGCTCAATGCTAGTGATGTAAATGGCTACAATTATGTCTGTCTTTCCGGTGATTACAACAATTGTTGCAATTATGTTCATGTACCTAGTCTTTCAGCAATGGCAACGTAGAAGGCGTCTGTACCAATTTGTATGGTTCGTCTCGTTGGTCATGTTTGCTGTGACTGCAGGGTTTGAGGCTCTATCTGAGTTCGTAGGTTGGAATGTTGGGATTTACAGAATATACCTCGTAC
Organism: Candidatus Thorarchaeota archaeon; assembly: GCA_048882325.1. Classification (GTDB taxonomy): domain Archaea; phylum Asgardarchaeota; class Thorarchaeia; order Thorarchaeales; family Thorarchaeaceae; genus SMTZ1-45. The sequence goes on along the minus strand of JBHLRS010000018.1, from coordinate 616 downwards.
TCTCAGCATCCCAGGTAGCAATAATGGGTTGCGGTGCGCTGTACCTCATCCTTGCTAAGAATGTGTTTTCCAGAAGGGGCCTGTTGGCAATTGATGGTGTCCTAATGGCAATCATCGTCATGTTCTCGTATATGATGACGCTGAGTACACACACTGATTTCTCAGCACTCACATTCGGAGCTATGGAGTATCCAATTGCAGGGATTGGCACCTATACTGTGCTTATTGTGATAGCTCTACTTTTAGGACGGAATATGAAGGACTCAGATCGTAAGATGCTTCATGGACATATATACATGATATTTGCCATCGTCCTGACTCTTTGGATGGGAGCTTATGCAGCCACTGCTGAAGTGTTCACTGAGAATTTTGTGAATGGAATTGCAGTAGCAGGACATGCAATGTCACAACATGTCAGGAACTTTTCTCCTCTGATGTCTGTGACTGGAGCGTTCCTTCTCATTGGTGCTGCGTTCTTCTCCTTCATAAAAACAAGGTTCACCTTCAATCTCTGGATTGCAATAGGAGGTCTTGCTATTGCGGTTGCTGGAGCTATAGCAAGAAGTGGGGCTGAGCTTGGCAATATTCTATACCTTGGCGAGGTTGTGGGTGTATT
>JBHLRS010000017.1:0-64553 GCA_048882325.1 Candidatus Thorarchaeota archaeon | reverse complement strand
TCATAGGCATTGGTTGCTGGCCAATAGGTTCCATCGGTGGTACCAGCACGAATGTTCAGAATCCTGCTGTTCACGTCGGTGTTCAGCTTGATTGTCACATCAGTGATGGTTCCAGCGAAACGATGAGTGGTCTTGGCAGTATCAGCTCTCCAATATTCATCAAAAAGAGTTAGCTCGATTCTGTCATCTTGGTACCACTCAACAAGCTCGTATGGACCAGTACCGCAAGCCTCCTCATTTAGGGTTGTGTCTGCGCTTACAGGTGACATACCACCATGAGCCATAAAGAAGGTTGGGCTGATCATTGCACCGACCTCGTAGGTGAGTGCTGCAATGAATGGTGTGTATGCATAAGCAAGACGCACTCTCAATGTGTAATCATCCATTACAATGACAGCACTGCTGTTTGCTTGCCAGTCTGCCCATGCGGCAATGTGCTCAGGTGAGCCATCACCATAAGTGTAGACAGCATCCTCAACAGCTGCACCGCCGAGGATCGGCTCTGCAATCATCCAGACTGGACCCCAACCATCATCCCAACCGCGTCCTAGCATTCGCCAGAAGTTCATCTGTGCGGCTGAGGCGTTGAAGTCAGTACCGTCATGGAATGTGACACCTTGTCGGAGTGTGAAAGTGTAGTTCAACCCGTCCGCTGATAGTGCTACGCTCTCAGCAAGCAAACCGACGGAAGGAGTTGTGTCTGCGGTATCCCAGGGGTACGTAAACAACGTTTCATAGATATTGTAATGTACCCATGAACCAGCTGACTCGTAATTCTTGTGTGGATCCATATATTCTGGGAGGGCTATGGTTTCCCATAGGATTGTTTGGTCCTCCGCGAGAACTATGGCAGGTGGCTGCATCAGCAAGTATGCTCCTGCAGCACCAACAACAACGACGATTACGACGACAGCTATTAATTGATTTCTCTCCATGTCATCCATCTCGTGTTTTTCAGTTGCGCTATGAACGATCCATTGAATGGACCGTAACAACAAACTAGACTGATAGCAAAATCACTAGAATCCGTATCAGCCTAACTTCGCTATTAGTATTCTCGCAAGAAATAGACTCTAATATAGTTAACGAAATTAGGTCAACATAGCTAACGCGGCAGATTGCGCCAACAAAACGCGTTGATTGCAACCAAAACCTTAAGTATAGCACTCAGGTCGCAGCAATAAGTTTACGAGACTGGATTCCAATACACTGGAACTTATTCAAAAGAAGGTTCACTCATGAAGCTCCGCGATTTCATACTTAGAAGAATCATATTAGCGATTCCTGTCGTTTTTGGTGTTCTAACAATAACTTGGTTTCTTTCATATGTAGTCGGTGATCCCTTGGCTATGTATGTTACAGAACGAACGCCCGACTCAGCGATACCAGGTATCATACATGCGCGAGGATTGGACCAGCCTCCAGTTGTTCAGTACTTCATCTATCTGAGGAGTCTATTCCAAGGTGATTGGGGTGTTAGCACCTCAACTGGTGCTGACCAACCAGTATTAACAGTTCTTGCAAGATTGTTCCCAGCGACAATTGAGCTTTCAATTGTTGCTATGATTTTTGCTGTGCTTCTTGGTATTCCACTTGGAATCATTTCCGCAACTAGGAAAGATCAGGTTGTTGATCACATCACTCGAATCTTCGCACTCTCCGGTGTTAGCATGCCTATCTTCTGGTTCGGCCTTATGCTCAAATACATATTATTCTATCAATTTTCGGTATGGAATCTACCTCATTTGCCAGGAGGTGACCGGTACAATATACGGCGTTACTCATGGGATCCGACCACAGGTTTCTTGCTTATTGATTCTATTATCTTCGACCATAATCCCGGTCTATTTATGGATGCCTTAGTCCACTTGGTAATGCCTGGATTCTGTTTAGGTTATATCACACTAGCAATCATCACAAGAATGATGCGTTCCAGTATGTTGGAAGTAATCAAAGAAGACTATATCACTTTAGCAAAATCAAAGGGATTGCGAGAACGTGTTGTGATTTACAAACATGCACTGAGGAATGCACTTATTCCTACAGTGACTGTGATTGGACTTGCCTTTGGTGGACTCATTACCGGAGCTGTTCTCACTGAAACAATATTCAACTGGCCTGGATTAGGTCGTTGGGCTACTCGAGCGATTCTGAACTCGGATATGGCGGCCATCAATGGCTTCACTTTGCTGGTTGCGTTCATATTCGTGACTGCCAATTTCATTGTTGACATGATATATGGCGTTCTTGATCCGCGGATTAGATTTGGTTAGATGGAGGCGGAAATGAATGGAGTCAGAAACAACAATACCTGATGTACATACTGGCGGTAGTACAACTCTTGCGAACCTCCTATCTATTCTTCAGATAGTTTTTGTAATGATTGGCCTAATTATTGGTGGCACAGTGTTTGTAGGAAACCTGGCTTATGCTATTCAGATATTTTTTGGCGCGGATATTATTCCTCCAGCATTCTTGGGTGCATGGACTCTACAAGCTCTCCTTCTCCTTGTGTTATCCTTTTTCCTATTACGAGCAAATCGTGGAATCATGGATCGACTCCCTGATGCATTTGGCACATCATTCTATCTGTATATCTTCCTAGCAGTAATCTACGCAACTCTGGGCCTTATTGGCCTCATCATTGTCACTTTCATCGGACTACAATTGCTTCTCATGTTCTTACCTGGAGTGAGATACTTTTGGTGGGAAGAGTTCCAAGAGGACACAAAACCTCGAATAAAGGAAACACGCTTCACCCTTCATCTAGTACGAAAGAGTCCTTTAGTCGTAGCAGGAATTATAATCATAGTTTTCATGGTAGGGGTGGCATTGACTGCACCTATGATTTCCACTTATGCTGGAACTGACATGGTATTTGATGATGCTCGATTACCTCCAGGGGCACCAAGTAATGATATCAAACTCAACTTCCTCTATTACTTGGAAGATAGGACACTTGACCCTGTGATTTTGCCACATGATGATTATGTCCAAGAGATAACAGTTGATGAATCGCATCTAGAAACTCGCGAGATTCCTAACCTTTTCATTGGTGTATCAAGTATAGATACCGGAAGGGACCGAGTTTCGGTTAACGTGACCTTCCGAATCTATACACTCAATGAGACCACATTTAATACATTGACACCGACTGAGCGCCTTGCTTACCTTTACTCCAATGTTTCTGTTGTTGATGATAATCTCCTACAATACATTGAACTACCTGATCAGGAGGGAACCTATGTTTGGGAGCTTCAGTTCATCTCTTCAGGTGGCAAGAATTCAGTCTGGTCAGTAAATACCAGAGTTGTGCTTCGTTACTATTCCCAATATCCAAATCACATATGGGGAACAGACAACTATGGTGGTGACATATATAGTCGGATAATATGGGGCGCTCAAGAGGACCTACGAATTGCTCTCAGTGTAGTGATGGTCGCTCTCAGTGTTGGTGCAGTGATTGGTGCAGCTTCTGGATATTACGGTGGAAAATTAGACGAACTCGTTATGCGTATAACGGACATTTTCTTCGCCTTCCCAGGTCTTGTATTAGCCATGGCCATCGTCATGGCAATAGGAGTACGAAGTTTGACAACCATCAGTTTCGCACTTATGATTACATGGTGGCCCACCTATGCGCGACTCGTACGAGGTCAAGTCCTCTCGGAAAGGGAGAAGCTCTATATTGAGGCGGCTCGGTCTTCAGGAGCGAGTGACACTAGAATTCTTTTCAGTCACATTCTTCCAAACACTATTCAACCTGTCATTGTTCAAGCCACAATGGACATTGGTTCCGTTCTACTAGTTGCAGCAGGTTTGGCTTTCATCGGCTTTGGTCCACCAATTGGAACACCAGAATGGGGAATGATGATTGCTAGGGGTCAGAACTACATCCTAAGTGCTCCTTGGATGACACTCTATCCTGGACTAGCCATCCTTGTCACAGCTTTAGCTTTCAACCTTGTTGGGGATGGTATACGGGATATCATGGATCCCAAGCTTAGACGGAGATGATACAATGACAATGTCTGACGAACTCGTGCTTCATGTTAAGGACCTCTTCGTAAACTTCTACACCTATGAAGGTGTTGTCAGGGCACTCGATGGTGTCGAAATGTTCCTCCGACGTGGCGACACTATGGGAGTTGTTGGTGAAACTGGATGTGGAAAGAGCGTCACAGCAAAATCGATTCTTCGACTAGTCGAAGCTCCCGGTAAGATTGAAGATGGTCAGATTCTGTTCTATACCCCTGATGAAGAAACGCAGGAGATACTAGAGATAGACCTAGTTCAGCTCGAGCCTGAGGAGATGCTTGAGATACGTGGAAACAAAATATCGATTGTTTTCCAGGATCCAGCTACTTACCCCAATCCAGTGTTTAGGATAGGTGACCAGATCGCAGAGGTCATCGAACTGCATCAAGACCTCTCACTTGATGCCTTGTACATGAAGATTGCTCAGTTGGAGCTAGCGCTATCTGAAGCTTCTGCGGAAGAGAATCGCGCTGAGATAGAAGGAAAGATTGCTTACTATAAACAACAACTCGATGATCCCCCTGAACCAGACAAAAAGTCAATGCGTGAAGCTGCTAAGCTAAAGGCTATCGAGATGCTTAGATTGGTACGAATGCCAGCTCCTGAGCAAGTTGTGAATCAATATCCCCACGAGTTGTCTGGGGGAATGCGGCAAAGAGCATTGATTGCTATGTCATTAGCCTGCAACCCAAGCATCTTAATTTGCGATGAAGCAACAACTGCACTAGATGTTACAGTTCAGGCGCAGGTTCTTATGTTGTTGAACCAGCTAAAGGCAGAGATAGGCACATCGATTATAGTCATCACCCATGACATGGGTGTCGTTGCTGAAACCTGCAACTGGGTCAATGTAATGTATGCTGGTACAACCGTAGAGTCATGTGCAACAGGTCAGCTATTTGCCAAACCGTTACATCCTTACACAGCTGGTCTACTTACAGCTGTGCCAAAGCTCCATGAGGAGAAGGAAAGATTACCTCAGATTCGAGGTTCTGTTCCTAATCTAATCACACCCCCTCCCGGATGCCGTTTTCATCCTCGATGTGATTATGCTACAGAACTTTGTAAGGACAAGAAACCCTACTTGGAGGAATTAGAACCAGGTCATTGGGTAGCTTGTCATCATCCTATAAATCGCTAAGGAGGCTAGAAGTATGAGTACGTTAGTTCGGACTGAAAATCTCAAGAAGCACTTTCCACTTACTGGTGGAGTTTTTCGTAAGGTTATTGGAAAGGTACATGCAGTTGACGGAGTAAATCTGGAAATCAAGAAAGGGGAAACCCTTGGTGTTGTTGGTGAGAGCGGTTGTGGCAAAACCACACTTGGCCGAACTATCCTCCGACTGATGGAACCAACCAGTGGAAAGATCTTCTTTGAGGATGACGACATTACCAAAACCAAAGGTCGAGCACTCAGAAAGGTCCGAATGAACATGCAAATTGTCTTCCAAGATCCCATGGCATCACTCGACCCAAGGGTTACGATTAAGAACTCGATAGGTGAACCTCTAGTCGTCAACGGAGTTGCAAAAGGACGAAGAATGCGATCTATCGTTCTTAATCTTCTTGAGAAGGTGGGACTGACAGAGGCTCATCTGAATCGATTCCCACATGAGTTCTCAGGCGGACAAAGACAGAGGATATGCATTGCTAGAGCACTTGCTTTGAATCCGAAATTCGTGGTCATGGATGAACCGACATCAAGTACTGATGTATCTGTACAGGCTCAGACACTTAATCTCATGAAAGATCTACAGGACGAGTTTGACTTGACATACATGTTCATTTCACATAACTTGTCTGTTGTCAAACACATGAGTGACAGACTGGCAGTGATGTATCTGGGGAAAGTTGTGGAAACAACACCATACGACATATTCAGAAAATCACTGCATCCGTACACCTTTGCCCTGGTATCTGCGGTACCTATCCCAGATCCAAAATTCGCAGGAAGAGCTCAGATTCTATCCGGCGAAGTGCCTAGTCCAATTAGCCCTCCGCCGGGATGTCGATTCTATCCACGGTGCATCTTCGCACAAGAAGTCTGCAGTATGGAAGACCCAGAATTGCGTGATGTGGGTGATGGTCACTTGGTTGCTTGTCACTTTGCAGGAGAACTTGACTTCGGAAAGAGCGCACAGATGGAATATGCAGACGCAGTCAATGGATCTCCAGCATGATTAGGATATAGCGATTCATTAAAGAAGACATGAACACTCACGAGGGTGTGGTTCATATGAACACAGATTTCGAGGATTACAAAGAGGAAGAACCTGAGTCAGATGAAGAAATTGACTGGCTAAAGTATGCGCAACAAGAGCAGCAAGAACTCCGGCCACTTGATGGCACGGACTATATTGCCTTGATCATCGCATCGCTCCAGACAATCTTTCTACCGTTGATAATCCTCATAATCGTGCTTCTTGCAACCAGCTTTCTACTTCAGCTTGCGGTGGGATAGACATGGGAGATCGTTCCAGATTCCTCTTGGAAACCTGGATTATTGCTAGCATGCTAGCCCTGATCAACTTGATTCTAGCTTTAGTTATTCATATCCTGACTAGTACCAACTTTGACTTCTTTACGGCGGCTAACCTCTCGATACCAGAGTTTGGGGTACTCCTAATCATTGGTTCCTGCTTAATGAGTCGACAACCTCTTGATGATGCAAAGAAACACGATTCTGAAGGTAAACCAACTCCATCATGGCAACGAGCTCAGCTAGGTCAGAGGATACTTCTCGGATCTATCTTTCTTCTCGCCTTTGCTGGATTTTATTACATACTAGGAATATCTTTACCACCGTAGAGAATCAATATTGAGTTCTTGGTGCTTCTTCTTCTGCCATGAGTAGTCGTTGTCCGATCCTGTAACAGACGAAACTACTGAGGCCCACGATTGCGGCTATATAAAATAATGCAATCCCCAAGTTGTACTGCATAAGGACCAAAGCGGGATCCCAGAGAAGTCCCGCGGAGAATAGAGCTATGGCTTGTGCAAATAGTCCTGGAAGCATTTCTCCCCATGGTGCTAAGATAATGAACAGGGATGCAAGAATCATGTTAATGAGGATTGACCTAGCAATCGTGTCGTTAGCAATTTTCACATATACAAAGTCCTGTGCATTCAAATCCTCTATCTCGCTTTTCCTAACAGCATCAAGAAGATTCTCTGCGTATCGTGGTCCTCCTGGACCAAGAGCTATCAAAGCCCCCACTGCAAATATGATGATTACAGTACCAATCGTTCTTAGTGATTGAACGAAAAGAAAAGTGAGAAACATTGAGGATAGGCCCACCACCAGACCAATCCAAATTCCTGCAAACAGCGTGTTATTCGCTAAATACTCCTGCAGCTTTGCACCAATTCTTGAATGACTCTTTCTCGTGATATTGTCCATCACCCACGAATGAGAAAAGCAACTTGCATAGCGTGTGTTCCCACTCAGGTCAAGACCAGAAACATCATAGGACTCCCTAAGCTCATGTTGAAGCTGCCGATGTGCTACTACTTTTCTTATGCGATAGACTGTGACAAGCAGGATGAACAAACCTGTGAGTAAAAGACCTATTGTGATTTCCATGTTCAATCCTCATGTCTATGTAATCTGCTGAGTGTGTTGAATTAATAGGAATTTTAAATCCTGCTCTAACGGAAAGGAGCCCTCGATAAAGCAGAAAGCCAGATGTGAAACATCACAATTTGGCCAGAATTTGAAAGTTCCCCGAAGTCCTTTCCTATGAGGATTATAACTTTCCCACGGAGAGTAGTTTCCTTTCTTCTCCCTACCTTTAACCTTACATCCTCTCCATCCACTTCGATTAGGATACCGTGTTCATAGAAAACTTTTGGATGTTCGGAGTAGTAGTAATCAAGTTCATCCATAGGCTTGGGATACAGTCGCATATTCGACTTGTTTGTATCTAATATGATTTGGAGAAATTGAGATTCATAATTTGGGACAGTCTTCTTTGGACCTGTTTCTCCTGGAACAATAAGTGGTCTAATTCCTTTGCGTTCATCAACAATCCTTCCCTCGAGCAGTCCACAGAAATCACCTCCTTGTCCTCTTATCTTAAGGAAACTCTTATCGAAGCTTATTGTGAGAGGACCGTTTCGTTCTGACAGTCTTTTGATACCAGAAGGATTCATTCTTCCCTCTGCATTCTTCTCCCAATAGAACCATGGAATTGTAGTCATCGGGAGCATTCTATCAGGATAGTCATGCTTACGAGACATAATTTTCCAAAGGTCATCGTTTATGACATAGAGCGAGAGACTGATCGGATGAAATTCGGAGGCCATCTGTTCAACGAATTCCCTCTGGCTATCATCAGCAGGAAACAGTTGATCTACCGCACTCAAAATCTGTTGAATTAAAAGGGGTGTTCTCCCACTTATACCAAGTTTATCTATCTGTTCGGGTGTCAAAGATATAGTGATTCCATAATTGTTACAGAAACTCTCAATGGCGTCATTGTCAAATTCAAACGCAGTCGACATAGCAAAACGCATCAGTGCATTATGGATAGCCTTTTCGGTATATGAGAGATTCATATTTCTTGGAAGAATGAAGTGCTATCTTATTCGATGAGTGATATTGCAGACACTTCTTACCTTTTAAGAATGAAATGCTACAACCAGGTCGCTCTCTTGTTAGCACACGAGCTTTTTGAAAATCGAAACGAGATATATCTGAGTAATCAGTGAAGCCTAACCGTTATTTAGTGGATTGCCATCACCACTGTGAGGTTCGAATAATCATGGCATCAAAGGTATACTTCACTGATAGGCAGACCCGATCTGATTATAATATGATTGACAAGTTAGAACAGATTTTCGACGAGATTGGTTTGAACAAAGCAATCAAACCTGGAGAGAAAGTGATGATAAAGACTCACTTCGGTCAGTGGGGTAACACAAACTACCTTCGACCTGCATATGCGCGGAAAATTGTAGACCTTGTCAGAGCCGCTGGTGGTGAGCCATTTGTCACCGAAACCACTGGACTTGGATATGGCGGTGGAGGCGCCTATGGTGGAAGAACTACTGTCACTGAATATCTTAGCATGGCGATGTTACACGGTTATACTGCTGCAACAGTAGGTGCTCCATTAGTAATAGCTGATGGATATTGGGGTACCGACGTGTTTTATGTTCAAGTCGATGGAGATTTCATCAAGAGTGTGGATGTCGCAACAGCATTGCTTGACTGTGACAAAGTCATTGTACTGACACATGCTAAGGGGCATGGTATTGGAGGCATAGGTGGAACTATAAAGAATCTAGGGATTGGTCTTGTCGGTAAGAAGGGGAAGGCTGCAATGCACTTTCTCGGTGATATCAAAGTTGATACTGAGAAGTGCTTGGGACCCAGTTGTTCTAAGTGTCTAAACGTGTGTCCAACTAGATGCATATCAATGGAAGAGAAGGCTGTTGTTGATGAGTTGAGATGTATTGCATGTCACCATTGCGTTGACGTCTGCGCTCGTGTTGAAGCCAAAGCTGTAAAGCAGACATGGCGTCCTAATCATACCCAAGGTCCGATATTTGTTGAGAATGCTGTGGGAGTAATCAGCTCTATTGGACTTGACAAATTCTACTTCATCAATATCGCTATTGACATATCAGACAAATGTGATTGCTGGAACTACGGGGCGCCTCTTCTCGTGCATGATATCGGTATTTTCGGTTCTAGAGACCCCCTGGCAATTGATGAGGCAACATTACAGGCGATTAAAGATGCACCTCCAAACCCCAATTCATCAGTCGCTGATATTGAGTGCGGGGCATGTAAGTTTGCAATGGCTCATGCTTGCAAAGATCCCGAGAGCGGTGAAATTCTTGAACTCGCTGAGTTTCAATTATCCCATGCGGAGAAGATGGGATTGGGATCTAGGAAGTATGACCTAGTTACGGTCACCAAGGAACCGCCAGAATAGGAGTGATTAAAGTGATACCAAATTGGTTCAGAGAAAAGGTGATTGAAACTCATAACAATGCTAGAGCTCATCTTCACTTCGTGTTACAGGATCTGACTCTTGATGAGCTAATTAAAGAAGTGACGAGTGAGGAATACTCGAGGTCAATTGCTGGTACTGTTATGCACATTGGCACAGCTGAAACTTACTGGTTTCATAAGGCCAAGAATCCGATTGGTCCACCAGTCATTCATGACACTTGGGAAGAAGTCACAGCTAGAATGAGTGAGAACACTGAGAAGATTACAAATATCATAAGAGAATGCGATGAGGAACAGCTCCGAATAATTCCTCCAAGAGATGGAGGCCCATCATTTGCGTGGGCTGCTTTGAGGACCTCACAACATGGAATCTATCATGCTGGTCAGATAGCGAAGATACGCAGGATCATTGGCGCGAAGGAGCTACCTAAAGACATCGAAGGGAAATGGGGAACTGCTGTGGACTCACTCTTAGAAATTCTCAAGGGATTCATAGATTGAAGAGGACAAGTGTACATCCTAGCATAACTAAAAAGGTCGCCCAAGAACTATAGGGAACTAGGCTATTGGGGATGCAAGGCCATGATAACTTTTCCACCTGGAGATGTCATTAGAGACCTCAACCTATTACTCATGGGTGGAGTTGTCTTTTACTCTTGCTTCCTGGCAATGATTCTCTATGGGGAATGGTACAACAATCCATTGAGAAAGGTTGTTGACATTCAGTTTGCATGGGCGACCTTTTTCTTAGGGATGGTGGTCAATCGGGGGGCATTCATCTGTTCTGATTTCTACTATGTACTTGAACCAATGAACACATTTTTCATAAAACTAGGTTATGCAGGACTCATTCTTGCACTCTCAGCTTTCTTCTTTGCTATAGAACTGATTCTTCCGTATAACACACGACATGTATTCTTCGTTATTGGTCTTGGACATGTTATTCTCGCAATTCTCATGCCACGAGAACTTCTTGATATAGTAGCAGTATCAATCGCCCTGGTCACTCTAGCAGCAGTTGCTCTCTTCCTGAATTTCACAATGAAGAACACATCTGGAAAGGTAAAGAAAAGCATCCAAACAATTTCTGCTGGATTCCTTCTTGGATACTTTGGTTTCATATTCTCAGGTGATATGGCCTACGATGCTTTTGGTATGGGCCTCTATCTAACTGGAGAAGCAATGTTAGTGATTGGTCTGGTAGTGTTTGGTTACGGGTCAATCTATTCACCTGCACTTGGAGAATTGGATTGGCAACAGCAGCTCATCGAACTTTATATCATTCAACAAGGTGGTCTCTTAATCTTTCATCATGAATTTGTACGAACTTCCGAGATTGACCAGATGCTTACCGCTGCGGGGATTTCAGGTGTCCAATCACTATTTCAAGAAATAACAAGAAGTGAAAGCGGCTTGAATGTTGTTTCAGTTGGTCAGTTTGAGCTACTCTTCGCGCATAGCAAGACATTCACTTCAGTGCTTATCGCACGAGCATCATACAAAGTACTGCTAGCAAAACTGCAGGAGTTCACTGAAACATTCGAGCTAATGTTTGGAACAATAATCCAGAACTTTGAGGGCAGTCTCAAAGAATTTAGTTCAGCAAAAGATCTAGTGTTGTCTGTATTCTGAAACAGCATCTCGCAGATATCAGAGGTTTACTCAAATATGCTGCAAACTATGTGATTTTCACGAAAGCTACTGGAGGAATCATGTTTGCCACTATTTGAAGAAGTTGGAATAACACGTGATATATTCCTCATTCTTCACAGCGGCATAATTTTCTATTCCTTTCTTTTCGGCATAATCTTCTTAGGCCAATGGTTCAAAGACAAATTCAGAAAGACTCTTGATCTTCGTCTAGCTTGGTCCCTCTTCTTCTTTGGTCTTTCAATTAACTCGTCATTCTTCATGATCTCCGATTTTTGGGCATATGAAGAACCACTGAACACACAGTTGGTTGCATCAGGATATATAGCACTCATGATCGCATTGACAGCTTTCTATATTGCAATCGAGATGATTCTACCCTACAAGACCCGACACCTCCTCCCCATAATTGGCGTAGTGTCCACATTCTTGCCCTTGTTCATCCCTCGAGATTTCTTCGAACCTCTAGCTCTTTTCGATGCCATCATTGCCCTAGTTGGAATCACACTCTTTCTCCGCTATACTTGGGGGAGCACTGCAGGTAAGGTTCGAAGGAGCGTTCATTGGGTTGTGTTTGGATTTATTATTGGGTGGATTGGATTCATAGGACGTTCAGAGACCGGGTATCTCCTAGGAGAACCCATCTATGCTTCGAGCCTATTCTTACTCTCTGGTGGCATTCTGATTTTTGGTTATGTCCTCTCAACATCCCCCGCACTGGATGAGTTAGATTGGAATAAACAAATCCTAGAACTATATGTTATCCAGATGGGCGGCATTTTGGTTTGTCACTATCAGTTTGTTGAAAATCCAGAGATAGATCAAGTTCTCACTGCAGCAGGGATTGCAGGGGTACAATCTCTTTTCCAGGAGATAACCAGGAGTGAAACCGGATTGAATGTGGTTTCAATTGGTGAGTATGACATTCTGTTTGCACATGGAGCTGCTTTCACCAGTGTACTCATCGCAAGAAAACCATACAAGGTTCTTCTGGACAAAGTCCAAGAGTTCACTGATAGATTCGAGTATGAGTTCGGAACTGTTCTAAAGCAGTTTGAGGGTAGCTTACGTGACTTCCAATCTGCAGCTGATCTGATTCAATCTATTTTCTGAGGTTCAGCAGGTCTACCCTGAACTTTCGATTGCTCCTTTGCAACAGATATATCCTGTTCCACAGCTAACCACAATGAAAATCAGACCAAGCATCATGAATTCAATGGGAGGTCCATATCCGTATGGAATGAACATCATAAACGGAATGAACAAAGATACTCCACATATACATGTGCAAATTGAAATGAAACCTGATCCAGCAATCTTTGCTAGAGAACCCTCAGGTTTTGTTCGTGGTGGTGGCATATATGGCGGTGGTTCATCAATTGATGCTAGCAACATGTTGTCCTCCTCTGAACTCTACCACTCCGGGAGTTCCTCATACCTATGACATAGTATCCAATAATCCTTTTCAACTTCACGGTATTCAGGAATCTTCTCTCTGCATATGTCCTGGACAAATTCACAGCGCTCACTGAAAGGACAACCTACAATAGGTTCTGAAAGGTCCGGAGGTCTCCCAGGAATGCCACGAATTCGAAGACCTTTCTCCTTGATTTTTCGGATAACTTCCATGGTTGGATTGCTCATTATAAACGCCCGAGTGAATGGGTGCCCCGGATTGTTGAGTACCCTTTGTGTGTCTCCGAATTCTACGATATGCCCTGCGGTCATCACTCCCACTCGGTCACAGGTTTCTGCAATTGTTCCCTGACTGTTACTGATGAGAAGCATTGAGAGCTCAAGTTCATCTCGTACTATTTTTATTGCATCAAGAATTCTATTTTGAAGTCCAACATCTACGGCTGTAGTTGGTTCATCTGCTATCATCAGATCTGGAAGTGAAATGAGTGCCATTGCAATCAAGACTCGCTGGTCTTCCCCCACACTGAATTGCCCTGGTTTCATTTCTTTACGAATGTCAACATCACCAAGCTCAACGAGGTCAAGCGTCTGCAGGACACGTTTCATGACTTGCCATTCTCGAAGCTCATCATCCTCGTCATGGACCCAGAGCACTTCAGAAGTCTGTTCTTCGATGTTCGAGTATGGGTTTAGTGACTTTGTCGTGCCTTGCGGGACGTAAGTGATTTTGTCCCCTCGCAATTTCCTGTATTCTTTTTCTTCCATGAACACGAGGTCTTTGCCATGGAACCATATGTGTCCCTCAACACCAGGCAATTCTTCGCCAACCTCAGCTGAAGTGAGTCCTTCCTTCCTCGCCTTATCTTTGAGTTCCCATAATCTCTTGTTCTCTTCATTGGCTGCTGTTGAAGCATAGTATCGTGAGAGCTGATCAAACATTCCTAAGATGGCTAGGGCTACACTTGTTTTTCCAGCACCAGACTCCCCAAAAAGGCCAACAGTTTCACCCTTTCGAACCTCGAAGCTCACATTGTTCACAGCGCGGACAAGTCCCTTCTTTGAAGTGTAGTATGCTTTCAAGTTCTCAACTTTGATTGTCACTTCTTCATCACTGGGTGCCATAGTTTATCCACTCCTTAGTGCTTGAAATACTCTATGGCTGAAGCAGTATGTCATGACTTTCTATAGAGAACTCTTCTCTCAACCTCGTACCAGATCATCCCTCCAGTGAATGCAACTGACACATTCAGGAGATAGAATGGGATATAGTAGAGTGGTGAAGGCCAACCAAGCTCGGCCATGAATTGTGGAATCTCATGTTGCATAACTGCACTCTGATAGATACTCCAATAGACAATTGACATCCAGAATATCTGAAAGAGGAGAATGTGGTACGTCGACTTCCCTACTCTCTCAATGAATTTCTGAAGGTCTCCTGAGGCAGTCTGTGGAATCATCATCATGAAAAGCAAAAAGAGGAATGCTGCATAACCATAGAAGAGGAATGTATAGTCTCCTCTGATGAAATCCTGCACAAATGTGAAGAAATCTCCAATCAAATTTGGTATTGCGCCAATGATGCCTTTCCTAGTTACAGGTGAAATCGTAGCATAATCGATCATAAAGATCATACTGATAAATAGATAGGGATAGATGAACTGGTTTCTCTTTCGCGTTGGTTCATATCCTCTCGAGAACCAGAGACCTATCCCAACAGCAGGTAGGAAGAACAGGACATTGACACGAATTGCAGTTATGACAAACCAGTCGTATTCGGTCGCTGCAGTTGGGTAGAGGTCCCAGAGGAGCCTCTGCATGATGAGCTCACTGAGAAAACACAATCCAACAGTGATAATAGGGTATCTGTCAAACATCCAGTAAATGATTGGAAAGACAAGAATAGAGCCGAACAAAAGTGGAATGAACCAATTACCCGGTCCCCAGAAAGGGAGGAACAGGAGCCATAGTCTCTCACTTTTGTCAAGGTATCCAAATGTAATCCCAAGAATGATTGAAAGTATATAGAGAATGATGAAAGGCAAAACATATCGTTTGATTTTCCGCTTGAAATAAGCAATTGAGTAAAGGTCTTTCAACCTAGAAGTTCCTCGATATTGGAATGATACTCCCATGTTGAAACCCATTACAATGAGGAAGAATGGTATCGATAGTCGCTCCCAGAACACACTACCCATCGCACCCTTGATTTCCCAGGTTAAGCTATGATCCAACACAACGAAAGCAATTGCTATTGCCTTCATTACATCAAGCTGATAATAGTATGGTCTCTTCTTGACTGGTTCCTCAAGGAACTCTTCGACCACTTGGCTCTCTCCCTCAGTCATTGTGGGTCAAAGACATGAAGCTAATCTTATACAAATACCATACTACTCACGCACGAAACCATCACTATCGTCACATCCTTAAGGAGGCCATGCTGCTCGCGGGTTTAGGCCAAAGGAAGTAAAGAAATGGTATTGAGAAACCGCGCTGTCATCAGTGTCTACTTGGCTTATTCCATCCAAGCAATGGCACAAGCCATAATATGGCAATGGATGACTTTCTTTGTCAAGCATGACCTTTTTGTTGAAGACTTCCTGGTTCTCACGTTCGCGTGGTCTGTCCCTGCTATCGTTGTCATGTTTGCGACAAATGGTTGGGGCACCATCTCGGACCGAATTGGTCGAAGGAAACCATTCATGATTGTCGGATTCCTCGGGTATGCCTTAACCTTCTTCTTCTATTTCTGGGTGACCAATGTTGTACAGTTTGTATTTGTTGGAGCAGTCGGCGCGATATTCTCCTCTGCAGCACTCCCTATGGGCCAGGCTCATCTAACGACTGATACGGACAAGAAGGGTGAACGGCTAGGCTTCTTTTTAGCTGCACAGTCAGGTGGTTGGTTCTTCGGTGCCCTCGGAAGTGGTTTGATATACGACATCGTAGGAATGCGTACATTATTTCTTGTAGGAGCAGTACTGGGTATTGTTGCTACCCTGAGTTGTGTCATCTACATTCGAGATATTCCGTTTGAATTCACAGCAAAACAGAATGGGAAAAGTTTCAGTGAGCTTATCCGAATCCCTGGGATGAGCCGTCTTGTCAGTGCTGTTGGACTTAATCAGATTGGGATGAACTCTGTTTCCTTTGTCATGGCAATCATAATTGTAGATGAATTGGGAGGTCTGACAGCATATGTTGGACTTGCGAATTCCGGAGCAACTTTGATTGCAGTCCTAATCACTGGTTACATTGGAAAGATTGTTGACAATAAAGGGCCAGTGAATGTATTGATTGCTGCATTTGCAGCATACTCGGTATTCGCCTTTGGTTTCGCGATAGTTTCAGATCCAGTCATAGCATGCATTCTATGGGCATTCCCAATCTATCCGCTGTCCTCGACCGCTACAAGTGCCTTAGCTGCTTACATCACAGATGAAGATGAACGTGGTAGAGCCATGTCACTTATCTATGGAGCACAGAATGCAGGAACATTCGCTGGTCCCATAATTGGAGGCGCATTTGCTCAATTCATCTTTGGCAGGGTGCAACCTATTTCATGGTTGAACATGACTTTCAACTTGTTAGCCTTACTCATTGGAATATCATTACTTCGATTAGTAGGAAGTGGTCTGTCTTCAAATTTAAATCCTGAAACTTGATATGATAATAAGACAAGTATTCATCCATGCCTGATGGTTGTACAGCTGGAGCTAAGATCATTGGAAACCGCTATTATCTCCTTAAGAACAGGGACCTAATTTGGGGTGGTTTCAGAGATTCGGTCTTTTTTGATTCGAATGTGTTCTTTGTCAGAGGCGTCAATGTTGGAGATGGTGAACAGGTAGGCGCATCTTTTGGGTTCAACAAAAACGGGCTGGCAGGATGCAACACCACGGTTCTAGTTACACCACATATGGCGTATGATGCTCTATTAGAGAGAGTCCTTAGAGAAACAGAAACAATTGAGGATGCGTTTGAGTTAGTTCAATCCGATCTTGAAAGCGGGAACCGATACCAGTGGTGTAATTTTGTACTTGCTTCGCCATCTGGAGTTGGTGCGATTGAGATCGGTGATGGTGTTGCAGTTCTTGAAACAGATGCAAGGATAATCACAAGAACCAATCATCACTTACTTCTCCCGACAGCTGATATTCTTCGACGTGCCTCCTTAGCGGAACGCGAAGCTGGAGGCCCACTCATAACGAGTCAGAGTAGAAGACAGGAGGCTGCAAAGCTTCTTGACGAAGCGACCTCCTTCATGGACATGACTCAATTGTTGAGTTCTCATAAAGAGGGTCGCGGATTCAATTCGATTTGCAGGCATCGCTCAGAAAATCCTCAATCAGAACCGTATCTTGGTGAAACTGTATACAGCTACATTGCAGAAGTATCAAGTATTGAAAGCGATTCCTTCGAGTTTAGAATTAAAGTTGTAGCTGGAAACCCCTGTACAGGCACATATGACGAATTCGTGGTGGACTTCACCTCGCCAGAAAGCAAGTTCAACCTGATGAGTAATTTCCCATAATCCTTAGTGCGTAGTTTAGAAAACTTATTACTTCTACTTTGCCTGCTATGGTTTCAGCCATTTGGAGGTATGTCTTTTGAAGACGATTCTACTAGGGATGACGGGACTTGAAGTTTCAAGAGTGGGGATTGGAGGGATTCCGATTCTTCGACTTCCTGTTAAAGAAGCAGTTGAGGTAGTGAAGTATGCTTTGGATCTTGGAATCACATTCATTGACACTGCAAATGCATACTCCAGTAAAAAGAAATCCAGTGAAGAATTGATTGGACAAGGAGTTGCTGGTAGAAGAAACCAAGTCGTGATAGCGACTAAGTCAAGTGTTCGGACAAAGAATGGCGCATTGAAACACATACAATTTAGTCTCAAAAGACTTGAAACTGATTACATAGACATCTGGCAGTTTCATGGTGTTAACACCGATGAGGCCTATCAGCGCATTATTTCCCCTGGTGGAGCAATGGAAGCAGCTAAGGAAGCACTTGACTCGGGAACCATTCGCCATATTGGATTCAGCAGTCACTCAATAGACACTGCACTCAAAATGGTTGCGTCAGGAAACTTCGAAACTGTTCAGTTTCCTGTCAACTTCGTGAACAATGAGGCTGTGGAAAAGCTAGTTCCTTTGGCTAAGAGAATGAATGTCGGGTTTATTGCAATGAAACCCTTTGGGGGTGGAAACCTAAGATATGCTGACCTCGCCATCAAATACCTTCTCCAGTTTGATAATGTCTTGCCAGACCCAGGAGTGAAGAGCTTTAAGGAAATTAAAGAGATCGTTGATATTGTGAATGGCTCTTGGGAGTTAACAGCTTCCGATGAAAAAAGAATGCAGGACATCCGAGTTGACTTAGGAACGAGATTCTGTAGATGGTGCGAATATTGCATGCCTTGTCCAAATGGTGTGTCCATATCTCGGTTGATGAATGCGAAATTGGTAGATAGTTATGGAGACCGTTATTTCAACAACACTGCAAAAGCTGTCGGGACATTCAAGAATTGCACGCAGTGTGGTGAGTGTGAGACCAAGTGTCCTTATGAGCTGCCAATCATGGACACCATTGCAACAAACGTGGAGTGGTTTGAGAATCTAGAACCTTATACCCTTCATTCTAGTGGTTCAATCGAGTGATATTTCAGTCACAATACTAATCATGTTCTTGGACTGAGGTGATTATATGGATCACGAGAAGTTCAAAAATATCCTCAGTGGATTTTCAGTTACCACAATAACGCCCTTCACTGATGATCTATCAGAGGTGAACTGTGATGCAATATCAACCAACATTGAGTTCTTGACCAAATGCAAAGTTCCGTTGATTATTCCCAATGGCAATACTGGGGAGTTCTACTCTCTCTCAAAGAACGAGTGGGAAACTGTACTCAGAGCTACCGTGGATGCATCTAGAAATGGATCAACTGTAATGTCTGGTATAGGACATTCAACAACTACAGCGAAATCTCAGATTGAAACAGTGAGAAATTTTGGTGTTAGTGCAGTCATGATTCACTATCCTCAGCATGTCTTTGTTTCTGAGGAAGGTCTTCTGGGTTATTATCGCACTTTACTAGATGCTGCAAGAAACCTCAATGTCGTGCTCTATAAGAAAGGTCCACTTCTCACCGACTCGATGCTTGAGAAACTAATGAAATTTGAAAATCTGGTTGGTGTAAAGTATGCCTTTGGCCGCATTGTTGATTTCTCACGGACTGTTCATAAGTTGGGTCACAGGATTGTTTGGTCCTGTGGGACAGCTGAACGATTTGCACCTTTCTTCTTTCTAGCTGGAGCAACAGCTTTCACAAGTGGTTTGTGTAACTTTGCTCCTCAAGTTTCTAAAAGAATGTTTGATGCTCTTAAGAGAGGTGATTTCGAGGAAGCAATGAAAGTTCAGAAGATGATCACTCCTCTTGAAAATCTTCGTGAGGGTAGGGGTGCAGCTAACAATGTGCCCATCGTGAAAGCAGCTATGGACCATGTAGGATTGACAGGAGGTTTCTGCAGACCTCCAATTCATCCTATCTCTAACGAGGAAAGACAAGCGACCATAGATGTCATATCAACGTGGTAGTTGTCTATTTATTCAATGGGATGCTCTTCCCTTCAATGAATACATGCTCTACCTTACTATAGAAATCAAATGGGTCTCCAGACCAAATGACCATATCCGCGTCCTTTCCAGGTTCGAGAGAACCTACACGGTCATGAATGTTGAGTATCTCAGCTGGATTGATGGTGACACATTTGAGAGCATCCTCCTTACTCATGCCCTCTTTAATGACATTCATTGGTAGCAATGGGAAGTAGTTCATAGGTGTCAGTGAATCCGTTTGCAGAGCAACCTTAACTCCTGCTTCATTCAGCTCAACCGCTGTCTTAAAGCCTCTCTCCCTTGTTTCAGGCTTGCTTGTCCAAAACATTGTTGGACCGATTACAGCAGGGAAGTTAGATTTTGCGATAGTTCTCTTAATCTTGTGGCCCTCTGTGCAATGGATGAGTACTACTCTGATATCAAACTCTTTGGCAATCCTAATCACAGTGGCAATATCATCAGCTCTATGAGCGTGGGCGTGAATTGGGATCTCTTTGTTTAACACTTTGATGACTGTTTCAAGACCAATGTCCCGTGGTGGTGGATTCAGAGGTGGTGTCTCCCCCTTTGCCTTTGCCTCCTCAGCTTTTTCAAGGTAGGCTTGAACCTTCATCTTATAACTACGGGCATCAGCGAGAGTACTCCTGAGCAATGCTGCAACACCCATTCGTGTTGATGGAGTACGTTTTTCTGCACCATGAATCCTCTTTGGATTCTCACCAAATGCTACTTTAAGACCAGATGGTGAGAGTACTAACATTTCGTCAACAGTGGATGCTCCTGTAGCTTTGATGACAAATGCTTCACCTGAAATCACATTACCGGATCCAGGTCCGGTGTTGATGCAAGTGACACCTCCAATTAACAACTCTTTCAGTGAGGGTTCATCCGGGTTGAAAGAATCAATACCTCTCATCTCAGGTGTCACAGCCCTAGTCATCTCATTACCATCCATCCCTGCCCAACCTATTGAGCCATCAAACAAACCCTGATGGGTATGAGCATCGATGAATCCTGGAACAACATACTTTCCTTTAGCATTAAATTTCTTGGTTCCACTTGGAACCTCCATGGTCTTTCCAACTTCTTTGATTTTACCGTTGAAAAGGACAGTCCCATTCTTGATGAGTCCATTAACTGGACAAAGAATAGTAGCGTTGATGATTGCTTTCATTGTGCGCTCTCCAAACACGTTTCTCCAGACCGGTTATGAAAAGTCTTCTTGTATGTTAGAGAAAAAGAGTGAGAACAAGATTGTTCTCACCTGGGACCAAAGAAGCTCTCATGTACCGCTTGAATGGCTGGCTTCATCTCTGACCTCTCGACAATGAAGTAGCATGCGACCTCGGAGGCACCAGCCGCAAACATCTCCACATTGATTCCTCCTTTTGCCACAGCTGTGAAAACCCTTGCAGCTAATCCTTCTGTCGTAAGGAGCCCCTCACCCACAACTGCAACCAGTGCTACATTCTTTTTCAATTCAATCCTCTCAATTACACCTCCTACAAGGTTTCTCAATGCATCGACACTCGTACCAGAATCATCAGCATCTAAAAGAAGGTTAATGCATGTCTGTGATGTCAGTACTGAGAAGATGTTGATGTCCACGTTTGAGAGCATTTTACCAATCTCACCAATAATGCCCGGTCTATGTCCCACACCAGCACCATGGATTCTCAAAATAGCAATATTTTCGTTCGCAGTCACGCTTTTGATCACATCGCTCTCTTTGTGACCTTCTGGTTGGATCACCGTTATGGAATTTTCTGGCGATTTTATGTTTCGAATGTAGATCTTTATTCTTGTACCTGCAAGTGGTTCAACAGTCCGAGGATGGAGGATCATCGCACCAAAGTATGACAGCTCAGCAGCCTCTATGTAAGACAATGTATCGACTCGGATGGAGTTTTGAACGATTTTAGGGTCTGCAGTCATGAAACCATCGACGTCTTTCCAGATATGGACGCTCTCTGCATTCAAGGCATGAGCAACTACAGCTGCACTGTAGTCTGAACCATTTCTTCCAAAAGAAGAGACTTGGCCTTCGTCTGTGCAACCAAAGAAGCCTGTGATCACTGGAATAGTTCCTTCTTCAAGAAGAGGAGTAAGATGTTCAGTCAGATTACGCTGTGTTACTCGAAGGTTGGCTGTTGCATTGAAACATACAGAATCAGTTTGGATTCCAATATCATCAGCTTCGAATGCCTGTGCTTCGATGTTTGCATTGTTTAGAACAGCCTCAAGAATAACTGATGAGAGTCTTTCTCCCTGACTCAGAATTAGGATTCTAACAGTCTTGCTGATCTCTCCTGTGTATGCAACACCAAATAGTAGCCTCTCCAGCTTCTGAAGTTTGACTTCTAGTTTGCTTAACACCTCCTCTTGATGTCGTGAGTTTTCAATTGAATTGACTACAATATCTTGATGAAATTCACGAATCTCAGCTACAACATCTTGTATTCGCTCCTCTGATTGAAGTGCAATTTGAGATGCTTCTTCTAACTTGTTAGTCACTCCGTAAATCGCTGATACAACGAGGACAATCCTTTCAGTTTGCTCTTTTTGCACAATCGAAATTACTTTCTGAAAGCTCTCAGGAGATCGAAGACACCCCCCTCCAAATTTCATTACTTTCATTAGAACACCCCTTTTGCCTTTGTGAACTCAGCATTGAGAACTGATGCTCCAGCCGCACCTCGTATTGCATTGTGAACAAGTAGGAAGAAGTTCACACGATTATCCTGTTTCCGTATTCTACCAATCTTGACATCCATTCCTTTTCCACCATTGATGAAAGATATGTCCCTTGCTGGTTGAGGGCGGTCCGGTTCTGTGAAAACAGTAATGGGTGTCGATGGTGCAGTTGGAAGCTCGAGAGTTTCTTGTTCTCCCTTGAAATCTTTGAATGCTTCAATGACATCTTCCACGCTGAATTGTTTCTCAAGTTGGACAACAATACTTTCTAGATGGCCGTCTGACACGGGAACACGAGCACATGTGGCATTTACCGAAAACGGAGCTGGATGGATTTTCCCGTCATTTTCCTTCCCTAGTATATGTCGTGCTTCTTGTTCAATTTTGGATTCCTCGTTACCAATGAATGGGATTACATTACCAAGTATATCCATTGAACCAACGCCAGTTCGACCAGCACCTGACACAGCTTGATATGTTGTAACAACAACGTCCTTTATCCCGAATTGTTCTAGGGGTTTCAATCCAAAGACAAGTCCAGATGTTGAGCAGTTAGAATTGGTAATGATGAAACCATCGTCATATTGCTGCAAGTTTACAAGATTTAGATGACTAGGATTGATTTCTGGAATCAATATTGGCACTGAATTCTTCATCCTATGAGCACTTGCATTTGAGAAAACCGGAATACCTGCTTTTGCCAGCTCATCCTCTACATTAAAGGCTACATTCGCAGGAAGTGCGCTAAATGCGACATCAATGTCTTCTCTTATGATGTACTTACATTCTGTATTAAGCACAACCAAATCCGCCACAACTTCAGGGACCGATTCATCAACTATCCAATCAGTTGCCTTTTCGTAGGTCTTCCCTGATGACTTGGGTGATCCAGTCACGGCTGAAATCTCGAAGAAAGGATGATTCTTCAGTATTCTAATAAAATGCTGTCCGATAACACCCGTAGCTCCAAGGACACCTGCTCTAAGTTTCAGCAATTTTCATCCCTTCCTCCTTTTGAGATAAGAGAATAGTCAACCTTGGCCTTGACAATATCAGGAAGGTTTCCAGTACTACCAACTAGGTTTCCGATTATGACCATGAGTCCGTCAATTCCCTCAATCATGGTTTCGTTCAAGGCGGATGCAATTGTACCTGGTTCTTCCGCACTGATTCGGTTTCCCAATGCTGTTGCAACAGCGTCTGCAAGCGTAACATCTTGAGACTGCACAATCGCAGCGTCAGATACTCCAAAGCTGAAAGAGTGGCCAACAGTTCCTGACGATGTGCATATTCCAAGTAATTTGTTCATCGTTGAGATTCGAAATCCCAAGTTCTGCGCTCCGATTGGTCCTCTGTATATTCCAATGACTGCAGGTTCCTGAAGATGCATGGCAATATCGCCGCCATTATCGAAGATTACATGTCGTACACCTGTGTTAACAAGCTCCTCCACGACATATTGCGCAATCGCCCCTGCAACAGAGGCCATAGGTCCAACATCAATCTTCAGGCTCGCCTCTGACATTCTCTTGATTATTGGACCTGCACTCTTGGTTACATACACAGGATAGAAGCTTGTTTCAAATTCAGGATGTCCTTCAATATAGTCGAGAATCTCATTTCTCGCTTCAATGATGTATCCCTTAGTCAGCTTCTCATAATCCCCATCAGTGACCAGTGTGGATATTGTTTCATCGACCTGTATTGCATACCGGTTCATTTGACATCACCTCATCCCCGAAGAACAATGGCTCTCTGTGGGCAAACATCGCTGCAGAGTTCACACTCGACACACTGACTTGGATCGAATTTGAAATCCCACTCATCATTGAGCGAAAAGACTCCTGTATCACAAAACGATGTACAGAGGCCGCATTCTACACAACGGTCTGTGTCAACACTCACAAAGTATTCTGAAGAAGGTTGGAATGTGCTTATCGATGGAGTAACTGTCGTCAATACTCTTTGGGCCATTGGATTACAGGGCGTGTCATTTGGCAATGGTTGCACAGCCTCACTCAATAGGAATCCACCAGTTTTGATTTGGTGTGCCAACACTTTGGCAATCTTTCCTGCTACGCCAAAGCTTGAGATTGGTGATGTCTTTATTTCGACACCATTTACATCGATTGCTCCAGACTTCAGTTCTTCATAATTCACAGTTGTAATAGTGGGTCGCCCTCTAGAGGGTATTCCATAATCAAGCACATTCGTCCGGATTTCACTGTTTGAAATACCCGTACTCTTTGCAACCTCAGAGTTTAGAACTGGAATCGGAACACCAACTCCAACGTATAGTGAGGTGCCATAATTAGTGAATGAGGATCCACGAATAAACTCAGGACTCATCTTCTTCACATTACCTTGCACCATCAATGTGCTGAATCCAGAGCCGGGACTGTGCTGCGTACCAGGTCCAACGATGTATCCTGTGGCTCCACCTAAGAAAATACGTGTTCCAATTCCTATCGTTCGGAAGCTAGGATCGTTTGGAATTGGTGCCAGCTCTCCAGCTCCAGAATATGTTGCATTCCCAAACTCCGGTAGCAATTTGCCCATGTAGGTATAGATTGTCTTGTTGGACGAATTTACAGCTACCACATAGCGTTCGTAGCAATTGCGCGGATTCGACATAGTTGCTTGATTCATCTCATCAATGTTGATCTCAATAGAGAGTTCCTTCCTCGGGTAACAGTCTGTCCCATATGCCTCGGCTCTAAGATGTACCGATTTTCTCCGGATTAGGTCCTCGATAACATGACCTCCACCATATTCAATTCCTCTTGTTTCAGAAAGTTGAGTAGCTCCGATATAAGCATCTACAGCAGCAACACCTCCGTATGCTTCGACATCATTCAACCAAATCTTGGACATTTTCATCGGAGGCTCAGAATGGCCAAAGTTCATCCACATACCTGAGGAACACATTGCACCAAATGTGCCAGTAGTGACCACATCGACTTCATGAACAGCGGCGTTTGGTCCAAGCTCAGCCACGATCTCTGTCATCTCGGTAGCGGTGACCACTTTAACACTACCATTTCTGATCTTCTCATTAATCTCTTGAATCGACTTTTCGTTCTTCATTCTTTTACCTCCTAACCAAGAACCACTAGAATTGGAGTTTCGACAGAACACAGAATAAACAGAATGAGACCAGAGAACCGACAAGAAAGAGAGTCGACAGTCTTACGTTGATGGCACTGAATTAACCAACATGTTTCCGTCTACACTTGTTCACTTGATTTACTCTTTTTCTATGTTCTATGGCAGAAACTCTTTCGATAATTTAGCATATAACTGATTCCCGAAGTTTCCGAGTATGATATTACTGCTCGATTTCAAGAAGGTGAGCCATCCATCCCGCAGCTCGAGAAATTGCAAATAGCGCTGTATTCATTTCAGGAGGAAAACCAAAGGTGTAGTACACTGCTGCGTTGTAAAGGTCTATGTTTGGGTAGGCTTCGATACCTTTGTGTTTCGCGAGTAGTTTCCCACCCACTTTTGCAACAGTGTCTGCAACATGCAGTATCCACTCGTCACAAGTCTTCTCAGTTCTGGCTTGGAGCATCTCTCGAAGTTCTACTGCCCGTGGATCGATCCCAGTATAGATTCGATGGCCCAAGCCAAAAATCTTCTTTCCAGAACTCAATCTCCTCTCAAGATGTGCCTTCGTATTTTCAGGTTTCTGGATTTCATCGAACATTTCCATCGCAAGTGTTCCAGCACCATGATGAAGGGGACCAACATGTGCTTTAAGTGCAGCCTGCAAGGAGTCTTCCAACCTCCTGCCTTCATATGCTGCTATTAACGCTGAGAGTGAAGGATTATCAGGGTCATCCATAGGAAGTATCAGGGCATTCTGGAAGTCCCTTAAATCCCTCTCCATAGGTGATATCCCTCTTGCTTGCCATAGAAAATTAGCAGCATGACCCAATCCCTTGTGTGGAATTTTCACTTCTTCTCCTCTTGAAATAACAAACTGATTTGCTATGACTATTGGACATAGGGAAACATATGCAAGCAAAGTATCATGATTGCTAAGATCATTTTCGTCTGTTAAACTTGGAAGGTTGTCTATCAGAGATTCCAACGACTTCATATCTTCAGTGTAAAGATCTCTGAATTGATTCATGCGACTGATGAGATTCCTTTTTTGGTCATCTGTTGGAAGGTTCCCGTTAACTAACAAGAACAACACTGATTCATAATCTCTTGATCGAGCAAGATCCACGGCATTGATTCCTCTAAAGTAGAGCTGATTTGCAGTTGGATCTATCCTACTAATAGGCACCATCAGTGATTGCTCCTTAGAAAGTGATGGACGAGTTCCCCATATGAGGAACTCATCGAGAATTACAGCTTGTCACCAATGACTTTCGCAAGATCTGCTAGACGATGACTGTAGCCAGCCTCATTATCATACCAGCCTATGACCTTGACCAGGTTTCCTATTGTCTTTGTGAGAAGTGAATCAAAGCTACAGGAATGGGGGTCTCCGATAAAGTCCGAAGATACCAATGGGTCCTCAAGGTATGCTAGGTAAGGAGCAAGACTTCCTGAATTGGCCGCCTTTTTGAATGCTTCATTCACATTTTCTACTGTGGCCTCTTTTGAAACAATGACATTCATGTCAACCACGGAAGCATCCATGACCGGAACTCGGAATGCCATTCCATCGAGCTTACCTGCTGCTTTTGGATATACAAGCCCAATCGCTGTTGCCGCTCCTGTTGATGTTGGAATTATGTTCCAGCACGCTGCTCGGGCTCTCCTCATATCCTTGTGAGGTCCATCAAGCATGACTTGGTCATTAGTCACAGCGTGAATTGTTGTCATCTGTCCCCTTTCAATTCCGAATGCCTCGTCGACTACTTTGACCATTGGGGCTAGACAGTTTGTCGTACAGGATGCGTTTGAAATGACATCGTGCTTCACTGGGTCGTAATCTCCGTCATTCACTCCTGGAACCACGGTTAGCATCTCACCGCCTTTGCCCGGAGCGCTGAGGATCACCTTCCTAGCTCCAGCAGCTATGTGTTTGTCAGCAGCCTCTCTCGTTCTAAAGAGTCCAGTTGACTCTATGACGATATCTACTCCTAAATCCTTCCAAGGGAGCTTTGCTGGGTCTCTCTCAGAGAGAATCTTGATCTCATCTCCGTTGACAGTGATGCTGCCTTTGCCCGCTTCTACTGTACCATCAAAGCGTCCCATCACTGTGTCATACTTCATCAGATGCGCAAGTTGGACCTCGCTTGTGAGGTCATTTGCTGCAATGATGTCAAATCCTTTCATTTCCAAGGCCGCTCGCAAAAAGCCACGACCTATCCTTCCAAAACCATTGATTCCGACACGGACTGTCATGTAATTGACACCTCTTTGGTGTTGCTACAAGAGATGAAGAGTTCATGCTTTGATATATCTTTGTTCATAGATTCACACAGATCTGTCTTTCTCACGAACTGCCTGTTCATACTTCCTCATGCCATACGCATAGATTGGGACAAGAACGAAGCCAGATAAGCCAACTAGAATGAATGGAGCTGTTGGATCTAGGAAATCCCAGAGTAATCCCCCAATCAGGGGTGCAGAGAACCTAGCAAATCCCATCACTGACTCGAATAGACCAAAACCCTCACTTGCCCTGCCCTCATAGGCTGTGCCAAATACCGATGACATTACTGTATAAGCTAAGATTCCAGTAACACTACTTGTGGCAAAAAGTCCTGCGACTAATATCAAATCCAACGGCGGTCCCATAAATACTGGAATTATAACTAATCCAAGTGTAGCCACAGCACCAACAATCACTGCACCAGAAACAATCCCAATCTTGCTAGCATGATCTGCAAATCTTCCCATATAGCCGCCTAATACTCCTGCAAGAATTCCTCCAGGAAGATACACTAAAGCGACCAATTGGATGTCTGTTGTGAACACTTCAAGAATGTATAATTCAACAAAAGGTGACAAAAGAGCGGTTATGAATGTGTCAATAGCAGCTGCAATAACTAGCGCAGCAATACCTAGTCCAATAGCAGTCTTAGCCAAAGCATCATGTGCTACCTCCCTCTTCATTTCCAGTGGGGGCTTTGTTATGACGACAACCAACCCCCCAACTAGATTCGCAGCAGCATAGAATGCGAAGACAGGAATTGGATTTCCATCAAAACTGAAGAGGATTGAAAATCCGATGAAAGCACCTATAACACTCCCTCTTCCATTTGATGCTGCTCTTCGTCCAAACGCCTCAGAACGGTTCTTAGCCAATACACGTTCTGAAATCTCAGCATCACTGCCTACTTGATAGAACGCTGCTCCTAGTCCCCAGATAAGACTGTTCAAAATCAACATCAGAATGTTGTTGAACCAAATAGCTGATGCCATCCCAATGTACGCTAGTGCACGAACTAACGCTCCGAGGAATATTGATTCGCGACGTCTTCCTCTCTTTGCGAATCGTCCTGCCACAGGAGAAAAGATAGCTGCACCTAAAGTTAACATCGAGAATACGAGAGCGACCTCCGTTGCAGTGGCTCCCATATATGAATACGCAATAAGGGGAATCAAAAATCTAACAATGAAAAATCCGAGACTACAGAAAAATGCTGAGTCGTATACTGATTTCAGAGCTCTCCAGTCACTTTTCATAGAGAAATCTTCTTGCATCTCTGTCAGCTCTTGTAAATTCACGAGTGAAGATAAACATTCCATCCGCCGTTTGCTGAATCCTTATTACAAAATCCGTGAGCATCTATTGTAGGAGAGATTCTCATGGGAGATCATAAAGAACACATGTGCGAGTATGCCAAACATCATGGTGTCGACGAGATGCGGTCTCGTGTGAAAGATGCCAAGTTCATCTGCGAAGTTTGCGGTCGAGCTGCAAACAGCAAAGACTACCTTTGTAGACCAGCTGAACTGTGAGTCAAAAAATAGAATTCTTCTGGAGGTCATTTATCCTCCAGAAGATGATTTTTCTTTTTACATATCTGGGAAGTAACAAGCAACCCAATGACCAGGCGCAACCTCGTGCAATTGAGGTTCCTCAGGTTTACAGTGAACTCCAAACTCTTGGCATCGTGGTTTGAATCTGCAACCTGGTGGCAAGTCAATCGGTGTTGGAGTCTCACCCTCTAGCATGATTCTCTCTCTCTCAATTGTAGGGTCTGGAATTGGTATATTTGAGACCAGAGCCTTTGTGTATGGATGTTGCGGATTCTGTATTATATCCTCCATAGGACCCATTTCAGCAATACGTCCAAGGTACATGATAATGAGGTAGTTTCCAATGTATCTCGCCTGAGCAAGGTCATGCGTGATAAAGATGTACGTTAGACTCTTTCTCTGCTGAAGGTCTGTCATCAGGTTCATGACTTCAGTTCGAATGCTAGCATCTAACATGGAGACCGGTTCATCAGCAATAATGAGTCTAGGTTCAAGAATTAGAGACCTTGCTATGGCAATCCTCTGGAGTTGTCCACCTGACAGTTCATGAGTGTATCTAGTCGCAAAGTCCTCCGCTGGTATCAAACGGACATCTTCTAGTGCTCCCATGATTTTGTCATGCAAGACTTCATCACTCTCCACCAAACGGTGAATGGTAAGACCTTCGCCAACCAAATCTTTCACCGTGTGTCTTGGGTCCAGAACCTCGAAAGGATTCTGGAAAATGAGTTGCATCTGAAGTCTCAACTCACTCAGTTCTAGCCTATTCATGTCGAAGATGTTCTCACCATTATAATATACAGCGCCTCCAGTTGGCTCAACCAATCGAAGTAAAGTTCTTGCTAGAGTAGTTTTTCCGCATCCACTTTCTCCTGCGATTGCTATCGCTCCACCGCGCTCAACACTGAAGCTGACATCATCAACTGCCTTTACCCATCGTTCTTCTCCCACTTCTCTTCCAAGACGCCTCTTAGCCCATCGTGTCATGTCTCCTATCAAACTTGCTCGAACTGGGAACCACTTCCTGACATTCTCAACCTCAAGAATTGCATCAGATGCCACTATTGCTCACCTCCCGATGAAAAATCCAGTTCTCCTGCAAAATGGCACATTGCATAGTGTCCCGACTCAATCTCTCGAAACTCTGGCACTGTGTCTTTACAGATACTCTTCGCAAATGGACACCTAGGATGGAACCGACATCCTGTTGGAAGATTGAGGAGATTCGGAGGTGTCCCGGGAATGAATTCGAGTCGCTTCTTCGGTCCAATAACACTTGGAAATGCTCCGATTAATTTGTAGGAATATGGGTGTAGGCTCCTCTTGAAAACTGCAGCAGCATCACCAACTTCAACTAGATTTCCTGCATACATTATTCCGACATCGTGACAATTCTCGGCTACAACTGAGAGGTCATGAGTGATGAAGAGAACAGCAAGACTGTATTTGTCTTGCAGTTTTCTGAGGAGATCGAGGATCTTGTTTTGCACAATGACATCCAGTGCTGTTACCGGTTCATCTGCGATGATTAGCTGTGGGTCACAAGCTAAAGCTTGTGCAATAATGGCTCGCTGCAACATGCCCCCAGAGAATTCATGCGGATACTCTTTTTGTCTTTCAGGCTTAAGACCCACTTCATCAAATAAGGTGGACACAATCAGGTATGCTTCTTCTTCAGATACATTGTCTTTCTCTTGAATAACCTCAACAATCTGG
This sequence comes from Candidatus Thorarchaeota archaeon, assembly GCA_048882325.1. Lineage (GTDB taxonomy): Archaea > Asgardarchaeota > Thorarchaeia > Thorarchaeales > Thorarchaeaceae > SMTZ1-45. Next base: position 33,505 of record JBHLRS010000017.1, on the reverse strand, counting down.
TTTCCAATTCGAAGCACTGGATTGAATGCGTTCATTGCATATTGAAACACGATTGACGCTTTCTTCCATCGAATTTTCCGCATTTCTTCGTTACTGAGTTCTGTGAGCTCAGTGCCTCCAAGTTTCACACTCCCTCTAGTAATCCTCCCGTTTTCTGCTAGTATTCGAAGAATGCTATATGCAGTGGTTGTTTTTCCACATCCTGACTCACCTGCCAAGCCCAAGGTTCGTTTTGCTTCAATGTCGAAACTAACTCCATCAACAGCCTTGAGTTCTTTGCTTCCAAGATAGTAATATGTTGCTAAATCTCTGACTTCCAAGACTGCCAAATTACCCCCTCCTTCCTCTCAATCTTGGATTCACGACTTTATCGGCTGTATGACTCACAAAGACAAAGCCAAGTGTGGTTAGCATGATCAAAAGACCAGGCGGTACAAACCACCACCAGGCGTTTGTCAGCAGTACTGCATTTTTCCATGCCCAGTGAAGGATGATTCCCCAGCTTGGTTGCCCATGTATGTCCACAAATCCAAGGAAGGCAATCCCTGCCTCACTTAGAATTGCATTGACAACTCCAAGAATCATGTTTGCGAGAATAAGTGGAAGTGTGTTTGGCATGATGTGCTTGAAAAGAATGTAGTTGTCGCTTGCGCCAAGTGCATGTGCTGCTTCAGTTAATGGCCTTTCTCTCAAAGAGAGTGCTTCACTTCGAACCATCCTTGCTGTCCCTGTCCATCCTAGTATTGCAATCACGATAATCACGTTTTGCAGCCCCTGCCCAAAGAGGACTAGGAATATGAGCATCAATGGCAGTGTTGGTAGGCAGAGAAACAGGTCTGTGATTCTCATGAGGATTGTATCAATGTATCCCCCATAATATCCAGAAATCAAACCGACAGAAGTACCAATAATGACAGCTGTGATACTTGCAGCAAAGCCAACGATCAGTGAAATCTGTGAACCATAAATCAGCCTACTGAAGAGGTCTTCTCCGTTATGATTTGTTCCAAGAATGTGTTCAGGACTGGGTGGTTGGAGAAGGTCCTCAATCTGCAGTGAGCCATCTCCCCAGTGGTATGGTGCAATGATAGGAGCACATACCGCCATGAGGATGATTCCAGATATAATGACTAATCCTATCATTCCCATTGGGTGATACAGAAACTCTCTCCAAAATGACTCTATGTTGGGTCTGAGGTCCCAAAGTTTCAATATCACATTTGGAAGTAGCAAAGCCAGAGGAATTACTAGAAACATAGAGATGAGTGACACCCAGGCAAGACCTCCTTGTGCAAACTGAACTGACAATGGGGCGAGTAGATAATCAGTACGAAGAAAGATGTTCAATTCAGAAAGCCATCGAGCCTCAAGAATCAGTATGACAAATACCACTGCCAAGAATATAGAGCGATAGATGGTCAACCAAAGATTCTTCCAGTTAGCCATTGCCTTTGGTGCCCAGAAGAATACAATAAATGTAATTATCAGGCCGATACCAAAACCTATCGTGAACATCAGAAGAAGGCATATGGTTGCGTACAGGACTCTCTGAACAATGTAACCCGCACGATGGACATAGAGTTTTTCCCCTAGCACTCCAAACCACGCTGAGATAATTAGTGTGATAAACAGAATGAGACGAACTCCAATGACGAATGCCTCTACCAATTCTTCAGATAAGCTTGCGTGTGCTGTAGCAATCCATCCCCCGAGAGTGCCTGCAATCAGATCTATTATGACCAGCAGAACAATAGTCAGAAGAAGAGCTGCTCCGTTTGAAACTATCAAAACATGTAATGGTTTCTTCTCTTTTTCCATTACAACTGCTGTGTCGGATTGGGTAAGTGTCAAGTCATTGCCTCCTAGTATCTAATTCTTGGATCTAAGTATAGGTAGAGAACGTCTGCTGCATAATTCGAAAATACAGTGATCGTTGCTAGAAAGAGGAAGACTCCTTGCAGGACTGGGTAGTCCACTGAAAGTACTGAATGATAAGTAAGCAGTCCCAAACCACTCCAGCTGAATACAAATTCAGTCATCATAGCTCCACTGATCAAATAGGGGAGGTTGACGGCGATTACACTAACCATTGGAAGCATTGCATTCCGCATCGCATGTCCATAAAGGATAGTCCGTTCCTTGAGACCCTTTGCTTTCGCTGCGAGGATGTAGTCCTGAGTAAATATGTCAAGAACCGTGTCTCGCATGATAAGGTAGAAACCTCCGATAAATGACAAAGTAAGAACAATCCAAGGTCCTAGCATGTGATGTAGGTAGTCGCGAATGAAGTCTAAGAAGTTCAAATGCACATATCCTCTTGTTATTGTTCCAGCCAGAGGAATGACCCCCCACACAAAACCAAGATAGTAGAGAATGAGCATTCCAATCCAAAAGACTGGCATAGCATAGGCAACTAAGAAAACCACGGTTGATCCAGTGTCAACAGCTGTGTCTCGGCGAGCCGCAGCAAGAACCCCAAAGAACATTCCCACAATAATTGATGCTAAAAGCGATGCTCCCATCAATACAAACGTGTTTGTGAATCTATACCCAAAGATAGTCACCCACACAGGCTCACCAAAATGAGAGAACGAAAAACCAAGGTCACCACGGAAAAGATTGACTATATACAACACATACTGTTCAAAAAGAGGTTTGTCTAGACCAAATCTCTCTATGACTGCAAGTCTAAGCTCAGGAGACATTCCCTCTCCTATCAATGCCTGTCTTGGATCTCCTGGCATTACTCGAAAGATTATGAAATTGAGTGTGATAATTGCAAACCAGACGACCATAGTCTGCAAGAACCTCTGGCCAAGATATCTCCAAGTTCCTATTGATCTTCTTGTTGCCATTATCCATGTCTCCTTTAACCATCAATGATTGGCACCTCCCCCTTAAAGCATATCGGACAGCGTATAAAAAAGAAAAGAGTGTGGGACCATAAATGGTCCCTAATTTTGTGTTACTATTTCCTTCGCATTATGAAGAATGTCACTACAACACCTAGTAGCAATGCACCTGCACCGATACCAATTATAAGCACCAGGTCCGGGCCTCCCGGTGGTGGAGTTGTTGGACCACCAAATGAGGAGTCGTACATGAACACCATTGTTTGAGGGTTGAAGTTTGTGAAGGGTCCACCAGGCGGTTTGGTGTAGTTGACCCATTCAGCCCTCATGGCATGGGTGTCGTCTGACAGGAAGAGTGGTATGTATGGCTTGTACTGAAGAAGATCAACCTGGACCTGTTCAGCAGCTGCTGCGAGATTAGCAGGAGTAGCTGCCATGAACTCATCGAGGTGCTGATCAACTGTAGTTATGTTGATGCCATAACAGTTGTCACCCCAGTCGACTATGTTGTCACTGTGGGCTCTCCACCATACATGGTCCGGTACAGGTGAGTATCCATGACTCATCTCGTACGAAATGAATGCACGGGGTTCTTGATAGATTCCCTCGTACATAGGACCGTCGTCAGTGACTATTACATTGCAATCAATTCCAATCTCAGCAAGCTGAACCTTGAGACCAGTGCCTGTCGCGACGCTGATGTCGTCCCATGAGAGAACCCATAGGTCAAACTCAAGACCGTTACGGAAGTCGCCGGTCATTGCAGTGTATCCTGCATTATCAAGGATCTCATTTGCCATAGTGATATTCTGCTCTGGGAATGCTCCATTTGAAGAGTAGAATCCTGGGAAGAATTCGTATGGAATGGTACTGTTTGTCATAGTACCAAACCCGAGTCTGCCAATGTTCACCAACTCTTGGCGGTCAATCGCATATGCAATGGCATCACGGACATCCTGATCATCGAATGGTGCGACAGTTGTATTGAAACCAATCACATAGTCCCACTGTGATGGAACGCCAGTGACGAGTTGAAGCTCTGGTGAGTTGAGAATTGTTGAGACATATGCACCAAAGACTTCGTAGCGCTCAGTGTCTGCAGTCCCTTGCCTCATGGCAAGGATACGAGCATCCTGACCAAGCACAACATCAATTCGAAGATCTTCGATGTTTGGTAATTGACCGATGTTCGGGTTGGTTGGACCCCACCAATCATCATTTCTCTCCATCTGAATATACTCATCTGGAACTCTTGAAACGAATTTGAATGGTCCTGAACCGATATGAGCTGTCGCATTGGTGGCGTCATCCCACACTGGATCATCTGCTGGAAAACCTTCACGAATGTGCTTTGGTAAGATATAGATCATACCAAGATTCTGTACAGCAAATGAATACACTTGATCGAAGACCACTTCTACATCATTTCCTACTACGGTGATTGATGTGGTGTGTTGTAGCATTGACCAATAGTTTGCATCTGCTGGAGCATTCTTGTGATGTTCGAATGTGAACTTGATATCCTCCGGTGTTAGTGGAGTGCCATCATGCCACACTGCACCTTCTCTAATTGTGAAGGTAACTGTGAGACCATCAGAAGATACATCCCAACTTTCGCATAACCACGGAATCATGTCGAAATTTTCATCGAATGAGATAAGCGTGTCATAGATTAGCATGTCATACCATGTTGAACGTGCGCTCCGGGCAAAAATCGGGTTCTGCTCACCGATGTCTGAAGGGTATGCCATAACAAATGACATCACTTCATCCTGAGCAAGAGCCTTCGGAACAACGCCCATTATTGGAAAGACAAGGAGTAAAGCTAAAACTAGACAGCTACCTCTCCGTTTCTTATTCATTCATTCTTTCCTCCTAAGTATAAAGTACCTCCACTTAGTCAGTAAATAATCAACCAAGCCGGTACCTACTCCTAGTAGCAAAAGAGATATCCATTGGATGGTTTAAGGATTTCGAATTCAGTATCCAACAAGGTTCCTTTTACGTAGTCACTTAAAATGTGTTGATTATTTCAAGTAAATTTGAATCCGAACTCATAGCAATCATATAACTGACATGCACGAGAAAGAGCACCTCCCTGTTTTTGTGCATCTGAGAGTGAGCTCGCACCTGACAGCTCCAGGAAAGAGAGCCTTACCTCGTCAGTTGAAACATTGCGATATCGTGCTACCACTGTTTTCACTGAAACCGAATCACCAATCACTGATGAAACTATGATGTCCTTTGGTGAGCAGTTAGTCATGAGAGATGATGCAAAGACAAATGAATGAAGCTCCTTTCGCTCCTGAATTAGCTTTTCTTCACGCTTCAAACCGAATGGTGAACGTGGAACTATCAGAGCAATGACTGATAGAGGATCCGCTTGTAGTGACCGTAATTTAGGCACTAGTTCATCATCTAGCTCCTGTCCGTTCCAACGATAAAGTATCAGTTCATCAATGATGCTTTGAATTGCTTCCACTGAAGCATCATCATGCGATTCTTGTTTGACTTCTTCTCTATCTAGCACCATTAGGTTTGCGTAACGAGGTCTCCAAAGCAAAAGCCTATGGTCTCTTTCACTTACTACTGATGACATCCATTCATCTATGTAGGAAATGGAGGTGTACTGTTCTGAGCCTTTTAGGCTTTCAAGATTCAATGTTACCTTTGTGAAAGGTCGATGGACAATATCCACGTACTCCAGATTCTCAGTTTTGGACCTGCTCAGTAAGCCATGTGATTTTGCCTTTTCCTCCAGAAACCTGGTTAATTCCTCTTCATTGAAATTCAGAGATTCGAACACCTTCACATAATCTACTTCCTATTAAGACACATCTCAGTGATATTTTCTGATAAGCAGTTCGTTGCTCTTGGGAACGGGAGAATATATCTTAATGATTTGATGTTATCACGACTGTGGTTTTCATGTATAAACCTGTGACCAAGTTCATTGATGACAACTTAGATGATTCAATTGAAACTCTTAAGATAATATGCCGAATCCCCTCAGTCGCGGCCAAGAATGAAGGACTTGAAGAGGTTGCAGAACTTGTTAAGAAGATGCTCAAAGGCGCGGGTTTAGAAACTGAAGTCCATCCCACATCAGGAGCTCCAGTAATAACTGGGTGGCTTGATGTTGGGGCCAAGCGGACTCTTCTATTCTACGATCATTATGATGTGCAACCAGCTGAGCCATTTGACCTTTGGGACTCTCCTCCATTCGAGCCTGAGGTTCGAAATGGAAGGCTATATGGTCGAGGTGTTGCGGATAACAAGGGCGACACAACTTCTAGGATTTGGACATTAAAAGCTTTCAAAGAAACCGGAACGGACCTTCCGGTTAACATCAAATTCGTTGTTGAGGGCGAGGAAGAGATAGGCAGTATCCATCTTCATGAATATACAGAGAAAAATACAGACTTCATTACAGCTGATGGCGGGATCTGGGAGTTCGGTGGAGCTGGAATCCATGGAAAACAGGAGGCCTGGCTTGGTCTCAAGGGCATCTTCTATATCGAGCTTGAGGTGGAACGACTCTCAAGAGATGTCCATTCGAGTGCTGCATGTGTCCTGCCCTCAGCAGCAAATAGACTTGTTTGGGCAATAAATTCGCTAAAGGATGAGTCGAGTCGTGTTTTAATTGAGGGATTCTATGATGGCATTAAACCACTCTCTGAAGCTGAGATTGAAGTAATCAAGAACATCGACATGCAGGAGGAGGAGCTCAAAGAAGTCTACGGTATAGATGAATATCTAAACAATCTGACAGGAGATGATCTCAAGAAGGCTTACTATGGAGACCCCACTTGCAACATATGTGGTTTGAAGAGTGGATATCAGGGAAAAGGTTCGATGACTGTTTTACCAGCGAAGGCGTCATGCAAGATAGACTTCCGGTTAGTTGAGGGAATGCATCCTGATGATGTTCATAAGAAATTACGAAGGCATTTGGACAACAATGGGTTCACGGATGTCAAGATTCCCTACCTTGAGGGATATCCCGCAGCTAAGACTCCTGTTAATCATCCATTTGTCAAGATTGTAGAAAATGCAAATGAGAGTGTCTTTGGCGAGCTAGTTATCCATCCCACATCTCCTGGATCAGGACCATTGCACCTGTTCAATAAGCATGTACCTATGGTGTCCATTGGATGCGGGGATTATGAGTCCAAGGCTCACTCTCCCAACGAGAGTATTGTCGTTGAGAATTACCGTAAAGCGATGCATAGACTTGTGGCAGTTATGGATGAGATGAGTAGATGGTAGGATCTTAGCAGCCTACCACCTAACTAACTATGGGAGTGGAGGCGTGATTGTTACATCTTTCTCCCATTCAACTTCGTATGAGTAACCTATCTTAATTGCTGCACTAGCTTCAATTTTAGTTTCCCATTCGATGACTCCAAGAGCCATCTTCTTATACGAAAGTGTGGGCTCGGAAAGTTCGACTGTGATCCTCTCCGAATTGCTGTGTGGGATAACATCAACAATCTTGATTGTTATCTCTCGTTTAGAAAAGCTCTGAATATCTAGAGAATACCTGTAACCTCTTTTCTTCTTCCCTCGTGTTATTCCAGCTTTCTCAGTGTCTTTCTCAACAAGCTTCTTCTCAGCTTTCACATCATAAGCAACACGAGTTCCGAGTCTGAATTTTTCCCGTGGTGCTTGTAGATTCAGATATGTTTCTCCTATGAAATCACCTGCAGTATAGACCTTGACGTTTCCTGGAAGTAGTACCGCATCGCCATTTGTGATTTCATCCTGTGCCACAACCTCTGCCATAGCTGATGCATTCCAGAAGTGCAGTCTACGAGATTCGAACTCCTCCAAAGTTAGTGTAACTGGATGAGGGTCACTATCTGAAGGGATTGAAACCTCACCAGGGACATCATATACAGTAATACCACCAAGTGTTTCTGTTGACTCTGCATACTCCTCGATAATTTCAGGTTCTGGCTCTTCTTCTGCCTCCATCAGCAATGCATCTTCGAGATCCTCATCGTAAGCTTTCTCCTCTTTCATCATCTTTCTGGGACTTGCAGGAGAGCTTGACGCATATCCAGCTCCAAGGTATTGAGGTTTATAGACGTCGATATAGAACGGATTTGGATCCACTGCTTCAACAGGTTTAGCTGAAGCTGTAGAGACTGTAAGACCCACATCTTCCCAGTCTTCCAGGGTTTGATTTCGTACAACAGCAATTCTCTTTAACGATGACTTATCTTCACCAATGTCGACATCATAGGTCGGTTGCCAGGATGCCATCCTCAACTGATATGTGACCTCGAGTTCTAGCTGTGTGTTTTCCTTAACATCAAGATTGACCAATACTTCATTGAAGGTTTCTGTCCTTCTTTGCCCATGAATCCTGTTGATATTGTTTTGCAGGGTTGTAATTTCAGTATGGATATTCTCCAAATCAATCTCAAGGGAACGGATGGTCTTTCTTGAATCTCTCAACAAATCGCTTCCTGTCTTATCCATCTTCGTCATTTGGTCCATTGATGTTTCTCCAACAGAATACCACTTTCCAAATTCCGAGCTGAACTGACCCATCACAACGTTCAGCCGATCTTCTCTGGTTCGTTGCAATTGGATGTCATCTTCAATCTCTTTTCTCTCCTTTTGGAGTTGCATTAGTTTCTCTACGAGCTCTTTCGTCTCACCTTCTGGTTCGAAGGTTCTACTAACCTGTTTGACATCTATCCCTCTAAGAACTGCGTTCCCTTTTCCTTTCACGCGGAAGCTATCTTGTTCTGCGTATCGAGTTAATTCTGGAATCTTTACGACCTGCTCTCCTGGGCCTAGCTCTGTCTTGCCAATTCTGACAATACGAGCTCCATCACGGAATACAGTAACTGTCGAAATGTGTGTGTTAATCTCCTTCATCTTCTAACCTCCTATGGTAATGGTGGACTGATAGTCACGTCCCTCTCCCATTCGACCTCATAATCATACTCGATATGCTTTTTCTCATCTGGCTCAAGCTCCCGATACCATTCAATCACACCAAGTTCGTGATTCTTAGCAGATAGTTTTTCCCAGTCGATTTTCACCTCGATTTGAGTACTAACGCTATGAGGTACTCTATCAAAGATATCTATCTCGACTTTCCTCTTTGAGAAACTCTGAATCTCAAGTCTGTATTTGTAAGAGCGTTTGAGTTTTCCTCTCAAGACTCCAGCCTTCTCCATCTCTCGTTCGATAAGTTTCTTCTCAGCCTTCACATCATAAGCCACTCGAGTGCCTATCTTGAACTCCTCACGAGGTGATATTTGACTGATTGAGGTTTCCCCGATATAATCTCCCTCCGAGAACACTTTCATCTGTCCAGGTAGGATGACATTATCATTGTTTACTACTTTGTCCTGTGCAACAACCTCTGCCATGCCTTCAGCGTACCAGTAATGAATTGTCGATGAATCAAGCTCCTCTTCTATGAGTGTTACTGGATGTCGCTCATTGTCAGATGGTATCGATAACTTCTTCGAAAGCTCGTAAACTACTATTCCTGAAACTGTTTCTACCGCCTCTGCAAACTCCTCAGCAATCTCAGCTGGTGGAGCTGGTGGTGCCATCCCTGCTACTGCAGCTGCTTTCATCGAAGGCTTGGGCATTCTTCTCTTACGTCCATCTGCTCCGTAATCTCTAGCCAAAGAGGGATCGTAAGCTGTGATATAAAATGGTCTGCCCTCTACTGCCTCTACAGGTCTAGCTGTTGCAGTGGAAATTGTTAATCCAATCTCAGACCAGTCTTCCTGGGTTTGATTACTCACCATAGCAAGTCTACGAAGTTTGGATTTCTCAGGGTGAAGGTCTACATCATAGCGAGGGATCCATGAAGCCCCGCCTGTCTGATAGGTGACATCAAGTTCGATCTCTGATGCGGAGGACACCTCAAGCGAAACTTCGACCGCATAAGTTGATACTGTCTTTCGTTCAGAATTAATACGCCCTATGTTGTTTCTAAGAATCTGCATTTGGTCATCTAGTTCTTTCAGATCATCATTCAGGTCGCGAAGTTGTTTTTGAACATCCTTGGCTAATTTTGTAGATTTCTTATCCATATCAGCGAGGGATTTGATATCGCCCTCATTCGCCGCATACACCATTCCGAAGTGATTTGTAAACTCAGCAAGCATATTGTTGATCTGTACAAGTCGATTCTGCTGGAATTCAATCTCATCTTGAATTCCAAGCTTCTTCTTCTCCAACGCTTTGAGTTCATCATAGAGTGGTTTTACATCATCAGAAGGCTCGAAGACCTCTGTTATACTCTGAACGTCGATACTCGATAGTTTGGCAGGTCCTCGACCCTTAACCCTAAAACTATCATATTGAGCATAGTTAGTGACACCTGTCACCATTACCTTGTGTGGTCCAGGCTCCAACTTTGCCTTCCCGGTTCTCGTTACACGGGCGGCATCTCGAAACACTGTGACCTTCGAAATTGTAGTCTGAAGATTTGTCAAATCAGTTCTCCCGTTTGCTAACTAAACATTACACCATTTATTCTTTCTCTGAAGATGGTCGGTTTTAGAATAATCAGTCCCCGTTCTCTAATGGCAGTCTAATTAGAAAGCAACAACCCGTTTGTTTTGATGGATCAAGTTCAATAGAACCTCTCTCTGCTTCTATGATTGACTTGGTTAGGTACAATCCCAATCCATCGCTTTCAGGTCCAGTGGATACACCCTTATCAAAGAGGATATCTTGGATTGACTGATCGATTCCCGGTCCATCGTCACTAAATCGAATTCTGAGTGAATCTCCTGATTGGGTAATTTCTATTGCAACATTCGGATTTGATCCTGCATGCTGAGAAACATTACGAAGTAGATTTTCAAAAGCTAGTGCAACCAATCGACCATATTTCGGTGACCTCTGACGGACTTGATGAGACACTTTGATTGACACTACCATGCCTTTGAAAGCGATTTCTGCACGCTTTCCTATCTTCTCCAACAAAGTGACAATATCCGCATCCACTTCATCTTCAGACATTGAAAAAATGTGAAGTAGACTTTGCATACGTTGAGCAGCAGCATATGTCGATTCTAAAAATGCTGATTGTCTAGGTTCTCCATTGGCCATCTGAGCAAGCTCAATTCCACCAAGAATCACCTGCAGATCATTACCAAGGTCATGTTTCAGTAGGCTAGTGTAGATTTCTAGTTCCCGACGTCGAGAGTCACGTTTGCGGTTACTTCTTTCTAGTCTTGAAGAAAAGTATTCCTGATTGAATGATGTAAACATCAACAGGATAGCAATTCCAAAATAAACTGCAACTATCTCCAAACCCTCTCTGAATATTATTCCAGGATGGTGAACTGAAACAAACACTAGTGCTAAACATATGCCGCCTGCGAGTACTGCTTGCTTCTTGATGGAAATCAGTTGAGTGCCTATAAGAACGGAAAGTACCGGCCAAACTAGAATTTGCATTGCAAGACGTCCTGTATTCCACACTGGATAAACTAGGATAATCACAAATGGAATGCAGGCTGTAGTTATGATGGTAAACGCTGATGCAATCCCTAGATGCTGTGTTCCACTCAGCAGATAAAAACCAGCAGCGAAAATTGTCAAGACGGAATAAAGTGGATATCCTCGAACGGAGTCGCTGGTTATCTGAAGAATAGGGAACACACACACTGCTGCGAACAGAGCTGTACGGAGGAATCTGGCTCTCCTTCTCATGCCACCCTCGGTGACAGCGGGGGAAGGGCGAGTAAGAGTGAGGGGGAGACCTAGAATACCCTTGACTAGACCTTGAACAGTCAATTGAGTGGTTCGTGCATCCCTCAATGAGTTGTGCTCCATTCTGCCTTCGGATATCCAGACCATAGGTCATTTGGTGTGCTATCGAATATTGTGCGAAACGACCATTATATGATAGTAATGGTCCTGAAATCCCCTTTCAGACATATCATTCTGGGTTTTATGGATATTTATGCATATGTATTATGGTATAATACTATAATAGAATAGTTTATAATATACAATGTTCCTATACCTACACATACCGACCACAGATAGGAGTATAATAGGATGAATAGAGACAGTAGCACGATGGCTGGTGATAGTGGTTTGTCTTGGGGAAAGGTTGGTCGTCCAATGAACGCCTCAAACTCATTGGCTTTTATGCAGATTCGACTTCGATCACTTAACAAGGCGATTGATGAGGTTAAGACGAAGAGAGTTCGACTTGAGCAGGAACTAAGGAATGGTCACGTACCCGAGTCAGAGTATGCAAGTTCTTTATTGAAACTCATTGTCGAAAGCAACACTCTTTCCAAGGAGAGAGAAGAAGTTACTGAACGAGTTAAAATCCTAAAGAACAAGGGACTCGGTCAACGTTAGGATTCATACAAGTGGCAAGCAACTTGTCTTCCATTACCCACGTCAAGTAGCTGAGGTTCCTCTTCTGGACACCTGTCAAATGCTTTTGGACACCTCGGGTGGAATCTACACCCACTTGGTGGATTTATTGGACTTGGAATTTCTCCTCTTGGGACTGCCTCTGTTTTCTTCGCTTTTGGATCTGGGATAGGAATCGCACTCATGAGACCAACAGCATACGGGTGAAGAGGATCTTCGTATATACTGTCTTTGTCTGCAACTTCAACGATTTTCCCAAGATACATGACAGCGATTCTATCACATACGTGTCGAGCTGTGGCAAGATCATGTGAAATGAACAGGTAGGTAAGGTCAAACTCTTTCTTCAAATCCATCATCAAGTCAAGAATCTGAGCCTTGATGGATACATCCACCATCGCAACAGGTTCATCAGTCACCACAAACTCAGGATTTAGAATCATGGCCCTACCAAAGACGACGCGTTGTTTCTGTCCTCCTGATAGTTGATGTGGCAGTCGATCATAGAACGAACTTGGTGGTGACAGGCCTACTCTCTCAAGAATCTGCTCTGTCCTCTCCTTTCTCTCTTCTTTTGTTCCGATTCCTTGAAGTCGAAGAGCATCCGCGATTGCATCACCAGTTTTCATCCGTGGATTGAGTGATGATGTTGGATCTTGAAATGTAAACTGGAGTTTCTGTCTCAATAATCTTAATTCCTTTCCCTTAAGTGTGGCGATATCTTTACCCTCGAAGATGATTTCACCAGCTGTAGGTCTTATCAATCGAACACACAGTCTCCCCATGGTCGTTTTTCCTGAGCCGCTCTCACCAACAAGACCAAGGACTTCTCCCTTTTCTAATTCAAAAGACACTCCGTCGACTGCTCTGACATATTCGTGCTCTCTAGCAAATATCGAGTCAAGGAAACCTTTAGTAATCTCGAAGTGCTTCTTGACGTTTCTTACCTCGATGAGTGCCATGTTTCATTCTCCTCCAAATAAATGACAAGCGACCAGTCGTCCCTGTCCAGTATCAATCAAGTCTGGTTGGACTGTCTTACAGATATCCATCGCATATGGACACCTTGGATTGAACATACACCCAGGAATTGGATTGATCAGGTCAGGAGGTGCACCAGGAATCCAGGCTAGCTTCTTATCAGGCTGAGTCACGTCTGGAACTGACTCCAGAAGTGCTCTTGTGTAGGGATGAAGTGGTTCCTCGAACAAGTCTATTGTTGGAGAGAGCTCCATGATCCTTCCAGTGTATAGTATCGCGATGTCATCAGCAGTCTGTGCGAGGACTCCAAGATTGTGAGTAATGAGTATCAGAGTGAGGTCGAACATTTCCTTAAGCTCAGCAATCTCCTCAAGTATTTGAGCTTCAACAATCACATCAAGAGAGGTTGTAGGTTCGTCTGCAATTAATAGCCGGGGCTTTAAAGCGAGACTCAAACCTATCATGACACGTTGACGCATCCCACCACTGAATTGGTGTGGGTAGTCATTGATCCGCTCAGCCAGAATACCAAGACTCTCGAGCATTTTGGCTCCAATCTCAAGAGCCTCCTCCTCCTCAACGTCAGGATTGTGTGCTTGAACAGTTTCAACAAAATGACTACCGATTTTCAACATTGGGTTCAAGGAGGTCATAGGGTCTTGGAAAATGTATGCAATCTCTTTTCCTCTAAGCCCCCTCATCTCTTTCTCACTGAGTTGCATTATGTTGATTTCTCCCTTCGGGATAATGCCATCTTCGTATGGGACATCATCCTCCAGATTGAAGAATATGTTTCCGGATAGTATTTTTCCAGGGTGAGGAACCAGCTTAATTATCGCTCGCCCCAGAGTTGATTTTCCACAGCCGCTCTCTCCTGCAAGGCCAAGAGTCCTGTTCTTCTTTAGCATCAGAGAGATATTGTCTACTCCTCTGGCGGCGCCGCGACGAGTCTTATACTCCACTACCAAATCTTCAATTCGCAATAGGTCTGTCAATGTATCTATTCCCTCAGTCTCGGTGTTAGGATCTCACTTAGTCCCTCACCAGTCAGTGTAAATCCAAGAGCCAGAATGACAATCATAAGTCCAGGGTAGGAAATGACCCACCATGCACGGACAACATTGAGTAATGTTGAGCCAGTTGTGAGGTCCCGACCCCAATCAGTAACTTCTATTCCCAATCCAAGCCCAACAAATGTCAGACCCGCGGCGGTCAATATGGCGTCTGCGAAGTTGATGGACATAACCACTACTGCAGAGGGTAACACATTAGGCAGGATATAACGAAGGAGTATCTCACGGTCTCTTGCCCCTAAGACAATTGCAGCCTCAACATAGGGTAGCTCCCTCACTGTAAGGACCTGACTTCTCACTACTCTGAAGTACGAGGGTATGTACACAACAGCAATGGCCAAAGCCATGTTGACTACACCTGCGCCAAGCATTGCAGCAAGAGCTATTGCTAATACTAGACCAGGAAAAGCAAAAAGGCTGTCCATAACCAGTGAAACGATTCTGTCCACGACGCCTCCTTTGTATGATGCTAGCAGCCCCACAGGAATACCAATCGCAACACAAACAGCCACAGAAAGCGCCGCCACCTGCAACATGACAGCTCCACCTGCAATGACGCGGCTCAGGAGATCTTGTCCAAGGTCAGTAGTTCCAAGCGGAAACCTTGGCGATGGAGCAGCGAGTATACCACCAACGTTGATGGCAAAGGGATCATATGGAACAATCCAATTTGATATCGCTGTCATATAGACAATCAGAAGCACTATTGTGAGGCCTGCGATTGTTATGAACCCCGCTGAGCCTCTATCTCGCAGAAGAGGATATCCGTAAGTGTAGAGAAGCAGAATAATCCCGAGTGTGGCTCCTGCGAATGTCAAATCCCTAGTGAAACCCATCCAATCATCCGGCACCAAGAGAAAACCAAGCATGGCTATGGTGACCATCATGGCAATACTCCCCACGGTTGCCAACCCAAATGAAAGTCTGCGTTCGGTCCATCTCTCTGTTACAAATCGTTTGGCTAGAATAGTGCAAAACACTAGGACCACCGCAAAAGTGAACGAAGTGGCTACAGCTTGAAGTCCAATCCCGCTATTGGACACTGTTGCCACAGAAATCAGACCGATTAGAAGTGCCACAGCGCCTATGATGACTGCTCCAAAGCTTATCCACCATTTTGTTGACCTATGTCGGAGGGACTCCTTCATTGGACTTAGGCTCAGAAAGACACCCTTTACAGTAGCATTCTGCTTCATCTTCTGACCCCCTATAGTCTTATTCTCGGATCAAGGTACGCATAGATCAAGTCAACCACTAGACTCACAAGACTCACCAAAAGGCCAAATAAAACAACAGCCCCTTGAATGGCAGTATAATCACGCCGACTAATCCTTGCCACGAGATAACTACCCATCCCCTCGATGCTGAATGTAGTTTCAGTTAGAATAGCTCCTGCAAGGAGTGCAGCAACCTGTAGCCCAATCATTGTCAAGATTGGGAGGAATGCGTTCTTCAAAGCGTATCTATATGTCACTGTATTTTCTGAGAGCCCTCTTGCCCGAGCAGCAACGACAAAGTCGGTTCTGAGCGTTTCCATCATATTAGTGCGGGTCAATCTGATGAAAATGCCGCATAGAACTGTGCCCAAAGTGATTGAAGGCAGAAGGAGGTATCTCAATCCCATTACAAATCCAAAGATGTTTCCAGTGAGCAGACTGTCGAATGTGATCATTCCAGTGATTCTCGGAGGTCTTGTGTAATGCGAGTCCCATGAACCTCCTGTGGGTAAAACATTCAGCCAGATTCCAAAGATGAATTGAAGAACCATTCCCAAAAAGAATACAGGAACTGCGTAGGTAATAATCCCGAAGAGCCTGATTGAATGGTCACTGGCTGAGTCATAGTTCTTAGATGCCTTCACCCCGAGAGCTACTCCGATCAGAATGGCAAAGAGTATAGAATATATGCTCAACTCAAGGGTTACAGGAAAGCGTTCAACAAGATGTTCGCTGATAGGCGAGAAATCTTGCATCGAAAGACCAAGGTCTCCACGAAATAGTCCAGCCAGGTAGTCAAAGTATTGGACAATAAGAGGTTTGTTCAGACCCAGTTCCTCCTTAAAGGCCCAAAGCTGTTCCGGAGTGACCTGCCTTTCAAAATGTAGAAGAGCAGGGTCTCCCGGGAGGATTCTGATTATAATAAACACAAATGTAAGAAGAAACATGATCATTGGAATAGTCAGTAGAATACGGCTTACTACGTAGGACCTCAAAGTCATTGCAAATCACCCATAATTATTGAAAGAAAACATAGGTGCTACCATCCTTTGTTGAAACCCATTTGCTGAAGTTTCATCAGGACTGGTAGCACGCACCATTTAGATGTTACGGACCAGTGGTTGCTGCCGCACCGACGTATATGAGCCAATGACGCCAGTTGACAGTGATGTCAAGCTGCACTCCGTGTATTGTTGGCTTTGTAACAGCTGTTGTGTCACTCTGCCAAAGTGGTATGACTGAGCACTCTACTGCTTGCAGCTCTTGCAAGTCATAGTATGCAGTTTGTCGTTCTGCGGGAGTGGATGCTGTCCGACCATCAACCCATAGGTTGTACTGTGCGGTACCACCTGCTGGAGAGTCTTTGTCATAATTCATATGAAGCCATGTTGCGAACGGCAGGAATGCATAGTTGTCCGGATCTATGTAGTCAGGATACCAACCATACATATACATGGGCATTGTTTCAGCGTCTCTCTGTTCCCTATACTGAGCCCACGCCAGACCGTGGAGGTTCACCGTAATGACTCCACTCGCTTCAAGATCAGTTTTGTACACAGCTGCTTGCTGCCCACTCTGCGGATAGTGGCCTTCGTTCTCATAATAGAACTCTATGACCAGCTTGTTCGTTTCGTTGTACCCGAAGAGGGCTAGCTGCGACTGTGTGAAAGAGTAGTTGGCTTCCCCGTAGACCTCGAAGGTTGGTAAGTGAAATGCCATTCCCTCAGGAACAATCGAGTATAGCGGTGAGAAGTCACCGAGAAAGACTGTATTAACAACATTAGTCCTATTGAGGGCAGCAGCTATTCCTTGCCTGATTGCTGTTTCATTGAATGGATAGAACGCTTGGTTAAAGCACATGTATTGTATCTGCGCTCCGACTCCTTTCCAGACGCGAACGTCTGGGTTGTCCATGAAACTGTGAATCTGTTGGGCTGTTAGTTGTCGATAGGCAATATCAACATCACCAGCCTCCATTGCTGTCGCCAATGCAGTTGCATCTGCATATTTCTTGATGACTATTTCGTCTGATTTTGGATAGCCAGCGGCCGCGTTCCAGTAGTTGGGGTTCTTCACGAGTCGAAACTCTACATCTGCGCCTCCACTTCTAGTCCAGCTCTCCAGAATGAATGGCCCGAGGCCATTTGGATGACTGGCACGAGCATCGCCACTCTCAAACCAAACTGTTTCATTCTTTGGTGCATGTACTCTATCGACAATGTATGATGCAGCACATGACATTAGCTGCAGGAATGGAGCAAATGGTTGATACAAGTTGAATCTGACCGCGAACTCACTCAAAACAGTCACATTCTTTATTATTAGATTATACTCTAGTGCCAATTGAGCACCATCTTCCTCCAATAGTCCATCACCTGTAAGGTTACAGTTTCTATCGAAGGTATACTTGACATCAGAGGCGTTGAACTCTCTCCCATCCTCAAACAGGACATTCTGCCTAAGGGTGAAGTCCCAGGACAAGCCATCTGACGCCATTGTCCAACTCTCCGCTAACGCCGGTTGAATGTCGTCAGCTCCTGCTTGCGATCCAGGTTCTATTTCTACTAATGGTGAACTAAGAGATATTATTAGTTCCCATCCAAAATAGTCATAGGCTCGGGCGGGATCGAGGTTGGTTTCAACCGAGTCAGTAGTTCCCATTATAATGACTGCTTCTGGTGTGGGTCCAAAGAAGTATATGTACCCAGCCACGCTGCCAACAATCACTATTATGACAACTAAAGCTATGATTTGATTTCTTTCCAAGTATTACATACCTCCTCCTTCACCTTGCGAATTTCTCTCAACAAAGGAAGAAGTGGTACAAAAAAGTCACGAATGTATATAAGTGAACACCTTTGCGCGAAACATGTGAGCTGAGGAGCACATCGTTTCAAGTTGTAACTTCAAATCTCTTCTATGAGATGTTATGAGAAGAAGACAATTGCTCTGGCAAAGGCCGAACATAGGTAGTGAGCGGCAATGGGGGCTATTGCCCCCGATCAGCCGGATCTCTAGATTTCTTCGAAGTCTTCCTTAGCAGCCCCACACATGGGACAAACCCAATCATCAGGGAGATCAGCGAACTTTGTGCCAGCAGCAATACCGCTGTCAGGATCGCCAATGTCTTCATCATAGACCCAACCGCATACCATGCACTCGAATTTTGCCATATCAGTGTCACCGGTTTTTTCCTATCTTGTGCGGATATATTTTCCGCGCGATGGTCTTATCTGTAGTAGATAAAAGGCTTCGGATTGAGTGGAAAGAGAGATGTGAACAGCGTTAAGATGCTCACTCATCCTCGATGATTTGATCTTCAACTGGTTCAAATTCTTCATGTTCATCCATCGGCTCTTCATTAGATTCCTCCTCTGTAACAAGAAGAACGTCCTCTTCCTCAACAGGTTCATCTAGAGTGCGTGGTTGTGCTTCCTCTGATGGGGATTCTTCTTCAGAAACATCCAGAATCTCTTCCGGAACTTCCGTTGGTTTTGGAGCTTTTCGTGATTTACGAATAAAATTAAGCTCGATGATCAAAGCGACAAATGGGAAAACGAATAGTTTAACCGCGTCACCTGTGGCTCCAGCCAATGCAGGATCTCCGAAACCTCCGAGAATTACGCTAAACATTGCGTCAACAAACATGTAGCCTGAAGCTAGGAAGAACGTAGATGTGGCTGCGAACTCTTTGCTCAATTTCCATCGAGTATCCAATTCAGACCGGCTTGATAGAGAACTCCCTATGCCACTCATGGTGTAGAGAATGAAGAATATGGATATCGTTATGCTCACAAGGTCAAGTGATCCATCAAACCCTTTCAGGACATTGTATATGAAATATGCAGAATAGAATGAAACAAAGAAACCTAGGAAAGCAATGTTACTGGCTGTTGACTTGTCCCGTTCAGCCACCAAAATCCAACCATTGAGGAAGTTGAATCCAGCAGCAAGTAACGTTCCAAGAATAGCCACACCTATCCATAGTAGTGCAGGAGAGAACAAGACAAGTGATACTATGAAAGCTCCAATCACGACAATATAGTTCAGGAAATAGATTATCCCATAAAGCAGATTCGCTATTTTGGACCTCTTTTCTATTGCAACACTTTCAGCATACCCTAGAGAATTTCTTGCTGCAAAGTAGGACTGAAATCCTATCCATCCGAGAAAACCGATACCGATGAATAGAACATTAAAGAAAATTCGGAATATTAGCATGAATGCCAAGACGAATAGGCTGATGACCATCAGGATTATTGTTAGGATGAGAGAGCGAACATACGACTCTTCATCCACCACGTATCTTGTCAATCCCATCAGAGCTAAGAATGCAGTAATCATGAAGAATGTCGGAAAGACTCCTCCTGCGAACAATGTGAAAGCAGCTAGGGTGGGCAAAGCAACAGTTATTCTCTCATAAAGAGTAATCAGAAATGCTCCAATTATGAAGACCAGTGTTAGCCATCTCAATCGTCTGGATGAGAAGAATAGTTTCAGGCCATCAATGAAATTAGTTAGCATCGGAATTTCCATACTAGTTTCCTCCTAAGACACAATCTGCTTGCGTCACATTCACTATTTATTTGTGAGCACGTGAAGGATTTCTTCCTCCAGGGTTTCTTTCACAGTGGGTTTTTCAATTAAAGTTCCAACCAATTCTCCGTCTGCAGTATAGAAATTGAACCAAGGGATAGCAGTCACTCCCCATTCATCCACTTCGGGTGGTGATGGTGGAACCGCCCATTGGCGATTTGGGTCTAGTGGAGCAGTCTTTATTTTACTAAATACAAGAACCTCCAACCCGAGCTTCTCTTCAAGCTGTTGCATAACTGGCATTGCTCGTTTGCAGTCACCACACCACGCAGCTGAAAAGACTACAACAGTGAGATTTTTGAGGACTTCACGCAGCTTGTCGACCACATCTGTTTTCAGCTTGTAAGTGTTGTAAACTTCTAGGAACTTCTGTCTGTCTTTGTCCTTGAGGCCTTCTATGTAATCACGGACATTTGTTGTACGCGATCTGATAATGTTGAGGTCGACCATACTTCACTTTCATCCTATGTCCTTCTAAAACTCTTCGATATATCTGTCGTGACAAGCCTGATAAGATGCTACCCTCAGTCAAGAATGTTCATCCTGGGACCGGTGCGCAGTGTGGCTGTTGAACTATACAAGGCGATTATCGTAGGATCCCCTAATGTGGGGAAGTCAAGTTTGGTCAGACGATATCAAAGTGATGAGTTCAGAGAAACCCATACTGCAACAATTGGTGCAGATTTGAGTGCTGTAACATTCGAGTTTCCTGAAGGTCGAGTTATATTGACCGTTGCAGATATTGGCGGTCAAGAAACCTTTGCTGGACTGCGAAACCAATTCTACCAAGGGGCACATCACCTCATAATGGTCTATGATGTCACTGACCGTTCAACCTTCAAACGCATTACAGATTTACACGAGGCTCTCACTGAGAAGATTTGTATCCAACGTGAAGAATTCCTTGGTGGTTCACTAGTTGCCAATAAGTCTGATATGACGGATCTAGCTAAGGTTTCCTCTCAGGATGGTCAACTCTTAGCTGATCTGCTCACTCTCAAGTATTTTGAAACCTCTGCCAAAACAGGAATGAATGTGAGTGAGCTATTCCACTATGCAGCTGCTGAGTCAAGGAGATTGCATCGCAGAGTTTGATTTTGACTATTGTGTTGCAGCAGTCATTCTACAGTCGCGAATTCTCATTGTTGGGATAACTGTGGGTGTTCTTACTTCCCACCAGAATATCTGAGTCCTATCATTTCCCAGTGCATCAATGTTGGCAAACATACGCATCGTGTTGTCACTGATTCTCATGTTTTTGATTGGTTTCATCTCACCTTCTTCCATCAGGAACATTGCATCTCTTGGGATTGTTGAAAATTCACCAGTCTGCTGATTCTGGAAACGAGAATACCAGTTGCATGTCACATAGATAGTCGGTCTAGTTACATCCAGTAGTTCTTCGACAGAGTGGTCCCCGTTTTCAAACACGATGTTGGAAGGTGAAGGCATGAGTAACTTCATTCCCCGACCAATGAGACTTGAGCTACCCGTAGTATCTGTTTCAAACATTCTTGCTGTCGTGGTGTTATGCATGAATGCCTTTAGAACTCCCTTATCCACGATATTCAAAGTTCCACACGGTGTTCCTTCCCAGTCAAATCTCCTACTAGCAAGACCACCATCAAACAAGGGATCATCTGTTGCTGTGACAAATTCTGGAGCGAGTTGTTCTCCCATCTTATCTCCCAATGGGGATGCTCCAATCAGGACCGCGAACGGATTGGCAAGAGCAGGTATTTGACCAATTACATCCGCAGCAACTGTTGGAGTCAGGACAAGGTCATAGGTCCCTGGTTCACCTTGAATTGCACCTATTGCTTGTTTAGAAAGACGACCCGCTTTTTCTCCAGCTGCCACCATGATTTTTTCTGATGAGGAAGGAATGACGCCACACGCAAGTCCTTGTCCTGAGTAATCAAGTTCATCTTGAAGCGCTCTGACGTTCAAATCGAATACTGTCTTTTTGCCTGAACCTTCTGGTCCATTGCTTGACCTGAAAAAGTATTCAACCTTGTCGAACCTAAGTGCACCTGCAACACGCTTTGCTCCTTCGTTGACAGCACCATCAACTACACTGTTAATGATACTTGGAGCTTCCTCCACAAACTTGTCAAATTTACTATCTACCTGATTCTTCAAATCCGGATATGACTTAACAGAGTCTTCCACACCCGCATAGAACTGTGAATCAGGCAGAATCCCGCTAAACTCCGCAACATCGTCGACCGCCTCTTTCACATCTTCTTTTGTCGATACCGGACGCTCAGTTGAACCTGTCTTAGCACCTTTGACAACAGCAAAGAGCTGCAGTTGGAGTTGCTCCCATCTCTTGCTTATATCGATAGCATTCTGAGAGAATCTGATTTGAGAGCCCGTTGACATATTAAGTCGGGCAAGAATGACATCAGTCTTCTTCTTTCCATAATCAACAGCGTAATCAACCAGCGCTTTGATATCAGTCATCACCCAACACCTCCCAATCTTATCTCTCTGAATCTGAGTTCTCCTCCTCCTGCATAGACTGGACATCCTTGCGAAGGATCACTCTTTCCACAAGTTCCGGGAAAGTCGAATCCTAGATTCTTAGTAACAGCGTCCAATGCTGTGAGAAGACCAATACTTGTGGTCTCCATAACTGGTCTTTTTACCATAGTTTCTGTTATCTCGCCATTTTTGATCAAGTAAGCCTCTGAGCCACTGTACTTCGATTGATATCTTCTATCATCGATATTCCACTCTTTGAAGCTCCTCATATACACACCAAGCTTGACATCCTCAATCAGCTCGTCGAAGGTGAAATCGCCTGGTTCAAAATATGTGTTAGCCATTCGAATGAGGGGCTCTCTATTATAAGCTACAGAACGTGCTGCTGCATTGGATTCAGTACCAAATCTGGTGCCAAACTCTCTATTGAGGAGTGGTTCATTCAAAATCCCATTCTTGATCAATATCCGTTTTCTGGCTTTGACTCCCTCATCATCGAAGAGGTAGTAACCAGATGTGTTTAGGACTGTAGGATCTTCACCAACTGTTGCTGCATCTGAGCCAACTCGAGACTCGCCGATCTTGAGGTCCCTCCAAAAGCTCTCTCCAGCTTGAGCCCCCTCTCTTCCCATAATTCTATCACCCTCGCTAGGATGCCCTACGTTCTCATGTGCGATTATACCAGCGACCTCTGGACCTACAACCATATCTACAGGTTGGCTGAGAAGTTCCTCAACCTTAACCGCTTGCACTGCAGTCTTTTTCAGTCTATCAACCTCATCTCTCACTCTGTCGATAAGATTGGTTTCACGAATTCGTTCCCAACCCCCTGCTAGAGAAAGGTCCAGATAGCGTTGTTCAGAATCACCAGTTCCTTTTGCAGTGAGATTTGAATACATCAAGAGGTACGAAAGTTGACTCTCAATTTGTGTTCCCTCACTCGTAACTAGATACTTGTCCATGACTTTGGGATTTATTATGAACATATAAGCAGTCAATCCCTCCATCTGTTTATTGACTTCGTCGGAGAGTTCCATCATTGTTTCCATATTGACTTCCCTAAGTGGTTCTTTGGTATCCATTTGCCACTTTGTCTTGTTGGTGACTGGACTTCCTAAGTCGATTGGTATCTTCCTCTTGGCATTCTTCGCCATCCTATAGGCTACAGAAATAGACTCTTCCGCAAGATGTTTCTCGAGTCTGTCAAAGGATGCAAAACCCATATTGCCATCCACAAGAACTCTAACACCAATGCCAGTAGAAGGTGAGAATCCTCCTGAAACAGGTTGACCATTTCTATACGCAAGACCTCTGGTCGTGTCCTTAACATATCTGGCTTCAACATAGCTGGCGCCGAGGTCTTGTCCGTATTTCACACAATACTCAGCGAGATCCATCCCGTCTTTCAAAATAAACACCGAACCATCATGGAAAAATCCCGGTGATAAAGCCTGTGAATTAGGAGGTTCTACCGTATAGTTAAAAACTACTCATTCATGCTCACACATAGGTCAGGAAGATGATTGAGGAAGTTAATCGTCGAAAGTGGATAGCAATCTATGCATTTCTCATATTGGATATTGTCCAGATTCTAATCGTATCTGTCTTGAACACTGATCATCCTATATTCATTGTTGGAATTGATTTTTCGCGGTCAAACGCATTTGTTTCTGCTTCATTGTTTGTAGGTATAGGTTTGATGCAAATCGTTATGCTATATGCCACTGCAACTCAGATGTTGAATCAAAAAGATCTGATACGGTTGTATCCCGAATACGACGAGGCGACTGAGTGGAGGAGTCGATACTCTCGTGATGACATCGTTGCATGGACACAAGATCTCGCGAAGCAGAGCAAGGTCAATGTGAATAAGATCTATCTGATGAACTCACCTTTACCGAATGCATTCACTTTCAGTTTGCCTCTGTTAGGTTCCACTGTTGTTGTGAACAGTAACACGTTAGATGTCCTGAATGAAGATGAGGTAAAGGCAATCATCTCACATGAACTAGGCCACATCGCAAATCGAGATTCATTGGTTCAAATATTCACAAAAATGCCCTCTTTCTTCATTGACCTAATCTATCTATATCTCTACATCCTAATCGCAGTTGGTGTTGCAAGTGCAGTATTCTTGGATGCTGACTTGGTCTTAGCTGGAATACGTCTTCTGGTACTTGGAGGGTTCTTCCTCCTCTCTAGAATACTGGCTACCGTTAGTAAATTGTTCATGCAAAAAGCTTCACGCTCAGCTGAGTTGATGAGCGACTATCATGCGGCTTCAGTACTTGGTCACGAAGCAACGATAAATGCACTCATTCGCTTAGGTCAGAGAGTTGAAACAATAACTGTTCTAATTGAAGAAGTCCGATGGTTGGAATCTCTCAATCCTGAAAGGACTGGAACAATATCAAACGCTGAACTCATGCGGATAATTACTCATTATCCTCTAGATGGTATTGATGAGATGAATGCACGACAAGTTGCACCCGGTGTTTTTCTCTCAACTAAGCTGAAGCATATGCGAGATGTCTATGGTATACAACTTACAGATGAACAAATTCAGATGGCGGTTGATACTGCAGTTCCCGGTTTGCAGAAGAAGAGAGATGATGCAAAACCAGTATCGGAAACTACCAAAGAGATGAGACGGGTGGACTGGCGGAAGGTTGACTATGATGAAGATCGCCGTCTTTCAACCGAAGAACTGACTGACCTCCTCAAAATTCTCCGCGAAAATCCCAGAAAGATGCTCTTTGATCGCGAGGTTGGCGTCAACCTCCTCACTCTATCCCATCCAGACTTCAGAAGAAGAGTGTTATTCATCGCTGAGGAATTTGGTCTATAGGAGCAATCGTAATCTCGCTACTCATACGTTCAGCTTCACAAGGATTCAATCCTCTCCTAGATGAAATAATCGCTGATATGATGACGAGTATTGTGAAGACCCATATTGTCAGTTCGACTGCCTGACCATAGCTTGCGGTATAAAGTGGTCCTGTTGTCACTCCGTCTGGATTGGTTGTTAGAAAGAATATTCCAAATATAGTTGTCACTAGTGCTGTAGCAACTGAGAAACCTGTAGTCCTTGCAATGTTTGTCAAAGCACTGACGACTCCCATATACTGTTTTGGAGCCGCAGTCATTATGAAATTTCCATTAGCCACGCTGAAGAACGATAGACCTGTTCCCATAATTGCGATACCTACAGCCATTAGTAGGACATTTGGAATGGCTAGGGCGATGAATGCAAGTCCCGTCAATTGAACAAGAAGACCTACAACAGTTTGGTTCTTTGCGCACCATCTCTCTGACACGAAGCCTGCAATTGGCCCTGTCACTGAGATCATTATGGGTTGAACCATCAGAAAAATCCCAGTCACTGACTGAGTAAAATCAAGTGCTTCTTGAAGATAAAATGGCAACAAGAATGAGATTGGTACCATTGCCATATATGCTAGTAGTGCGGAAAAAATGCTTGTTGATATTCTTTTATCAGCTAGAACTCCTGTAGCGATAATTGGCGAGTGGAATGAACGCTCTCGAATGAGAAATGCAAGTAACGAAATGAAGAAGCCTTCCACTAATAATAGCCCTATTCCAAAAGGTATCGATGCAGCTACAGTGAAGAAGTATATCAAAATGAACAGGAAGCTGAAGAATAGAATAGCTCCAGGAGTATCGAACTTTATCTCCTTGACTGGTTCTGTTTCGGGTACGACGAACTGTACTACTAAGAATCCTATAAGGCCAATCGGTAAATTGACCAAGAAGATACTCGGCCAGCCATAGAACTGACTCAAGAACCCACCTAGCACAGGCCCAAATCCTAAGGCGGCTGCAAGTACAATTGAGTTCATCCCAATAGCTCGACCTCGGTTCTGAGTCGTTGTGAAGTAAGTTACTAGTGCCAATCCATTGGCTGAGATCATACTAGCCCCAAGAGCTTGAAAAATTCGTGCTGCTACAAGCATTCCGAGACCAACTGAAAAAGCACACAGCAATGAGCCACCAACAAACACGAGCATCCCAAGTTGGAAGACCTTTGTTTTTCCAAGTCTGTCTCCAACCTTCCCCATGAGTGGCATAGCAGATGTAACAATCAGCAAATATGCAACAACAACCCACTGGATTGCTGCCATTGAAACACCCAGATCATCCTTGATTGTTACAAGAGAAACATTGACAATTGAGGCATCCAATGCACTAAGGAATACACCAAAACTCGTGGCTGCCACTATCTTATACGGTCCGGGCGTTGGAGGTTGAGGATTTGCATCAGTCTGTGGATTCATCAATGGACCATCTTCTTCAAGCTTCGTCTGATTGTAAGATGTATCTTCACCTGTCAATCCCAACAGCTTAATTGCCTTTGTGGTCCGTGCGAAACCATTTTCAAGGTGGAACTTGAGAATCGTCCCATGCCAGATTGGGAAGAACAAATGAAGCAGGCTAAGGAGGATGTTCTCCTTGCTCTTGATATTTGGGCAACAGTACTAAAGGATGTATTTGGACCACGACTCGAGTACGCTTACGCTAAAGGATCTGCTGTGAAGCAATGGAGAACTCTGGTTGATTATGTGCCAATCATTAGTGATCTTGATATACATATCAAGATGACCGACTCAAATCCTCTGTTCCCTGAAACATACGATGGGTTTTTTGCATCAATCAATGTATGTGAAGAATTCGAAGAGAGATTTGTATCGGCGAAGAGTGAATTTCTTCACATACCCCGCATTCAGATTGTTCATCTCAACCCCAACCTAAATGACCCAATGTTCATTCTTCCTCAGGTTGGTGATGTCCATGCTATGGTCGGTTCTCCTGATGACGCGAAATTGCCAAAACTTGAGGATGTCCGTAGAGGAGATAGAAAAGAGATGTTGGGTCTCGAAGAGTATCTTGGCGATCTACCTCGACAAGCTTTTGATCGTGTTGGTCTCGACTTTTGGCAGATGTTGAGAGGAATGAATTGGAGAGTTTCACCTGCTCCCATACGACTTCTAACACAGAACCATCCTAGTCCACTTTATGTTTGGAAATGGAACCGAACAAGGATTGTCAAGGAATTAAGAGCTAATGGGTATGAATCGATTGCAGATTCCTACAAGAACTTCTATGAAACTGGATGGCGTCTCTTTTTGTCTAAATTCACGAATCACTCAGACTTTCGGAAAATTGTGGTGCATGGATACAATGTGCTTCATGGATGTCTTGAAGAAATCAAGAACCTAGGTCATAACCAAAGAGTTTAGCAACGGGTCCACAGATTCTCCTGATGCTTTCTTTTTCTGCATCAGTGTATTGGACTGAATAGTATGATGGTGGACGTAGAGTTTCCACATAATGTTGTTTTTCTTTGAATTTCTTGATTTCCAATTCTACATGTTCAAAGATTTTATCGATTGTTTTGTCAGGAGATTCACATAGAGTTTCATAGCGGACAACCAAGGATGCTTTTGCCAGTTGCTGGTTGTTCTTCAATGTTTGATGAACATGTGAGTATATTGACGCCCAGTACTTAGCCCAGCCCTCGACATAGGTGTTCTTGTTTGACCAGTCATTTCTAATCTCCTCGACCAGGTCAGTATCATCAACATTGATACAGATTTTTGCACCACCGAACTCTCGATGTCCAATAATCTTGGTCCAATCCAATAAACGTGGGTCTTGTTCCTCGATCTCACGAAATATGATATCCTGTTTTGATAGTGATGCTATGTGGTCGAAAGGATTTCGAACTATGATGACGAACTTGACATCAGGCAAGATCTTCTGAATGTACTCCATTCTGGTGACATTGTAGTTGTTCTTGGCGGCGTATCTTATCCTCTTTTGATCTGCCAGTAATTTCCGGATATGTTCCTTGTAGAATGATTCAAACTCCGGATTAGAAACCTCAGCTCTAAGAACGTTTGACTTTGATTCATTCAAGGTGTCTTTG
The DNA here is from genome assembly GCA_048882325.1 of Candidatus Thorarchaeota archaeon. Classification (GTDB taxonomy): domain Archaea; phylum Asgardarchaeota; class Thorarchaeia; order Thorarchaeales; family Thorarchaeaceae; genus SMTZ1-45. The sequence goes on along the minus strand of JBHLRS010000017.1, from coordinate 4,968 downwards.
AAGTATCGCTGCCAAAAGATTTCTTCAACTGCTTCTGGACTAGTCCTATTAACCTCGATTCTGTCTTTGTGAATGCGTTCTGTAAAGGCCAACATTATCGGAGTCTTATCTGCAATCTGTTGTATCCAATGTGGAGCATACGGCAAAACCATGTGGAGGTATCGATGGTATGCCACATCAGGATGGTGACTTAGCATCTCCAACGTTATTGTTGTTCCCGCTCTAGCGATACCTGTCACAAAGATTGGTCTATCAACTTGATATGACTCAAGTTGCTTTCCATATTTGCGGAATTCAAGAGTATGGAGAAGGTCTGCAAAAGCTGGGACTGACTTTGCCAATTTTGCAATATAGTACATAGGAGTTGGAAACTCAAACTGTGCTTTGTCACTCTCTCTTCTCTTGATTTTCATTTGGCAGTCAACCTATGACTATTCTGGCAAGAGGCCTTTTTCACGAATGACTGATAGAATCTTGTCAACTGATACCTCGACCGTTTCCTTGTCAGTCTCCACGACTATGTCTGCATCAAGTGGCTCCTCGTATGGATCATCGATACCTGTGAACTGCTTGATTTCTCCTGCAAGCGCTTTCTTGTATAGCCCTTTGGGGTCTCTCTCAATACAGACATCGATTGGTGCTTTCACAAACACCTCGAATGTGTTTTGAATTTGCTCCTTTGCGTACGCCCGTGTTTCACGATAGGGTGAAATTAACGCAACAACGACGATGACTCCATTGCGTGCCAATAACTTAGAGCAGAAAATCACTCGTCGATTGTGTTCGTTCCGGTCCTCCTTTGTAAAACCAAGATCTCGGCTCAAGCCTTTCCTGATTTCATCACCATCCATGACTTCGATGTGCCTTGAGTTGTGTAGTCTTTTCTTAAGTTCCTGGGCAATAGTTGTTTTACCGCTACCTGACAAACCAGTTAGCCAAATACAAAAACCTGTATCCATTGATATCATTCCTGTTTGATGTTATTCGACGAAAGGATTTTCGTAGCTTAGTATTGTTTCCGCAACCTCTTTTCTCATCATGTCCAGTGGCGGCGGTTCTCCGTTTGAAAGCATCTCACGGATTTTTCTACCTGCGAAATTGACGATGTTATCTCCAGAATGTGGACAAACCTTGTCATTTGCAATACTTGCACACTTCTTGCAATAGAAGAATGATCTAAACATAATCGGAGTGATGCCAAGATCGGGGTAGTCATCGAAGATTGCGTGTGCATCAAATGGACCATAATAGTCCCCGACTCCAGCATGATCTCTTCCTACTATGAAATGTGTACAACCAAAGTTCTTTCTCATGATTGCATGATGGATTGCTTCCTTTGGTCCTCCATATCTCATCTCAGTGTGAAGTACGGACATTGTAGTTGATGTTTCTGGATAGTAGTTCTCCATGAGTGCTTTATAGGACTCGAGGATTACATCATCACGAAAGTCTCCACTCTTCTTTTTCCCAATCAATGGGTTGATGAAGAGACCATCAACTATAGAAAGAGCAGTTTTCTGAACATACTCATGTCCAAGATGTGGAGTGTTCCGTGTCTGGAACGCCACAACAGTCTTCCATCCTTTCTTCTGGAATAACTCTCTTGTTTCTGCAGGAGTTCGAGTATAATCAGGGTACGGATTCCCAATATCATTGAGAAATGTCAGCTGTCCTCCTACGAGGATGTCCTTCAGCTCATTGATCTTTGCCACAGCTGGATGGTCCACATCTGTTGTACTGTAAACTGATTGAGCGAAGTCGCTCCTATCATACTCGTAGAGATCCTCAATCTTCAGCATTGCGATTGGACTTCCATTGAGCTGGATTCCAATGTCATCACCAGCTTTTCTTCCTTCAAGCTCTTCCTTATTAACATCCAGAACAATAGGGATAGTCCAGGCAGTACCATCTTCGAGACGGCCTTCCTTCAAGACCGCTTCAAAGTCATTTCGAGAAAGGAATCCCTCAAGCGGACTGAAGACGCCTTTTGAGATGTTATCAATTTCTTGAGCTATTTCATAATTGACAGCAATAGGGTGGAGGTCTGAGAATTCGTTTAGTAACTTTAATCTCTTTTCTTCAGAAGCTGTTAGATTTACCAGTTTACCACCATGAGGAGCAATCATTGAATCATTTCCTATAGGGACTGAGGTCTAATCAGCCACCTGAACAAGGCTCGAACCAATACATGTGGTTAATAATGGTTTTGCATGCCCTCAATGATTTCCACATGAAACTTGAGTAGGAGTACCCTCGACCACCGAATTAGAATTGCGATAGTGCGCCTCTTGCTCTGACATATCTCTCAGCGTATCGAAACATTACAGTTCCAGTAATGATGAATATGACATCAAGTACAATGAGTACTCCGACTATGTAAAGAATAGCAGGTCCAGACAGTGAGCCCATCAGAAATCCTCTGAATCCCTCAATGCTCCATGTCAGTGGAGAGCCAAAGGAGATATACTGCAGGAATGGTGGAAGCACCACGATTGGGTATGTCATAGGAGCAACAAGGAATAGAATACTAGAGAGAAACTCTACTACCATCCAAGCTTGTTTTGCAAGGAGTATAATGCAAACCACTGTAAAGATAAGACCTTGTAAGCCGATAATTGAGAGTCCTATGATTCCAAGAGCAGGTAGGATTCCCCAGATATTCAGACTTACACCAAACAAGATGATTGATGCACCTAGCTGAAGGATTACTCCTAATCCTCCATGTTGAATGTTATGGAGTGTAGATCCCCATACAAGTGTGTTCCTTTTCATTGGAGTTGTCATTAAGGTTTCTAAAGTCCCAACATTCTGCTCTCTTCTGAGCGCAAAACCAGTACCCCAGATTAAACTAACAGCTAGTCCAGCGTATGCACTGCCGATAGCAATGTAGGTCAACCAATCAGTGGTTCCTGCGATTTCAGCAAGATGTACCGAGTCAGAGCCCCCTGTTATCGCAGTACCTGCTATGAGTGAAGGAATGAACCAGAGAAAAGGCATTACGATAAACCAGAGCACTGATAGTGGATAGCTGAATTCCACTTTCCACTGTTTTATAGCAAGAGCACTGGCAGCTCTCAATTCTGACCTTAATCCCTTTCGTTCCCACATCTTCTCAAAGATTGATTGCTTCGTCATTTCAGAAACCTCCCATATGTCCCCGTTGTTTGGTCCATTTCTCTGCATAATTGAATACTGCAATCCCGATGACCCAGAAACACACAGCAAGAAGCCCAAGTCCCACAAGTACTTGCGAAAAAGATAGCAAGTTCATCGCCCCGTTGATTGCTATCTCTCGTATCGTGATAATACCGATTGTCGTAGGAATCAGATAGGCGACAAACTGCACTGAACGAGGTAATGCATTTACTGGATAGTTGACAGGAGAAACGACGAAAGTCATTTCTGATATCATCTCTGTGAGGACACTAGGATCTTTGAACACGAGAATCAAACCAGCCAGCATGAAGCTAAACCCATAGAGTGTAATTACCATCAATGTCAATATGATGATGGTTGGTAGTATGGCGACAAGAGCATACTGTAGACCGAACATGAACACGCAAATGCAGAGAAGGATTATAGCTTGTAGTGTTCCTTGAACCGTGTCAGATATAGCTGCACCTAGGAGGATGCTAATTCTTGGCACGGGAGTACTAAAAAGTGGCTCAAGGGTGCCTGACATTTGCTCCCAACGGAAGTTGTTTCCTATTGCCCAGATCGACGTATCAAGGTACATGTACACAAACCAGCCGATTACAACAAACTGAATGTAGTTATCAAAACCTGAGATGTCAATGAAGTTACTACTGGTTTCAGATCCACCGATTGCGGTTGCCATCAGGATGAATGGTGCGAACCAGAAGATTGGTAAGATTCCCCAGACGAAAAGATTGGCTGGATACCGAACTGCAATCCTCAGGTTCTTCACTGCAAAGGTCCGCGCGGCTGTCCAGTCCATGGCGCGAGGCCTGAAGCTGTCTAGGTACTCACTAGTTTCATGGACGCCTTCTCTCATGGACTCATGCGTGACTTCTGTCAATCCTCAATCCTCCTTCCAGTTAGTTGGAGGAACACATCATCCAGTGTGGGTTCCTTCACTTCGAAGTGCTCGACTTTAACACCCTCTGTCGAGTGCATGTAGTTGAGCAACTTGTGTGCCATGTCATATCCGTTCTGCGCAGTCACGACAAGCTCGGAGTGACCATTACGAGTGTTTATTGACGCAGACATGACCTGCTCCATCTTTTTGATGACGTCGATGTCAGGAGTGCCAACCACCTTCATGTGGAGACTGTCGTAGTCGCGGACTCCCTCCTTCAAATCATGAGGTGACCCAAAGCTCTTGATCTCTCCCTCGTTGATGAGGGCGATTTTATCACAGAGCATGTCTGCCTCATGCATATAGTGCGTAGTCAACAGGATGGTTTTATCCTTCAGCTTCTCATGGATGTATTTTCGTAGGTCTGATGCGAAGGTTGGATCGAGACCTTGTGTTGGCTCGTCCAGAAGCAAGACGGGTGGATCATGGATAAGCGACCGTGCGAAGACGATCTTCATCCGCATACCATGACTCAAATTCTCTGCTTTTTCATCTGCTTTCTCTGAGAGCCCCATCCTCGCCAACAGCTCATCAGCCCGTTCCTTTGCCTCGTGGGTCGGCATACGGTAGAGCTTTGCGAAGAATATCATATTCTCTCTCGCACTCAGTTTCCAATAGATGCTTCTTTCGTTTCCCTGACATACGCCCATGGATGCTCTGGCGTATGTGGATTCCTTTAGTACATCATACCCGTTTACTCTGGCTGAACCAGAAGTTGGGAGGACGAGGGTCGCGAGGCATTTAATCAGAGTCGTTTTACCCGCACCGTTTGGGCCAAGTAAACCGTAGATTTGGCCCTTTGGAATATCGAGTGAAACCGACTTGAGAGCCTCTACCTTCTTCCTCTCGGTAGGAATGATGATTGCCTT
>JBHLRS010000016.1:0-65191 GCA_048882325.1 Candidatus Thorarchaeota archaeon | reverse complement strand
GTGGGACAATCATCACTCTTCGAAGCTGATGTTCTAAGTTTAGGGACTCATTTTTCAGTTTCGAACGCTACTCAAGTAGATTGGATTACCTACTACTATGTCGCAGTGCCAAATGGCTATTCAGATTATTTCTATTTCAACGCAAGTAAGGCTGACACGCTTGCCATTGATACAGTCTCAGAACCTCGTTTTCCGGGAATAAACTTTGCATATTGGTCAACAACAACTACAAGCCTCAACATATCAGTATACGAAGGAGTCATTGGGACCTACCAGAATGGATTCTGGAAGATAACAGGACATTCTGCAAACATCATTCAAGACCTTAGAATGTCGGATGGTGCTGGTTGGGTTACAGCTAACACCTATCGGGCAAATGACAATGCTAGTTTTCGAGCTTATCTCGATACAATCTATAACGGTGCCACTGTCACTTTCAAAGTATATGACACAATGGGTGAACTATGGACATCGACAACTGCTGTAGTGGTTGCTGGAGTCGCTGAAACAGGAGATGTGAACCTCGATGCATTCACTGCTGAAGTAGGAGGTTGGACTATTCAAGCATTTGTGAATGACTCAATCACCGGATCTCCTGTTGAAAATATCGGAGCATATTCTCGAACGTTCAGTATCGAACATGGATCTGACATGTACATTGCATATCCAAGACAGTCAGTCGTGACATGGGAACGAAACCTCACCTATGGTCAGGATATGCTTCTCCAGGTTGGAGTAAATGATTCAGATAATGGACTTCTGCTGCCAGGAGGCAGTGCTACATACAATTGGACTACTGGAACACAAGCTCTGAATGATATGGGAACTGGAGAGTACAGCATTGTGCTCAACACCGCGGATCTCGGTATACCAGGTCGATACGTTATCAGCATTACATGGAGCAAACAGTACTACGACTCTCTTCAACGGTATTTTGTAATTAATGTGGTAGAGGAAACAACACTTCAGTCTTCAAGTGCACCCGGCGTTCAAGTACCTCGTGGTGATAATGCAATTCTTGAGTTGTTCTATGCAGATTCTGTCGGGTCAGGTATTGACGCCGCAACACTGACCTGTAATTGGACTGATTCACCTTACAGCTTTACTCCAGTAGGAGGCTCACCTGGAAATTACACCCTATCTATTACAACTGGTAGCTCTAATCTTGGAACATATGCAGTAGTAGTCACTGCTCGGCAGGACTATTACACAACTTCACAGGTATTACTATTCGTTGAGGTCAGACAAATTTTCACTTCTGTTTCTGTGTCGCAAAGCATCATTGCATTACCAGTTGGATATGAAGAAACCATCACTCTGACGTATTGGGACACAGACCATGACCTTCCAATATCTGGTGCAGCCGGCTCAATATCCTGTAACTGGTCTGATTACACTGTGACAATGAGTTCTCCCGGAGAGTACGATATCACATTCTTCTCATTGGAAACTGACCCGATTCAGGACTACTCTGTAGTGTTCAATGTCAACCGCTTTGCATATCAGAACCACACCTTTGACATTGATATCAGAATAATCACCCATTTGACCTCATTCTCCTTGGACAATCCAATCGAGCCAACACCATATACAGGCCAGATTACCATCTACGTACTCTACTATGACATCACAACTGGATCTGGTATCGTCGGAAGTGATGTCTTGATATATGCTGAAGCATCAGGAGTTCCATCACTTGATTTCAATGTTGTAAACGGGTCTGTACAAGGCCGATATATTGTAAGAATTACTGCAGACCAATGGGGTTCAATCGGATGGAAGGATATTACGATTTTTGCTAATTGGACTGGACCTCAACCCAAACATGACGATAAAGTTCTCTTCGTTAGTGCGAGGATTGCAGGAAGCCCATCAGATCTTTACATAGGTATGAATCCTATTGCTACACCCTATGGCGAGAATGTCACATTCTCTGTGATTTATTGGGATGTCAGTAATAGCACTGGGATTACAAACACTACCGGATCGTATCCACTCAACGTGCACTTTACCATCGAGGTTCTAACACCAGGTCAGACTCTCACTCAAGAATTGATGGTGATTACTGAATTAGGCAACGGTGAATATCAGATCACGTTCGACTCATCACTCCTTAGTGGATTGCTGCGATGCGAGCTGAGAATTTACGCCAATTGGACTGACGGTCAACTTCCACTCTATGAGAACAGAACCCTTGCAGTTAACATAAACACTCGTTATCGACAGACGAGTGTATTATGGTCTCCCTTGCCCACAACACCCTACAGTGAGAGTGTCAACCTGACATTCACATATGTGGATGTAATCACTGGCTTGAACATTCCCGATGGAGCTCAATTGAACTACCAAGTTCAGGAGGCCGGGCTTGTTCTTAGTTCGATTTATCTGCCTAGTACTCAAGAATTTGTTCTGACTCTTGATACTACATGGTGGGACAATGTTGGGACTTTCACGTTCCATCTTGATGTTGTATGGAGTGGCACACCCTTCTATCAAAACCGAACTAGTATACCAATCTCGATTACAATACGGAACAGGTATACGAATCTAGAACATGGTCCATACACTTCTATTGAATATGGAAACGATTTGGTGATTGTCTTCACTTATAGAGACCTCGATGATCAATCACTGCTGAATACTGGGTTATTGACCCTTGATGCGTCACTCTCTGGGTTCTACCTTGCTGTAAACAATGGAGACGGAACATACACTGTCACTCTTGACACCAGTGTTTTTGGTTCACTTGATACTTTCACTGTGAATGCTACAATGACATACACGGGTACAAACTTCTGTTTCGATGCAACTGACTTCTTCTACCTCACTCTCATCGAGAGGAGAACGCAGCTCACCAGTGAGGTTCCATCATTAGCAATATTCCTTGAAGAAGCGGTTGTGATTGTTTCATACTTTGATGACAGCACATCAGTTGGAATACTTGGTGCCACAATCACAGCTTCTTGTCTTAACGCAACACTGCAGCTTGGAGTTAATTACTGGGTCGATGCACTTCCAGGTGGCGACTATCGCATCAGGATTTCGACTGTAGCCCTTGGCAACTTCGGACAGTATACAATAACAGTTACAGCTGACAGATCAGGGTCTCCATTCTATCAAGATCGGACCTTGGATGTTTCGATTGATGTTGTACGTCGATATGCAACGATATCTGTCACCAGGTCTCCACTAACAACTCCATTCCTCAGTAATATAGAATTTCAGGTGGTTGCCACGGATGACGTGAACGGAACGAGGATTCCTCTTGACAAATCTGTGTTGATAATAACACATGGTGGTGGTACTTTGATTCTTGATTCACAGTATACGCTCACCGGTTCCGGCGGGTACTATTGGATTACTTTCAACTCTACACTGATAACCTCAGACCTAGTTGATGCTTATCCAATCACAATCCTATTCCACTGGGGTGACATGGTCCCATATTACGAGAACTCAACTACGTCAACTCAAGTCACTATATCAACTCGATTTACTCAAGCATCGGTTCTGTCCACTCCTCCAGCATATTATTTCTTCAACATTAGCGCCCTCATTGATTTCAGTGACTATCTCACAGGAAATGGAATATCAGGTGCTGATCTCTCTCTGCTATGTGTGAATGACACATCATTCACTCAATGGATAATAGATAATGGGGATGGAACCTATCGTATTCTTGTTGATACCACAACGCTTTCCGGTATGGGTCGATATTTCTTTACTCTCAATTTAACCTGGTATGGAAGTCCCTTCTATACAAATGTCACAAACCTTAGGTTTTCAGTATTTGTCAATTCTGTTTCAACAACTCTCAGCTTTAAACTCCCGCAAGGAGTGACATACTATCTTGGTGATCCAATCATTGCCAACATCACCTATACAGCAATTGAGTTCGGTACTGGTATTCCAAATGCTCTCATCCAAAGTGACTGGAATGCTACTTACCCAACTATCGCTACAATCACCGAGTTGGGTAATGGTGTCTATGAAATGGTAATTCAGACCTCTGGTATGGATGCTGGACTTTATTCGTTCTCTGTCAATGCTTCGAAATATCTGCACCAAAACCAATCAATCCTAGCTGACATTCTCCTTTCTGCAATCCCTGTTCAAATAGAGCTGACCTTCAATCCAACAAATCCATTCTGGGGTGATTCAATTGACTTTACCGCCAATGTGACTGATGCTAGAAATGGTAATCCTGTGGTGGGTGCATATGTCAATCTAACCATTTCAACAATCAATGTTGACATGACACCGGGTGCGCCAGGTATTTACACCTGCACAGTTCAGAGCTGGCAGATTATTGCTGGTGAACATTCTGTCACAGTAAGGTCTGTTTTATTAAACTATGAAAGCAGACAAAGAGATTTCCAGATACGAATTGATAAGATTGCTTCGAAGATTGCCGGTTCACTATCACCTCAAACCACAGTAAACGGACTGATGGTCAATATTTCTGTAGACTATCTCATCCTTGCAAACAGTTCTCCAATTGATAGTGGTTTAGTATCCTATAGCTGGGTTGGTGGCACAGGCATGCTTAGCTGGTCACCAATTGATAGTAGATACATTGTTGAATTCATTGTATCCGGCGCTCCTGTTGGTACTCACCAAATCCTCATTCAAGCTCGGTCTGATAACTACAAGAGTGTATCAATGCAGCTTACGATAGAAATTACTGAACTCTCAACAAACCTCGTTGCTATAACGGATTTCGTCGTTTCTGTGAATTATCGTGATATTGCTAACATCACAGTCTATCTCAACAATACCGACCTCAATGTGCCAGTTACTGGCGCGAGTCTGACATATGGAGTCAACAACACCGTTGGATCACTCGTAGAGCTTGCTACACCTGGATATTACAGTGCGCTGGTCGACACATCTGAACTGAGTGTCCAAGAGTGGAAGGTCAGAATTTCTAGTAGCGCGGCAGGCTATACGCCCTCTTCTATCGAGTTTACGCTGAACGTTGAGGTCGTTGATACTGAAATTGTAATTCTTACATCAGCTACCCTTAGCGGCTACTATGGTGAAGAAGTCACTTTCTTATTATTCTTCAACGACACTCATGCAAATGAAGGAATTGTTGGTGCGATCACTAACTACACGATGGAGCAATTCAAAGGTTCGCTAATAGACCTTGGAAATGGTTCCTATTCACTCACGTTGAATACTTCTTTGGTCCTTGCTGGAAGTATTCCACATCATATAACCGTTTCATTCAGAAAGGAGAACTTCCGCTTCGCTTCAGCTTTGGTTAAGCTCTTAGTCAATCCCATTAGGACTGAAGTATTAGGCGAATCAGCGAAGGAGTATGCAGTACATGACAACTTCACCACTCTTTTCGGATTCTGGGACGATTTGCACGATGTATGGATTACTGATGGATATGCGACAGCCACTTGGATGTTTGGAACTGTCACGTTGACAAATCTCAACAATGGATCGTATGCTTTTGGTCCTGCTGAAGCAGATTTGGGAACGGACTTGCAGGTCCGAGCTGAACCTTACAGAATTCGGATTACAATTTCAAGAGGTAACTATTCTCTGGGTGAGATTGAGTTCTTCCTGACTATCCGTGAGATTGCGACGGAGTTAGAGTATTCCGCACTTCCAACCATTATTTACGTTGGAAGGATCTTCTTTGTGAACATCACCTACATCGACATAGATCATTCAGAAACAATACCTGGCGCAGAAATCACCGTTATTTCTTCAGCTGGTACTCAGACCACCGATCTTGTTAGAGAAACCGATCTAGATGTTAATTATGGCAATGGTACATATGCACTTGCATTTCGAGCACCTGTCTTAACATACTATAATCTTGAAATAAGACTCAGCAAAGTCGACTATCAAATAGCTTCAGTTCAATATGACATTTACACTGAATTCACTCCCGGACAGAAAGCTCTCGTGGCTGGCTTCCAGTTCGGAACGATAGCTCTTCTCTTCATTGCCGCTTTGAGTGCTTTGTATATCAGAGTCCTGTCTGTTCCCAAACTGTTACGAATTATCCGTAGCATGATTCGAGCACTGAATCGAGGACGAATACCCAAACCAGCAGATGTTCCTAGACGCCGTGAGATGCTTCTTGCTATGATGAATGAAGATCTCAGGAAAACAGGAATTCACAAGTCCATTGACGACGTCAGTCTATCAACTGTCGACGTCACAGTTATGGATGTTGAGGAACTTCTAGATGAGCTTGCAGTGGTTGTAGGATTGACCCCAGATGATATCGATACACTTCGTCAAGACCTTGACAAGATGAGACCCAGCGAGAGGGCTGGATTCATCAATGAAGTTCTAAGACAGGAGCGGTCTCGACGTGCACGCGAACTCGCTGAGGCTGAACGTGTTGCTGAGGAAGGAGTCCCGACCGAGGAGGTTGAGGAACGCCTCACAGAAGATGAACTGATGCACTTGAAGGAACGCCTGTTGAATATGGGTATTGAGGAAACAGAGGCAGACCTAATGATCGAGCAAGCTAGAAACCTGTCTAAAGCGGAAATAGATGCATTGCTAGAAGAAATCGGAGGGATGGAAGAATGAAACCTCGATATAGACTCCCACTATTGATGATTGTCACCTTCCTTATGGTCTTCAATACACTCGCTGTTATTGGTACACAGAATGCTACGAATCAAAAAACACCAGATTCGACATCCTCCCTCAATGACCATGGTTCCTCAAGTTACCATCAAACTCCCAATCCTAGCTTTGTTACTTCAGAGCAGGGCTGGACTATGTGGTCTGGTACATCAGATGGACTACCTGCTCAAGCTTATGGAAATAGAACAGATGTGTTCTCAAGCAATCAGATGAGATACTTCTCATCGAATAGCAGTACGAGTGCTACATCAGTGTCAATACCCATGGAGGCTGGATGGGAAGGTCATGAACTAATTGTTGAAATTTCTGATTTGACTGAGAACAGAACTTGGGTTCAGGATCCTGATATGGAGAACAGTCCTTCAAGTTGGACATTAGACGATGTTCCAGTGGGTGGAGGTGCATCGCCCTCTGCTTCATGGGTGACCGATGGCCATGGCGCAGGTGATGATTGTGTCGAATTCGAAATTGCTGGTGGTGGAGATCCTTCGGTTGGTGAACGTGCTTGGGCTGAACAGACATTCACTGTGAATCGAGGCGATGTAGTGTGGGCTGGTTTCAGACTGGACTATTGGATTGAATCTGATTGGGGAGCTGATGGATTTGTTGCCATATTCGTGTCAATAGAAACGAATGACTATACACAACGTGTTTGGCAGAAATCGTTCCCTGACGTAGACCAAGAGATGGTTTGGTATGACAGTGGTCTCATTACAATACCAGATCTGTCAGTTTTCGACCTATCTGATGGCGTAATGGTGACAGTTGGTCTGTACAGTCAACAGACTGTCAACTACAATCCCGACCTTAATCCATATGCTCGTGTTGATAATTTCGAACTCTACCTCATGACTAAAACTGATCCCAGCGATCTTAATCTCCAGATGAATGGCTTGGATGTGAACGATTACATAGCTGGCGGTTCGTCTGTTCCTGGATTGGGTAACATTACGCAAAATCCGTCACCCACATGGACAACAAGTCCAGTCAGCGTTGACTTTTCATGGACTCCAGCTCCTACTACACCAGTTCCTGACCGAGAGATTTGGGTAGAATTCACTGTTGAAACGAATCTCTACTCCCGCGGAACATCAACTACGGTTACCACTCAAGATCCTCTCTCCTTTGGAGAGAATTTCGAAGTGACGAACTCTTCGGATGTTGAATATCTGACATGGTTCTTCGCTGATATTCCAGAAGGATATGATAATCGGTATTATTTCAACATCTCACTGCCAGATAACAGAGATGTCTACTATGTAGGTTCTCCCTTACGTACTGATGTTAACATCACGTCGTGGGATGAAGGGCATGGACCAGAATGGTATGCAAACATTAGTGCCTATCCGTTTGCAGATAGATGGGGCTACTGGCTCATCAAGAGCAAGGGTGCAAACATGATCTCGGATCTATTAATGACAAGTCCCGGACTTGGCACGACTGCTCAGACTATGAATCTCCGAGCTAATGATGCATCATATTTTGCTGTGAACGTAGGTGCTCAATATACTGGAGTCACTATGAACATCACCCTGTTTTCACCTTCAGGTGCTAGTTGGCATTCAGAACTTGTAGCAGTGAATAGCACTGGGTATGCAAATACGCAACTATTGTCATTCGGTACGAATGCATCTGCTGGCGAGTGGATAGTTCAAGCTTATTGCAGCAATAGCATCGGAGGAACTGATTGGAATCAGACTGGATTCTTCCGACGTTCATTCAATATCATTCATTCATCAACCTCCACTCTGCTTAATCCTGAAGACGCCATATCCACATGGATTACCAATGTGACATATCCTGATCTCTTCTTGGTGCGTGTTCAAATTAACGATACAGACATTTCTGGAGCAACTGTCTCTGGAGGTCAAATGAGCTACAATTGGACCACAGGAACAGAGTACTTTGGTGAAGCAGGCAATGGTGAGTATCTAATCACACTCGACTCAGGGGATCTTCCGGAGAAGGGGCAGTATATACTCAATCTTGAATGGACTCATCCTCACTATGACACAGTTCAAGATGTTCTCACCATTAACCTCAACTTTGATGCGAATCTATTGCTTGAAGCTCCTGTTTCTCCTGGTCTTTCTATTCCATATAGTTACAATAGCTCGTTCCAGATTGGATTCGAAGATTACCTTGGGACTCGAATTGATACAGGAAGTGTAGATTGCAACTGGTCGAGTTATTACAGCGTTTCACCTGTAAGTGGTTCTCCCGGAAGCTATCTTTTCTGGTTGAATACAACATTTGTGGCTATGGGCGAATATGTGGTTGAGATCACTGGGACTGCACCATTCGTTCTGCCACAGTCCTACCTACTCTATGTTGAGGTGCGTGAGCTATACACAAAGGTCACCTACCTCCAAAATGTGGTGACCATCCCTGTAGGCGAGGCTGGTTCGTTAACGTTTGAATGGACTGACGCTGATCATGACACACCATTAACTGGCTTCAATGATTCAATCCTCTGTGATTGGACCGGTTCCTATAGTATCATCGAATCCTCACCAGGATTGTACACCCTAACCATATACACAACCGATTTGACTCCTCTAGGCACAACTACGGTCAATCTGGGTTTTTCAGGCGCAAGAATGCAGAATCATACAATTTCGATTCAAGTTACTGTTCGATCCCATACCACTTTGTTCACACTCGAGGAACCTATCCTGCAAACCCCCTACGGAGTTGACACATTCATCCTTGTGCAATACCTAGATACTGATCTAGGAACAGGTATAGATAACAGCTCGGGATTTGTCCATATCGATGTTACAACTCTGGATCTTCCGATACTGAGCTACACGGTCATTGACCTAGGTTCAGGCCATTACAACATTACTGTACCAACGTCCCAATGGTCCACTATTGGTTGGAAGAATTTCTCTGTACAGATCAGCTGGACAGGTTCAGTTCAGAAGCTTCAGTCGGGTTCCTTGGACATATCATTCAGATTGATTGGAACACAGACTGACCTTTATCTAGAAACAGCTCCTGTTGCGACATATTACTTGGACAACTTCACATTCTCTGCTGTGTTTTACGATGTTGTAAATTCAACCTACATCGACAACTCCACCGGAGCAGTTTCGCTCTCATTCACGCCAATAGGCGTGAATCCTGTGACTGGAGCTGACTTCTTCTTTGAGATAGTGGCTGATGGATCAGCAAGGTATTTTGAGTTCCAGCTCAACAGTACACATCTCGAAGGTGTAGGACTATTCGAGGTAGAAATTGCATTCCTCTGGAAGAGTGGAGCTTTGCCACTCTACGAGAATCAGACCATCACTGTCTTTCTGATGGTTCTAGAAAGACCAACCTACGTTGACTATACACAGGTGCCGCCGACTGCATATGGTGAGGATGCTGACCTGGTCTTTTCATTCATAGACTCGCTAACAACTAATAGGATAAGTGACTCGCCATCTCTGATTGTAGACATCAATGAAGGTGGAGTCTTTTGGTCATACCTATTTGATCCAGGCACAAATGAATTCACAATCACGATTGACACATCCAGTCTCGGTGGAGTGGGTTCCATAGCACTGCATCTCAACCTGACATGGACCGGCACTCCATTCTATGCCGATGTATCCAATCAGGAGTTTGTTGTGATTGTCCAGTTGAGAAGCTCTCAATTAACACATCTGCCATTCACTCCTGGTCAGTGGGGCAACAATGTCACTATTGAGTTTGTATACACAGACATCATCTCTGGGACAACAACTGGAATGACAGGTACACTTTCGTTGGACATTGGTGCATCGTTCTACACGGTGACGCCGGGTGCTGATGGATACTTCACTGTAGTACTTAACTCATCAGCCTTTGGACCTCCAGGTCTCTATTACATCAATGCAAGCATAGTATACTCAGGTGCCAACTATGTGAGTGATGCGTTCGAATACTTTGCCTTCACAGTACTTGAAAGATCTACACAGATTGGCTACGAGAGTCCCGACAATGCACCATACCTTTCAAACCTCACCTTTGTCATAACCTACAAAGATGACAGTACAGGAGTAGGTATTGCAGGTGCAACCGTTGTCATCTCAAGTGATCCTCTCACTCTAGTCAGTGGAACCGATTATTGGATCACGTATCTAGGATCAGGAGAGTATCTTGTTGAGCTAGATACCGCTGCGCTTGGTCCTCCTGCAACATATCAACTCAATGTGACAGTTTCGTATTCAGGAGCACCATACTACCGCACTTCCATTAGATCTTTGACTGGTACAGTAGTTGAAAGACCTACTCAGATTCGGATAGTTAAAACTCCAGGGAATACTCCATTCCTTGAAAACGTTTCATTCAGTTTTGTGTTCGAAGACTTTCTAGATAAGTCGTTTATCACTATCGACAAGGGCGACATAACACTGAGTCATGGAGCAGGCCATGCACTGATTACTGCTGCTCAATATACACTCATAAACTTCGGAACTTATTATGAAGTTAGGTTCAACTCGACAATACTGAACGCAGCGAGTCTAGTAACAGGTCACGAAATCCAAATACTCATCGAATGGACATCAGGTTCACCTTACTACACTGATAGGAATACTACAACCCAGGCTTCCACTACCTATAGGTCAACAGTAATCTTGTTCCCGTTGGTGGAAGAAAGTCCATACTATGACAACATAACAATCAATCTAGAATACATCGACTTCCTAACTGGAAAAGGTATTGATGGAGCAATAGTCACCCTTACAACCTTCATTGGGCCCGTAAACTATCAAATGATTGCTCTTGGTAATGGAGTCTATCAGATCACTGTAAACACTACAGAGTTTGGTGGCACTGGAACAGTCTACTTCAATATCTCCATCACTTGGAGTGGCTCTCCATTCTATTCTGATAGAGATGCTCTTAATGTGCCTGCTGAAATCCGTGAGGTTCAGACTTCGTTAATCGCTGAAGCCCCACCTGCCGGTTCAACAGCTATTGGTGTTCCAATAACTGTAACACTTACTCTCGAAGACCGTGATTTTGGCGGTTTCATAGAGGGAGCTGTCATAGCTGCAGATTGGACTTTTACAACTGGCAATTCATATCAGTGGGTTGAAGTGGGTGGAGGTGTCTATGAGCTTACCCTCAATACTACTGGCCTATTAGCTCAACAGTATATCGTCACTGTCACAGCGACCAAGACCTTCTATCAGGTTGCTCAAGCTCAGGTGTTTGTTCAGCCCGGTGCTCAAACTGTAGAAATCATCTTGACTCAAACGACCTACTATGCTGACTGGGGAGAACTTCTAAACATAAGTTTCTGGATTCAAGAACCATTCTACATGACATATGTTGAAGGATTCAACTCCTCGCTTCTCTGGAATGGTACACTGTACTACTTTGATGATGCCGGAACAGGATTCTACTCAATGCTACTCGACACATCAAATGTAGACTTTGGAATCTATAATCCTCAAATCACAGTGTCAAGAGAATTCTACCAGACTCGTCAGAAGTCGTTCACTCTTGTGGTCTCAAAAGCACCTGGTCAGATTATACCTTTCCAATCCACATATGATACTGTCATTGACACATCAGTTGATTTCGAGGTGTATCTCAGCAATACTGTTACTGGGACTCCAGTGACTGGTGCTACAGTCACGATGGAATGGAATGGAACTGTAACTGGACTTTCAGCTACAGGCGTTCCTGGATGGTATACAGGTACTGTGGATGCAACTGGATTTGTCACCGGTGTATATCCGTTGACAATCAGGGCAGTGACTACCAATGTTCAGTTCATTGAGACCAATATTGATATCAATGTGGTCCCAATCCCGACAGACATTAGTCCTGCAGACAATGTCAACATTCGCTATGTCTTTTATGGGGAATCTTTGAATCTTATCGTCAACTATACCGACACCTATCACGACACCCTCATTGCAGGAGCCACTGTTTCATACACACTTGGAAGTGTAAGTGGCGACTTCACCGACCTAGGTAATGGCTCATATAGTGTACCCATAGATGTAAGCTCATTAGCTTCGCAGTCAATCTACCTTAGACTTGTTGCGAGTAAACCTGGATATGCAACAGCTATCAAGTCCATTGTGATCACTATTCTTCCAATTCCGACAGAAACTTGGGCAAAGCCTATCCTACAGAGTGGATACTGGAATGATACTGTATCATTCCTCTTCTACTACAATGATACTCAACACAACGAACTGATACTTGATGCAAACGTAGTAGCAAGTTGGACTGGAGGCGATGCTGTAGTAATCCCACACCTCAATGGTTCATATGAGGTTTCAGTGCTGATTAATGTGGAGAACCCGGGTCTCTATGACCTAGTAGTCAGATTTGATCTCACAAATTACACCTCCCGAACAATCACAGCGAAGGTAGAGATCTACATAACACCTGCAGAGATAGTTGGACCTACTCTATATTCTGCTCCGATAAATGACGAATCCAACATCATATACAATGTTGTGAATCTCATAGACGACTCTCCAATTACAGATGTCATTGGAATAGCTCATTCACTACAAATTGGTGATACTGAACTTGTTCTTCTTGGCAATGGCTCATACTCACTTGTATTGGCTAGTGACTTGCCCTATGGGACATACAGTTTCGACATTAACTTTGGAACAACAAAATACTCAATCGCTCCTCTTCAATTGCAGGTGATAATTAGGCAAATTCATACAGAGCTTCGATACGACAATGATACTGTATTGACATCACCCGGCACAACCTTTGAGGTCTCTATAACATACTACGACCTTGATCACGGAGTGGGAATTCCCAATGCCAACCTCACAGTCCAATATAGTCAAAACAATATCACTTACTTAGATCAGTTTACAACTGATGAGAGTGGAACCTATACACTATTCTTTAGAGCAACCGCAGGGAGAACATTCACTGTGTCCATCTTCTTTGATAAGGAGGACTATGAGTCACGTCAATTCACCTTGACAATCAAGTCTGATATTAGTCCCCAACAGCAATTCGAGCAGGCATTGACGATTGGTGGTGGTTCTGCACTTATCCTCATCGCTCTCCTCATTGTTGCATATGTTAGAGTATGGAGTGTTCCTGCTCAGATCAGAGCTATAAACAGAATGATGCGAGCCTTGCGAAAAGGCCGTATTCCAAAACCTCCGAAGGCTCCAAGTAGACTCGATACAACCTTGGGGATAGTGAATGAGGAGGCTGGCTCCATGAAGGTCTCCAAGACTGCGTATGAGATCACAGAGTATCCAATCGAAACAACAGTTCCAGAGGTCAATGAACTACTGGAAGAACTTGCGGCGATTACTGGTCTTGGCGAGGTTGAGATTGAGGCATTCCGAGCTGACCTAGCTCGAATGAGGGCAAGTGAACGCCCCGGTTTTCTGAAAGAGGTCATAGATCAAGAGAAGGCACGCCGTGCTGATGTACTGGCAAAGCCTCCTGAAGGAGAACCTGCACCTGATCAAGTACCTCTCGAACAGAGACCAGAGGAATTAGATGACTTGCGTCAGAAGCTCATCAAGAAAGGAATGGCTGTTGATGAGATCGATGTCATTCTAGAGGAAGCAAAGAGCCTCTCAAAGGCTGACCTCGATGCACTTCTAAGTAGTCTGGGTATCGACTTAGATTAAAACAACATCAAGAACCAGCTGGATATACTCCAGCTGGTGTCAATTTCTATTCTCATCTTCTTGGAGAAAAGTTAAGTGAGACTCCTGTGGTTTCGAAGGCTATGGACCTCGATGAAAGAATCAAGTTAATCGCTGGAGTAGGCGAAGAAGTAGTCACAATGCCTGAGCTGAAAAGGCTCTTGGAAGAGAAGAAAAATCCCATCGCATATGATGGATTTGAGCCCTCTGGGATTTCCCACCTAGCATTTGGTGTATATAGACCACTACTTCTCAAGGACCTCATCAAAGCTGGAATCAAGTTCAAGATTTGGCTGGCTGACTGGTTTGCATGGATTAACAACAAAATGGATGGAGACCTAGAGAAGATACGGCATGTTGGTGAATATTTCATCGAGGTTTGGAAAGCAGCTGGTGTCCCCACAGAAAAGGTAGAATTCCTCTGGGCATCAGAAGCTATGGACTCGGTCGAGTACTGGTCACGGGTTGTTAGGATAGCCAAGAACACTACAGTGGCAAGGGCAACACGGGCACTAACAATCATGGGGCGAAGAGAAGGAGAGATGAAAGAGGTCGCGCAATACTTCTATCCGATGATGCAGGTCGCTGATATCTTCCATCTTGAAGCTGATATTACACAGCTCGGTCTGGACCAGCGGCGTGCTAATATCTTAGCAAGAGAAGTTGGACCAAAACTTGGGTGGTGGAAACCAGTTGTGATCAGTCATCATATGCTAATGAATTTAGAAGGTGCAGCTGAGCCAGAGGGATTCGATGAAGAGACGGGATATGATATTCAAATATCATCAAAGATGAGCAAGAGCAAACCAGAATCAAGTATCTTTGTCCACGATACCACAGATGAGATACGAGCAAAGGTCATGGCGGCATTTTGTCCACCAAAAGAATCTGAAGGTAATCCATTACTCGACTATGCGAAAGAGATTGTGTTCCGGGGATTTGATGCGATTACCGTTGAACGAAAACCGAAATTTGGTGGCGATATTGAATTCACCAAATACGATGAATTAGAGAAGGCTTACGTTGCTGGAGACCTCCATCCGCTTGACTTGAAGAACACAATGGTCACATACCTTGACAGGATGGTTGATCCTGTTCGTACTCACTTCGAGAAGAAGAAGAGTGCAAGAGAGATGTTTGAACTTGTCAAGAGCTATCAGATAACACGTTAGATGACCTACGTTTCCTGGTGTTTCGGGTGACAATCCCCAGAGCGATGAATCCTACTATGACACTGAACCATAGTGTCACAACTCGGATGAGTATTGTTGCTGCTGTAGCAATTGCAGCAGAGATACCAAGAAGGAGCATCAATGCTACTGATGAAACCTCATAGGTCCCTACTCCACCTGGTAGAAACGATACAGCTCCAATAATGGAAGCCGCTGAGTGGATGAAAGTTGCTTGAAGTAAGAGTACGAGTGAGGTGGGGTCTAGTGATGGAAGACCTGCACCGGTGAAAAGACTCAGCAAAAGCCAGAGTTCAAGACATTCCATGAACCATCCTGGGATACTGATGAGTGTACTCAGAACTAATGGTTTGGGACTAAGTGTCTGCGTCATGGTGTTCTCTATATCATCAACATGATCTTGAAAACGTTTCATCGGTCCAAAGGCTGTGAACCTCTTGAGAATCTTCTGATAGAAGGTTCTCTGACTAAGTACTAATGCTCCTACAAGGACGGCCCCTCCGAGTATCAAGACTGTCAAGAGTTGGTCTCCCGTGTTTACACCAATTCCAAAGCCAATCATTGCGAGCATAACGAGGGCCAACAAGTCTGTGACACGCTCAGACACAACAACTGGTACAGTTTTTGCAATGGGCGTTCCATCGATATCTCGGATGAAATAACCCTTGATTGCTTCCCCAATCTTCCCAGGAGTTGTCGTAAGGGTGAATCCAGCCAAGAATACGCTGAAGCTATCTCTATGCGAGAGATCAATCTCAATACGATGTAGGAAGTATTGCCACTTCATGTATCTTATGACATAGTTGAAAAACGAGAGAGTCATCATTGCGGGTAGTACCCACCACCACGGAATGGAGGACAGATAGGTTATCACATCATCCAATTGGCCATATAGCCCAATTGCTGCAAAGACGACCACACTGAAGATCACAAACAGAATAACCTTCTGTATACTGATCATAGATTGCTCTGTTTCATTACTCGATTCTTCACCAACTGTCATATGCAATCCTCCTCACTCGTTGCCAAAGCATTGTTGGAATATGAAGTAAGAATAGTGATGGATATCCAGTGATCTGGGTTCGACCTCGTTTGAGTTCGTTATATATGTCATCCGCGGTTTCTATATCTTGTAACCAAGTCTTTGCATGTCCCATCTCCCATGAAGTGTGGCCGTCACTGCCAGCTGTCATTGGTTTTTTCAGTCGCTTTGCTAGTCTTTGTGCTCTCTTGTCGAAGTATGGGATAATGCACCTAGAATTGATTCCCTCAATCAAGTCAACATGTTTTTTGATAATTGCATCTGGGAGTCCTTTCCTGATCGCTGTATACTTACGTAGAGGGTCCCTTGGATGTGGTAGCACCACAAGCCCATCGATGGCATGGATGTCTTCTGCAATCTCTTCAAAGGTCCTGTTCTCTATATGTTCAGACACAAAGAGACCTATCACTTCACCGTAGTCTGTTGTTTTGTACTCACACGCAGGAATAATGAATCTTCCATCACTTTCTACAACTTTGAGTGTTGCAGCTCTCCAGTGTTCCGTTGGAGCAACTCCTCGGAGTCCCTTCTTCTTCATAAGTTTGAAGAGAGTATAGGGATTCTGCATTCCATCCTTCGAGTGAATTGTATGCATATGGAAATCAAAGGCGGAAAGTCTGGAGCTCACAACATTCACCCTATGGCGGAACTATTGGTGGGAATAGAGGTTGGAGGAATTCTATTGAGGAGAAGAAATTGTAGAGTCCTTCGTAGAAGAACAAAGAAATGATGAGTGTTAGGAAGAATAGAATGGCTCCAATAAGGATCCCCTTATCTTTGATGGCTAGATGTGGCTTACGACCAACATCACTTCCCGAATAGACAAGATGGATGTATCTTAGTACCAGACCAGCCACTATTGGCACGGTTATGATAACGGGTTGTGTTTCAAGAGTAACTTGGTAGTTAGTATAGCAATATAATGCATAAAACGCAACAGTCCAAGTGGCTGACATTGCAATTCCATGATCCAACATCACTTCAGTATACTGTTTGAAAACTGGTTTATGGAGTGCTGCGTCCTCTCCCAGTAATTGAAGCTCATTCTTGCGTTTACCAAATCCTAGGACTAGTGCGACGAAAAACACACCAATGACCAACCACGATGTGAATGGCTTTTCGATAAGAAATGTCCCAGCTATGGCTCTTATGACAAATCCAACAGCAATAACACAGACATCAATGATTGCATAGTTTCTGAGTTTCCAGTTGTATAGCTGACTGTTAACTATGTATACTACTACCATGAGAAGAAAGGCAAGATCTTGCAGCCATGCAACTATGAGTCCGCTAATCATCAATATTGTTGCTAAAATCAGGGCTGTCGACCTCGAAGCCTGACCTGAAGGTAGGGGACGTTCTCGTTTCTCGGGGTGTGCTGCATCTTTTTCTTCATCTACAATATCATTGAATATGTATCCTGCGCTTGAAACTGCGCAGAGAACGGCGAAACCCAGAAGAAGGACTGGCATACTATTAATGATGGAATTAAGCCAATCATCAAAGTTATCGATTGTGCCAAATACAACTGGCAGGAACACAAGCACATTCTTGTACCACTGGTGTGGCCGCATAAGTCTAAGATACTCATAGAATCCCATTATCGAATTCTCCTAACAAACCTTATTTTGAATATGAGCTCCAAAGCCTACCCCATTCAGTTTCTTCAAGGAACCACTTGACCCATTTTTTGCCTTTGAAAGGAAGCCAGATTCCATCATGATACAAGCCACTGAGTTGAGTTGGGAGCCACATCAATGGTGACCTGAACAAGAATGTTTCCATTCCTGGAAATCGTAGAAATCCCCGGTTGAAAGCAATTACTGGACTCTTGCCTGGGCTCATATGGAAGTTAGGAAGGTCCTGCCATGACTCAAAGTCACCCTCAATATCTATCTTCTCAGGGTCTGATACTCCAAGTCCCAAATTACTCGCAATCTGTAGCTTGTGTACGCAATTCTGGTCTATACCCATTAATCTTGCCTGGACGGTGTCTGCTGCCACCATGTCTGATGTAGCAATCAGGATGTTACCAATCTTTGGAATCATCGTTCTTGGTCCTGCTCCATCTCCCATCACTGTACCATCAGTTAGAACAAATTCTGAATGCGATATTGTCTGCTGAATGAGCAGGAGGTCCACAAGGATTTCATGAATTTTCAGATGAGCCAGATGCCTGTTCTTCGTGAGGTAAAGACCAAACGAGTCCTTCAACGCACCAGTCATCTGTGTGTGTCCATGAGTCTTCACAGTGGGCAGGTGAATGATGTTGGTGCCGAATATCTCCTTGGGTGCTATTGTTTCACCGAAAATGTCTTCCATGACCAAAGTTTTTTGGGGTAAATCTACGTCAACATAGGTGGCTTTGATGAGCGGGAGGAACTTGATCTTGTGCTTCTTCATCACAGGATACCAGTTGTTATTCTTAACCCCAGCATAGATGTTTGTAACGACTGTTTCATTCTCCACTGCTGTTATTCTTCTATTATCAAATCCATCAGAGATTAGTTTCTTTAGAAGACCATCGAGGATGTATGGGTTAGTAGAACAGGCCGGATAGAGTTTACTCCATGATAGATTTAGTTTGATGGTGGTAGCCACATCTTTTGCCACAAATTTGTCATAGTCAGCGAGATCCATCACTCTGGCAATGTCCTCTTTGATTGTCTGTGGAGTAGTCTTGACAACAGCTACCTTAGGCATGGTTCCTCACATCATGGTTGACATTTTACTATCGGCGAACTTACACGCCTTATGAAGTTGCCTTTAGAACGGTTATTAAAAAATCCAAGTATCGTTCAACGATTGTCTTAGTCAACAAGTGAAATGAGCTCTACGGCGAGGTCTCCACCAACACGTATCACCTTGGGCGTGGCTGCTCCCCTGTAAGAAGCACTAAATACACTCATCAACCGACCATCAAAGAAACTCTTGACACCTAAAGCAAAAACCTCGTGAGCTCGAATCATCAATTTGAGATCAAGATTCTCCATGAACTCATCAAAGGCTTTGCGGCCAAATGATTTGACTCTCATTCCACGAGAGTTTGCTGCGAATCTGAAGTCTGCATCTTTTGGATCATTCCATGCCAATTGAAATAGAGTGTCATCTGGGAAGTTAAGATTAGTTCTTTCACATTGTTGGATGTCATCGATTGATGTGACTCCTTCTGGTATTCCACCGTGGCAGGCAAATATAGCATTAGGACTAAACGCAGCCATAGGTAACACCTGGAACATTTCAAAATACTCACTATAAAGCTCAAAGGAGAATTTCCTTGTTACCTCTGTATAGAAACCGTACCGTTGTGCAACTTCATCTGACTCATGGTTTCCTCGTAGTAGGGTCACACGATCAGGTTCTGAAAGTGCAAGAGCCATCACCAAGTTTACGGTTTCAACCTGAGCGGGACCTCTATCTGCGTAGTCCCCTAGGAAGATGAATGAATGGTTTCGATATTTTTGGAACAATCGCTGGACGCTCAAGATTGAATCTAGTTCACCGTGCAAGTCTCCAACAAAGATGAGGTTTCTTGACGGAATCTCCACGACATTGGGTTTGCTCCGATAGATGTTTTTGACCATCCCTGCTAATCTGATAATGTCTTCTTGTGCTACATCAACGTTCCCGTTGAGAATTGAGTCGACAAGGTACAATATTACTATTCACAACCTATTTCCAGTTCAAAACTTCAAACACCTTATCAACTGCTTCTTCTGGTGTGACAGCGGCATATATCTTGTCTGTCCGTCTATCATCAATCTTCTCACCAGCAAGTCTAGCGGCCCATCCCCCAGTGGGGACTAAAGCCACAATAGGTTTGTCAGAGAACCAAGCAATTGCCATCTCACTTAGGGTGCCAGCTGAGCCATCGATTGCAATGACTGCATCACCTGTTTTTGCAACCAAGAAGTTCCTTGCATATCCAAAACCAGTCGGAATTGCTATGTCCACAAACTCGTTTGCATGTTCCTTGTTGTCCGTAGGCAAAATCCCTAGTGTCTGACCACCCTCTTTCTTTGCTCCTCTGCAGACTGCCTCCATGACACCACCAAGACCGCCACACACAAGGATTACACCTCGCTTGGCAATCTCTGCACCAACGCGTTCTGCATGCTCCAGGTTTTCTGGACTGCTGTCTGATCCTCCAATGACAGAAATTACTCTTGCTGGCATTTCTCATCACTATTCTCAATGGTTTTGCGATGACTCTAAGTTCTGAAGCTTCCTTTTGAGCATAGTGTAAGCATCTTTTGAGAGTCGCCCTTCTTTTACTCGCTCTCTTGCAGCTTGAAGAAGTGACTTGCCTGATTTAGAATCTTTGAATCCTGATAGCGTATGGTCAGGTATCTCCTCAATCGGAATGGCTGGATTGGGGTCAAATCGGAAGCAGACTGTTGCTCTCTGAATCTGTTTCTTCACGTGAGAAGGTAACGTTCTTGCTGTGAGAGCATAGATTTTAGCTATAGTGAGAAGTGCTCTGGAACCTATATTGAGTGATGACCAACCAGTATCTGTTCCAACAATACAGATATTGGCTTGACGTTTGCAATAGTGTGAGCAATATCTACAGATTCCGGGTGCTAGTCGAATTGTACCTGTCTTCATGCAGACCCATGCAACTCCCTCGTCCATCTCTACTGCGCATGATTCACCTATGACTCGGAGTCCAAGATTGATTGCAATTTCTCGAATCTGGTTGATTTCCTCGATAGTGTTAGGTGGCGTTGAAACCTCAGGGAGGATCGGTACATATAGTGGACAAACATCTTCGTCTAGTGCCACTATTTTCGGAGGAATCTGTATTGATGATTTCTTCATTAGAAGTCCTGTTGCCACACTCTCCGTGATTTCTTCGATTGTCTGTACTGCTTGAACTGGTTGTTGTGAACCGAGAAATGCGTTAAGCAAGGAAGATCCCGCTTCTGCTTCGCGGACAGATCCTACGACCACTATCATCAGAGGGGTTTCCGGACTTAATGAAAGGCGTTCAAACATATGAGGAATGTTCTCAATTTCATCAGGACGAATAATTAGTATGATAGCATTGTGACCCTTTGTGAAGTTGCGAGAGAGACCCTCCATTCTCTCAGAGATGGGAATAGACCACATCTGGAGAACGACATTCTGATTGTCAGGAAAATCAAACTTCGCCACTCCAAGACTCAAACCTATCGTGCTGTACAACTGACATGAAACACGGTCACCGGAGGCTCTGCTAAGGAAACCTGTCTGCAGCGGTAAGTCATTACCAATTACTAGGACCTTGAAGATCATTCGACCCTTTGAATCATTTGGGGTGGTCATTCTCAAATGATAACGTAGGTGTCTATCAACTAATAACTTCTGGTTAAGATATAATCAATTTTCTGCAAGAGAGAAGACAACAACCTGAACTCGTATCCGTATGAATGAGAAAACTGTTTAGGATCTATTGGGCTGGATACGAACATAGTTGTGTCATAGACTCCTCTTTCTCCAAACTAACCATTCAACTCCGGAAATGAACCTTTCTTCTGATATTTTGTGACCTCTTCACTTGCACACTATGTTCTTCTTTGAACTATACTTCTAACGCTATAGACCTTTATTAAAAAGGTATTACAATGATTTGAGGGGTGAAATTGCTTTTGAAGCAAAATACGAAACTAGTTATGTTAGGAATATCTTTTACAGCCATCATATTCCTCGGTCTTTTACCTCCTCAAGCTCTCGCAATTGCTAGACCTCAGAATTGGCCTAGTTGGGATATTTGGAGGGAAACCACTCCTGAAACACAGGGTATGGATTCAAGCAAGATAGAGGAAATGTATGGTTTCATTGAAGCAAACGAGATCAATATTCAAAGTGTGTTGATTCTTCGCAATGGCTACATAATCAATGAGGAATACCTCTATAACTCGGTGCGATTGGATGAAAAAAGCTACTACTGGCCTGAAGCCGATCCATATTGGGAACTTAGAGACGGTAGACTACACCAAGTTTGGAGTGTTACAAAATCCGTTGTATCTTTGCTAGTAGGAATAGCTATTGACAAGGGATTTTTCGATTTAGACACCAAATTCTTCGATGTTTTCCCTGACAGATGGGATTCCGCGAAATATGGTGATCCGGTGTATTCTGATGCCAAAAGGGACATTACCGTTGAGAATCTACTTTTACAAAACGTTGGTATTCAATGGAATGAGTTCGATCCAACAACCAGCTATGAATGGACTATTGATGGTTTTAGTCTCGATTATTATCTGACGAAACCAATGGACTATCTACCAGGAACGGACGACCCTCTCGCTTGGACATATTCAAGTGGAAATGCAGAAATGCTGTCTGTGATTCTCGCAAGTAAGACTGGGATGACTATGGCTCAATTTGCCCGAGAATATCTGTTCAAACCTCTTAAAATCCGAGATAGCGAATGGGATTGGATGTATGGTCCTTCAGCATGGGGGACCGGAGATCTTGCAATTAAGTATCACGGGGGATTTGGACTTTTCATGACCCATAAAGCGATGGCCCGCATTGGGTTATTGGTTTTGAATCAAGGCAAGTGGCATGGAAGGCAAGTTGTTTCAGAAGAATGGGTTGATACATCTACAAGTGCTCTAATAGACCGGTTACTGTTTGGAGTATTTCCAATTCACTATGGATATCTCTGGTGGGCTACTCCAGGTAAATATTTCCAAGCATTCGGGGCAAATACAAATCGGATAATTGTACTACCTGATTATGATATTGTGGTGGTCTTCACTGCCAATGATCCAAATGATTTGGTTTGGTCTGGTCCCGTCGATAGTCTACTCATTGACACTTTCATACTACCCGCAGTTCTGTAGTATAATAGGAGATGATAGATGCACTCGAGAAAAATGACTGAAACTCACAATTGTGATTATCGAGGATTAGCTCCTACTGGCAAGACACATGCGATGGCGCCTGTCTCCACACATTGCTTGGTTGACAGTGGTAATATCATCGCACAACCATTCTACGGCTTCGTTTTGTCAGTGGAGCACCCTCGATATGATGTGCTGCTCATTATTCTCATTGTTTCTGTGCACTTTTAATCACGATATCAAACGATTCACAACAATTGGGAAGATATTTTTTACATGATATTTACCAGACGTTGAGAAAAATGGTTAAGATTTATCGGGCAACTGATGCCAAAAAGGCAGAACGGGCTGGATATGAGGCTAGTTATGTCGCAGACCTGACCTTCCGTGATTCCTTGAATACATGTGGTGTGATTCTTGTGAAATTTGATGGCGGAGGAAGATCCACTCCACATCTACATGAGAAACTAGAGGAAGTATTCATCGCTATCTCAGATATCCGCATATTCATCGATGATTCAGGATACGATTTGATGGATGGCGATGTGGTTATTGTTGAACCGGGTGAAGCACACTCTTTTGAACCCAAAGATAATCAGCCTGGGAAGATTCTAGCTCTGAAGTTTCCCAATCTATCTGATGATAAGATTATACCCAATAACGGAAGTGAGAGCTAATACTCGTCGTAGTAGTCATTGGAATCCTCGTCGTCGTCTTCCTCAAAGGCTATGTCCATAGGAGCCCTTCGAAAGCCAAAAATTGAGGTGTTAGGAACTGCACGTTGAATTGCTTTTCGAAGTTCTCTCCATTCTTGATGCCGTTTCCGCCTACCTATGAAACCAGATATAGTGATTAGACTGAATGCAAATAACCCGACCAGATAGAGTTCTAAACGTGTTTCAAAAATCCCTGAAACTGCACTTAGTGCTAAGACCACAATGCCTCCGATTATTAAGACAGTGAGTGAACAATCACAGGTGATACCTAATTGTGGTGGGCCAACTTGAAAATCTTCTGGGTCCGTACCCGGTGCAAGATTCATGTAGTAATTGAATACTGCCACAAGCAGTATTACTACCAGAAGAACCAACCAAGTCAGTACATCCAATATTCTTCATCCCATTGAATCTAAATTTCAGCTTCAGGTTCAGCCACCTTGAGATAGCTGAAACCATACTCACCTTCGTATGAAATCTCAGCGCTTTCACTCGGATTTATCTTCAGTATTATAGAATACTTCTCAACCACTTCAGGGTTTGCATCCACAACTTCAAAGCTACCGTTTGTGAGGGCTATCTTGTGTCCCGTCTTCAGAGCACTAATTTCAGGATGATTTCCTACTGCTATGGCTATTCGTGCCTGGAGTTTGTCATTTCTTACGACAAGCATCTCAACGCCTTCGATCGTTTCGAGGGAGAGCACATCCATCCATCCTATGAGTTCCTCTTTCAACTTCTTGAGATCGACTGGTCCATCAGTGGTCATCCCGTTCACCTGAGGAACCTGACCTTGAATCTCGTTCAATATAGGAGTTATTTGTGATGTGTTCCATCCTTTCTTCACGAAGGCTTTCAGAGCATGTTCTGCAATCTTCTCAAGGGCTGGTTTGAATCTATCATGAGAGGAGGATGACACCTTGTAAAGCATGAGGAATGATCTTAGAGCTCCTTCTTCCTTGTTGTATGCTACACCAATCTTATAGGCTGTGACTGCTAGCTGCCACGCATTGTCATGATCATCAAACTGAATCGAATATTTAGCAAGGTCGTTAAGCATCGACATCGTGACTTCAGGATATTGTAGCTTGTTCTTTGTCAGACTGAACCCGCCCATGAACTTCCTGAGTATCTGCATTGTGATATAGAGTCCCTCAGAGGTTTCCAGCATGTCTGTAAGGTTAATTCTGTTAATCATGCTGTCATATAGACTATAGTAATAGTCAATCTCATCATAGTCTTCTCTGATGAGCGCAAGCACAATTCTAACAAAGAAGACTGAGGCCTTGAGCTCTTCATTGCTGACCTCTGCGAACATTAGAAGTCTGAATGCCTCATCACTAATCTCTAATGCGTCCTCTATTCCCTGTCTTGTTCCTCGATAGAGGTGGCATATGGTTTCCAAATAGTATAGGAACAATGTCAAATCCGAGGCTTGCTTCACCAACTGACCATGTGTTTCACTGTCCTCAGTCAGTGTGGACACTATCAATAATCTCTCAATCTCATTCTGTACGGTTTCGATCTCGAGGGCCAAAGTGTCGTACTTGCCCTCCCTAAAGTCCTCGAACATTGTCGGAATGTCCGCTTTGATGTCCTCGAGGAAATCAAGGACAAACAAAGGTTGACCTCTCGATAATTTCTTGTCAAGTCCCTCTGCTGGACGCTTGACGGTTCTTAATACTCGAAGAGCATGATCCTCAATGATACGAATCCTAGTTACTGGGTCATACGACTCTTGTCTAGCAATACTGTAACGGACTTCTTCCGAGTAGATGCGGTCCCTGATGATCGAGAGTTCCCTCTTGAGTTTCTCATCATCCACAGACTCCATGAGCTCCAAAACAAACGCTGAACCCACTATACCCTCAACCTCCACGTTGAGGTCTTGGATTGTGTTTAGAAGCTTCAGGTCGCTTGTGACTATCTTGGAGCCTTTGTTCCTCATCGCACCTAGAACCAGAGACATGTCATTAGGTTGTGGTAGTGAAGACTCGGGTCTTGAGATACTGTCTATAAATGACTTGATGTCCTTAGAGAGAGTTTCATCAATCTGGACTATGTTCTCAGCTTCTCTTCTCAGGTACCAACGCAGCTCCTGGAACACTTGTCTGGTGATCCACAGTTCCATACCTGCTTTGTCCGCGGCCTCTTTTACAATAGCCACGTCTTTGGGTCTATCTGAGAACCCCGATATGAAGAAGTTCGCGTCAAGATATACACGCATGAAGTCATGTCTCCAACTATCTACTTTCTGGCCAAGTCTTGAAACATAAACCCGGTACAGAGAGGACTGTCGCACACTGTCCCACATTAAGGTCTTTTTCTCTCTACGTTGGCCTTAAGGTTTCAAGATGATGAACGTCGATTAAAGGTTGCGATTGAGGGTACAGTTGTCCTCTCTGTTCGTAAAGGTTAACGAATCTTGTTTTTAACTATGGAAAACGTACACGCCCACCAACCTTTTATAGAAGCTTGTTATAAGATAATATGAGCTATCATCAACAGCACGGCAGAAAGTCACGCTGAAGTTTCGCCGACACAAAGGTATATCTGCGAAAGCTTCTATGACTTAATCACTCAAGGGCGCGGCATATTCAATGTGCGAGCCGATTAAGCTCTTTGGCGTGCGGAGCTTATCTTGCGATTAACCTCAAAATGGGTTCTTCGGAATGCGGCGCACAAAACATTAGGTGGTGGCGCGGCAATGCACCGCGTTGCTCGCACAGAGCTGCGCCCACCTTTTCCTTTTCATCTTATGACGTGCGAATGATCTGTTGTTGCCGTGTTTTACCAAAATCTTAAACTCGATGTCGTTCAAGTGCATGAGTAGGATGAAGACTGGAAAAATAGATTGGTATGAACGAAGACATACAAAATTCGATTGGAAATTTGATAAAAGCAAACTAATGATTACAGGTAGTGACATAACTCAAGAACAGATAGATGGGTTGGCCAGATATGCTTCAGCTGCTGAAGAATTGTTCATATCTTGTGGGTGGTCTTTTCTAAGAGAAGTCCTAAAAGGTAACAGGCTCGGGACTCTAGATGGTATTGACTTCAGTAAGTATAGCAACAATGAGTCAGTCAGAGAATTGACCATCAAGGGTTTGGATGGTACAATCGACCTTTCTCCCTTTACTCAACCCTCATCAATTATTGTCAGTATTGATGACACACCTTGTCTTTGTGACGCATATGTTGCAAACGTCACCTTTCCTGACTCTAATCGTCTTGAGAGTCTGCTCATACATGGTAATGTGGAACATGACAGAAAGACCATTCCACTCCTACCGAGTCTGAAGAGTCTGACCTACCACTCTCTGAGAGAATCTGACCTGTCATGGTTGAATACATCGAAATCGATCACTCATGTTCGTGTTCTAAGGTGGGTGCCTGAAGCGGTTGTTCTTCCTTCAATATCATCACTTGAAAGCATCACGTTTGCCGGGGGAAAGAAGAGAGACCCCAAAACCCTCAAGTCAATCGACTTGTCACCATTGCGCGCCTCCAAAGACCTAAAGGAAGTCATCTTCTCAAAACAGAAGATATCGGAGGTCGACTTCTCACCTCTTAGTACATGCTCTAAACTAGAACACATCAGTTTTGAAGCATGTAATCTTACTAAGGTAGACCTTACTCCGCTTGAACATCTGCATCTCAAAAAGATCAACCTTGCAGACAACAAGATTAACGAGCTCGTGTTTCCAACAAGGCTTACGTGTGAGTCCTTGGACATCTCTGGAAACATGTTAGAGACAATAGATCTTACACCTATCGTTTCTTCATCATTGAGAGAGATTAACCTCGGCTCAAGACACCTCGTTGATATCGACCTAACACCACTGTCAGCTTGTACCAGTCTAGAAAGCTTGGGCTTGGAGCATTCAAGTCTTGAAAGTATCGACTTATCTCCCTTGTCTGGACTGAAGAATCTTAGGTCGTTTAGAATAACCTCGAAGCTCATGTCGAAGGTTGATATTACTCCACTTCTCTCATGTCCTGCGTTGAAAGACATTAAATTTGGAAAGATTAAACCAGTTGCTAATCGCAAGATGTTGAAAGAGATACAATCACCCAGACTTCGAAAGATGAAGAAGAAGATCAAATGGCAAAGAAGACTATGGTAGGGAGCTCGCACAGAGCCGTGCCCACCTTCTCTTTCTGAGCAGGGAATTGTTTGCAATGTCTTACATTTAACAAGTACCTCAGATACTGGTTCGTCTATTCTGGTGCCTAAACAGAATTAGACGAAGAGCTTTTCAGTAGAATAGGTGTTGGATTATATGTAGGAGCTGAACTCTTGGAAGACCGATGGGTGAGTTATCCACAGCAACAAGAAAGATTCAAGCATCAAAGTGAAATCATCAAGTACTTTGTTCAAGGATTGCCTTTTGCGATTATGTCAACTGGCACACTGTGGCTGTTTGATTTTATACTTCTGAATATGTTTTTTGTTGATTTTGCAACGCTCATTTCAACGCTGTTTGTCATGGCCATAGTGCTAACACTTGTCCTAGGAGCGACTAACAGCATAATCGCTTCTGCACTTTGGGACATAAAACCAAGACAGACTTGCACGAGCTTTGGAGGTCAAGGATTGTTACTAGTCTTCATGGCATATATTGTTGGCCCGTTCTTTGTGTTTCTGTTCCTCTCATTCGCTGTTATGTTCTATTATGGGATTGCAATATACAGTATTTTTTTCATTGGAAGTGCCTTCGTGGGTGGCTATCTTGGTAAGAATGTCGCAGCTGAGTTTGAGGGAGAGTATGAACGAGTTGAAGAGCTTGCATCAGTCCATGATAGACATGTTACTTGTCCTTATTGTGGTGCCCATACAGTACAAGGCGCGAGTACTGTCGATGACCAAGGAGGTATTCACTGTTCAGCCTGTGGTCAATGGTTTCGTGTTTTGGATGGAGGTCCAGCTCTGAAGTAAGGTTCAATCAGGTCTATGTAGTTTACAAAAAGAATTCCTACTTCTTATTAGGAGGTTTTCAGCCTTCAAGTATGGGGGTTTTCGTATGGAAGTTACACCCAGTGATACTGGAAGACACAATTACAAAGTACAACAAAAACTCATGGCGATGAGACCAGTTTATGAGATATTTGATGAAACAACAGGCGAGCAAATAGGTATTGCACGTCAAACGTGGATGAGTTTCCTTCGATCCACTGTCCATGTGGAAGACATGCAAGGAAACAGGATTCTGACAGCGAGAGGCGGGTTCTTTGACAAGACCTTCTGGCTTGAGGATCAAGATGGAAATAGACTTGTGAAACTGACAAGACCTTGGATTGCCCTTAGAAAGCATTTCAAGATGTACTATCGGGATGAAGAGGTCAAAGCCCAAGGCGGACTAATGGCTTGGGGATTTGAAGCACTGAGTAGTGGAGGAATATTTGCTTTCAGATTTGACAAGAAAATTCTTGCCATTCGTGACCAGTTCAGAGTGCAAGTTGGAGAATATATGGATTGGAAGCATGCAGTTGCATCAGCTATTGTTGTAGATCGCATCTTCTTCAAAGGGCAGAGTTGTGGTTGTAGACTTCTCTGCTGCTTCGGATTCATAATCGTCTTGTTCATGCTGATTCTATTGTTACCATTCTTCTTATACTAACTTGCACCTCAGGGGGGTTTTTTTACGTCCCCCGCATCTCTTTTCTCGATAAATAAGGTTCTGAGCCATAGATAACATTAGTGCGTGAATGAGCGACCTAATTAAGGAAAACACAACCGAGTCCGTGATTACAATGGCCCAACTTCGTTTCATTACATTGCTTGGACTGCTTTTTGTTGCGACCATTTTCCTTTCTACTCTTCAACCCATCATTGCTCAGGATGTGACGAGACCGAACATCTATGGTTGGGGGATGGAGGGTGAACCAGAACTTGGGAACGGTTTTGATGTGTGGGCCAATGTGACCGATGATGAGATTGTGAACGACGATGATCCCAACATACGAAACGTCACTGTGAGGGTCTTGGGTCCAAACATGACCTTCATTGGACTTATGACACATAATGGGACTTTCTATACAGGATCTGTTCCCACATTCCCAAATGAAGGTACATTCAATGTTCGTGTTAAGGCGTATGATATGGCAAACAACTCACGAACTTCTTCAAACATTGATGTCGTCTTCGATTCTAACCCAACTCCGACCATTCCACAAACTGTCACTATGCCAATTGTGGTGAGTACTAGCATTACCCTGATTGCGTTTGTTGCAGTTATTGCTGTGATGTATGATCGACGGAAAGGCAGCATATGAATGATTATATCACATATGATATAATCGTGAATCTTATAAGTCTGTGAGTCCCAGTAGCTTCATTGGCTCAAATCTGCTATATTTTGATCATTACAAAGAAATAGGTCGTTGACTTTTGGTTTTTGACAAACATCAAACAGTTTATAAGACTTTGATTCACTGATAGGGCATTCTGGAGGACAAAGCTGCGATGTTCAGATACGCCATCAAACGAGTTGCTCGAAGTTATCGACTTTTCATTGCTTTAACTATTGGTGTGCTATTGGCAACTACTTTCTTTGCCGCCACGAACGTTGCAGCAGATGTCATCTCTAGGGATGCACTCAATGCGAGTGTTGATGAGTACCTCTACGACTTTGCTGTAGCAAGTCCCAGCTCAAACTGGACAGTTTCTGACATACAAGATCTTGAGTCAAGCATACTTGAGACAGATGGAATCATCGAAACCACCCACTCTACTCAGTTCAGCTTTGATTTTAACAATACAGGAGTGAACATGACTCTAGCTGGGATTGAGATGTCGTCTGCTCTTACGACTGGTTTGCAGCTGATTTCAGGGCGTTCAAGTCTTGGTCCCAACGAGACATATGTCGTAGCGGGGTCAGCAAATGAGTCGCTTTTTGAGCTGGATCAAGTAATAGAGATTGAGATTGTTGTAAACAGATTCCCACTTCTCCCTGTGGTCATCCAGCGGAATTTCACTGTTGCAGGATTAGTCAGTATCCCACATTACACTCGAGATGCAATCTACCAAGCTCCAGCCTTAAGTTTCTTTCAGCTGATAGCTGGTGGAGATCCTGGTGCGGCAGCTTTTTTTGGTGTGTCCACATATAACCTGATGATTACTGACTGGGACCTCTCAGTAGACTCAATTCTTCAAGAAGCATCTGGGATAGCAGACCATAGATCAGTAGGAGTACGAAATCTCATACATTTGCAGATAGACCGTCCAAGATTCCTTGATCCGTATGATATAGATGCATCACTTTCTAGACTGTCAACCATTGAGAATCAAATCAGTGTTCCAGCTAGTCCTTACGAAGGGGATATCATATCTAATCTCCAATTCCCACTAACAATTTATTCATTTACTTCAATCTTCATGAATCTCGCATTTATCTCATTGTCACTCCCTGTCTTCTTACTTGCATATTTCACTGGGACAATGGTGAGTGATGTTGGATATAACTTCAGAAGACGAGAAATCGGACTGCTTCTGACAAAGGGGTATCAGCGACACACAATCAAACGCATGTTCCTTGTGGAAGGAGCGTTGGTAGGTGGTATTGCTGGTGGCCTTGCTATCTTCCTCGGGACTGGCTCAGCATACTTCGTTCTGGGAATCACTGGTGTCAATATCTTTTCTGCAGTCCTTACCAACATCGTCTCAGTGATTCTATCTATCATCGTTGGAATGTTTTTGGGCTTGTTCTCTGTCTGGAGACCTGCAGGCCGAGCCTCCAAACTTGAGATTCTAGATGCGTTGAAGCAGTACATCTTTGTCGAAGACGTGTCTGAATATAAGAAGCTCTTACCTACAGTTTCTCTGGTCCTTGGATCCTACAAACTTATAGTATGGCTACTCGGAATAGATGTCAGCAGTCTCTTCAACGCAATCACAATCGGGAATTTTGTGATTACGCTACTGATTGCTGTCTGGTTGGCAATTGATAGTGTCCTCAACTTCATTGGACCACTCCTGTTTCTCTATGGTGCAACTAGGGTCTTCATGAAAGGATCATTGAGATTCCAAGAGGCCGTAGTAAATGCAGGTCGAAGGTTTTTCGGTGCCTTTGGGAATCTGGCTACAAGAAATGTGAAACGCAATCCAGCTCGAACAGCGTCTCTTGTCTTCATTATTTCACTCATAGTTTCGTATGGAATCTTTGCTACTGGAAGCCTATATTCACAATATGATTACACAGAGAGGACTGCTCGTTATGATGTGGGAGCTGATGTCCGCATCCAACTAGAAGCAGGAGCAAACATGACCGAGATGCTTGATCAGGTCTCAGCATATGAGGAGGTGGATGCTGTCACTCCAGAGTATCATCTTGATCTCAGAGCAGGGACTAACACGATAGATACCAAGGGCATACGACCTGATGAATGGATGGAAGTTGGGTATTGGGAATCAGCTTGGTTTACAAGTAATTTCGAGGAAATGTTGAACAACCTCGGTGACGATGGTATCATCATCTCACGAGATGTTGCAAAGACTCTGGACTTGGAGGTAGGCGACCAAATCTATGTTGATGGTCCTTTTGGTTCAGGAACCTTTGCCCTAACCATTGTCGGCCTAATTGGGTATCAGTCAATAATTGAAATAGCCATTGTGGGATTCACTTTCACAACAGGTGGAGACTATGTATCCATTGTATCTGAGTCTTTCTTGAACGAGAGCATGCTCATCCACACATCAACTGCGAACATCTTAGTTGATACTGCACCGGGTGTGAATGGGACTATTCTTCAACAACAATTCATTCTTGATTTCGACGAGGTATACTCTACGTATTCGGTCACTTCAGAGATTGCTGATTATCAATCGAGTCCTCTTCGAAGTGGAACCACTAAGATACAGTATCTAGCAATAAGTTTCGCAATTATCCTCGCATTAGCTGGTGTCGCACTTGTGGTAATCCTTACACTCAGAGAGAAAGATGCTGAGATTGCCTTGCTCTCTGTTCGGGGGTTCAGCAAGTGGCAGCTATTCAAGACCTTACTAGCAGAAGTTATGGTCACAGTTGTGTTTGCACTCCTCCTCGGAGGATTGGTTGGCTTTGCTCAAAACCTAGGGCAAGCCTCACAACAAAATACGAATGCAACTGGATTGATACGATACAGAGTGACTTTAGGAGGACCAGCGTTCACCACGAATCTGATTCTCATAGTAGTGATTCTACTTGCAGCAATTATTCCTGTCTGGTGGGCTTCCAGACGACCCGAAACGAAAGTTGACGTGTTAAGAGCATAGGTGATAATGATGAGTAATAAAGCGTATATTCAAGCGGATGACCTCGTGAAGGTCTTTCGACTGGGAAGTGTTGAGGTCCAGGCCCTTCGAGGTCTGTCAATTCAAGTTGACAAGGGTGAGATGGTCGCTATTGTCGGAGCGAGTGGATCTGGAAAGACAACTCTACTCAATATTCTCGGTGGAATTACAAAAGCTACAGCTGGTACCACTGTCGTTGCAGGATATGACGTGACGAATGCAAATCCCACACAGCTTGTTGCCTTGCGACGAGAGATTGTTGGACATATCTTCCAAGAACTAAATCTCATACCGACCCTTACCGCCTACGAAAATGTTGAACTGCCTATGCTTGCCGCCAAAGCTGATGGAAGTACCAGAAAGGCACGAGTGGAAGAATTGCTCAATATTGTGGGCCTTGCTGACCGGATGAAGCACAAACCTGATGAGCTATCCGGAGGCGAACGACAGCGGGTTGCAATTGCTGCTGCTATTGCGAATGATCCGAAAGTTTTGTTATGTGATGAACCAACCGGGGACTTGGACACAGAAACTGGAGCCATCATCGTCGAATATCTACACAAGGTGAACAAGGAGTTTGGAAAGACAGTCCTGATGGTGACCCATGATCCCTCGATTGCTAGGCAATGCGATCGAATTTACCGGATTCGAGATGGGCAGATTATATCTGTTCAGTCACCGACTCAAGATGATCAGATGGGTGCTGCGTCTCGAGTAGATGTTATCCGGGAGCGAATAGCTGAGATCAAAGCTGAGATTGCACGACTGGATGAGCAAGCAAAAGCAGGCACACTTGATCTAGGAACATTTGCTGGTAGAAGAGTAGCGTTGGCAGACAGACAGAAGATGTTTGAAGAAGAGCTCCATCGATTGGGTATGTGAATGACCTCTCGATATATTTTTGTCCTACTCTAATATGCACTACACTCGGTGTTCCTACTGAAGCTCCCTATTGTCATTGTGCATGGAGGTGCAACTGTCTTCGAAGAGAAACATCATGATGCTATTCTGAAGGCAGTAAGCAAAGCTGCAGAACAAGGAATGTGTACTCTTGAAAAGGGCGGATCATCTCTTGATGCTGTTGAGACTGCGATCTGGGTTCTTGAGGAAACTAACCTCTTCACTGCAGGTCTTGGAGCAAGTAAGAATCGTGATGGTGAGATTGAACTAGATGCAATAATTATGGATGGCAAAAGACTCGAGAGTGGAGCTGTTATGGCTGTACAGGATGTTGCTCATCCAATCTCACTCGCGCGCTATGTTCTTGAACGAACACCGAACTTTCAGATAGTTGGGTCCGGAGCAAACAAGCTATACAAACAGATGCTAAAGGAAGGGTATCGTGAAGAAAGCTCGACTCAGAGAACAGAACGTCCACTTATTGCGCAAGAGTGTGACACAGTGGGCGCGATAGCGGTTGATGAAACTGGTCGAATCGCTTCGGGGGCGTCAACAAGTGG
Source organism: Candidatus Thorarchaeota archaeon (assembly GCA_048882325.1). GTDB lineage: Archaea > Asgardarchaeota > Thorarchaeia > Thorarchaeales > Thorarchaeaceae > SMTZ1-45. The sequence goes on along the minus strand of JBHLRS010000016.1, from coordinate 30,421 downwards.
TTGGCCAGGGAAACTACCTGGAAGAGTAGGAGACAGTCCTATCATTGGAGCTGGCGTTTATGCTAACGATATAGCTGGCGTAAGTTGTACCGGGAAAGGTGAACAAATCCTCAGAATCACGATGGGAAGAATGGCAGTGTTCCATGTTGAGCAGGGCCGTACTGTTCAACAAGCCGCAGAAGCAATGATGAGTGAACTTCGTCAGAAAACGAGTGGAGAGGCTGGTCTCATTATCGCCGATAAACTTGGCAATGTAGCGTTGCAATACGACACTCCGCATCTGCCAGTAGCAGTACTCTCTAGTGATATGGATAATGTATATTTCTCAATGACACCGAAATGGCCTACTTAATCTAAGAGCCTCTTTTCACCAGTTATCTTCTTAATCTCTGTGATGTCTTGGCTTACCTCAAGACACCCAAGATACTCGCCCGCGCCATCTCGGACAGCAAAGTATCGAATGTGAATTGTCTTGTTTCTGAGGTTTATCCAAAACTCCGCAGAGTCTCGTTTTCCATCCCTAAAATCGTTAAGTATCTCTTCTACTGCATAGACACTGTCCTTTGGATGGCACAACTGAACACTTCTTCCGATAATTGCTCGAGACCGTACGAAGATTCGTTCGGGTGCTTCACTGAAGAACTGGACACGGTCTTGTGCATCAACAAAAGTAATATCGATTGGGAGACGACTGAGGATTGCTTCCAACAGAGGAATCTTCAGCTTTCCACTCCCAAGAACAATTTCTCCTTCCTCGGCCTCTACTTCAGTGGTCCTGCTACTTCCCTCTGGCCGTACTGAGTAGCTGCAATACCCAATGTCATCAAAGTCATCAACGACAGTGTTCCATTCAGCATCGCTGAACAGTCTCAGAGCGGCTGGAAACAGGATATTATTCTCCTTGTTGAAATGGGTTGCGAGCAAATTGGCGAGTTCCAATGTGTGGAGACTGATATCCTTCAGATTCGATTCTAATTTCTTGTCATCATCGGAGTTAAGATCGAAAATCTTCTTCTCTTTCGCATGAATGTCCTGATGCTCACTCCACATTGCCGCAGGAGGTCCAGTTAGACCATGCTTTTCAATACCTGGAAACAAAGCGTTCTCTTCTCGAAGATAATGGGATTCCGATTCAACAAGAAAGCCAATCAGCTGTCTGACACGAACCATATAACCTGACCCAGCTTCTCTCTCACCTGCTACTAATCCACTTACTAGATCATGCAGCTCATTAGTAAACTCCATCATCATCGAGTGTTCCGTCATAAGCGTGAATAATGGATGGCCTTTTTTGGTCAATGGCTTCTGGTTTTGGATTGATTCTCTGAAGACTTCGAGGCTCATATCCAATAGCACTTGAACATCCTCATCAGATATTCCCTCAGCTGTCCATTCATTTCGATAGTATTCTATCTCTACAGGATTTACAGCTCCCAACTTGTCAGCGAAATACTTCTTCAGTTCTGTTCTTGATTCTCCAGAACCGATTCTCTCAACGAGTTCTTTCAGGACTGGCTTTCGTTCACTTGCCATAGAATCGCCGGGTCTTGGTTAAGTAACACTCTTGATATTTCCTTTGACTCCGACCTCGAATACTCTTAGTGGAATATTGAGACCTGTGTTCATGATTGATTGAGCCACAGCTCGAACAAGTCCGTGACAACATGGAACTTCCATATGCACAACTGACACATCCTTGACTTTGTTGACTTGGAACATTTGCGTGAGTTTCATCACATTCTGTTGATAGTCTTCAAATTTTGGACACGCAATGATAGCCGCCTTACCCTCCAAGAAATCTTCATGCATCGATGTATAGGCTAGGGCTGCACAATCTGCTACGATTAGGACACTTGCCTCCTTCATGGCTGGATGTTGAGGACTAAGAAGCTTGAGTTTTATTGGCCAATGTGTCAACTTGGATTGTTTCGGTTTCAGGACAGATTCTGGTAACAAATGATCTGGACTATCGTGCTCACTTGCATCTAATTCAGCGTACGAGTAACTCTCACTCCCGGCGCATCCCACTTCTTGAGTGGCTAATAGTGTCCTCTTGATGTTCTCTTGAGCTCCTTCTTCATCGAAAGGTACTGTTTCAACCTCTCTTAGAGTAAGAGCCCCCTCCGGGCATTCACCCAGACATGCGCCTAGACCATCACAGAAAGATTCGGAAATAACTTTCGCCTTGCCATCCACAATCTGAAGTGCTCCTTCTGCACACCCTGGAACGCAATTTCCACAGCCCGTGCACAGGTCCTCGTCAATGTGTATCATAAGTCGCTTTACCATTGTCATCAGAAGTCCCTCTGTCTTTGCAATAGTTAATTTTTTATTGGTTCAGCTAATAGTTATAACTATTATAAAGTTAGCAGTTACCGAATGGGAAGTTACTCTCATGACAGTGCGGACGAAAGAAAGTGTGGAGATGTGCCCTGTCTTTGCAGCTTCCAAGATTCTTGGCAAGCGTTGGTCAATTCTTATTATTCAGGTCCTATTGAGACCAGAGGCTGTTATAGGGATGAGATTCAATGAGTTGCAGAAAGAATTGAGTTGGATTAGTCCAAAAGTTCTAACACAAAGACTTAGAGAACTACAAGAGGCTGGGATTATCTCACGTGATGTGGATGTGTCGACAATTCCTCCAAAGGTTTGGTACACTTTGACCGATAAAGGTCGTGATCTCAGTCCTTCATTAGAAGCAATGCAGGATTGGGGTCGGAAACATGGAGGAAGAGTAGTCGCGGAGTGTTCACACAAAGGTTTTGAAAATTGCCGAGATTGCAGGCATTAACAAGATGAGATATTAGACACCGAGACAATTTCTCCGACTTAGTTAGGAGATACCATCATGGCGTCTAAAATCAAGTTTGGAGCTAGATTGAGTCGTGTTATCTCAACAGTAGCGCCTGATAGTGAAAACATCAACATCACACCATATGAGAAGATACAGTGGCCGGTGATCAAAGATATAGCTCAAGAATGTGAGCGTCTAGGATTTGATTCTGTAATTGTCCCAGATCACCCGATGGATGACGTGTCCCGGTATGCATGTATGTCTATGCTGGCTGCTCTTGCTGCAGTAACCGAGAAGGTGACAGTAGGCACCCTCACAACAAACACGATGAGGTATCTCCCGAATCCCTCACTCTTCATCAAAGAAATTGCTACACTTGATGACATCTCGAATGGTCGTTTGTATCCTCTAGGTCTAGGACTCGGTTGGACTCCTCACGAATACAAAGCATTTGGTTTTCCCTTTCCAAAACACAGTATCCGACTTGCTCAACTCATTGAAACAATAGAAATGATGAATCTAATGTTTAGTGATGAACATCTCATTTCTTTCGAGGGGAAGCATTTCAAAATCAAGGATGTGATCTGTGAGCCAAAACCTGTTCAGAAGCCATTTCCAATTGTCATAGGCGGTAGGGGGAATCGAACATTAGGTGTTGCCGCTAAGTATGCCAATCATATCGATATCTACGGTGGGATGGACTTAGACCTGCTTCATGAGCGGCTTAGCTACATTGAAGAAACCTGTGCTGAGATTGGACGGGATTTCAAAGAGATTACCTTTTCCTGGGGTTGCTGGTTCTGGATTTATGAAGACGAGAAAGAAAGAGACCAATACTCCTCAGAGATAAAGCGTCTTGCTGATTATCCAGATAACAAGTTTTCAGCCATTATCATCATGGGGACACCTGAAGAAATTGCTGAGAAGTTTGAATCGCTTATTGATCTAGGAATTACATACTTCACACTACGGTTTGAAGATCTACCCAGCAAGCGTGGGTTACGATTGTTTACGGAGAACGTGATGTCACAGTTTAAGTGAAAACTGCTAGGAACGAGAATCCTCGATTATCTTGACGATTTCTTCTTCGATAGATGGAGTCATTTTAGCACGAGTCTTTATTCTTCCGATTTCTTTTCCACTCTTATCGAATATTAAAATAGTTGGACTACTTTTGACGTCGAATGTATCTACTTCCTCGGGAGAAGGCGGTATCTCCCAAAGTTTGTCTGAACCATATGGAGGTTTCTTCATTCCTCCCAGACAAGGTATATGCTTCCCAATCTCCTTCTCTAGCAAGGCAAGTACGGGGATGGCTCGTCGAGAGTCACCACACCAATCCGCAAAAAGCGCGACAATAGAATAACCTTCCTCGAAGAATTTCTTGATTTTTTCAGCTGCTTCCTTGTTGAGTTTGTAATCGTCTCGTTGACGTGTAAAGCCTCCCTTGTACATGGGTGACATTGATTCTATTGCTTCATCAGCCGATAGTGCGTCTTTCCGAATGTCGTCTAAACTGGGCATTGCAGTTTCATCTCCTCGTTAGGTCAAATCTGTCTTTTCTAGTCAGTATCACACACTATATCTGTTCCCTTCTCTCCCTTTTTTGATTGGAGCGGTGTTTGTTGAAGTACTTTCACCCATTTTGCTAGATAGTCTAGATGGCTGTCTTCTTCCTCTCTTAGGTGTTCGATCAGTAACTGAGCAACAGGATCTTTAATTTTCTCAAGAGCTTTGTCTAATAGACTCGTCATTTCACTCTCGTCTTCTATCAAGCCATCAATCTCTCGTTCGAGCTTGATTCTCCCAGCATATCGTGCAACCTTAGCTGACCACTCATCACATGGAGTATTTGTCAAATGCTCAATCATCCCCTCAAGAAACTTGATGTGCTTCCATGTGTCCAAACGAAGCTCCATGAAAGCAAGTCGAACTGCTGGTTCCTTTGCATCCTCCTCCAGTTTAACCAATCTATTTAGCGTCGCTTGCTCTACATCAATTTGGTCTTTCATCACTTCTATAATGGCTGCTTCAGGTCCACTCACGCTAGCATCTCCTTTCGACTGTAAGTCAATTAACAATTGTTAGTTCTGCTCTTATAAGAATATCTTTCAAAGATGTTTACTAGAAGGTGAGTTCAACTCTTAGTCTATATGGAGCGCTCTTCTATAATCAGGATGATCGAATTCAGCATCTTGTTCGTAATCATTCCCTAAGAATTGATTCATCATTAGTGCAGCATAGTTTCCTGTTCCAACTGCCATTGCGACTTGTTGAGTTATTGCTCTTACATCACCAGCTGCCCAGACTCCCTCTATGTTGGTCTTTCCGCGATGGTCTGTGACAATGTTTCCTTTACCATCAACCTCAACACCGATCTGTTGAGCAATCTCTGACCTTGCAAGGTCCACAAAAGAAACGAAGAACACATTAGCCTTCAGCTTTCGACCATCAGTAAGTGTAACTGACTGAACCACTCCTGGTCGTGGGAAATCAATTGACTTGATCTTTCCCGATGTCCATGTGAATTCCGCCTGCTCCAGTTTCAGGATCTCTTGATGCTCAAATGGAACATACGCATCTTCTGTCATGAGAATTTGTATGTTGTCCGGGTTGGTAAAACGTGAGAGGGCATGCGCAACATGAAGAGCGCTTCCAACTGTTCCGACATTCACTACCAACACCTTCTTGTCCTTACAGAGTGGCGCTTCACAATCAGGACAATAGAATGCTCCATTACCCACATTGGCTACTGGTAACCAGGACCGCCACATTCCATCCACTTTCGGATGTTTCCGAGCGGTGCCTGTTGCAATCAAGAGTGTCTTTGCATGGTATACACTTTCGTCCTCAGTACGATAACTCGGCTTGGTCTTTATTGTGAATTTTGGATATCTCCCACCTATTTCAACAACATCCGCAGCGATGTATTCAGCTCCAGCTGCCCTAGCTTCACCTTGGATATTCCTCAGGAGACTTCTCCCCTCATGATACACGGAACCAGAGAAGTTGAGTATCGAATTGGTGTGAAAGTGCATCGGACTGGTACCCCTATCTAGCACCACCACCTTTCTCTCATGATATGCCAAGTGAAGCGCAGCAGATGAGCCCGCTGGTCCTCCACCAATAATTATGGCATCATAAGTCTTAACCATAGTAAAGATGCCTCCGATGATGCGGAAGTTAAGACCGTTAATAACTCTATGGAGTGAGGCATAGTTTGGAAAGTATGAATGTTAGACGACTATTCATTACTCGAGACAAGCACTGCCTGCATCTCGCCCGAGATCAAAAGCTTTGGAGTTTGCCTCGATTGTCTTGGGTGGAACCAGCGCAAGGACCGCTTTCCTGACTTCTTCAGCAGGTATAGGAAAGTCCTCACAGGCTACTGTTGCTCCAATGAGTACAGAGTTTTCAGTCCGAGCATTTCCTGCTTGAATCGCTAATTCTAGTGAGTCTAATAGTACGACTCTCGAGGTGACTTGTTCCAATTGCTTGACAATCTTTTCAACGGTGAGATACTTTGTCTTTTTCTCTTTGTCCAAGGCCACACGTTCAGTTTCAGTGACTGAGGGCATTATTCTATTACTCATGATGACCACTCCACCCTCCTTGAGATACTCAACATATCTGAGTGCTTCAGTAGCTTCCATAGCAATCAGAATATCTGCCTTCCCGTAGGGAATAAGAGGAGAGATTGGATCCCCAATCCTGAAATGGACATAAATTGAACCTTGTCGCTGAGAGAGTCCGTGCTGTTCTCCAGTCATAACCTTAAGTCCAGCATCAACAGCTGCTTTACCTAAGATTGCAGAGAGGAGCATAAGGCCTTGTCCACCCACACCTGCAAACATGATATTGAATGTTCCATTTGCCTTACTCATTGGTTCACCTCCATTTGACGAGGAGCATCCACAGGGCACACCTCTCTACACTCAAGACATCCATCGCATAGGTCTGTCTGAATGACCATTTTTGCGTCAGCCTCATCCACTGTGATAGCTGGACAGTAGAACTCTCTCACACAGGAATAGACACCTCTACAAGTATCCTTCACATTTTCACTTGGTACTATCTTCTCACCGCGTTTCTTTTTCTCGCGGTCTCCATAAAGGGCACACTCGCGTCTTGAGATAATCACAGAGAATCCATCAGACTCAATCGCGTCTTTGATAGTTCCAATACAATCACGAGTTTCATATGGATCCATAATCACAATCTTGTCAGCACCTAATGCTTCGAACAGTTTCTCCATGTTGATCTTTCTAGCAGGAGTTCCGCCTGCATCAAATGGAGAGTTTGGATTGAACTGTTGTCCTGTCATTGCCGTGACCGAGTTGTCCAAGACAAATAGAGTGACATTTTGATTGTGATGAATGAGATTGACAATTCCTGGAAGGGCTGCGTGGTAGAGGGTACTGTCGCCAACCATAGCGATCACCTTGTCCTCTAGAGCCATCTCCATACCTGCAGACAGACCAAGAGATGCGCCCATAGCCAGCATTGAATCAGAAAATTCGTTTGGAGGAAGGAAAGCCATTGAGTAGCATCCAATGTCGTTGTTGAACACAATATTGTCCCTAATTCTTAACTGCTGCAGAGCCTGTCTAAAAGCCCAGAGAGTTCCTCTGTGTGGACATCCTGGACAGAATATAGGGGGTCTGGCAGGAAGTACAGCTTTGAGTTTCTCAGCTCGTTTCAAAACAGCGTCATAGTCCATACTGATCTTCTTGTCAGTTACCTCAGCAAGAACCTTCTCAACTATGGGTACGTTATATTCAAGCATCTCTGAGAAGTGACCGCTTCTCTTCCCAATGATGTTGAGTTCCGGATTCGCAGTGTGTGCAATTGCTGCTATCCGCGTTTCCAAGTAGGGTGTCAATTCCTCCACAACTATCAGAGTAGAAAGGGACTTGATGAAATTGGAGAGTTTCTTTTCCGGCAATGGGAAAAGAGTGCCGAGCTTGAATACTGGTAAATCAATGCCCAGATTTTGCATTGCTTCCTTGACATGCAGGAAGCATACTCCAGCGGTAAGTATTCCCACTTTACCGCTACCTGGTACAACCTTATTAAAATCGGACGCTTCGAAATCTGTCCTTATTGCTGCAGTCTTTTCGAGTAGTTTCGCTTTCAGAGCTCGAGCCACGGAACCTACTGTGAAATACTGTCCTTTAACGTCCTGCCACTTGTTTTTTTTGAATGGTTTTCTGTCTAGTTTACCTAGGTCCACCATTCCTCTTTGATGATTTACTCTGGTCGTTGTCCGCAAGATAACCAATGTCTTGTGCTTTTCAGAAAGTTCGAATGCCCACTTTGTCATGTCAAGCGCTTCTTGAGCTGTAGAAGGTTCCAACATGGGAACGTAAGCAGCTTCTCCATAGTACCGTCCGTCCTCTTCAGATTGGGATGAATGTGCATAGGGATCATCCGCAATAAGACATACACACCCTGCATTGAGACCGGTATACCCGATAGAGAACATCGAATCACTGGCGACATTCATTCCAACACTCTTCATAGAGGTAAATGACCGCATCCCTGCCATTGAAGCTCCAGCAACGGTTTCCAGAGCAACTTTCTCATTGACTGATATATGCATCTTGTAATCGCCAAAGTGGTCCATGACCTCTCCAAAGGTGTCTAAGATTTCAGATACTGGAGATCCAGGATAGAACGCGACTATCTTTACATCTGATTCCAGTGCACCTCTCACAACAGCTTCATTAGCAAGCATTAGAGCAGGTCCACTATCAGTTCTTTTGACGTCTTCAACTGTCATATTCACATTCTCTCTCCGACTTGCAGCAATGTTTCAAGCAGCTCGTTTATTCCAACATAAGGATTGGCTTAGGGCAGTTCTTTCGATTTCTCTCACGACCCCATCATTTGCGATGTTCGCAATGCGTTTTCAGGAGGTTCTCTACAAGCTAACCTTAAGTAATGAGAATTATCAAAATGGCCGGGACCAGACGACAGGAAACGCGCTACAATGGAAATTCGTTTTAAATGCCCAGAATGCAAAGGCAACGCCATAGTCCAGATGAGCGATGCTGAGGCTGAGTCTGTAAAAAAACGGATTCAAAATGAGGGGCGCTCGCCCACATTAATTGTCAGATGTGATAACAACCATGAGCTATTAGTGACTCTCTACAACCTTCGAAGTGGTGATGGATTAGGAGTACGCGACATTGTTGTGCCGCATCGATCTAGCAAGGATTCCTCTGAGTCAAAGGGAGATGATTCGAAGGAAATTGATTGGCTTACAAAAGCCTTTGGAGGTAAATCCTGATGGTTGTACGAATGGTAGTACGTGTTATATTGGACAATATGAAATCAATGGTGCTATATCCACCAGAAGAACAGAGTGCCGAGAGAGTTGCCCTCCTTACAGGTATTGTCCAACTGGTATCAACAGCTCTTCAACGAACTGATTCAATATCTGACTCAACAACTCCGAATTACATGAAGTCAGACAAGGGAGTCGTTGGTTACATCCAACAAACTGAATTTCTGTATATTTGTGAAGCTGACAATGAGAAAGAATCTGGTGCAGTTCTTTCACTTATCATGGAGAATGCCAATGCGTCGGAAGAGTGGTTATCAAAGATAATTGCGAAAGCTCTGAGAAAGAGAGGACGTGAAATTAGTAGCCTTTGGGGATGATATAATGCAAATACCTATCGATTTCTATTCAACACTTCTAGACTCTGGTAATGTAATAGTCGTAGTTCTTGCTCTTTCACTTATACTATTTGCAAGTCGTGTTAGAGAGATCTATCCTGACATCGGAGTTGGTACTCGACGTGCTTTAATTGCATATGCAATGTCGGGCATCGCAATGGCCTTGGCGACGTTTACTGCAGTTTCAGAGGTCATGCGTTTTATGGTGACTGGAACAGGCGCATTTTTCCTCGGAGCCATTTTGATTGCGGAGTTATACATTCTTCAACCAGAGAAAAGAGCCAATCAGGGAATGGTCGTTATAGTCCTCATTATAATTGGAGTTTATGTCAACAACTTCCTTGAGGAAATTTACAATTTTCCCCTCTATTTCATGATGATTGGTTTGACAGTGCTTTTGCTGGGTGCTGTGTATTTTGCACTAGTCCTTCTCCGAGAAAATCCTTCGACTTTCTCAGCATCTTTGCTCATTGTTCTGTTGCTATACATGTCAACATGGATAATTGCAGCCTCAGGCTGGATATTCAACAATCCTGAGTATTATATATTGCAGGTTATTCCAATCATTGTCGCTGCAACGGTCTTCAGCTCTATCAGGAAACCATGGAGAACAACTATTGCTGTGTTCCTTATGCTTTTCACCTTCACTCTTGGCACGCCTATACTTGCATCAGCCGCTGATGCTGGTAGTTGGACGATTTTCTTTTTCGTTGGAGCTGAAATGTTCACTGCATTCTGTCTCATGGCGCCACTCAACTACTTCCTTGATCAAGCCTTTGAAACCGGAGCAAAGACACCGTTGTATCTTGGTGCTGTTGTAACCTTCGTAGCATTATTGGTAGCGACACATTCACTTTCATGGGCTGTCTTTATCTCTAACGGACTTATATGGAATCAGTACCTTGTCTGGGTTGATGTCATTATCGGTTCTTTAGCAATCATTGCTTTCATGCTTGCTGCGGTATCATCACTATATGGCGACTGGGTTCAGACTTTCACTAGAGAGGCAATGGTCGTCTTTGGAACTGCTGCAGTTTTCCTTACATTTCCTCTCGCAACTGACCATGCATTGGGTCAGGAGATAGGCATGACAAACACTAATGTTTGGTTGGCTTTTGGTGTAATTATCACTATTGGTGCGTTAATGTTCATCCGTCTCGCAGTTCGTATGATAAGAGTTGGTGGCGGTTCTGCAGCTGGTAGATTGATGTCATTCATTGTGGCAGCACTGATGATCGCAATTGTATCGATGTATTCAGACAACATCCCTCCTGTACCACCAGATGTTCCCGTAGTGGTTATATTCTTGCTATTTGTAGCAGGCGTAGTTGCTGTTCTGAGTAGTCCACCAGTAACGGCACGTTTATCACGTACTGTTGAACGACTCGACGAACTCACCAACCAAGGTGTGGAAGAAGACGGGTCGATAAAAATCGAATATTAGGGTGTGTTCATGAAAATCCTGAAAGCTGTAGTTCTCGGGGATACCGAGTGTGGAAAAACCTCTTTCACTCAGAGGTATACCACAGGCAACTTTCCGGACCCTAATTTTCTTAGAACTACTATCGGTGCTAGCTTTGATACAAAGAAAATAGTGACTCCTAGTGGATTGGATGTGACCCTTTCGATCTGGGACTTTGGGGGTCAGTTACGTTTCATTGATCAAATGAAGTCAATGATTCGAGGAGCAACAGTCGGTCTCCTCTTCTTTGATGTCACTAGGCTTCAGACATTGGACAGCCTTGAGGGATACTGGATTCCTGCAATCGAAGATAACAGTAAACTCAAACTGCTGGAGGGGGATGGTCCACGCTTTATGATTGTGGCCAACAAGGTTGACTTGCTTGAGGAGAACCGTTATGACTTCATCCAAGATGAGATGCGCTATGTCATGCAGAAGTACGATATGGGTGGTCAAATGATCTCTGCACGAACTGGTATTGGAATAGACCGTCTAGATGAAGGATTCATGGCAGTAGTTGACCACTTCACCTCTGAATAAACAGTGTTTCTTCTAAAGTTACAGCTAGAAGAGGCTGCAGATAAGGATCTGCTTGCTCATTTCCCGCATGGGATTAAGATGCCTGACTGCAAGTTCCAAAAAAAAATCCAGAAAGTGTCTGGAAACCTATCCACCCGGACTTCCTTTCCAAGGTGTATCCTTCCACATAACGTCCCAGATGTCATCCTCGGTAAGTGTTTCAGGTTCAATCACTGCCTGGTGAAGTTCCTTCAGGAGGGCATGATGACGGAACTCATCCTCACGGATCATCAGAGCGATAGTTTTGACCTGATCATTATCACTCTTCTCAGCTAGTTCGCCATAAGTTTTGACCGCTTGCTCTTCCATCTTGATATGCGCTTCAATCCCATTGGCAATCTTGTCACGTTCCTTCTCACTAATGAATGGAGTCGGACCTTCAACGGCTCTCCGAAGCGACTTGAGTAGCTCAGCATGCTTTTTCGAGTCTGAGGAAACTGCTAATAGGAGGTCTTTGACAAAGGCGTTGCCTAGCTTTGCAACATTCTCCTCTACAATTTCAATGATTTTTAATTCCATCTCAATCTGATTATTGATGAATGCAAGAGTTTCTTCCTTATCCATATCTGGTACACTCCAGAATTCCTAGGAGCAAAATGACTGATGTCTACTTAAGGGTGTTCTCAAAGGGCAGCTGTTTGCATATACCACTTCATAACTTATATCTGTAAAATGACCAAGCAGTTCAGCGTCTAATCTGAATTCAGGAAGTATCCCAAGCATGGCAAAAGCAATAGTTTACACAGCGCCGAAATGTCCACACTCAGAGAATTTGAAAGAGTTTTTAGCAAGCATCAATGTTGCTGTCGAGGAGAGGTGCATCTTTGACACTCCAAACATCATTGAGGAAATTCGAGAGCTGACTGGTCAGATGGCAGTCCCTGTGACAAAGCTTGATGGAGATTTCTTCATTGGTTTTGACAGAAGAACTGAGAGAAGACTGAAACGAAAACTGGGAGTGTGAAAAGATGTATGATCTAGTGATAATTGGATCCGGCGTAACTGGTTATGGTGCTGCGATGTATGCAGCAAGGTTAGACCTTAGCGTTGCTGTGATTGGAGATGTAGACGGAGGAACTATCACACTCACTGATGATGTAGCTAATTATCCTGGTTTTGTTCAACTCACCGGTCAAGAGCTCGCTGACAAGATTAAGGAACACGCGATGGACTATCCTGTTCATATCGAGACAGGTACTGTGACTGATATCATCAAGTTGGATCAGAACTACTTCAATGTCATAACTGAGAACAAGACCTTTCTTGCGAAATCGATTCTCTTTGCTACAGGAATGAAAGAACGCGAACTAGAGGTTCCTGGTCATGACGAGCTAAAAAACAAGGGAGTAAGTTACTGCGCACTTTGTGATGCACCACTTTACAAAGACAAAGTGGTTGGAGTCGTAGGCGGAAGCGACAGTGCAGTCAAAGAAGCACTTCTCCTGGCAAAATATTGTCCTAAAGTCTACATTATTTACAGACGAAAAAAGATTCGCCCCGAACCTGTGAATGCAAGACGTGTAGAGCGAGATTCGAAGATTGAAGTCATTACAGAAACTAACGTGACTGAGATACTTGGTACTGAGAAAGTCATGGGTGTCAAGCTGGACAGTCCATACAATACTTCTGACACACTCCCATTAGATGGAATCTTCATAGCCATTGGAGGTATTCCCTACTCCGATATAGCAAAGAAGTTGGGTGTTGAACTCAATGAGAAAGGAGAGATCAAGATAGACCGTTCATCTCGAACGAACATAGAAGGGGTATATGCGGCAGGCGATGTTGTTGATACCGAGTTCAAGCAGGCTATCACAGGTGTCGCAGAGGGTGTTCATGCTGCCTATCAAGCATACAAGTATGTTAATGAGAATGAATGGCAATTCTCATGTCCCAAATAATCACTCTACTCAGCTTTCAGCGCAATACGCCATGGATAGAGTTCAGCATGGAATATTCCTTTCTTGACAGCAGGATCACTCTTCATAATCTCTAGAGCATGTTCTCTTGATTTTGCCTCAATCATTACCAAGCCTATGAGAACCTCACTGAACCTACCTGCCATAGTAAGAATGCCATCTTTCAATAAATCCTGGAGATGCTCGAAGTGCTCAGACACTATTTCTGTAGTGCCCTCAATACCATAGTCATTTGCTGGTCGTAGCATTATGACAAAAGAATGGGTTTCCATAATCCAATGAATGCACTCACTCTATAATGAGTTTTGGATGTGTCAATTGTCAATTGCTTCGAACAATTTCTCGATAAACATATCCACAGGTGGAAGCCCGTCAATTGTGGTTGTTTCATTAATTATCGTCTTGGGTACACCAAAGACACCATACTGTGCAGTCAATTCTTGAAACTCAAGAGACTCAATCATTTCTGAAGAGATTAGTGGGTTGATGATTGCAGATTGATGAGCAAGTCGAGTCATATCAGGACAGTAAGGACATTGAGGTGTGACGAAGACCTTGATGCCGACAGGTTTGTCGATGGAAGCTATGTCCTCGATGATTTCTGGAGGTAATGGAGAAGTGCCACTTGAAACATCAATGATAGAACCCACTAGTGCTCCAAACTCGTGTCCCGCTGGTATGCCATAGAACTTCACTTTGTACTTTTCCTTTCCATGAAGCACGATTGCCGGGTAATATTGGACATTCATTTCTTTTGCTAGGTCCGAATCGAGTGCTCCTTTGTGCTCAACAATCTTGAGTTTTTCAGTCAGGTCAGCGAGCTGTTCAACCATGTCCTTGACATCATTACAATACAAACAGTCCTTTTCTTCTATGAAGAGATGAATTTTCACTTCATTTACTAGGCCTGTGAAAAGTTCTCTGACCTGTTCTCTAGTAGCATCATCCATTTCCACTACCATTTAGGACACATCCTGAATATGTTGCTGTAACAACCAGTTATATTCGCTTTGATTTAGCGGTCCTATCCGTGGTGGTGCTGTGAAACGCTATCTGCACTATTAGTCGAATTTGGCTGTGGATTATCAAGAATCTTGACGACTGCTTTTCCTTTCTCTTTGAAAATCTCAAGCATCTCTTCCTGAGAACGAATCGTAAAACTCTCCCCTTCCTTAAGATGGTCCATGACACCTCTCCCGAGTGGACCATTAAGGTATCTCGTATACATCTTCGCTATCTTAGCGATCTCTTGCTCCCTCGATGACATTGGAAGTCCTCAGCCTCTTGCGTTTCGATGCTATGATTTCTTAGAAAATCCTTCATTTAAATCTACCATGCATGCGCGCGAAATGGTCGTTTACACCCATTCTATGCGATTATCCTCCAAAAGCTCTTCGAGAGCCATTGGAATGTCCTCTTCATCTTGTAATTTCTTGCTTGCTTGAAGGATAGTATCATGACTAACACCGAAATCTTCGAGTTCAACACAATTGAATAGTGGTGAAATGTCCAGCTTTGAGAATTCATTCTCTTCAGGATGATCACTAAACAAATAGAGCTCTGTCAGTTCCTCGCAGTTCTCAAGCGGCTGTAGGTCTAGCTTTGTCAGATGATTGCCAGCTATATCCAAACTGGACAAATTTTCCATCTCAGACAACGGATCAATATCTAAACTAAGGAGACCATTCATGGCAAGTCCCAATCTTCTCAGTTCTGTGCATGATGTCAGAGGAGTGAGGTCTATTTGTTCGATTAGATTGCTTCCCAATCGTAGGATTCTGAGATCAGTGCAATTGCTGAAAGGTGCAAGGTCGATTGACTGAATCTGGTTATGGTGAAGGTATACGAATTTTAAATTAGTACAATCTGAGAGCGGAGTTAGGTCGATTTCCGTCAGTTTGTTGTACATCAGGTTTAACTGTAAGAGATTATGACAGCCTGATAGAGGTGCTAAGTCAATCGCACTTAGTTCATTGTTCTCAACCTCAAGTGTTTCGAGGTTCTCACATCCAGCAAGTGGTTTCAGGTCAAGCTCGCTCAGACCATTATTAAAAAGTCTGAGTCTTTTCAGAGATGGAATAAAAGAGAATGGTTTCAAGTCAATTGAACCTAGTTGGTTGGTGCCAAGATTGAGTTCTTCCAATGATTCAAACTTTGCAATGGGTTTCAGATTGAGAAACGTGAATTGATTCTTGAAGAGACTTAACCTCTGAAGTCCTTTTGCCTTGATTAATGGTGATAGATCTATCTCCTGAAGTGCATTCCTACCGAGGTCAAGTTCTCTAAGGTCAGGAATTGATATGACTGTTTCAAGGTCGATTGATGTGACGCCTTTCCCAGAAAGATCCAATTTCGTTTCTTCTTCGTCTATCTCAAGCTCGCGTTCTTTACCCTCCTTATCAACATAGACTATGATTGGATCTTCCACCTTTGATTATCCTCCATATTTCGACAGCAAAGACCCGCATGTACATTCACCTATTCAAGGCTACCGGAAGGATTCATGATGACACCAATCGTTTTCGAAGAACAATAACTATCACAATTAAAACCAATCCACTGGAAACCAAGATGATTGGTAACCACCGCCTCAAATCAGGGAATTGACTTGGTTCAGGAGTCGATGTGTTTGAACCTGTTGGAGGATATTCAGTGTCAGTTCGTGGAAAACGATCAATGCTTTCTGCAGTTCCAGGAATATGATATTGACCTTCGATATTTGGATTGAAATCACTCCATAGGTTTCCCACTGAAATTCCATCATCCCACTGATTGTCAAACCCATTGTCCAATGCATTTCCTAGAAGATTGTGCGTCAGGATGTTATCGTATAGAACATTCCCGTTACTAGTGTTAGAGAGTTCTAGACCAATGCCCTCGTTATTCCTGATTGTGTTGTTCACAAAAAGGGAGGCATTTGCCATAGCAAATATGCCTCGGTCATCGCCATTCTCAATTAGATTGTTAGAAATCGTGCAATTCCTAATGATTGCTTGAATTGCTGTTGAGAAGAATGGATGTACATTTTCAGATGACATACTGTGTATGTAGTTATTATCGATGGTGATGTTCGTACCATAGACGGCAATACCATATCTACCGCCTTCAATTTCGCAATTGGAAAGCCTCATGTCGTCTCCAGTTAACTGGAGACCTAATGCTCTCGAAGTCAGTATTCTGCATTGGGTCACTGTTGAGTTCGCACAACCCTGAACAATCATTTGTTGCATTCCAGACAGGATTGTGGGAGTAGAGTTACAGTTTTCCACAAGGAGAAAGTCACAATATGTCATGAAAACTCCACCCCCAAACACGCCAATGAAATTGCAATTTCGGACAGTTGTGAAGTTACTATCATAGTCGTAGATGCCTGAAGCGCCACCCCACGCAGTGATATTGTCAATTGTGCATCCAAAACAGTTCATTAGCTGCACTGGTCGAGTTTCCGTGAAATTCCCATTTTGTACTATGATGTTTGAACAATCAAGCAGAATGATTTGTCCGTAGTTGTCAGCTTCAATCACCAGTGAATCATTTCCATCAAGCATCAAGAGTGGTTTTCTATTCACGAAATTGTCTGAAAACTCCGCGAAGGTAGAAGTTGCGGCCCAAGAGAGGAGCAAACCACCATGCGTAAAATTGCATGACGTAATTGTTGTGAAGCTGGATCCCGATGTAGAGATGTAGACATCATTGAACTCCGACATGTTAACTAATGCATTGCTGCAGTGATCCAACGTGAATCGAAGAGGAAAGGATCGCAAATCAACCTCTGGAAAGGTGCAATTGTATACTCGAAAACCACTGGAATCCACTGCTCTAACTGGTCCTCTGCTAGAGGCTATAATTGTGTCCTTGATCTCTACATTATCACTTTCGTAAAGGAATATACCATTAAATTGAGTGTCAAGAACACAGTTCGCGATAACAGCATTTCCTGAGAACCTCAGATTTATGCAATCATTCCAACCAGAATCAGATCCAAGATAACAATCTTGGATAACGAAGAATCCGCTAGTGTAATGAATTTGAATGCAGTCCTCATCGCTTGTTATGTTCAGCCCTTTAATCACATAGGGATTAACACTAGTCCCATTTCCTGGCCATCCTTGTGTTTCAAAGTCTGAATTACTCTCGATTAAGATGGGTGCATGTTCGGTATAGTTCGCGAGAACTGGTACAGACCTTGCAGGTCTTGACGTTACTTTAGTATAGGATGCTTCTGTCTCGAGATTTTGAGGTATTGGAAGACTCAACAAGAGGATGAGAACTAAACTAGTAAGAACAAATTGTAATGCTTTCCGTTGAGCCACTCGAACACCCCACTGTTCATCTTTAACACCTCAATAAATCTCTTGTGAAACTCATTTCAATCCATAGTCACTGAGTTAGCTTTTTTAATGGGAGTTCTTCGGCTCGAATAGCCTATCTTTGAGATGATGACATATGGAGAAGAAGACACTCGGAATCTTGTTGATGACTTCACCATATACTTTCCAGAATAGTCACACTTTCTATGATATGTGCAAGGCTGCGCTGGATAAGGGATATGGTGTCAAAGCGTTTCTTTTCGTTGATGGTGTTAACAATGCGAAATTGAATCAAGACCCAGATCCTGACAGACCCATGAATGACAAATTTCAGGAGCTAGCTGATGCAGGAGTTGAGTTCCAGGCTTGTGGACTCTGTACTTCAGCTCGAGGGTTTGACCAAACTGGAAGTGATTTCATTTCGGGTGTAGAGGTTTCTGGATTGACAGAATTTGCTGAGATAATCGGAGAAGTGGACCGAATGGTCACACTTTCAGTTTAGGAGTGTTCAAAATGGATTTTACAGAAAGACCGGTTCTGGTTCTTGTGCATAGCAAACCATTCGGAAGGATTCATGCTGCAGAAGGTTGGCGTGCAGCTGTTGGGATGTTCGGAATGGACCACGAACCTCAACTACTATTCATTGGTGATGGAGTTTACAGTCTAATGAAAGACCAAGATATCATGCACATTCGTATGTTCAAGTCGACCTTTGAGAGCTTCGATGGTCGGATTTGTGCAAGCATGAAGTCACTCAATGAGCGGAATATCTCACATGATGAAATTTTCGATAATGTTGAGCTTCTTGGTGAAGATGAAGTTGCGAAAGCATTCGTGGATAATGAGGTAATTATAACATTCTAGGGAGGAAGGAAAAATGAAGTATCTAATTTGGCTCTCAAATGTAACCTCTAGCATTAGGGAAGTGGTTGAAGCACTGAAATCTCAAGACATCGAAACTGACCTCTTTCTAATTCAAGATGGTGTATACATGATTGACAAAGGTTGTCCTCAAGCAAGTCAAATTAACGATCTTTCAATTAAAGTTCATGCTCTAAAACATCATGTTGAAGAACGTGGAATTGGAGGACGACTTCTTGTTGATGCAAATCAGGTAGAATACCCCGAGATGGTTGAACTCTTAATGGAGAAATACGACAAAATTATCTCGTTATAGACTGTACTTGATAAGGAGTGAATCGAATGAAGGATAAGATCTATGTTATCAGCTGTAATCAAGACCTAGTGAATATGGGAATGGATCGGATGCGAACAGCTGTCTATGGGTTGGAGGAACGAACTATGGCACTTGACTGGTCTAATGTGAGGCTAGTTCCAGTAATTGCCAATGAGAAAGTAGCTTTTGCGGAGGGAGAAACAAATATTGTTTCCATACGACCAATTCCGATTCCTGCAAATTCTGTTGTCTTTCAGTCTTTCTATGGCACTAATGGAATGGGACATCTTTCATGTATTGGGTCCCAAGAATACACGAAGTCATCTGAAGATCGTACAGCTGATATGTCTATGTTCCAGTCTAGAATCAAGGCTTCTGTGATGAAAGACGACCTGCTTGGTCAAATTTTGGTGGTCCCCAGAAAATAGATATTATAGAGAAATCGTCATCTCATCGATTTTTTCTTTGGTGGGATGATTCGTTTTCCTTTTCTAGTAAAACTGCTCACTTGACAAATTTATAACATTACATGTTTACGTCTCTCTAACTCGTACTAGGGAGAATGTTGGTTGCTTTTGGCACGCCACACAGTTCTACATAGTGGGTTAGGTTTAGAGGTTTACAACATGAATGGAAACAAGAGAATGTTGTGTGTACTTCTGTCAATTCTTTTCTTGACAGCACCTTTGGGGATTGCAGCATATGCCCCAATTGGAAATACCACAACGTCAGCAGGTGCTGCGATTCCAGCTGCTGAGTATGACTTCACGAATCGCAGAGAACCCATCAGTATACTTGTATATAACGAGTATTCTGATAATTTGGGTGGAGGAGAATATGATCATACGATGGGTGAGCTTCAAGCTGAGTATGGTTATAGACTAGAATTTGATAATCTTACTGATTACACATCTCTTGATGGAATGATTGCAGATTACGATGTTCTACTTATTGTTGAACAAGAACTTGCAACCTATGCAGAAATGGATACTGTTGCATCTGCTTGGAGTAGCTTCCTACCGGGTTGGGTTGATGAAGGAGGTGTGTTGATCTGCATGGATTACTATACTCCAACTGTACCAGGTTATGGTCAAACTGCCAGAATCCTCAACAGTTCCAGCCTCATGAGGACCTACAACACTACAAGCAGGACAAGTATTTCAGTGACTATCACTGACTCATTTGATCCCCTGGCCTTTGGTGTTTCAGCATATTCAGGGCCCGATGGTACATATAGCTTTGATACCCCTGATGGGAATCCAGTCTTTTCATCAAGCGGCCAGACAGTGGTTGCACACCGATACCTAGGATTAGGTCATGTAGTCATGCTTGGATTCGATCTGTATGCTATTGATCCAAATCCTGTCACGATCCTAGGGAATGCAGTACGTCTTACACGACTTGCAGTTTTTGATTACACTCACAATCAACAGGCCAATCCCTATGGTATACTAGATACGTTTAGTCTGGAACTTACTCAGTACGGATTTGCGATTGCTACCATGGATTCTTGGGATGCTACTTTAATTCAGACTTGTGAAGTTTTCGTAGTTCCAAACACATCCACGGGACCTTTGCCTTTTAGTACTAATGAAATCGATCTTCTGGATGAATACGTTGCAGCTGGTGGTGGATTATTATTGATGACTGACTACTGGGACTTCGGAAATAACACTGATGGGCTGCTGGAACGATTTGGATATGCAAGAAACTACAGTAGTTATTACTTCGCCGATACTGATGACAATGATGGAAATTCGTATCAGCCAACTTTCGGAGCTGATAATTTGGCAAACCACTCAACAACATTTGGGGTTACAGATTTCAAACTCTTTGGAGGTACAGCCTTCGAGGAAATTCCAGCAGGTGCTACTCCTATCATTTGGTCTGATTCCGATGGGACAGCAATCTGGGGACTAGGACCTGATGAAGCAGCAGGATTAACAATTGCTGCAGCTTCACATCATGGCGCTGGACGTGTCTTTGCCATCTCAGATGGTGACTGGGCACATTCACCTTATGTCAGTGAAAAGGGCAATCTTGATTTTGGTACTGGGATCATGTGCTGGCTATCAGCAGCAGGACTTGTTGAGAAGACTGTTCTTTTTGACAACTCAAAGATTCCTGCTATATCATTGTCTAGCTTCAATTTCATGAACTCATTCCTGGCTTTCAATGGCTTCAACCTCATGTGGATGAATGACTTCTATGAAGATTTAGTAGATCAAGCAGATGTCCTCATCATTCCGGATGGATCTGAAAATTACACAATTTCTGAAATTGGAGTGATCGTAGACTTCGTCAGTCGCGGAGGAGGTTTGTTTGTTTTAGCTGACAATACCGTCTACTGTGAGCAAGTCAATCCAGTCATAGCTGAATTTGGGCTTCAGTATAATAACACTGGTGGAGCGATAAGTGATAGTGATGACTACATATCAGCAACCACGTACATAATACTAGATGGCGACAATATCGCAAATCATCCAATAATGACCGGTGTTGAGCGGATAGAGCTGGACTTGAACAACGGTTTTGTCACAGTTGGGACTGGAACTGCTCTGTTGTCGACTGACACTGACGATACTGCTAGTTGGACACTCGGTGGTCTGGCAAATGGTGTTCCAGTTTTCGCTGCCACTACATTTGGTATGGGTCGAGTAGTTGCTATTGCGGACTATAATCTACCAGCAACGGGAGATTATGATGGTGATAACTACATCAACCTATATGACTCTGATAACGATGTGTTCTTTGCGAATGCATTCTTCTGGTTCATACAAAACCGAGCACCAATCGTGGAGGTTGTCTTTCCAAATGGTGGAGAGTTACTCAATGGTACTCACTTCATTGAATGGACAGCAGCAGACGCCAACCGTGATGAGCTGACTTTTGAGGTCTTCATCAGTGACAACAATGGTTCTGACTGGAGCAGTCTAGCTGGTGGCATTCACAGCCTCCAGTACGAATGGAATACAACGCTGCATGATGACGGAACCACATACAAGGTTCGAGTTGTTGCGTCTGATGGTTTTCTGACTGGACAAGATGACTCAGATGGACCATTCGAACTAGACAACTTCGCTGGCGGTCCTGGATTCCCGATTGATCCGACGTTACTTGCCATTATCGGAGGAGTAGTTGTAGTGGTCTTGATCATCGTTGTCGTTCTATCCAAGAAACGAGGAGAAAAGTAGCTTACATAACCACACGTGACTTGAATGGAGTCATTCCATTCAAGTCCATCCCTTCTTTTTCACTTCTAGTAAAATCATTCATTTGACAGATTTATAACCATAACCGCGAGATAGCCAACCATATGGTTGTGAGGAGCATGATAGTGACGATTTAGTGCAGGCCATCACTTGAGTGGAGCAATCCACTCAAGTTCTCACTTTCTTTTCAGCTCAGAGTCCACGTAAATAACTCGGACGCAGCTTGCTTGAGTCACCACTACCAATGGTACTCGATAGGACCTTCAGGATTGCTTCTTTGTCTGCATTCAAGATTCCGCCAATGGGAAGGTAATTCGACGCGTGATTTGTTCTGAAAATACAATTTGTGAGATCAAGTTCCTTCACAAGTATCTCGAGTTCTCTTAGTATATCCATTGGATCCATAGGTTCAAACTCTTTTTTCTGAATCATATCACTGATTGGTGTTCCCGGGGGGGTCATCAAAGTAAGTGCACCAACATACTCTGGATCAATTTCATTTAGAACTCTGGCTGTTGCCCTCGCATGTTGTTCAGAGTTTTCTATTCCACCAAGTCCGAGGATGACTGTGAGTGACAATGGAATCCCTGCTTCTCGAATCTTCTTGCATGCAGCCATGTTTTCTTCAGAGTCCACACCTTTCCGTGACCAGCGAAGCAAATCATCGTCTCCTGTTTCTAGCCCTAAGTAAACGATGCCTAGACCTTCCTCCTTTATTTTCCTTAGATCATCAATACTCTTGTCACTGACATCCTTTGCGTAACCATAAATCCCAACACGTTCCAAACTAGGTAACACGGGTTTCAGTTTATCGAGTGTATCAATCAGTTCACTAGTTGACATGGCTAAAGCATTCCCGTCCGCGAGAAACACTCGTCGTACTCTCTGTTTGTAGCTATCAGGTAATGATTCAAGATCAGCCTGAACTCCCTGCGAACCACGAACTCTATACTTTTTTTGCTTATAGGACACGCAGAAGATACAAGCATTATGAGAGCATCCTACTGTCGCCTGCAGAATGAGACTTCTAGCTTCACTAGGAGGTCGCCATATACTTCCATCGTATCTTAACATTGATCATCACAAACCATTGTGATGAAGTCTTAGCTCCTCATTTTCTTTTAGGTTTGATTCAGTCGTAGATTTTTGAGAACTTCACATCTAGATACTGGATAAATGGATCTACAGTCAGAGCTTTTCCTGTAATATCCTTTAGCAAATCTTGTGGGTCAAACATACATGATTTCCGATGTACATTTTCTATGAGCCACTTGACAGTCGATTCCAGATTTCCTTTAGACATATGATTCCTCCATTCAGGAATATCCATTGTAAGTTTTTCACTTAACATCGCAGAATATAGATTGCCGAGGGCGTAGGTTGGGAAATATCCCCACATATTCCATGCCCAATGCATGTCTTGAAGTGCACCATCAGTATCCGTGTCTATTGCAATCCCTAAGTCCTTTTCATACATTGAATTCCAGATGTCGGGAATTTCAGAAACCTCAATCCTTTCATCAAATAGGGCTCTCTCAATTTCGAATCTGATTATTATATGGAGACAGTAGGTCACCTCATCAGCCATCATTCGAAAACTCGTCGGTCTAACAAGATTGATGGCTCTGAGAAATTCCAATTGTGAAATTTTTCTGAACGAATCACCGGTCATATCCTGAAAACGTGGATAATAAAACTCCCAAAACTCGTGTGATTTTCCAATCATATTCTCAGCAAATCTTGCTTGTGATTCGCTAAATCCAGAGCTACAGGTCTTTCCAAGTATCATCCACTTCCAATCCGGATTGTTGTTCTGATTGTATAATGCGTGTCCAGTTTCATGAAGTCCTCCAAAAATGACTCGCGAAATATCATCTTCAGAACACTTGATTGTCAATCGGACATCATCATAATACCCAGTAGTAAACGGATGTTCAGCATCGTCTATTCTTCCTCCTGCATCATCAGATGTCGTATCGAATCCAATGATTCCTGTCAAGTCCGTGATCAATTTCTTCTGAATGCTACAAGGAACCTCGCGGCTCATGAAGTCAGTCTTAACTTCCTCACAAATAGCGCTGTATTTCTCAACTAGCGGCACAAGCTTCTTCCTCAAGTCTTTGAAGACTTTGGATAATGTGTCTATTGTCAGTCCAGGTTCATACATATCCATCTGAGCATCAAGCATGGATTTTGCTCCTATATTCTCCATCATGATTTCAGACATGCTTTTTGTAATTTCCAGAAGGGTTAGTAACTCAGGCTCAAAAATCTTCCAATTGTTGATTTCCTTTGCTTTCCTCCAAGCTGCTATTGCCAATGTCCGCTGTGCTGATTCTCTCGCAATTACTTCCTCAGGAATGTTTTCTGACCGAGTGAATCTCCTTTTTACCAGTTGAACTTCTCGCCTCTGCACTAGGTCAAGACTATCAGTGTTTTTCTCGAGCTCCACAATTAGCTTCTTTATCCCCTCATCTGTTGACATTCGGTGGAGTATCTTACTCATTAATCCCAATTGCTCAGAACGCTGTTTCATACCCCGTGGCGGCATGTGTGTCTGAAGATCCCATCGGATGATTCCAAGACCTGTCTGGAACTGAAGCATCTCTCGGGTCTTCTTCAATAGTTTTTCGTATCCTTCCATATATGAAACTCCCGAGCTTCCTTGCTCTTACATCCCATTAGTTCGAGGATTAAACTGGTAATTACTCTTGTGGAGCTTGTTACTTTCTTTCAACAAGACCTTAAGGAAGAATTTCGTCAGAAAAAAAAGAGGTAACAACCCATGAGCAGTCATGACGAAGTGATTGAGCGCTCGGAGAAGATAAAGGACTACTACTTTCAGCTTCTGAATTCATCAGGTGAGGAAGGTGACATTGGATTCACCAGATTCCGGACTGTCTATGAGGAACTGATGCCCATCCAACAGGAGAAGCTACAAGAAATCGCCGGGAGAAGATTCGAGTCCTTAATGAAAGAAGGTTCCATGATCAGTATTTGTGTATCCTATCGAAATCCGGTAATGAGTTATATCAACTCGGAACTGAAGGGACGAGTCGACTATGATCTTTGGAACAAATATGCCTTGGAGTATGACAGAATCAATCAACTACTTAATCAACTATCACAAGATATAGCTACAAAATTCGATGGCATTCCATTGACTGCTACCATAGGTGGTATAATTAACAAGATCAATCATGTCGAAGATTACTTTGGTATGGTCATATCGCATCGCGTCGTTGCTGAGAACTCAGGAATTGGCTGGAGGGGAAAAAATCAGCTCGTAATCCATGACAGGTTCAGTTGTGCAATAAGATTTGCAACGGTGATTGCTCCGTTCCTCCTTGACTGCGGTGAGAAACAGGAGTCTAAATGTGGGACCTGCAGTGCATGTGAAGATGTATGCACTTTCATTAAGAACCGTGAGAAGCTCCCAGACTATCGTGAGAATTGCAGGAAGTACATTATACATCTTCAGTCGAAAGGTATTGTGAAAGATATCTGTGGTAAGTGTGTAAAGGCATGTTACCAGAGTAGCACTTTCAAAGACGTTTTTTCATTACCTGCTTAAATGTGATGCAAGATTAATAACCATTCATGAGTAAATGCTCACAAAGAAACCGTTGTTCTATTTGAGCAGATGGAAATCATGGTCGGAGGCATAGAAACGATATCCACACTTGGTATGTTATTTCTGCCAAGCAATAATACATCCATAGCTAGATTCGGAATCGAATTCTGGCAGGAACTAGAGGATTTCTTGGGACCAATTTTGGGACCTATTGTCAGAGGTTTTTTCGAACCAGTCTATAGAGCATTTGAGGACCAAGTCTTCAGGAGACAGTTTCTTAACACAGTTGTGTGGACAGCAATGATTATTGGAGGTCTCGTGTTCGTTATTTATGAGGCCCCTAGCTTTCTTAGCTGGGTATTTGGAAGTACATCTTCTTCAGCAAGAAAAGCGCCCACAGATAGAGCTGCGAGAACCAGAGCTCAGAGAATATCTACTACACAACATCAGATGACAGAGTCTAAGGTCGAGGAAGAGAGAGAGCGAACACGTGCTAGTGTTGAAGCATCAGGCGTGAAAGTACAATCAATCATCAAACGTGCTAGGGATGAGCTAATTCTAGATGTGATTGTAAACAATGGAAGCAGTAACCAGATCGACATGGTTGTCGTTGATCTTGATCTGCCAGCTGACATCAATACATCCACTGGATCATTTAGAATGCAAAGACTTGGAACTATTAAAGCAGGTGAGTCTGAAATTGCTCAATTCAGACTTGTCGACCTTGGTGGAGATATCACACTGATAGGTGGTCATGTAGAATTTCTAGGTGCTTCATACGTAGTTTCTAAAATTTCCTTGCCTAAACCTGAGATTGTGGATTAGTAGATTAGTACATGTCATAACCAGACGATGCTAATCTTTGCTGTTCCTCACTACCTCCGCGTATCATTGCTGTTGACTTCATGTACTCTTTGTATTCATCCCCGAATTGAGCGAGCATCAGTTGGTCTTCATATCGAGCAATGAAATACCACACTGCAATGAACGCAGAAACCACTGGTATCATAGCAAACGACCGATAAAAGCAGACATATGCCAAATTCATGTAGATAATGGCAGAAGAAACAGGTTGACGGATTCTAGCATAGATTCCTTTGACAGGAAATTCATCCATGTCCTTTGGTCTAGCTCTAGTCTGTTTGAATTTATGCGCCATTGTCATATAACGAATGAACTTCAGTGTAAAATAACAACCGACAAGCACAAAGATATAATCCCATAGTTCAGCTGTAATTCTCATCAGACCTGCTCCATACCAGAGCAGAATCCCAAAGTTGCTTATCGCAAGTAAAGGTCTCCAAAAGTTGTACGAACCTAGGTTCTCCGAATTTCCTAAGGCCATTTCTCGTTGTAACCCTCTGATTTGAATTTGGCATGAACAAAGATAACTCTTAGCCAAAACTGACTGATGCGTGTTTGAATTAAAGGTCCGTTGAAACTAGAATTCTAATAGTGCTGAGTACTTATTTTCAATATACTTCAGGAATGGTTTAGCAGTTAGTTTCTTTCCAGTCACCTTCACTATCAAATCAGCTGGATCATACCTCGCTGAATGGATGTGAACATTCTTCTTCATCCAATCGATGGCTGTATGAACATTGCCGTTCTCCACATCATCTAACCACGTAGGAATGTCTTGTTGCAGCTTATCGAGTAACATTCCATCATAGATGTTACCTAAGGCATAACTTGGGAAATATCCAAAATACGCGCTTGCCCAATGAGTATCCTGAAGTGCACCTTTTTCATCATTTGGAACATCCATACCAAGATACTCATTGTATTTTTCATTCCAGAGCTGAGGAAGTTCTGATACACTGACTTTGTCTGCAAAGAGATCCTTTTCTATTTCGAATCGTATTATGATATGTAGAGAGTAGGTGACCTCATCAGCCTCAATCCGAATAAGTGAGGGTTCAACTAGATTCATTGCTTTTACAAATGTGGTGTCATCCACACCTGGAAATGATCCTCCCGTAAGTTCTTTCAGTTTAGGTAAATAGAACTTCAGAAATTCTGGAGATCTCCCTATCATGTTCTCTAGGAATCGTGATTGAGCTTCATGGATTCCGTATGATGCATTCACTCCAATTGGAGTATACTTCCACTCTGGATTCAAATTCTGTTCGTAAAGCGCATGTCCAGCCTCATGCAGTATGGCATAGATAGCAGAAGAAACATTGTCCTTATGATACTTGACAGTGATTCGTACATCATCGTAGTATCCAGTTGTGAACGGATGTTCAACCTCGTCAATTCGCCCACCTGCATTATCGCTCACAGTATCGTAACCCACCAGAGTTGCTAGGTCGGTTGCTATTTTTCTCTGAATGTCTATCGGGACAAGCTTGTTCAGGAAGGACGAGTCAACATCCGTGGAAGCGTCTGCGCATTTCTTTGCCAATGGTACTAATTCGTTTCTAAGTTCACCAAAGACCTTCGTTATTTGCGAGGAAGTTATTCCTCTCTCAAACTCATCAAGCATACTATCATAGAGAATTGGAATTCCCTTGACTTTCATCTCTATCTCTGCACGTTCTCTTGCGAGCTCAATCGTCTTTTTGAGCTCAGGTTCGAAGAGTTTCCAATTGCTGGATGACTTGGCCTTCTTCCAAGTTTCCAAACTAATAGTTGTCTGCTTTGCAATTCTTGCGACCAACTCCTCAGGAATCTTAGTCTTTTTGTCATACTCTCTACGGATAATGAATACATTCCTGTTCTGAACATCGTCCAGTTTGCTAGAGTTCTTCTCTGCTGTGTCAAGGAGCTTGCCAATCTCAGGATTGGTACTCATTCGATGTAGAGTCTGCTCCAAAACCGACATTTGCTCACTTCGCAATATCAGTCCTTTAGGAGGCATGTACGTTTCGTAGTCCCATTGAACTATTTGCGTAGCGCTATAGAGAAGCATGTATTCCTTCATTCTGTAAAGTAGATCATCATATGCTTCCATGAGTTATTCCCTTCAACGATTTTGAATACTGAATCCCTGCTGACTTCAGTTTCGTTAAGTCTGTTCCGCAATGTCAGTTTCATTGCTGTTTGGGAAATTGATTATCACTATCCCCATCACAACAAGAAGTAGACCTATACCATAGGTCCAGTATATCAATTCTTGAAGGAGAAGATAGGAAAATACAGTGCCAAAGACAGGGATCAAATTGGTAAAGCCTCCTGCTCGTGTGGCTCCAAGTTCTTTGATGCCAATGAAGTAAAACAAGAAACCGATAAACGTCACACACACACTAAGGTAGAGTATATTTATCCAGAACACGGGATTGACCAATGCAGGTAGTGCCCATATTCCTTCAGTTATCGCGCCCATTCCAAAAAGAAATGCTCCAATAATTGATCCACCAGTGGTGACCTCAAGTGGTGAGAGCGTCTTCATGGCTTCTTTTCCAATAGAGGAATAGATTCCCCACGTAAACATAGCTGTAAGGATGATGAGATTTCCAACGAGATATTCCAAGTTGAAATCAAGAAGAGCTTGAACGCCTACGACAAATATCACTCCGAGGAAGGCTAAGAAGAATCCAACATACTGCCATCGTTTGGACAACCGTTCTTTGTGGTAGATGTGTGCCACGATACTAACTGTAGCTGGATTGAAGCCTGCTATGATCGCGCCTTGAGCTGCTGTGGTGAATCTCATCCCAGTGAGGAAGAGGATTCCATATCCAAATATGCCTGTAAAACCGACTAAGAAGAGAATCCGAAAGTTTGATCTTCGAAAAATGCGTCTGGGTTCGGATTCAGTTGCAAGCAAAAGCACTAGGAAGAGAATACTAGCTGTGAGAAACCTCAAGAACCCGATAGTCATTGGTGGCGCTATACCAACAATGATCTTCCCAGAAGGCCAACTACCTCCCCAGAAACCCATCGCAACCACAAGCATAGCGTAGTATCTGAGCGGATTCTTACTTTGTCCTTCATTCACTGTTGGTCATTCACCAGTGAGTGGCTCCAAGATATAAACCGAATTGAAAAGGTAATATTCAAAACCGTTAAAGAAGATAATAGTGGAATCTGATTAGTTCTACAGTGACTTGTAGCTCATTCATCTATCAAAGACTTTTTAACCGGTTGTGCAAGAAACATGCACATCCGTCAGAGGTGTTCTCGTGCTGAATGATGACGAACTTGAAGAGATCCGACGTCGAAAAATGCAGATTCTCATGGAGCGTGCTAAAGAAGCTCAAAAACCAAAACCATTGGAGCCGATGGCAAACGGACAAGTGAACCTGCTAACAGATACGAATTTCTGGTCTACCATTCAGCACACTAAGTTTGCACTCGTTGACTTTTTTGGTCAGTGGTGCAGTCCCTGCAAGGTATTAGCTCCCATCTTTGTAGAGCTCGCGCAGGACTATCAAGGCAAAGTCTACTTCGCTAAGATTGATATCGACCAAAACAGAAGGACCACCACACAATTTGGAGTGCATTCAGTCCCAATGGTGATAGCATTCAAGGATGGGAAACCTTTGGGAAAGATTCCAGGTTTGCGATCTTATGCTGATTACGACATGGTGCTGGAAAAGCTAGTTGGTAGTGGAATTGACAACAGCAGCTATGTCTAATTTGAGGAGCATCTAGACATTAAGGAAGACCCAGAAAAGGACTAAGAGAATTTTCCAACACGAGAATGGATGCACTGAATACGAGAAAGCTGTGGATTGTGAGCTTCAATGCGCGATTCCTATGCCT
>JBHLRS010000015.1:37580-67034 GCA_048882325.1 Candidatus Thorarchaeota archaeon | reverse complement strand
GCATTTGCTGAATTCCTTGAGATTACAGTTGACGAGGTTCTTGCACTCTCTCCGAAAGATATTCAAAATTTGATTCACCCAGATGACTGGGAGATGATTACCACTCGACTCCAGGAGTTAATGGAAGGAGAGCCACCAAATAAGATTCCAATGTTGATCAGAGTATTTCAAAGAGATGGGGATATGCAGTGGCTTGAACTATTTGGCTCGCCTGTTGAGTATGAAGGCACCTCAGCACTGCAAGTTTTAGCAATGGATGTGACTGACCGCATTGAAGCAGAGAAACACATTGAAACGCAAAAAGAGCGTGCAATGCATCTCATTGACCTCATGGCTCATGATTTCCGAAACCAGTTGCAGATTATCCTAGGAAGCACGATGGTCATGGAGCTGAAACTTCAGGATCCTGACGCACGTCGTCTTCTTGGGCAAATTGTATCATCTGTTGAAAGATGTCAAAGTATGATTTCAAAGGTAAAAGTAACGGAGTCATTGATGTCACTACCTTTGAGAATCAGAAAACTAAGTACAACCCTTGAGTCAGTAGTCAAAGCTCAACAAGAGCGACATTGGGATGTTAAATTCAAAGTAACAATGAATGTACTTAATGCATTCATTGATGCAGACCAATTCTTAGAACAATTACTTGACAATCTAATTGAGAATGCCATTGAACACAATCCACGCGAGGAAAGGATAGTCTGGGTATCCCTCAAAGAGAAGGGAGAGGGGTATGAGATAGCTATTGGTGATAATGGAGAGGGCATATCAAGCTCGCTAAAAACTGCGATATTTGATGTGTCGAGACGTTACGGAGGTGTGGGGTTACATCAATCAAAGCAGATCTGCGAAAAATATGGCGGTCGTATTGACGTGAGAAACCGGGTAAAGGGTCAGCCAAAGAGTGGTGCTGAATTTGTTGTATGGCTTCCCAAAACTCGCGATAATGAAAACGGATTATAGAAGTTTTGACAAGAACTCTGAGAGGTCTATATTTCCACCGCTGATGATTACACCAACGCGTTCATCATTCAAATCATCCATCATTTTAAGGAGACCAGCAAGCGAAACGGCTCCAGAGGGCTCAACTACTAGTTTCATCCTCTCCCATAGTAGCTTCATTGCATCCACTATCTCTTGTTCGGATACAGTGATAATGGAATCCACGTATTCCTTGATGATTTGAAAAGTAATCTCTCCCAACTGGGTCCTGAGTCCATCAGCAATAGTATCGGGATAGACACTTGGATAGATTCGTCCATCCCTGAATGAGCGGAATGCATCATCTGCCTTCTCAGGTTCTACAGCAATGACTTTCGCCTTTGGACAGAGACTCTTAGTCGCGATGGATGTACCACTGAGAAGTCCTCCACCACCAACGGGTGCAAAGACATAGTCTAGCTCATCCACTTCCTCAATGAGTTCCAAAGTTGCAGTTCCAGCTCCAGCGACTATACGTTCATCGTTATACGGATGGATCAAAGTGTAGCTATGCTTCTCGACCAATTCATTAGCTACTTTAACTCTGCTCTCCGTAGAATTCTCACAGAATACAATTTCAGCCCCATAACCCCGTGTCGCGTCTACCTTCACTTTGGGCGAGTTTTGGGGCATTACTATAGTAGCTTTAACTCCCTTAAGTGATGCAGCCAATGCCAATGCTTGTGCATGGTTGCCTGACGAGTGTGCAATAACTCCTCTTGCTCGTTCCTTCTCTGTTAGCTGAGAAACAGCGTTGAGTGCACCTCTGAATTTGAACGCACCTACGCGTTGAAAGTTCTCGCACTTGAAAAACACTTGGCACTCGGTCATTTTATCGATTGTAGAAGAGGTCATGACCGGGGTCCATAATGCGTAGTCTCGAATCCGTTCGTGTGCATCATAGATATCCTGAATCCCGACCATGATGGCGGGTTGGTTCTCAATACACAAAAAGATTACTCGAAATGTTTAACGCTCCGTTTCCAGTTTCCAGATTGACCCATAATGAGAGGTATTAGAAGGAAGGAAAAAGCCATCGAGAGCAAGGATGAGATCATAGCCATCATCAAGAAAGCAAAATACATCACTATTGCTATGAGTGTTAATGATGAGCCATACCTAGCTACTCTGAGTCATGGATTTGATGAGGAGAATTATTGCATCTATTTCCATTGCGCGCAAGAAGGGAAGAAGATTGACATTCTCAAGAAGAACAACATTGTTTGGGGACAAGCACTTGATGATGAAGGATATGTAGAGGGAGCATGTGATCACCTTTATGCGACAGCAGAGTTTAGAGGACGGGTAATTTTCCTTAAAGAAAAAGAAGAGAAAAGGCATGCGCTTGAGGTAATGATTCACGCTTTAGAACCAAATCCAACCAAGGTCATCAAAGAGCAAATCACTGAGAGCTCACTAAAGCGAGTCAATATTGGAAAAATCGAAATTGAATATATGTCTGGTAAAAAGGCAAAGGGGGTAATCACTTCATTATAGATTATGGAATTTCCTCAAGAATTTTTCGAGCATCATCAAACAGTAATCAATGAACAGACACCAATCTCCTGATGGATGGAGCTGACTTCTTTTGTGCTCTTTCCATTCCTCATTCTTTGGCAATACGTGATTGGGCATCGAGTACAGAAACGA
This sequence comes from Candidatus Thorarchaeota archaeon, assembly GCA_048882325.1. Taxonomy (GTDB): domain Archaea; phylum Asgardarchaeota; class Thorarchaeia; order Thorarchaeales; family Thorarchaeaceae; genus SMTZ1-45. The sequence goes on along the minus strand of JBHLRS010000015.1, from coordinate 64,403 downwards.
GAGAATTGCCAATCGAAATGAGTATCCCGCCCTGGTTATATAGCACATCCTTAATATCTACCTTTGCTCCTGATGTGGGTCGCTTGATATGTGTCGCGTGGTGCGTACTATACATTGATGACCATCAATTTGGATTTCAATGAAGCTGTCTAAGATATAGAAGAAGATGGAAACTACATGAAACTGGGATGGAGCAAGGCTCAGCAAATCGTTCTGCTGACATTTTTTATATTGATGATTATCGAAGTTCCGATTTCGATAAACAGTAATCCGGTTCGAACAGTCAGTCAAAACACGTCTGTGACCGAACCGAGAAATCCAACCACGCAGCGAGGAGATTTCGCAGTAGCTGCAGATGAGGTCTATACTGAGGACTTCACCTCTACTACTTACATGGATGCGGCCAACTCGACTACCTCCGGCTGGGGAACAGGCAATTTGACCCTGTCGCATAAGAATCCTTTCGTCGCTGGTTCCTTTGCTACTAATAACGCGTGGGGAGTATATGTGAGTGGTGACTATGCGTTTGTCGCTGGTGGGAATTTAGGGCTCTTGGTGGTGAACATCATCGACCCTGCACATCCGTCGCTGGCTGGTTCTTGTCCTACTAGTAATGCGCAGCGAGTGTATGTGAGTGGCGACTATGCCTATGTCGCTGATGGTGGTTCAGACTTGAAGGTGGTGAACATCACCGACCCTGCACATCCGTCACTGGCTGGTTCCTTTGCTACTAGTAATCCATTTGGAGTATATGTGAGTGGCGACTATGCCTATGTCTCTGATTTTAGTTCAGGCTTGAAGGTGGTGAATATCACAGATCCTACACATCCGTCGCTGGCTGGTTCATACAGCATTAATGGTGCAACTGGAGTCTATGTAAGCGGTGACTATGCGTACGTCACTAATGTATACTCAACGCTGAATGTGATCAATATAACCGACCCCACACATCCGTCATTGGCTGGTTCCGGTGCTATTGCTGGCAATTCACGTGAGGTGTATGTGAGTGGTGACTATGCCTATATCGCTGCTTATACTTCAGGGCTACAGGTAGTGAACATCACTGACCCGACACATCCGATGTTGGTAGGTTCCAGTGACACTCCAGGTAATTCGGTGGATGTCTATGTGAGCGGTGATTATGCCTATGTTGCTGATTTATCAAGTCTTGAGGTAGTGAACATCACCAATCCTGCACATCCGTCACTGGCTGGTTTCTGTGCTACTACATATGCGGGGGGAGTGTATGTTAGCGGTGAGTATGCCTATGTTGCTGATGGTGGTTCAGGACTGAAGGTAGTCAAAATCGCCAACTCTATTCCACCTTCGTTGGCTGGTGCCGATACTAATCCTCTTGCTGGACTCGCATATGATGTATACGTGAGCGGTGATTTTGCCTATATCGCTGCTTACACTAGGGGGCTGCAAGTGGTCAACATCACTGACCCAGCTCATCCCTTTATGGTTGCTGAGAATACTGCTGTTGGCATGGCGTATGATGTGTATGTGAGCGGTGACTATGCCTATATCGCTGGTGACTTTGGAACGTACGTGGTTGTGGTTAACATCACCGATCCAACTCACCCCTCGGTGGTGGGTCGCTTTAGCGGTGGCAATAATTTCCAAGGAGTTTATGTAAGTGGTGGCTGTGCCTATGCAGTTGATCAAACGGGCAATTTTTGGGTGTTCAACATCACGGACCCCACTGATCCCATTGTTATAGGTTACCAGATGCCCTCCAGTGGTGCGCATGGTGTGTATGTTAACGGTGACTATGCCTATGTCGCTAGTAATTCAGGGTTGGATGTGGTCAACATCACTGACCCCACTAACCCCACTACTGTTACTACCTGTGCTACTCCTTCTACGGCGTATGGGGTGTATGTGAGTGGTAACTATGCCTATGTCGCTGATTATGATTCAGGGCTGCAGGTGGTCAACATCACCGACCCTGCACATCCCACCTTGGCTGGTAACTATACTACTGCCACTGCGGTTAACGTCTATGTGAGCGGTGACTATGCCTATGTCGCTGATTTTAGTTCAGGCTTGAAGGTGGTGAACATCACCGATCCTGCACATCCGTCACTGGCAGGTGAGTATGAAACATCTCCTGGTGCTTTGAATGGTGTTTATGTGAGCGGTGACTATGTCTATGGCGCCGTTCGAGGTTTGGGGCTGCGGGTGATAGAGGTGCAGCGGAATCTCTGTCGCGAATATGCATCCTCTGCCATGGCTCAATCGGTCGCAGTCAACCAAGGATATTCACTAATCCATGCCACACTGCAAGTGACCGAGACTCAGTCACTCAACACTTCAACTACATACTATCTATCAGCGGATGATGGGCTGCACTGGGAGCCTGTCACCCCAGGAGTCCAGCATAACTTTGTGAACAGCGGCAACCAGCTCTGCTGGCGTGCTGTCTTTTCGACGACCCAGTGGAATCAGACCCCGGTGTTGTCTAGTTTGAGTATTGCATATAGTGTCAGACTTGATGCACCCTCGCTGACTTCACCATCAAATGGACAATATGTAGGTGACAATACGCCGCTCCTGCAATGGACTGATATCTATGTTGGCGTGAGCTATCTAGTCCAGCTGGACACGGTAACGACCTTCGATTCGATTAACTTGGTCAATATCACCGTGCCTGTAGGTTGGAAGAACTGCACTGCGCTAGTGCTTCCAGATGGCGTCTGGTACTGGAGAGTTGCTGTGAATGACACAGATGGTGTCCTGAGCCTCTTTTCTTCACCATGGATCATGACAATTGATACCACTGGTCCTACATGGGATCAGACGCCCACCAACAAGGTGGTCGAGTTCCTTGCGCCTTTCCGTTATGACCTGAATGCTTCAGCGTTAACGGGTATCAGCAGCTGGTGGATCAATGACACGGCTCATTTCGCTATTGATTCCTTTGGTGTAATCACCAACACGACTCCCCTTACAGCCGGCGTATATGGTCTTCAGGTGCAGGTGAATGATACATATGACAATGTTCTGAGTGGTGAGTTCTCAGTCACGGTCCAGGAGCAGCAAATAACTACACCCACTACTACCACTTCACCCACAACGCCTACCACTACACCTACTACTAGTGCGCCTCCGAACCTTGGCACCATGGCGCTCATTCTAGGTGGACTCGGGGCTGTAGTCATCATTGTAATCATTGTGGTCTTCATGAAACGTAAACCATCATGAAGAGGTAATCGATAGACCAATTAAAGATCTGATGGAAGGAGCTGGCTCTTGCCTCCCTCCTTCCAATACCCATTTGTTGGGCGTACATCAGTAAGTATGTGGTTCAGAAATGACAGGTTCAGCCAACTGGAAGAGTTACACATACATCGTTAGTAACTTCAGAGGTTTGGAAAAAGACTTGTGTATGAAAAAATCAAGATTCTAGAGTATCTGGAATTCGCTCGAGAATTTGTAGAGCATCCTGAACCTTTGAATATGGAACGAACAAATGGTCATGATAGTATGCAGACACTGCATTCACACTAATCTTGGATTTTGCCAGATACGCTGTAATCGCGGCAAGAAATCCCTCTGCCTCTAAGGCAGAATGAATAGAGAGAGTGATGAGCCCCCAGGATGAGCTATAATCCAGACTGTTCCGTTCAGCTATATCCTTCGTAACTATGACAGTTGTTCCCTCAGGTTCTCTGAAGATCATCTTTGGGGTTTCTATCTCTTCCAGTTTATTCTCAGAAACTACGCAGAATACATACTCGCCATCTTGAACTACTGGTTTCATATGTTTCAATAGAGTGTCAAGATTGGTTTCACCAGACATCGATCACACCTATTTCTTGCCACCATATTTTTCCCAAGAAGCGATCTCTTCAAGTGGGAATCTGGAACTTGTTCGTTCTTGGTCACCATGACCAAGTGATACCGAACAGATAACTCTCAAATTTTCTGGAATATCAAGTGCATCTCTGAATTGCGGCTCTAAGTCAGTGTCTCTGACTCCCATCCAACAAGTTGACAGACCTAATGAATAAGCTGCTAGTAGCATGTTTTGAACTGCTTGATGCGGGTCAGCTAGGTGATACCGGTGGTGTTTTGAGGGGTCTCCAAGTACAACAATCACTACAGGTGATTCTCGCATGAATCGTCCATAGTTGTGGATTTCAGCAAGTTTCTTTCTCATGTTAGCGTCCTTGATGATTATGAAATGCCATGGTTGCTTGTTGGATGCTGAAGGAGCCCATCTGCCTGCTTGCAGGATGGTTTCCAGTGCTTCATCATCCACATCGTCAGCTAGATATTTCCTAATACTTCTTCTCTCGCGTATTGCTTTAATCGTGTCCATAGCTCTCTCCGAATCAAACAATATAGAAGGACAATATGAATTAAACGATAGACATCTACTATTGTTAAAACAGATCATCGAAACAGGGATCACATGCATTTCTGCGGGGAGTGGATGGAAACCAGGAAACTATTGTTTCTATTCTATAATGGGCAAAATCTATGAGTGTTGTCAGCAGGTTTCTATTCTATGAACGATATGAAATTCAAAGAGTATTGGTGGGTCTATCTGAAGATCAATCCGAAGTGGGATAATGAGGATGAAAGACATGAGGGACTAATGAAAGGGCATTTTAGCTTCATTAATAGACACGCTGACGATGGAAACTTATTTGCAGCCATCCCGATGTCACCAAGTGGTGGTCAGTACTGGTTTGATGGTGAATTGCCAGAGGAGCAGGTGAAAGAGATCATCGCAAATGAACCATCAATTGGAACAGTATTCATCCATGAGATGAAAAGAGCTTATGTTCAAGAACATCTAGCATCGTTTACTTTAGAAGAGAAGAAAAGACTTGACCAAAGTAGACTCACTCCTCACCAAGGTTAACCATTAAGAATTAAACAAAACTAATGTGGCTCTAATAAAGGCTATAACATTCCATGAATATTGCACGCTATAGTAAACCTAAAAGGAGGATTATCGTCGCGCACGTTACATTTCCACGGTGAACACGGTCATGATTGTCAAAACAAAGCGAAAGGAACTTACTAGTGTGGGAGTTGATATCGGTTCATCAACCTCACATGTCGTGTTCAGTCAGCTTGTACTTGAGAAGGATGAAGCTTCCCGAACCGAAAAGTTCGAGGTCAAGGAACGCAAGATTCTCCATTCTGGTCCAATACATTTGACTCCTTTTAGGGACCATAGAAATATCGATTTTGAACAACTGAGAGACCTACTCCTTCATGACTACCACACAGCAGGAATCAAGGTCTCGGATATCGACACGGGAGCAGTCATCATCACAGGCGAAACAGCTAAGAAAGAGAATGCAGAGTGGATTGTCAGTGCCCTAGCGGGTGAGGCAGGGAAATTCGTGGCAGCCACAGCAGGACCAAACTTTGAATCAGTTCTTGCAGCATATGGTTCTGGCGCTGTTACAAAATCAGCTGACACTCAAGAAACAATCATGAATGTCGATATTGGCGGGGGATCTTCGAATATTGCTGTATGCAAAGAGGGTCGAGTAGTCGCAACCACTGCTATCAATGTAGGAGGACGGCTACTTGCAATTGATGAGAATCAACACATCGTGAGGTTGGAAGATACTGGTAGGAATATAGCAAAAGCAAACGGGCTCAATCTAGAGATAGGTCAGATTATCTCAGAATCAGACAAGATGAAACTCGCGGATGTATTAGCGGAAGCACTCATGGAGTGTATCCAACAGAAGCAGTTGTCCCAGACAACTAAGATGCTCATGATGGCACCTCCACTAATTTACAATGAGAAGATTGACAGCCTTACATTCTCCGGCGGTGTTGCAGAATACATCTACAACAGCGAGGAACGTGAGTTCAATGACCTCGGTGTCTTCCTAGCACAAGCAATCATGAAGAAAGCAGAGGATGCAAGCTTGCCAATTGGTAAGCCCGAGCACAGGATACGTGCAACTGTGATTGGAGCTGGAAACTTTAGCCTTCAAGTAAGTGGATCTACAACCTTTCTCACTTCGGGTCTTAAATATCCACTACGAAATCTACCCGTAATCGAACCATTCATTGGAACAAGAAAACCCTCAGCTGATGATGTCAGGAGGGCCATAGAGAGTGCACTTTCAAGGTTCGATTTGATTGAAGGGTTGGACCCTCTCATCTTGGCGTTCAACAACTCTGTTAGACCATCATATGAGAATCTCACAGAGTTCGCAACAGGAGTTGTCAGTGCATTGCCGAACTCCATCAATAGCAAAGCACCAATCTTCATGTGCTTCGATGCTGATATTGGGAATAGTGTTGGTAATGTCATGAAACGCGAAACCGGAGTTACAAACGAATTACTCTCGATAGATGAGATTCGACTTAAAGAAGGAGACTTCGTGGACATAGGAGAACCAATCATCGAGGATGTTGTTGTTCCAGTAGTAATTAAGACCTTAGTGTTTGATTCTGATTGAACCAACCCCTATCCATTTCGACGTTTTCTGATCTGGGAAATGAGAAGGTATGTCAACGGTACCTTGATCGATTCCTCTGCGGGAGGAGGTGTGTAAGGTTCTCGCTCCTTCTCAAACCACATTCGGTGTTCATAATCAGGCCAGAGTTCTTCTTTAATAGGTTGGATTTTATCTAGCTTAGCATAGATAAGTCCGATAATAGGAAGAATGGGCGTGGGGTAGAATAATAGGTAAGAAACAAAACCTGATGATGGAATTGTTATCAGGTAAAATGTTGTGACAAGAGCTGAGGGAAGAAGCTCTCCAAGCAGAGCAACTGATATGAGTCTAGATCTTGTGACAAGTTTGTTTTGGTACCTGAAGATATCTCGAACAAAGATGATACGGACGGAGGACAACACTGCTATGACTGGTATATACAATGCAGGGAAGACTGTGATAAGGAGTTGGAAGCCAAAAGCGCCAAGCCATGGAATATACAGAAATGCAGAACCTGCCAAAATCAACGATATGAATTGAAATGTTGGTGAATACCATCCCCAGTTGAAACGCAAGAGGAAGGGAGAGAATACTAGCCCAAACCACAGGACACCTGTTAGGATTCTCGTGCGACGAAACTTCTTCCGAAAAGTTGCACTAACAAAGCCGTAGCTAAGATACCAGAGGTCTTTCGTAATACCTCTCTTTGTTGATTCACGCATAATCGTCGGAAGAATGATGAAGAAGGCAAAAGTGAGGTTTGGTGTACTCATAATAATGAAATAAAGTAAGTCAGACAGCCATAATGGACCCAAGAACAACATCAGGATGACACCGATGAACCAAGTTAGTATGCAGCAAACAACCGTCAACTTCCGTGCAGATTCTGAGAATGGTTTTGAATTGAGCCTACGCTCAAACAGGAAACCAGGGAAGAGAATGACTATTGCAACTACTAATGCATAGAATGATGTGAGGCGAAGAGATTGATAATTGCTGATGGAAAAGAGGATGGAAACCCAACTGTAATATTGGCCTTCTGAATACACATTTAGTGGAAACAGAAGTACGACTAAGAGTTTGATGATAAATGGTAAACTCGGTTTCCGCCACGTAATTCTGCCTGTCATGTCCAAATCGCACAATAGGAAAAGTACCTATTAAAACTGCGTAGAAAAAGCAACTACCCAAAAACTAGGGATATCATTCAAATAGCTGATGATTGGGCTTTGTGTTGATGTGCTATGCAAGCTATAACACCCCCTGATTTCTTTGTTGATCCAATCGGCTTCGTTCAGTTCTACTGGGAACAGTTTTTGCCATATTTCATGCTAATAATGGGACTCGTTGTTCTGATGCTCATTTACCTCATTGTGACGAGACTAACAAGACGATCTCTTAGAGCAGTGGGAATGGGGATGGAGGCGGCAACAGGCATAGTGATGGTTCTCAGACTGATATTCTTTGTCGCTGCGGTCATTATCGTGGTGAGCGCTTTCGAGGCTGACGTTGCCACAATCCTATCACTGAGTGCAATTTTCGGGACTGCATTAGGTCTAGCCTTTTCTCAAGCCCTTGGAAACATTGTGAGTGGGTTGTATGTGTTAGCAGCTAGACCTTTCCGAGTAGGAGATTATGTTCGTATAGGGTCAGTGGAAGGTGTTGTGAGAGAAGTGACTCTAAACTACACTAGAGTCCTCATGTCTGATGAGTCAGTTCAGCTAGTGCCTAATAGCAAGGTAGTCAGTAGTGAGGTTACTAACTTCCGGGTTGACGTGGAGGAGTTAATCGAGTCACGAGAGGAAGAAGTTCAGATCTCAATAGATGAAGGAGAGGAACAGTCCTACATACGCAAGATTGACAATGCTTTAGATAGACTCAAGGATATGGCAACAGGTATGGATGCGTACAGATACACCTTTGATTTAACAATTCATATGAATCATGATCATCTGGCTATGAGGAAGCATTTCGACAAGGTTTGCGTAGCATATGAGAGTATTTTCCTGACACGTCCAACATACATTGTGTGGGCAAAGCCTACTGCAGCAGTGACTTATCGCTTCGCATTTATTACAGAAGACCCGATGGTGATTGTACACAAAAGCAATGAGTTCATGAACGACCTATTAGAGCTCTATATGAAGGAAACAGCCAAATCTAAGTAGTGTAACGCGGTTCTAAAGTGTCAAACCAAGGAGCTACACGAGCGTCATCCACCCGATCTGAGGTGGGTAAGTATGGTTTGATATCAATGATGGGAGAGCCATCGTTTGCATCCATATGGTCTATCTTAAGCCGCTTGTTTTGGTTATCTACTGAGAGTAATTTGACAATAGTATGACCTATTGGATTAGGTCTCGCTGGGGATCTGCATGAGAAAGCTCCTGAGGCTTCGTCGCCTTTGTTCTTGGGAGGATACATTAGTAATGTGCTCCGGTCCTCCTCTGTATCGCGTTCATGGATCCACCAAAGAACGATTAGATGTGAAAAGTAGTCAATGTGAACTGTCGCATCCCAAAACTCTGGACTGATGACGAGATATATGTTATCATCCCTTTTCTCCACATGACCGATAGATCGGATTCTAAACTCCACTTGGCTCACCTGTTTTGTTGTAGATAGATGCATTCACAAATGAATTCAACTGTTTGGCATCAACCAGACATCAGAAGCATGGATGTTACTTCGACCCTCAGGTCATCCTCTGAGATGAATCCCGCAAGTTGCTTATTACCCATGTTAATCGTAGGAAGTGCTGGTAGCTCGTCTTCAGTGACCTCCGAAGTAGGATCATCCACATTGATGATGTGAATGTTTGATGGACTTATGTTCATCTCGGACAAGACCGAGGTCAGTGACTCCAATACAGGCCCACAAAATACACAATGAACCGATTTGTAAAAGATGATAGGAGGTATCTTGAGCTCCTCTTTCCAAGCCGGGATAAGAACTATGAACTTGCTACCTTTAGAGAGATCTTTGGGGTCTCTGTCTTCAACCCAGACTCTCCCTCCAAGATGGTCTATGTATCTGTCAACTACTGTCAAGCCGAGACCTTTGCCTGCTAGTTGTTCTTCTGAATCTCCAGTTCGTCTGAAAATCTGATCCTTAAGTTCATCAGGGATACCAGGGCCACTGTCCAAGAATTCTATCCGGACCATATCACCATCTTCAGTGATGTCCGCTTTAATTTCAAGCTCTACGGTTGTGTTGGGGTCAGAGCTTGCGCAATAATGAATGATGTTGAAGAAGACATACCAGAGGAATGCATGTCCTACAACATCAAAAGATTGCTTAGGAATGTTCGAAGTAATATTCAAGGTCTTCCAGGAAAAGTCACGAGTCGCTTCTCTAACGGCTTTGTTATAGTGCGGTTGGAGTTTGGTCTCAATCTTCTCTGGTGGTGCTTGACCCAGCGAAATCAAGACACCCATGTTGGCAATCATTCTACCTGCACTACGAACGCTCCATGAGGTTTCACTTAACAAACCCTGGAGGCGGTCAGGGAGATCAAGTGAGATAGAAAGATCTTCCATAGCAAAGAGAACATTCTGGTTGGTCATGTTTAGATCACTACTCATGACCTCCATGTACAAGTTCGCTCTCTCACTCTCATGTCGAAGCCTTTGTTCAACTCCACGTCGAGTTGTCACATCAAAGGCAGTAAGTCCAATTTCACTGACCTTTTCAGTTCCTGAATTGAGTGGACTGGAAGAAATATTGACCCATATGATTTTGTCATCACCACGTTTCATTTGAATCTCTAGACCATTTACCCCCTTGCCGCGCAGAGCTTCCCGTACTATGTCTGCACCAGGGTCATACTGTGGTTCTGGAGCTGGGAGGAACTCTGAGAGGGACTTTCCAATGAGATAATCAGCTTCACAACCGAGTAGACTCTCAGCTGCCGCATTGACCTGCTCTATTATTCCATTACGATTCAAGGTCAAGTATGCCACAGGTGACATATCATATAGAGTAGCAAACCTGTTCTCCAGTTCTGTCACAGCAGCCTCTAGTTCCATCTGGGAAGTGATGTCCCGGACGGTCGCAATAATCGCTGGTTCTCCTTCTAGTTTAATCTCAGTTGGTGTTATTTCAACATGTAGAACATCGTTATTCTTTGCATTCAGACGAGTGATGAAACGTGTTGCATGCTCACCAGTGACAAGGGCTTCAATCATATCCTGATCTCTTCTCTTTGAAACTGAATCAACAAGATCCTCAAATGCGGTGTCCAGCAATTCATCCTTCTCGTATCCTAACATATCAGAAAAGGCAGAATTGGTGAGGATGATGTCTTCATCTTGAATCACAATAAAACCATCCCTGACTACCTCCATAACCTTGTGCAGCCACGAGATATCGCGATTCTCATCAGTCACCGGGAACACCTGCTCTCAAATTGTCTACATAGTTCCACATAAAATAATGTAGCTAGTCTTCATTCGATTTTTAAGATGTGTAGAGTATCTACCAACACAATGTCACCAAAGGATTATGTCCTTGATGGTAGTAAAATGACAACAGTTGAATCCTTCTACCCTACTAATGTGTGTGATTCATGATGCGATATGAGTGTGTAAAGGCAAGAACTCTGCTATCAAAACCACATGTTGCAGATAGTTGGTTCCACATGAACCGAAGTCTAAATGCATATCGAGGGTGTGAACATGGCTGTGTCTATTGTGATGGTAACTCAGAGTACTATCATGTCGATAATTTCTACTCTCATATCAGAGTAAAAGAGAATGCAGATCAAATTCTTAGAAAGGAACTGAAGAAATTAGGCTATACCTCAAGGTCTGAGTTGGAAACTGAAACCCTGTGGTCCTTTCTTGATGAAGAGGATGCCAAACGGATGGCAGAAAAAGTCCCACGCAAACTTGTAATTGGTGCATGTGGGGGCGTCAGTGATGGGTTTCAACAAGCAGAAAGAAAGCACAAAGTAACATATCGAATTCTCGAAACTCTGCTGGATTATGGATTGCCTGTATTCATCCTGACAAAATCCGATCTGGTTTTGGAATATATGGACCTCTTGAAAGAGATTCACGAAAGAGCCTTTGCAAACATAGTCTTCACAATAACTTGTGCAAATGATGAGGTTCAAAGGGTATTTGAACCAAAGGCATCAACAAGCTCAGAGAGGTTTGCCGCACTAAAAGAGATTCGTAGAGAAGGCCTTTACGGAGGGGTAATGGCAACTCCAATCATACCAACCATTGGAGACAACATCGAGAACATGACAGAACTTGTGAAGGCCACAAAATCTGCAAATGGTGAGTTTATTCAGTTTGGAAGTATGACTCTCAAACCGGGTCGCCAGAAAGAGTACTTCATGCGAGTCATAAATAGAAGATATCCTGACAACTACAACACAATGAAAAGAATCTATGAAAACAACAATACATATGGTCAACCTATCTGGAAACGATTACCAGCAAATGTGATGGTGCAAGGACGCAATGTCTGCAAAGAGTTTGGAGTCCGTGACCGATCTGTTCGGCATAAGATACCACACGAGTTCGAATCCAACAATCGAGTCCTTGGCGTGTTACTAGACATAGTCTTTCGTATGAACATATTCTTTGGTATGCCTCGAAAAGCATCCAAGCCTTACTGGGAACTCGCGGCAAGAATAGAGAAAGGTGTTGGCAATCTCTCGAAACTTCAAGCGGAGGGTGAATTAAATCAACACCTTATGATTGATAGCTCAATGGTAGAAACTGTTGAAGAAATTCTTTCAAAGGGGTCTTGTTCAGTGCTCGAGAATCTTGAGGCTCAGATTGACAAAATGATGGAGTTAGAGATAGATTCAGAGGTTCATGCGTCTCCAGATGAGTTTGTATAAGAAATCGTCTGACACTCCTTCTTTCTTCTCAACGAACCCAAGTGGATTCATGTCATAGTGCATCAGTATCCGATATTATTCAGCAGACTTGAATAATACGATCTCGTGGAGTGTAGATCCGGTTTCTTTGTAGGCTTGACCTTGATGATGCACTTCAAGTTCAAAGTTGGAGAGAAGACGGAAGTAGCCTGGTTTCATACGAAGGAGATTTTTCGCTAAAAACCGAAGAACTGGATTGAAATTATCCAGCATGTCTACAGCCTCAAGAATCTTGGATACTTTAAGACTGGCTTCCATTTCATCAGGGACACGGATTCTGAGATTGTGTGGATAGCTATGTTTTGCACTATCATTATACTCAAAATCATCAATTGCAAATTCGAAATCACCAGTACTAAGAATCGGTTCTTGGCCTTTTGCAAGTAGTAGGACCTTAATCTGGTGATTATCGACTTTCTCATTGCATTGAATGAATGCATAAGAAACGGTGAAATTGTCTGTATATAATCGACCCCACATCCAATACTCAATAATACTTTGAAAGGAGAAATTCAACCAATTATGGTCATGATACCCTACACCAGTGACAGACATTGTCTGCTCACCGTCGCGGATAGTTCCTTTTACTGATGCCCTTGCAAAGGGAACAATCCAAGTAAGGAAGTCCTTCTCATGAAAGTGAATGAATCCATTTCCTGGCTTCCAAGGTTTCACTTCACAAGTGTAGGTAAGATCGAAAGCAAGCTCCCCCTCATCAAGATGAAGTTCATACACCGGAAGGTCGCCTTTATTGTAATCGACCCTCATATAGTTATTACCAATTTTAACATCTGCTTTCTCTCTTGATGCAGAAAATTCAGACTTGTCATATTTCACGAATTTCTGAGTTTTTCTACCATCGGGTCTTAGGAGAACAAGCTCTACACCTACCTTACCAGATGTTGGTCCGGGATTCGGATTACCTGCATGGAAAAAGGCAACAAGAGTGTAGCCACCATCAAGATGAGCATCAAAGTACCACCATTCAAACTGGTTCTTTTTACCAACGTCGATATGTAATGCATCATCCTCTGGATCCATTGGAACTATAGAACCGTCACGCCTCCCAGGACCCGTCCAGCCTTCACTAACGTTTTTACTGATAATGTCTTTCATTGTCATTCCTCGCTTTTTGGTGTAGAAATATAGTGACTTGAGTCCCCGACATTGTTGGGGTCAAAGGTTGTCTTAATCCTACGCAACCACTTCGGATAATTCATAGTCCTTGGACCATAGTTGTCATGCACTTTATCGCCAACTATGAAGAAGGGCATACCTAACGCATTCTGTAGGTCAACCTCATTGCATTCGTCCTGATACTCTGCATATCCCTTGCACGAGTCAACAGATGCCGCATTATAGACAGTAGGCACCTCGAGGTGTGCTGTATGACCGCTTTCATAAGCTGTGGTCCAGATACCCTCGCCTCGATCATCTCCGATGACTCCTTTTTCGATGTACTTGAATTTAATTGGTTGATTGACCTTTGCAATCTTTACAGCGAGTGCTATTGTATCCATCCCACCATGGGTGCTCTGGAAACAGTTGGAGAAACGAAATGCATGACCACCTAGCATATTCCGAACGGACTCTGCATAGTGAGAATTTCTAGGAGTGATCACTCCATCCTCAATGAGATCATTCCCTCCGTGCTTCTCCATAATTGTCAGGATTAGTTTCGTTCTGTAGTTGAACTCTCGTTCTGTGTGTGCAGTCACCAGGACGATAAAGAACCTCTTGGCTTTGAGTAGCAATCCTCCAAAGATTGTCTCAATCGCTTCCATCCTAGTGTCTGTGAAAAGACCAGCCAGACCCTCAGCTGAGGAGCAGGTCGCCATCATGACTGCATCATGATCATTGAGTTCATAGAACGCAGGTTCGAACTGTTCCCATTCAGGGAAATTCAGTACGAACATTTTCCAATGTGGAGGGACTTTCCAGTTATAATGCGGCACAGTCCCACTGACCTCCCATTTGAAGTCTTTCGGAGCTGGCCAAGAATAGAGCTTGATAGCAGCCTTTGTAAAAACACCAAGTCCCCCATAAGCACCCATCCAACCTCGAATCACACCACGCAAACTGAATCCGGGACCATCACCGCTGAACCATTTCCCGGTGTACTCATACGAGCCAACCTTGAGAAGCTCACCATTAGGTAACACCCACTCTGCTCCGAGAAGATTGCGACCACTAAAGCCAGTATATGGTGACGTGAACCCTGGTCCTACGAATGATGTATGACTAGCCAATGGTGATGTCTGTGGTCCTGCACCTTGTGCATGATGCATAAGACCATACTTGAACAACTCAGATTGTAGCTCCGCATTGGTGACATAAGGTTCAATGACTACATACATGTTCTTCGGATCTACCTCAACAATCTTGTTCATTCGACGGAGGTCAATCTGTATGGACCGAGGATGAGAAACCCCAGCCCAAGGACCCATACCAGTACTGAAGGGTTTGAACTTCACATCATGTTCGTTGCAGATACGAACAATTTTCTGGACTTGTTCTGTGGTCTCTGGTAGAACCACTGCCGCTGGACGGATACCAAATCTTGATGGTTCATCACCTCTCTGGACACTCTCAATCTCATAGCACCACTGGAAAGCATAAGTGTCAAGGATCGCTGGTGATCGCGTAGCATAGCGCTCTCCTACTGCAGCGCTGAGTCTATTGAAGACTTTATCTTCTAGCATCTATTCATCCACCTCCAGTGTTCTCAACACCAATTGTGTGAGGTCAAGAAAGATCATAGGTTTCTCCCCGGTCATTATTGCTTCCTGTAAGCTGGTCTTGCAGAAGGGACATGTGGATATCAGAGCTTCAGCCCCCGTAGATTCAGCCTCTTCTACTCTTTCATTGGATGCAAACAAAGCAAAGTCAGGATACGCGGACTTGCATCCAGCTCCTGCACCACAACAGTACGAGTATTCTCTTATTCGCTCCATTTCGATGAATTCTACACCAGGGAGTTGGTTCAAAACATACCGTGGAGCATCATAGACTCCATGTGTTCCTTGTCTGAGTGGTTTTGGGGGATCCCAGATGTACACTTGAGATAATAGCTCTACCTTCTCACCTTCATAGGGCTCATATGGCTCGGACATTCTACCAAGATGACACGGGTCATGATAGGTGACATTGAGTGGAACCTCTCTGATTGGTCGTAATCGTTCTTCAATGAGAAGTTGCTCAATGAGCTGTGAGGTGTGGACAACCTCGAAATCATGTTCAACAAACCGAGGATACTCTGTTTTCAGCATGTTGAAACATCCAGAACAGCTTGTGATAATCCTCTCAATACCCTGCTCCCTGAAAATCTCTATATTCTTCTTCATGATCTCAATTGCACTCGGTCTATCTCCTACTCGATACACAGGACTCCCACAACACATCTCATCTGACCCAAGGATTCTGAATGGTTCATTGACAATGTTTAAGATCTTAGCAGTACTCATTGCAATCTCTTCTCTACGGAGTGATGCAGTACACCCTACAAAGTAAAGGGTCGAAGAACTCTCATCAATCTCGATGTCATCAGTAAGCCATTCACTTCGTTTCTCAATGGGTTCTCCGTAGGGATTTTTGCCGCCCTTGACAAGTTCGATATACTTCCTATGGGCTGGCATTGGTCCAACACCAGACTTGACAGCCTGAACCCTGAGTTCGTGTATTACCTCATTTGGCTCAAGGTCATATACCCACTTACATGAAACCTCGCAACCACCACAGTTCGTACACTGGTAGAGGATATCAAGCATCTCTTGGGTCCACTCAAGTCGTCCCTTGTGATAGGCATTAGCCATAATCATCCTGCCACCACCTGAGTAAGCATGGAAGTTGTAGTACTGGATGGAGGGACAGATGTGGGAGAAACGTTGACTTCTGATGGCAATCTGTGGAATGTATTTACACTTCGAACAGCGGACACAGCTATCCATCATTTCTTCGAACTTGTCGAGAGTCATTTTGATACCTCCTTGAAGCATAGAGTGCCGGGATTCAAGACATGATTGGGATCAAAAATCGTCTTCACGCTTTGGATCGTTTTAACCATCTCAGGTGAAGTAATTTCAAATACTGAATCAGTTATGGAACCATAAGGCCTGCTGAAGAATGCACCTTCATCAAGCAACTTTTTCCTACCATCTCGAAGGAGTGCATTCAGGGATTTTGCTTCATCCGCGTTCTCTGGATTACCATAAAGATCGAATATACATTCAGCCATCACTCCTTGCACGACTGGTTGGATATATGCTCCAATCTGCTCGATGGGAAACCCAACATGATGAGCAATCTGAGTAAAAGCTGTATATAGGTGGTTAACTCGGTCGAGTGTCGTGGTGAAAATGACCTCTCTACAGATACCTCTCTTATCATATTTCCAGTAAGTTCTTCCACTTGGTCTATCTAGAATGGAGCCTACCTCTTCTCCTGTTAGGTTTCCAAGAAACGTGCTGAGATCGATATTCATTCCTCGAGCAATGTCCAAAGTATCATCAGATCGATATTGAATCTCTTCAGAGGAAAGTACTCCATGTCCGGATACTCCAACAACCAAGATCCAAGTTGGTATCTCTTTCTCCATCCTAAGAGCTGCTGAGAGAGCAGAAGAATTGATCATGAAATGCTCATCCACTAGACGTCGACGAAGAAGAGCTTGATTAAACTCCTCAAATTCACCCGGACTCCCTGCACCTGCAAGATAGATGTGATGAAACTCAGGGAGCAATTCACATTTCATGGTGATCCAGGTTGTGATTCCTATTGTTCCTTGAGACCCCTGAATAATCCTGAAGGGGTCAAACTGCGAAGGTCCTTGAGGATTCTTCTGAGCTTGACCTGAGGCCCACTGTTCCTCAATCGAGCCAGGACCTGCAGCAGATCCTGTACGTAAAGTATCACCTGAGCCAAACACAGTTTCAGTACATAGCAATGGATCTGAGAGGTCCCAATGAAATCGTGGGATTGTAGTCGGTTCTCGATCTAAACAACTAGTCAAAACGGACTTGGTAGCTTTTGGAAGTAGGGGCATGAGTGGCCGTAGACCGTTCTTCTTGAGTTCTGGAATAAGTTGTCCATATGTAACCCCAGGTTCAATCATGACCACCTTATTCTTAGTGTCAACTCGAAGAATCCTATTCATCTTACTTAAATCTACGATTACTGAATTCCTTACTTTGGGTAATGATGAACCCCGTCGCCTAGGTCCTCCAGAACTAACTGGAACAAGTGCAACTGATTTCTTGTTGGCCCAAGAAATAATCTCAACTATCTCTTCAGTTGACATTGGCCAGACAACTAATGAAGGAGAGAAATCTCCGGTGTAATTCTCTAGTATCTCGGGTTTGCCAGAGACCCTATCATCTCCAACAATCTTGGTCACCGCTGTAATCATGGTTGTGTTTCGCGTCCTTGTTATGTCGTTGTTATCCTTGTTCGATGACTATACCAGTTCCTCCATTAGGGAATCTAAAATCTATTGCGTCACTCTCGCAGACCTGAGCACAAGCTCCGCACTCCAAACAGAGTGATGTATAGTCGTCTTTGATGTACACTTTGTCTTCGCTTTTCTTCCAGAGGTTCATCACACAGATGACGAGGCATCGTTCGCACAGAGTACACTTTTCTGTGTCAATACTGATGAAGTCGCTGGCTCCGGGGATTCGCTTCACGAGTTTCTTATGGTCTATCTTCATCTCTGTGCATCCTCCTCTTTCATGAAGGCCATAGCTAAGGCTTCCTCTATCTCTGGAATTTCCGTAAGTAGCTTTTCAGGATCTGTCAACATATCCATCCGGTCCTCCCCTAATACTGAAGTGAGAAGTGGAATCACCTCTTTTACGATGAATGGAACTAGTTGAGGAAGGTAATTCTTGATTCTCCGTGCAACCTGACGAATTCTCACAGGATGTGGTTCGGACCAATCGATGATGCCACCTATTATTTCCATGAACAAAGGTACGAACCAAGACATCGATTTTCTAGGACTGAAAGGAAGTGCCATCCATATACTCTGCAGTTCTGGACCGGACTTGAAATCCTCTCCAATGGATGTGGCCATCCATTTCTCATCATATAGTGAAAGGAAATACTTTGAAGTGTCGTCAGCGGATAAGGCTGTAGCAGCAGTTTCGATAGCGACTCTACCCGTCACCATGGCAGGGTAAATCCCCTCAGCCTCAAGAGGACATGGAAATCCGCCCGCATCACCAATAAGTATCACGTTATCCGTGTGAGTGTTCTCAGGCATTCCTTGCCACGGTAGAAGATGCACTTGGAACTCTCGTGGTTTGGCATCAAGAATTCTTGCCAATCGTTGGAAATACTTCAAATTGACAACTCTGTTAAGATAATGAATAGGATTCTTATCCCACCAAGTCATCCAATTACCAAAGCCAATATGAAAACTGGAGTTGAAGAATACCTGATATGCTGCAGGAAATGTAGCGGACCACCACACAGCTAATGCCTCATCGCCCATTATGTCATCTATCTTAGATGCTGAGCACTCAAAGTCATACTGAAGGGTCAAGGTCACGTGTTTCTGATCCCATCTTTTTCGCAACCCTGATTGCTGGGCAACCATGGATACAGCCCCATCTGCACCTATGACCAGGCCTTTGTACTTCTCCCCCTTTTCATCTATCACCCCAACAACCTTGCCGTCCTCCTTCAAGAGACCTGTGACAAGAGTGGATGTCTTCAATTCAGCACCCGCATTTACAGCAAAATTCGCAAGCCAAGGGTCAAACTCGCTGCGGTAGCAATTCATAGTGATCATGCTTTTTGCAGGCTCATAGGATACTGACTTGGTTGGTCGGGTCATTATGTAGCCAGTCACCTCACCCTCAGTATCCACGAAATAATTCCTTGCAGCAGCACCAGGTCTCATCGATGGACAGTCTTCAGGATTCAATTCCTTCATGATGTCAAACTCTCGCCACAGACGTGGACCAAGACCTGTTCCTGAAGAGTTCTTCTCACCTGGTTTTCTGCCACGCTCAAAGAAAATAGTCTTAAAGCCCTTCTCTGCAGACTCCTTTGCTGCAGTTGACCCTCCCGGTCCTGCACCAACAATAATCACATCGTATTCTTTCACTTGGTCACCTCAGGTATCTAAATCTTTGAGATGTTTGTTCACCTGTCGGAGTTTTCGTTGAAGAATTGATTTCCTTAGTTCCAAGAATGCTCTCTTGAGTTCAGCGTCTGGGAGGTTGCTGATAGCGTCCAATATTGTAGCTTCAGGTAATATCTCATCAATACCAGCCATGTGAATCTTTGAAAATACCTCTTGTGTGAAAAGAGGTGGCATATTGTCTACGGTAGATTCTATAAATCGTGAATTGATCAAGAGATATTCAGCCACATAATCACTCATCTCTTGAATCACCTCTCTTCCTTTCTCAGTAAGAGTATAGTGAGTCTTCTCCCCTTGAGTTGACTTTGAAATGTGCCCCTTTTTCTCAAGTGCTTTAAGAGTAGGGTAAATAGTTCCTGTCTTAGGTTCCCATGCACCTCGAAAGCCATCTCGAAGACCCCGAAGTATCTCGTAGCCATATTTGGGAGTATCCAAGAGCTGTATCAGAATTAAAGCTTGTATTGGGGTCAGCTTTTCAGGTGTTGGTAGGAACAGCTTGATCTGTTTACTCATTGAATACACAACTACGTAGATTTCTACTGCGTAGATTTCTACCTACTTATTAATCAAACGCTTCTCATACTACTGCTCAATAATTGTTGCATGATTTGGAATGTGAATGTACCTTAGTAAAATGGATATTAGTGCAGCAGTTGCCATTCCAATGACTCCTGCTATTGCGTAGACTAAACGAAGGCTTCCAGAAAACTCCCAGATAGTAGCCCCGGAAATTTGAGCACCCATGCCTACTATTCCCATCAAAAGGTCGTATGTTCCTAATGCCCTTCCCTTCACCTCTTCGGATACAACGAGTACAATTATACTCTTCACAGACCCAGTCCAAAGTACAAAAGGAATAGCCCACACAAAGTTGATGATATACATCATTACAACGCCGCTTCCCTGACTAAACCACATGAAGATTGCAGCATTGCCAGCTACACCAGCAATGAGAGTTCCTTTCAGATTTCTATCAGCAAGTGAGCTTGCAGGGTACATGATGAGTGCGCTTGTCAGAGAAAATAGACTCCAAGTAAGACCGTACGTCACTGTATCAACAGCCCACGGACCAACACTAAGATTACCTAGATAGGGAATTGAACTACTCCATGAGAAGACGAAACCTATCATTCCGATTGCTAGAATCCAAAAACTTCGACCAAGATTTCGCACGGATATCTTAGGACCAGCACGTGCTTTCTTAATCACCTCACTTCCTAATGATTCCTTTAGCAAGACAATGGAAGAAGCAAAGGTGAATATGGCACAAATTGATCCGATTAGATGAAGATTTCCAGGCTGATAACCAGCATCCAAGAGGAAAGATCCTGTCAGGGGACCCAATGCATCAACGAACCAGAGAGGCATCATAACCATCATGAGTCTGCGAGCGGGGTTGCTTCCGTCATCAGCAGCTATCTCATCAGCTGGAATGGCTCTTGACATTAGACGAGTAGTGCTCATCCCAAACCAAACAAGGCCATACTGTACAGCAACAAAAGGCCAGATAGGAAAAAAAGACATTGTTAGGAGGCCAATGACAATTGGCAAGAACCCAATGGAGATTGTCCACTTTCGACCAATGAAATCTGCGATGTAGCCTGAAGATATACTACCGATTAGTCCGGTGAATGTTGCTATAGAAAACACAAGACCAATCTGCCAAGGTTCTAGATATCCTTCTAGAAAGATTCCAAACTGCCATTTCCATAGAGCTGTCGAGAATTGAGCAATAGCAATAACAGCAGCGAGTCGCCACAAATTCGGACTCAGACCAAATCTGCCCGGACGTGATTGTGGGTCTACTGATAGCCACTTCTCTGCGGCCCACTTTTCTGTCATTGGGTAGCCTCTTGGATGATTTGAACGAACAAGACCCGCTTAAGTCAGTGTCTATGACTGCTATATTATCGCCTGTGATGTAAGCTACTTGTTCGCTACTTTAGAAATTCCCACTTCTTCATTGTGTTCCACGATACTAATCCAACAAACACAAGCGACCCAAAGACAGAGTACCACTCAGTTAATGTCCCGCCAACGGTTAAAGCAAAGTAAAGACTTGAGAAAGTCATAGCCAAGCCGTACAAACCCACAAGTTTGTTGAAATGAGGATTCAAGAGTAGTGCAATGATGACAAGTAGAAGGACAACAAAGAGCATAATAAAGAAAGTCCGAGATGCATCCATGTGTGGCGCACCTTGATCTTCGGAGTAGAAACCAATGGCCATGAGGGCACCTCCTGAAGCGATACCCAAAATAAGTCCAAGGAACAAGATGACCCCTTGAACAACGTTCTTGGTGTACCAGACCCTCAATCCAAAGAAGAAAGGAAACATCGCAATCCCAGTTAATATACAACCCCAGTTGTAGAAATATGCTCCAATGGGACTGTAATCAAAATTCCCTAATCTACTTAGATAATGAGTAATCGGTCCATATGGGCCTGGATATAGAGCCCATGAAATCAGGGTGAAAGTGCAGTATATGACGATCACCAATGTCCCACCAATGGTCGTCAACGGATAATTACGATTATAGATTCCCATAGTCATTCTCTAAGGTCAATCATCCTAATTAATCCAAGTCATTCAAAGAACAGGCACGGAGATGAGGAATGCAGCACCATGACCCTCTTTCTCATCCAGAAGTTCTATTGTGCCACCATACGATTCAACAATCCTCTTTGAGAGATAGAGCCCAAGACCTTTCCCCTCACCTTTTGTAGTGACACCTTTTTGGAAGATCCGTGGTCTGATGTCAGGGGCAATACCGGGCCCATTATCCCTGTACGTGATGATCAATCTCTTCTCTACTAAACCAAGGCGAATTGTCACGACTGCTGTATCTCCAACGTAGTCAGCTGTGTTCCTCAGAAGATTCTCCAACACAAGTGGAAGGAGAATTCCTGGTCGAATGTCTGCAGAGCGAATATCTGGTTCTACTAGAAGACTTACTTTAGCTCCACTGTTTGCCTGTTTCGCTCTGTCAGCCATTGTTTGAACCGTTTCGAGGAAATCATATTCACTCCCTCTTCCAACAACCGAAAACAGCTTGATTACTCGTGCCATCCTCTCACTCACCGCAAGAGAAGTATTCAGGTAGGGTGCTTTGTCGATAGGTAATCTCAGAGTTTCATTGAGGAGTTCGATGTGACCCCTTACAATTTGCATATCATTGCCAAGATCATGCGTTAGAACAGAGGTGTACACTTCTAATTCCCTTTGTCGTTGTTCCAGGAACTGCTTGTGTTCCTCTAGTTCAGATATATAGTAGTTCATTGGCCATGTGAAGAACAATACAATTAGAGATAATGCAGCTTGGTCAATAAGAGGCTCTACAGCCATCTCCAAACTGATTAATGGATGAAGAGAGAGATAGATAACTAGACCTATGGTGTTGCATGCAATGAGTACAGCCTCAAATCTTGAAGAGAGCCATTGACTCCCAAAAAGTACGGCAATCACTGGCCAGATGATGACGTTTAGTGCAAGACGAATATCAGATTGGTTGAATTCAACCAATAGAAACAGATATGGCATCAATGCCAAGCACAGTGTCATAGCTGTCCCGGCCACAAAAACATACTTTGTGCGACTAATCAAGTATAATATGAAGAAAATAGTGCAAGCAAAAAGGAAGATGGTGAGGTTATCCATTAGAATTCCAAGCACAAGTTGGACTATTGGCAAAACGATTACAATCAAAAGTAATGCGAAGGACAGTATCCTTGCTTTAACCCGAATTACGTCAGATTTGACAGCATCTGGTGGTTCTATCAGAATCTGGCGAATCCTCTGAAGAATGGATACTTTTGATTCTAAAATTCCTTCTTCGGACATGTTCGACAGAACCACCTATTTTATACTGAATTTCACTGGAACTATACATGTAAGGTTTGGTCGTTTGTTCAACTATCAATCTTTGAGAAGATTAGGGATGAATTTCCATGACACGAAAATCATCATCAGGACAACTAGTCCTTGAACAGCTAAACTGATGATTTGCGATCCTGTGAGGAGCATTGCAAGTCCGAATCCGAGGAGAGGCGTCATGCCTATGATTGCTCCCAGAAAAGCTGATAGAAATCCCATCGCTTGATCGGAAGTGACGTTTACAGCTACTGCCCTTCCACCACCTCTGACTCTAAAAACAGCACCTCCCACACACATTCCTATGACATATCCCATAGGAATCTGGATTAACGGAATTAGGAGCACTAGGGGTGTTATCGGATTGTTAATCAGAATCACAATGTCTAATGCTATCATGCAGAATAGATATGGAACAACCATAATGGCAGTTTTTGTATTTAACACAAGTTTCGAACTGATAGGTAGACCTTCATGAACAGAAGCTCCCTGTGTATCAAACATCAGAATTGAAACTAATGAGATTCCACCAAACAAATTCGCATACTCAACAGCAGTAAGAGCACTCATGCTTCGAAGAAGATTGGCATCATCTCTCCAATATTGCAGCATAGGGAGCAACATGACAATTAGAAAGATGGGTATAGCAAAAATGAAAGCAGAACCAATGTTTCTCGTGGCTAATTTCAGGTCTTTCCGAACCATAGCGCGAAGAGGACTCAAGATGCTTACATCTACTTCCTTCAAGAGATTTGGCTTGCTTGTTGATATCCCACCAAGAGTGATTTCTCTGAGTGAATTACCACTACTTCTGATAGAGATTATCGCAACTGCAGTGTAGAAGAGTGTTCCAATAATTGAGGCTATTGGAAGATTCCAACCATAAACTAGGATTCCTGGTCCATATGCAGCTGTTGCAGCCATGAAACCATATGAAAAGGGGAAGATTAGGGCTAAAATAGTAAATACCTCATTTCCAATTTGGGTTCCTAATTCAATGATATAGAACATCAGTGTGGGTAGATAACTACCTAGACTATAGACGCTGATCATACCAAGTACAATTCCAACTGATGCTGCAATTCTTACGATTGCAGCAGCTCGTGATTCATCAGTCTGATGTGTCTTCTTATGAAACCACTTCGAAACACGAACCAATGCACCAATAGATATTGACGCAGTTGCAGCACAAGCAACCACTGAGATTACAGCAACTATTGGACCAAAGAGGATTAGACAACCAACAGGAAAGACTACTAGTGTTAGTACTACAGGAGCTATGAATATCCTAATGAATGTCATGAAATTGAGTTGCTCCACCTCTGACCTCGTCAATGGCAATGTGGAGGGTAGCCTCATCGCACCTGAAGAAAACAATCCAGTAGTTGTAGTTAGATTAAGGAAGAAGATGACCACAAAGCTGAGAGTGAGATATACACCAAATCCAACTGCTAGTGGAGCTCCAGGTGCGTCAGGATTTGCAATATTGGTATCAAAAGCAGATGCCGCAAGTGAGATTATTGCCAACATACCAAGAATCATCGCAGTGAAAAAGACACTAATCCGACTCTGAGATTTTATTGCTCGAGAGATCTTAGCAGGCTCTTCTTTCACTCGAGCCAGATTGCTTGGGTTCGCCTCTAGGAATGCTTGGAATCTTACTTCCTGAGAGATGGTACCTGCAAGCCTCCAGCTCTCAGAGAATTTCAATTAGATAGAGCCTCCTTTAGGACAGATACTCCTTCTGCAACCTCTTCTTCCTGTTCGGTTAACTTCAGGAAGAGGGACTCAAGCGTAGCTCCTTCTCTCTGTGACTGACGCCGGAGCTCCTCGAGTGTGCCTTCAGCAATGAGAACACCCTCATCAATGATACCAACTCTGTCACAAAGGCCTTCAGCAACTTCCATAACGTGTGTGCTCAGGAGGACTGAACCTCCATTCTCTGCATGTATCCTGACGATGTCCTTCATGATCTTTGCGGATCGTACATCAAGACTAGAGAAAGGTTCATCGAGAATCAGCAGCTTAGGTCTGTGAAGAAGAGCAGCAATCAGCATGGTTTTCTGCTTGTTGCCTTGACTCAATGTGACTATCATGTTGTCATAGTATTGTTCAAAGTCCAGAGCCTTGACAAACTCACGAATCCGCCTAGTAATTGTGTCTTGAGGGAGCTTGCGAATTGATGCGATGAAGTCGAATAACTCCCTCGGAGTGAGTGAATCATATAGTTGCTGTTCTTCGGGTACATAGCCAACGAGATTTTTCACCTCAACAGGATTATCCTGAGAACTTACACCAAAAACAAACGCTTTGCCACTATCTGGATCTAAAAGACCCATGAGCATTTTAATGGTAGTTGTCTTACCAGCTCCGTTCGGTCCGAGTAGGGCATAGATCTCACCTTCTCGAACATTGAGAGTTAGGTCATTAACTGCAACCTGTTCTCCAAATGATTTCACGAGATTCTCGATACTTACAGCAGACATCTTGATACATACTCCCTCCGGTTTGGTAAATGATACCGGGATGTGCTATTTTCGCTTGAGCAAATATAACCCTTAACAACCACGCGATAATTCAATCTCCTAACACCTCCAGATCTTCAGGATCCACATCATTGCCTCTAAGTCGGACACGTCGCTTAACAAAGGTCCAGTAGCTATAGAACAACATCCAACCAATCGTTGGTAAAGCAATGAAGATATAATAAGCAGAAGCGGCGAAAAACATGTAGATGTTGATTACTCCTAACATGATCATGTTGATAATCCACGATCTCCGTTGCCATCCATAGTTTGACACTACGCGTATAGCACGTAGTGCCGCGAATCCTCTATAGTTCAAGGTATATAGGCCATCTTTGTCAGTTTCAATCACTGCTTCCATCTTCTTTAGATGAAAGTCCAGACGACCACTGCTTTTGATTTTCAGCTTTCTCTTCAGATCAGCAAAGCGAGTAGGTTTTTTTGCTAGTTCCTTGAGGATTGCTATTCTAATGGGGTGTGAAATTGATTCAAAAATTTCATCCGAGGTCATTATGCTTCACACATGCCTTGTAACAGAGTGATATAATTCTACGTTCCTTGACCAAGTGGTCAATGATTCTTGACTTCAACCATAGTGAATTATAACTGCATTGACATCTTTGTTGATGAAGAAAATGTCGGACAGGATGATTCATCATAAAGACCTACTAGAATTCTCGATCCAAGTCATGACGAAGATGGGATTGTCAGAGGAAGATGCATTTCATGTTGCGGATAATCTGGTCACATCAAATCTTAGAGGGATCGACTCACACGGTGTCGGGCGACTCAAGCGATATGTTGAAGGTATTAGGTCAGGATACATGTTACCAAAGGCTCAACCGGAAGTTGTGAAGGACAGTCCAGTCATTGCAAATATCGACGCAAGAAACGGACTCGGACAACCAGTCAGTGTCTTTGGAATGAGATTAGCAATTGAAAAGGCATTGAACATGGGTGT
>JBHLRS010000015.1:0-37480 GCA_048882325.1 Candidatus Thorarchaeota archaeon | reverse complement strand
GCAAGAAACGGACTCGGACAACCAGTCAGTGTCTTTGGAATGAGATTAGCAATTGAAAAGGCATTGAACATGGGTGTAGGCATTGTCACTGTATTCGGATCTAATCACTATGGCTTTGCAGGTTATTATGCAATGATGGCACTAGAGCATAATCTCATCGGGATATCCATGACAAATTCAGAGCCTTTGGTTGTTCCAACCTTCAGTAAGAATGCAATGATAGGAACAAATCCGATTGCCTTTGCAGCTCCAACTGGCAGTGAGAACCCATGGGTGATGGATTTAGCTACGAGTGTCGTTCCAAGCGGTAAACTCGAGGTATATGAGAGGAAGGGTCAGGATATACCTGAGGGGTGGGCAACTGATGAAAATGGTAGAAGTACCACTGATCCAACACGAGTTCTTAACAATTTGTATCGAGGTCTGGGAGAGGGGGGAATTCTTCCGCTTGGTGGAGATGGTGAGCTTCATAGTGGTCACAAGGGATATGGATTAGCAGCAATGGTCGAGATTCTAACTGGTGTCATGTCTGGCGCGAATATACTAAGAGATTTAGCGTTCCGCAGAGGAGAATCGAAATTCCCGAGAGTTGGGCATTTCTTTATGGTATTGGACCCGTCATATTTTATCGATATTGAGTCCTTTAAATCCAGGATGGATCAAATGATCACTGACCTCAAGAATGCTGAGAAGGCTGAGGGACAAAGCAGAATCTTTGTTCACGGGGAGAAGGAATTCGAAGAGCATCAAAGAAGAGAGAAGCAAGGAATTCCATTGGATGAAAAGACTGTAGAGAGTCTGACTGGTTTAGCTCAGGAGTTTTCAATCGACCTCAAATTGAAAATCTGAAACCCATGAATTTAACATGAGCCTTTTCATTCTTAGAGAGTCCTAGAGAGTGATTAGGTTGCAATACAGAAAGCTAGGAAAACTAGACACTAAGGTATCAGCGCTCGGGTTTGGTTGCATGCGACTCCCAACCGATGAGCCAGGTGGCAAGATCAAACGAGATGTAGCAATACATCTTCTAAGGAAGGGTATTGACAGTGGAATCAATTATGTGGATACTGCGTGGACCTATCACTCTGGTGAGAGCGAGGTGGTCCTTGGTCTGGCGCTGAAGGATGGATTTCGTGAAAAGGTGACTCTCGTCACAAAGTGTCCTGTTGGTAGGAAAGAATTCACCAAACCTGAGCACTTCGATGAACACCTTACAGAACAACTGGGAAGATTGAACGAAGAGTATCTGAATTTCTATCTCTTCCATGCCCTGAACAAGAAGTCGTATGAAGAGAAGGTTCAAGGCTTTAACCTCATTGAGCGAGCAGAGAAAGCCAAAGAGGAGGGCAGGATAAGGCACCTGGGATTCTCCTTCCACGACAAACCAGAAGTCCTGAAAGAGATTATTGATTCTGGGCATTTCGACCTGATGTTAGTGCAGTATAATATCGTCGACCAGGTGAACCATGAGATGATCAATTATGCTGGGGAAAAGGGTTTAGCAGTAGCCATCATGGGACCAGTCGGTGGAGGCAGATTAGCTGGCAAGGACATGCCTGATGAGATGAAACAATGGTTGACACCTGGAAGGGAGAACTTTGCAGACTTGGCATTCAAGTTCGTATTGAGCAATCCTAACGTGTCTGTGGCACTTTCAGGTATGGGTTCTGAAGAGATGTTGAATGACAACCTAAGTATCAACTCAAGAGACGACTACGATAAGATGACTGAAAAAGAGAGAATATCAATCGAGAATATTGCTGCAAGGTTCAAGGAGATGTGTGACAACATCTGCACACAATGTAAGTATTGTGAGCCCTGTCCCAATGAGGTTAGTATCAGTTTCATCTTCTCTGCTCTACAAAGATACCAAATCTATGGTGACAGAGAGAGCGCAAAACGTTACTACTCGATGATTGGGAAAGCTCCATGGGCACCCGGTAATAATGCCTCTGCATGTGAAGAATGTGGCGAGTGTCTTGAGAAGTGTCCACAAAATATTGAGATAATAGAACAACTCAGGAGTGCACGTGAAGTATTATCCTGAACGGTCAATCATTCTTTCAGTAGGTTCTCTTCCTCATGTACGCAGCTACAAATGGGCATTCATTCTTGAAAACGTGAGACCTACGTATCTCTTCTGGTACATCATCCAAATCGATTCCTACAAATCCAATACTCAGAAAAAGTTCTGGAGCTTGAGCTGTACAGAGGTATACAGTCTCAGACCCTTTTTTGAACGCCTCTTCCAATAACCGGTCCACAAGATTAACTCCAATTCCATCTCCTCTGTGGTCTGGGTCAACAGCAAACGAAGTCAGTAGTGCAGTACCAGTGAATATTTCAAGACCGATGCAAGCTATAATCTTCTTGGAGTCATCACGCACAATAAAGAATGTAGTGAAATCTGGGTCTATATCATCTGAGGGCACTTCAGCTGAGTCTAAAAGGTTTTTGATGTCTTCAATATCCTCAAATGATGCTGTTTCAATATTAAGCATTGCACATTACTCGATGGAACTCCTACTTATTTTGGTATCTCTAACGGAGGGTTTTCTCAATTGACTTAGTGGGAGTTATATTTTGCATCACTCAATGATAGCTGGCCTGAAACACCTATGTACGATGACGATGTGGATGATGTAGGTCTTTGGGGAGGTCCAGTGTTCTTTGGTTCAGGATTCTATGGGGATAGAATATTCTTGTGAGTCTCTTTCGTTGTAGGTGAATATTGGTAAAGTATGTTCTATTGTACTTCAGTAGGTGCTCTTCTTCATGTATGCAGCAACAAAGGGACAGTCACTCTTAAACACATACGATCCCCGTATTTCTTGTGGTAGTTCATCTCGGTCGATGTTGACGAAACCGATGTTCAGGAATAATTCAGGAGCTTGCGCTGTGCACAGGTACACAGCATCTGAGCCGGCTTGCAAAGCTTCTTCCAGGCTCCTGTCTACAAGACTTGCACCAAGTCCATCACCACGATGAGCGGGCTCAATGGCGAATGAGGTGATTAATGCGGCGTCTGTAAAGAGTTCAAGTCCAACACATGCTATGATTCTTCTGGAGACATCACGCATAACAAAAAACGTTGTAACTTCCGGATCTATCTCATCAGAAGGGATTTCAATTGATTCTAGGAGTTTCTTGATATCCTTCAAGTCCTCCCGGGTAGCAACCTCTATATCGAACATCGAATAACTCAAAGTCAATTCCACTTAAGATGGTATTGTGTTTCTATTAATTCCAAATGATGATTTTCGATATTGCTACGCGACACTGAATTGAGAATTATCTCACCGAAACCTTTCAGTTCCCATTGAAAACAAATCATGCACGTAACGTTCACTCTAGTGAGGTCTAATTTTGAAGAATCTTCTTGCCTTTCAATATCATAGTACCAATGACAACCGCCAAAGCTCCGTAGACTCCACCGTTCAGGAGAATCCTACCAGTCAGCAGCAAAGGATCTCGTAGTGAACTTGTACCCGGAGTCAAGAGATAATAACCTGGTAGGATAGTGTCGGGATAAAAGTATGTTAATCCTGATGCTAAGGCGAAGACAGCAATGAAGAGACCCACATATAATCCAATATTCACGTGAGGTTTATCTCGAACAAATTTCTCTTTTGAGATAGTTATCACCAGTTAGTTAACTATAGTTATGAATATCAATGTATTGGTAATTGGTTTCTACTGAGACCAAATAATGTATATACCGTTCACTTGTGAGTCGTGACTACTTTCTCATATCGTGAGAAACCTCAAGCTGACATCAGGCTATACTGCCCCTTCATCGCGAATGGAGGCATATGGTAGAACTGATGTGGGGAGGCATGATTGCATGAGAGAACACATTAGTGTAAAGGGTGCTAGGACGAATAATCTAAAGAATATAGATGTGGATATTCCCCGAGACAAACTGACAGTTGTCACAGGTGTGTCAGGATCGGGGAAAACGTCGCTGGCTTTTGATGTTATTTTCTCAGAGGGACAGCGTAAGTTCTTCGAGTCCATGTCAGCAACCTCTCGTACCATGCTACCGATGTTGGAACGAGCGGATGTTGACTCGATACTTGGACTATCTCCAGTTGTTGCAATCCAACAGAGGACTGGAACACAGAATCCGAGATCAAGTGTGGGCAGTATGACAGATATATCGAGCTACATGAGAATCCTGTTCTCTGTACTCGGACAGGCGCATTGTCCATACTGCAACAAGAAGATCCATACACGTAATGCAAACCAAATTGTTGATCACCTCATGACACTCCCAGAGGGGACTAGTGTTGAGATTCTTGCTCCTGTGAACAAGATCTATGATGAGGACTATCCATACCTCTTCGATGACATTCGAACGAAGGGCTACAAGCGGATCAAGGTTGATGGTGAGTCATTCTCCATCAGTGACAAGATCGAACTTGATGAAGAAAAGGACTATCGAATCGAAGTTCTTGTCGATCGGATTATCATCAAGAAGGATCTGTATCATCAGTTTGCAATATCAATAGAGAACGCAAAGAACGTAGGAAGTGGGTTCATCCGGTTTGAGTTCTCAGATGAGCGGATATCCAAAGAAGTCAAGGAGAAGTTCTTTTCGAACTTTGGATGTAAGAGGCATCGCATAGTGATGCACACACTTCTCCCAGGAGCATTCTCAGCAAACCTTCCAGAAAATGCATGTTCCACTTGCTTAGGAGTTGGGACAATCATGAAGGCAGATTCTAGACTTGTCATTGTAGACCCGAAGAAGACTCTGCCAAAAGGTGCCTTGCAGTGGTACCCGAAGTATTGGATGTACAGTCTCTGCAAGCAGTTGAAATTTGACTTGGATACTCCATTTGGGGAACTTTCACAAGATGTACAGAACCAGATACTCTTTGGTATTGAAGAGGAGTTTATCCTTCAAGAGCCTCCTGACTGGCCAAACAAGTATCGGCATCGTGACACAGGTAAAAAGGTCAGGTATCTGGGAATCTGTAACTACATAGACAGATTCTACAGGAATGATAGAAAAAAGGGAGAACGCTACGACTGGTACAAGAGATTCATGTCTGAACACACATGTCCGGACTGCGAGGGCCGGAAACTCATCCCTCAGCGTTTGTTGGTCACCGTTGATGACAAGAACATTGACGAACTAGGTGAGTACTTCGTCAACCATCTCCTTGAGTTTGTGGACTCTGTCAAGATTCCTAAAGACAGGGAAAAGGCTGGTAATCAGGTCATTTTCGAACTGCGGAAACGTATCCAACTCCTGGTGGACATAGGACTCTACTACCTGCGGCTGAACAGGCGAGCTCGTACCTTATCTGCTGGAGAGGCCCAGAGAATCAAACTCTCTACCCAGCTGGGTTCAGAGCTTATGGGGATGCTCTATGTTTTAGATGAACCCAGCATTGGACTTCACATGCGTGATAGTAACAGAATCGTGGACATCCTGAAGCGATTAAGAGACACTGGAAACACGGTCATTGTCATTGAACATGATTTAGACACTATTAGACAGGCAGATAACATCATAGAGATAGGTCCAGGTCCAGGTGCGCATGGTGGCAAGATAGTAGCTCAGGGTGAGTACGATGAAGTAGTGAAGGACCCGAAGTTTCTGACTGGTCACTACCTTACTGGGAAGAAGAAGATACCCTACTTTGGGAAGTCACGGAAACCTAATGGCAAGATTCTCAAGGTGATAGGAGCTCGAGAGAACAATCTGAAGGGCATTGATGTAGAATTCCCACTTGGAGTCTTCATCTGTATAACAGGGGTTTCAGGATCTGGCAAGAGCACACTCATTGAGGATGTCCTCGGAAAGAAGCTCATTCATGATATGAGGGACCTTAGAGTTATACCCGGCAAATTGGACAAACTAGAAGGCATTGACAATATCGTGGATGTTCGAATTGTGGACCAGTCGCCTATTGGTAGGCATTCACGTTCGACTCCAATCACATATGTCGGTTTCTTCGACAAGATACGTAGACTCTTTGCAGATGCCGAAACAGCAAAGGAACGTGGCTACAAGGTAGGGAGGTTCAGCTATAACTCCACAGAGGGTAGATGCACAGAATGTAATGGGGAAGGACTGGTTCGTATCGAGCTGCAATACATGCCTGATATCCAGACAGTATGTCCTATCTGCAAAGGCGCTAGATACTCAGAAGAAGTCTTGGAGGTAACGTACAGAGGCAAGAACATTGGCGATGTTCTTAATATGACAGTCGAGGAGGCGAACAAGTTCTTCAAGGACACGCGTCTCATCTATCACAAGACGAAGACCATGATGGAGCTTGGCCTCGGTTACTTGAAACTTGGTCAACCAGCTCCCACGTTAAGTGGCGGTGAGAGTCAGAGGATCAAGCTGGCAAAGGAGCTCGGGAAACTCAAGAGACTGAAGGACAACCTCTACATCATGGATGAACCCAGTGTGGGTCTTCATATGGAGGATATTAAGATGCTCCTGAAGACCATTAATAAGCTCGTAGATGCGGGGAACACTGTCATTGTCATCGAACACCACCTCGACATCATCAAGTCAGCAGACTGGGTGATCGATCTCGGTCCTGAAGGCGGGGCTGAAGGTGGCGAGGTCATTGTGGAAGGAACAGTCGAGGACATCATCCAGTGTGAGCAGTCCTACACAGGTCAATACCTCCAGAATGTCGTGGAATCTTCCTGAACCAAAGGAGTTGAAACATATGGAAGATCCACAGGTCAGAAAGCAATTCGATGATGCACTATCGAGCTTCATCGAGCGAGCGAAGCAAGACAGCAGGGTACTCGCTATCATTCTCTATGGGAGCATGGCGTATGATGAAGTCACTGAGAGATCGAACATCAACGCCTTTGTCATCGTGGATGAAGGACAGTACAGGACTACGCGTCTGATTGAAAACGGAGTACCTATTGACATTCAGGTATATAGTCGAGATGGCTTCATGCGACGGATACAAAGTCCCCGAGGCAGAGGGGCACTCCAGTCCCTTGCCTATAGCAAGCTTGTGTTTTCGAGAGATTGCTCATTTACTGACTTTTACAAGAATCTCAGTAAGAAGGTCGGACTTAGGGACAGAAGACTACAGCAAATCATCTATCACGGAGCAGTTCGATACGACTTCGAGAAGGCTGAAAAGTACCTCTATATTCGGGATGATCTTGCACACAGCTTTCACTCAGTAATACACGGCATGAGCGAGCTTGGTTACCTTCTCTGTTATCTGAACGATGTCTGGCCACCACGGGAGGTCATCCTCAAGGGGAGAGAATATCTACCTGAACTCTTTCCGATACTTTTCGACGAGCTGATAGACACCGAGGTCACAAAGGAGTCGCTTGAGAGGACTTTGAAGTTAGCCTACGAGTTTTTGGACTCTATCGACATCGATGCACATAAGATGATATTAGACTACATTTCTGAGAACGGGGGCTCAGCAACTCAGACAGACCTGGAAACGTACTTTGGTCCACGAGGTCTTAGGTTCTTTGTATTGGAACACCTACATAGACGGAAAATCCTGAGGCGAACTGTGTCACCAAGAAAACTCACTAAGAAAGGAGTAGTTGAATACAACGAACCAAATTACCACTTTAGCTGGAACTCATTCGATCCCAGCGATGTGATTCCAACTAGGATTGGACCTTCTGATGTCGAACAATCGCGCGTCCATACAGACTACCAGAGTGCAATAGATGAACTCACTAAGAAGGTTGAGAGGGACGAATATGTGCTCAACCTAATGCTAGCAGGTAGTCTATCCTATGACACAGTCTGGGAGAAGTCAGACATCGATGTGATGATTGTAACTCGAGATGAACCCTACAGTCTGCAGCGAGTGTTTATCGAGAAAGATGTCTTCATCGAAGGAGAGGTATTGACCAGAGACTACTTCCGAAAGGGAACTCACAGAGTCAAAGATGGTAGTATCTTCCACTCATATTTCTCGAAGAGCAAGCTCCTTTTCTCGCGAGATGATACCATTTTGGACCTCTACGAGGATGTCCAGAATATTGGTACACGTGATGTTGAGGATCTTCTCTTACTAAACTATGTCTTCTGCAAAGATCTCATCAATAAGGCGCATAAAGCACTCTATGTGAAGGATGATCCTCACTTTGCACTGAACTTCATGATGTCAGGGATACGACGCATGGCGAACATAGAAGTGTTCATGAATCGAACAATACCCTTGAGAGAGTCAACTGAACAAGCTCTGAAGTTCAATCCAGAATTCTTCAAGACGATATTCACAGATATGATCCATACCCCTGAGAAAACTTGGGATGTGATAAATGAGGTTCTAGAGAAGATGGAGAACTACTTAGACGAACATCTTACGACATTTGTGAAACCAATCATTCGCTTGCTTGAGAAAGAGCGTGAGATTCCCTACTATGACCTAAAGGTTCACTTCAGTGATATCTGGCTTCCTCTTGATATGGTGGAGTTCGTTGAGAGAGGTCTAATTCGTCAGACTGCAAGTCCATTCAGGTTCACCAAGAAGAGTAGTTCGGAGATGGTGCAACCAGCCTACCAGCTTGCTCTGAGAGATTCAGAATCTCAAGTGGATATCGATGAGTTACACCTTATGTGAAAAAGGGTGATTGGAGAAGAGCATTTACTCTTCTCCTTCACAATTACCTTCTTTTCACCAGTACGACGATACCCACAATTATAACCAATATGACTGGCACCGCGATCATCAACAATGTTGTCATATCAAATGGTGGCGGAGTTTCTGTTGGATTAGATGTAGTAGTAGTGGTGGTAGTTGTGCTTGTGGATGTTGATGATGAAGTGGTTGAGGTTGTTGAAGTTGTTGTGGTCACAGTCCATGTCGATGGTTGGTCATAATGAAGGATAATGTAAGCCTTGCCAACATTCCTATAACCTGCGTCGAAGTATGGTGCTCCGATGGCAAAATCATCCATGCTATCATTGTTGACGTCGCCAACTCCACGCACATGGAAGCCAAAGCCATCATTAACAGTTTCCGCACTGAATGTGTAGTTTGCTAGAAGGACTGATGTGTTCATTGCCCAAGTACCTGAAGGACCTCCCAAGAAGAGGTAGGCAGAACCTCTACCATTTGCGCTAACAAGATCAAATTCTGTTGGCGCACCAATAACGAAATCTGAAAACGTATCATTGTTTACATCACCAACTATACCAACGGAAGAGCCTGACCAATCATTTGCAGCCTCACCAACAAAGGAAGCATTTGCCTCCGAGAACGTGATGTTGTGTTTCAACTTGCCAGTTGAGCGTCCAAAGAAGAGGTATGTTGTTCCAGAATCAATCCCCTCCTTGTCCTCATCATGAGCACCTATTAACACATCATCAAATCCATCTCCATTCACATCGCCAGCTCCTGATATCCAGTCTAAGAAGTAAGGCATTCCAGCCAGGTTAGTATCATTACTACCGACAAAGGAGGCATTTGACAATGATATGGGTTGATCCATTGACCAGTTGTTTGCATCATTTCCGAGAATTAAATACACTGTACGATAAGACACTGAATCCGCATTAGACCAAGCGCCAATTGCAAAATCAGAAAATCCATCATTATTGATATCTCCCACTCCAGCTGCGTCCAAC
This sequence comes from Candidatus Thorarchaeota archaeon, assembly GCA_048882325.1. GTDB lineage: Archaea > Asgardarchaeota > Thorarchaeia > Thorarchaeales > Thorarchaeaceae > SMTZ1-45. Next base: position 27,882 of record JBHLRS010000015.1, on the reverse strand, counting down.
GAAACATAATCACCGGGATTCCCAATCCAAGACGCATTTGCATCAGCTGCTGAATAAGTGCTTAGCCACTTACTCTGGGACCGTCCATAAAAGAGATAGAGCTGTCCAGCTAATGTACCTCCTTCATTTGAAAATGAGGATACTATAAAATCGTCAAAACTATCATTATTCATGTCACCAACGCCATATACCCCATGTCCCAAAGCATCTTCAGCTGCTTCTCCTGTAATGGAGATGTTGCACTTGTTTGCTGGCGTATCTAATGCCCAACTTACATTCGAATCACCGAAATAGATGTAGACTTTTCCTGAATGTAAAGCCACTTCATCATTGCGTATAGCTGAGATTGCGAAGTCTGAAAACCCGTTCCCATCAATGTCCCCAAGCCCTGTAGTCCACCTTCCAAACCAATCGTCATCTACTTCTCCAATGAAGGAGGCTTGAGCGTCTGCTAAAGTCATTTCGTTCCATAATAGGTCATGTTTTCCATGAAACAAATACACTCTTCCTGGGTCATTAGCATATGTGAACGAAGGTGCACTCACGATGAAGTCATCTATCGCATCGCCATTGACATCATCAATCCAACTAAAGTGAGCTCCAAGATCACCATCATATCTCGATCCAGTTATGGCATAACCAAGGTTGTCTTGGATAGAGAAACCATGAACCAAACTCCTAGATTCTGTTTCATAAGCGGTTAACGAAATCGTAAGTGATACCAATAGAGATACCACTACTAGTGCTCTCAGTCCATTTCTAAATCTCATCTAACCACGTCCAAATCCATCGCGATTTTTGAACATATGTTACAAATGATTTCAAGTTGTAAGTAATAATATTTGTGGGCATTATCGATTGTAATTATTGCAGTTATACAATATCTGCTGCTCTTTCATTTTGAAATATAAAAATGATAGATGATTCAATATTGGAACTACATAAATAGTAGTTTGAATTAAGATACTGTACTCTTGTAATGAGGTGAACGAAGTAATGGGAAAAGACAGAACATCCAATATCCTGTATGGTTTGGGCATTATTGGTGGAATCATGTTTTTGATTGGCGGCGCTTACATCCTTATCAGCGGTTTTGTGTGGGCTGGAACAGAATTACTGCCCATTGATCGAGTGCTCATGGCAAGCGGATCGATCATCGCAAGCTTCGCCTATTTGGGAATCTACCGTGATACTGAAAGCTATATACCTATCATTCCATTCCTCTTCTTCAACCTATATCAAATCATAGGAATGCTATTGCAACCTTATCTACACCTTGGATACTTCACACCAGCATATTTGGTAAATTGGAGCATCATGCTGATTGCATTCGGGTTTGCTGGATATTCCTTTTACATGACTCGTGAAAAGGTTGGAGTGGTTGCTCTTATCGCAGGGATTCTCTTTATCATCTGGGCGTTTCTCCGGATAGGAGTCGGATACGGAGTCGCTGTGACAGAAGACTTGTTCTTCTACCAGCTGCGATCTGTAGCAGAAACAATCCTTGGGATTGTAAAACTAGTATACTTCATACTGGCGATTCGAACTGGGCCATCATAGACCCCTATCAGGTCTACGAAGATGATCTAGTCTGTGTCTATTCGGTCCGTGGAATAGTTCACTCAGCGTGATGTGGATAAAAGGTAGTGGTCGATAAGCAACATTCGAAAATATAATAGATGGGGAAGAGACCGGATCTCTTCTCCATCGCAGTGTGAGAGAGATTATCGTCGTATTCTCATTGCCACCACACCAATGATGATGATAGCAACACCAAACGAGATTGGTATGATATTATCTGTCAGGATATCCAAAGGAGACCCTCCAACAATGAGAAGATTCTCGAATCCAACCTTTGGATCGTGGACTATCTCATTACCCTGAGGATAGCTCAGATAGATGTCTTGCTCAGTCGCGGTGACCTCATCAATGCTTGAGTTCACAAGATGAGTCACTCCATCAATTACAGCTGTCTCCTTCCATGAGAAGAAACCAGTAACATCGGTTAAGAGGACGTCCATCTCAGCTTCGTCGATTGCTCGACCGTCAACTTCATCCTCAGTACTATCATCAAATGATGTTTCCAGTTCAGTGCTCAACTCAACCTTCAATGCAAGAAGTGTGTCAACCTGAGTGAAGTTGAAATTTCGAATGAAGACATCGATTTTCACCTGAGTAGGAGCAATGACATTACCGTTGATCATGGTAAAATCACCAACTGCATAGACTCGTGCACCAAAGATACCGTCAGTCGTTAGAACATCGATGATATGAACTGGTCCATCAGTTGTATTCTCCACTGTATAGACAATAGGATCAAAGCTGACAAGCTCAAGTGTCTGTACATCATCGTCAATAGAGTCGTCATAGACACCATTATCATTGACATCAATGAACTCGATAAGCTCGTCGAATTGAACCTCAAACTCGCGCTCGGTTTCACTGGTTCCTGATTCGGTTTCGAACTCGACCTTGAACTCAGCACCGTTAGGACCAACCTCAACCGCAATCTGGAATGAGTCTTCAACTCCACCAGACTCAAGTTCGGAGTCTATCTCTACATACGTAGGTGTCGCATTAATTGTGACCTCACGATCATTGGAATCGTCATCATCCTCACCGGAGGTGTCTGTCTCAGACTCATCATCAGTGGTTGTCGAAGCTTTGACATTGACCACTGAGGACACTAGAAGGAATAGAAGCATTCCAAGAATGACTTTGTTAAGAGTAGCGTGCTTCATCATTGAATCACGTACACGATTCTGTCAAAATTATATATAACGTATGTTAACTATTCTAACAAAAATGGATGCAAGAAGAGGCATCATAACGCTTTATTCGTGATTTAAAGCTTTAAAACACTTCATAATTGTTCAGAGTTGGTTATTTCGCTGTGAATCCTCCATCAACCATAATAGCTGCACCAGTCACAAAGCTAGAGTCTTCAGAAGCAAGGAACAGTGCTGTACGGGCAACTTCATCGGGATGGCCGAAACGACCAAGTGGATAGTTCTTCATTCTTCTCTTTCGAACCTCAGCAGGTTCTCCCTGAAAGTCGATCACCCGCTCCAACATTGGTGTTTCAATTGCACCAGGACAGATACAGTTGACTCTAATATTGTCTGAGCCAAAATCCGCAGCAAGAGCTTTTGTCAATGCTATGATTCCTCCTTTAGCCGCTGAATACGCAGGTGAGAACGAACCAACTAACCCTGCAACAGACGAGTTATTGATAATCACTCCTTTACCCTTTTCCTTCATTTGTTGAATGGCATACTTGCAACAAAAGAAAACTGACTTCAGGTTGACATTCACATTCTTGTGCCAATCCTCCTCAGTTGTGTCTAGAAGTCCCTTGGCGACCTCAACACCTGCGTTGTTGAATAGAACATCGACGCCTCCCACCTCACTAGCAGCTTTGAAGAGTGCCCTTATGTCTGATTCCGAGGAAACATCGGTCTTCATGAATATCAAGTCCCCACCGGATGCTTGAACTTCCTCAGCAATTGATATGCCACCATCTTCATTGATATCAGCCCCTATAACATGGGCACCTTCAATAGCGAAAAGTTTGGCTGTAGCTCGACCGATGCCAGTAGCAACTCCTGTCACGACCACGATTTTACCTTCTAGTTTCTTCAACGTTATTCTCCTCCATGCTGAAGCCAATATTCAGAAACTTCTTTCGGAGTTGCGATCCAGACATCACCCTTCGATTTCATCAACTCTATCAATCTCCCAAGCATCCTGCTTCTTGATGGAACACCCATTATCTGAGGGTGCATGGTCAACATGAAGTACAAACCCTCTTCGTGCACTCCCTCAAACTCAGCAGACCAGATCTCGAAGACCTTTTCCTGACTACTTATGCCACTCTGATAGGAGAGAGCAGGAAACATATTGAAACCAAAATGGACCCAATCATCCAACATCCATCGAATTGGGAGCTCGACGATTCTCTTGCCATTAATCTCGACAAGATAAGGGAGATCATCATTCATCATTGTGCTGTTGTAAAGCATACCATGTTCAATTAACAGAGAATAGGTGTTGGGACTCATATCAGCGGCAGGTGCACGATAGCCTGCAGGTTTGTATCCTACAATTGTCTCTAACGCTATTGATCCTCGCTCAAGCTCCTCGTTCTCTTCCAAAGGAGATAACCGAGCTGGATTCTTGTGATGATATCCGTGATGTCCGATTTCATGGCCAGCTTCATGAATAGCCTTTACTGAGTCCGGGAATTTGTTCGCCACTTCTCCAGGAACAAAAAAGCCTGCCTTCACATCGTGGTTCTTGAGAAGTTTCAAGATACGAGGTAATGCCGCTCGTGGCGCATATTCACCAATGGATAGGACAACAGGATTGTCCTGCTCAATTTTGTGTCGTCGAAGTATATTTCTCCAAGATGTGTCGGCATCAAAATCGAAAGTAAAGCAAACTGCACATCTAGCTCCATCTTTCCACTCCATCATCTAGCACCTTCATCTTCCTTAACACTTTCGTGGAAAAAGATTCCTAATTCTTTGAGTAGACTAGGAAACACCACACCATTCCAGAAGTGTCTTAGCAATGATTTGAGAAGTCACTACAATGGACTCTATATTCACTACTTCATCAAACGAGTGTATGCGTTCAGCGTGAGGCCCGCATGTCACAGCAGGAGTTCCATTATGTACGAAATATCTTGTATCTAACCCGGCAGATCCTCCAATGAATGCTGTTTCATGTCCAACTACATCAATGACACTCTGTTTAACAAGTTGGACGAATTCATTTGTTGGTTTTAATTCGTGAGGTCGAGCTCTCCATCCAAACCACTCAACAATAGGTTGATTCTCTTTCAGCCAAGTGTCTTCATTAGCGGCGCGTTTTACAGCTTCTTCAACTTCTTTCATGACTTCTTCATTAGTTTCTCCAGGAGGAAATCCAATTCTACACTCTATTATGCATGAACCAGGCACGGTAGAGGGCCAATCACCAGCATTTATGGTGCCTATGTTAATGGTTGTGGCTCTACCTATGTTGTTAGGATCTGTTTCAGCGAAGCTATAATGTATTCTAGCCTGTCGTTCTTCGTGGAGAGTTTGGATAGCTGAAATGATAGGCATCATCTTTTGTATTGCATTGACCCCAACATGAGCTCGAGCTGCATGAGCTGGGATACCTGGGCCAATGACTCGGAAATACATCACACCAGCACTAGCAACAGTGATTGTAAGTGTACTTGGTTCTGGAACAAAAGCGGCATCAGTCTTTGGCTGGATAGTCCGCATATAGAGTACTCCGCCTACACCACCATCCTCCTCTTCAATGGTGGTTTCGACCTGGACATCCCCCTTCAACTTGATTCCATTCGCTTGAAGTGCCTTCACAGCGAAGAGCATTGCAGCAACTCCAGCTTTCATGTCTCCCGCTCCTCGTCCATGCAATTCGTCATCAACAACATCACCAGACCAAGGATCTCTTGTCCACTGGTCCAATGGTTCTGGCGACACTACATCTACATGACCACTCAGACACATTGACCTCCTACCACCTGTACCTTTCAATAAACCACCAACGTTTGGTCGGTCTTCGTATCCATACTTCTGAAATGATGTGGTTTCGAAGAAGTCCTTTTTTTTTCGGAGCTTTCTCTCATCGGGATAGAACATCTCTGGATTAAGGTCCATTCTATCAAATTCCTGATGAAGCCGTTTCTGTACTGCCAGCTCTTCACCTGAAACACTTGGTATTCGCACCAAGTCTTGTAGAAGAGTGACGAGTTTACCTTGATTATCTTTTATCCATCCCAAGATTGCTAATTCTTCCTTTTCCTTCATTCTTTTCACATTCCTCCTTTACATTCCTAGGTCATCAAATCATCCAAGTCCGATTGTATTTCTCTCAGGTGATTTGCTAGGTTAATTATCTCCTCTTTTATCTGCTCACCAAGTTTGTCGCACTGCATCCTCAGTTCAATGCCAGCATTTGTTATGTCTAAAAGCTTGGAAGGAGTATCATCGTATGTTCTAAGACTATCAAGGACTCGTGGATGAACCTTCATGTACGGCTTTTCCTCTAAATCCCGAATAATAGAGTCAAGCTCAACATATTCCTGAACCAAAGTCAGACGTGATAGATAGCTAGCTTCATGTACTCCGCCAACCTGACCAATAGTTCTATTCAACCGCCGAGATGTGGTGAGTAAGAAATCATTCACTCGAGCTGAATCTTCCTTTAAGCCTGACTCGTTAGCGTCCAGTACCAATTGCTCTAATGCATCCTTGTTATTGAGAATATTTGTCAACAGATCGGACACTTCTTGAGTCCCAAAGGGATTGCCCTCAATCTTACTGAATTCATTAATTCCTTCCTTTACAAATTTGAATTGTGTCATTATATCTAAAGGCATTACTTTGGAATTAGAGAACTTCGTCACTGACTGTACAACATATTTGGCGTATGCGTGAATAGATTCGAAGTCTAGAGCTGTTGGAACATCATTCTGTGTGTGATACAGATGACTAGGCCAAGAGATCAAGTATATGGTGGGAACACCTCCAATCGTAAAGAACCAGTGGTCACTCCCATCAGCAGGTGGGCAGTAGTGACTGAATCTTTCTTCTTGCTTGATTGTAGAGGTTATTGACTGTGCGAAGTCCAACAATTCATATGTCGCTCCAACGAAATTCGTAGCGTGATAGCCTACCGAATCCAAGTTCACAACCATTGCAAATCTGTCAAGAGAGTCTTGGCTTTCAACATAGCTTCTTGAACCATTCAGCCAGAAATAGAACCTTTCTGAGCCACTCTCCTCAGCTCCATAGAGAAGAAATCGAACAGTTCGTTTGAGTGTTCCACCTTGTTGTACATACTCCCTTAGTTGTCGCGCAGCCTCAATCACTATAGCAACAGGAGCAGCATTGTCTGATGCTCCTGAAAACCAAGCATCATAATGAGCTGATACTATAATGTCGAAATCGGGTTCACTTCCTTCCAGATTAGCTTCTAGGTTGAATGATTTTGATGGCCCTCTTTTAGAAATGCATTTTGTATCCAGAATTACTTCACCCTTCTTCATCATCTCTTTAAGGATGATACCACTTTCTTTGGATACACTGAAGATTGGTATCTGTAGTTGTCTTCCACGATTACCAACTCTGACCTTAAGTAGCTCTCCTTCATCAGGGCTAGAGATTACTAATCCGTCAAGACCTGCATCAATTGCTTTGTTGTATGGAGTATCTGGTGATGTATACAGACTTTCCCCCCATTCTGCAAAACCAAATAACGGAAAATTCCTTTCTCCATCTTCTTGTATCGATTCTAGATCAACGAGTACTGCTTTATGCTCTGCATCTGGGGAGTTAGGGAACAAAGCACACTCAATTGGCCGTTCATCTGGTTTCGCGACAGAAATGTATGCTTCTTTAGGTTCCCATGCGATAATAGGAAACTCATGCTCCAGAACTTCGTACCCAATGTTTCCCAGAATACGCTTTAGATAGTCAGCAGCCTGTCGCTCAGCTTTTGTTCCTGCGATTCGGTTCCTGTATTTACAGAGGCCGTCCACAGTTTCTTTTATCCGTTCTATAGACACTTCCATGATTCAGCCGCCTTGTCTTTGATAGACCACCCTTCCATCGATAACTGTCATATCAACCTCGATATCAATAATATTCTCAATTGGAACGGAAAGTATGTCTTCTGAAAGCACTGCAAAGTCGGCAAGTTTTCCTTCCTCCAGAGAACCTAGCTTGTCCTCGTCGAACTGATGATACGCCGCATTGATAGTATACAATTTCAGAGCTTCAAAGACAGAGATTCTCTGACTTCTTCCTATCGGAGTTCCAGCCTTTGTTGTCCTATTAACTAATGCATAAATTGCCATCAATGGCGGGTAGGGTGCACAAGGGTGATCGCTATGTGCTGCAATCTTGACCTCAGCATCTAAGAAAGAACGTGCGGCAAACATCCATTCTAAACGTTTTTCTCCAAATGCGGGAATAAGCTTGTCGCCGTGATAGTAGGCATAGGGACCAAAAATCGTTGGAAGAACTCCTAGTTTTTTGATACGTTCCACAATCTTGGGATTGACGACAGTGCAATGGATATCTCTGTTTCTAGGATCCTCACGAGGGTACATAGTCTGGAGCTCCTCTATTATATCAAGATACAGATCGATAGCTCGATCTCCATTAGCATGAGCAGAGATTCTGTATCCTTTCTCATATGCATTTGTCAGGGTTTCTCTGGCAATCTCTTCTGTTGTAGCAAAGACTCCATAGAAGTCTGGATGATTGAGATAAGGTTTAGAAACTGCAGCAGTTCTGGCGGATATTGCTCCATCGAAGAAGAATTTCACACCGCAGATTCGAAGCCAGTTATCACCAAGACCTCGATATATTCCCAACTTGTCGAGCTCTTCTACTAAATCGATGATGACATCAACTCTTACACGAACTGGAAGCTCACCATTATTCTTGAGATCTATAGCTGCACGCATCTCAGGTTTGTCTACGAGATCGTAAACACAGGTTAGTCCCACAGAAGCACATTCCATTAGAATATCCTTGGCTCCAACGTAGGACTCTCCTCGAGTTGGTTCTGGAGGACCATCTGGTCGGAGAACATTATAAGCCTCTTCATGGAGGTATCCAATAAGATCTCCAGTTTCAGGATCTCTATCGAATTTCCCTCCCACTGGATCTGGAGATTCCTTTGTGACGCCAGCTATCTCGAAGGCTTTTGAGTTGGCCATCCAGAAATGGCCACCAACTGTGGTCACTATGATTGGATGTTCAGTTGAAATCTCATCCAGCTCCCACCGTGTGGGATGTCGTTTCTCCTCAAGTTTCGAGTCATCTTCTTGGTACCCGAAAATCCATTCTCCCTTGGAAGTTTTTGCAATCCTCTCTTTTATCTTAGACTGGATGTCAGCAATACATCGAACTCCAGCTTCCTCACTGAGGTCCACATAGATTTCTCGGGCGGAACCAACATCCATGAAGTGAGCATGAGAATCGATTAGTCCAGGAATAACCACTTTTCCCTTGAGATCGAGAACCTCTGTGCCATCCCCAATGAACGCTTTAACATCAGTATTTGATCCAACGAAGACTATTCGCTCAAATTTTATGGCTATAGCTTCAGCAATTGATTCGTTCTCATCCATCGTGATTATCTTTCCATTGTGAATCACGAAATCAGCAAACACTTTCTACACCTCGTTGAATACCAAGTCAGAAGGAGTATGATTTGTATTCATTATTACTTGGTGCACCATCCGCGATATTCATAGTTCCGTCACCTAGGAGTGCTGTCCATGACCATATTGTACCCCACTCCTCTGGACCATCTGTGTATTTGCAGCAGACACCTTCACCCTGTTCGAATACTCCAGAGAGTATTTGCTGTGCTGACACCTCCTCGATACCACCGTTCTGATTAGAAAACCAATCATTGATGATCTTATGCCTTTGAATGGTTGTTGGATTCGCCCACTTCTCCACTTCGAGTTCAAGCATCTCGGGGGATTGAAATCTGTTTGCAGCAAAGGCTAGACCATTCTTTGCAGGAGTCACCATCACTCTCTCTGGACACGCTTCGACAAGTGCTATGTCACCATCTTTGTCAGCAATGAGATAGTTGTTCCCCCGAAAGTGTGGGATACGCTTCATGAATGCTACAGCTTCTTTCGTTGTTGAACAGTTATCAAGTATCCATCTTGTTGCTAGGTGGAGAGCTATTCCAGGTTTATCATCAGGGTATCCAGAGATTGCAGTAAGTCCAATTGATAATCCTGCTTCATTAATACCACCGTATCTTCCCACAACAAGATCAGTGCAAGCAAGATTTGAGAAGGCGTCATCAGGGTAAGTTCTAATTAATGTGAAGAGTTCTTGAAAGTTTATTGCCCAGTCATAATTTCGAGCAAAGATAGTTTTTCCAGATGATGTGTATTCTGGAGCGATAGCAAAGATTGTGCACCCACGACGGGGCAGAGGAAGTAGAGTCAGTTCAAACTGCCCTGCCTCTTTGAAATCTCCTCCTTTCATAAATCCCTCAATTTCTTCCCAGAGAGTTGGTGTGTATTTCTGAACAAGCTTTTCACACTCTGAAGCCAGTTCTTTTCTCTCAGGTGGCAACGGCGGAGGGGAGTATCCTGCTTTGCGGAATAGTTTGCCTATCTCAACGCCAATTTCGAAATGGCTACCTTTCAGTGTAATCTCAATCAACCAATATTCACATCCCTCAGTCTTTCCATTCTCGAACACTTCTTGATGTCTTCAACTTCCCTAACTTCTTGAAAATCTCTCCTGCTGACATATTCTCATAAGGTGGAAATCGGCCCTTCAGTGGAGAGTCTCTAAGACTCTTCCAAACTTGATCCAAGCCGATAGACCCGTTTTGTCTTACCCAATCCACCCTATCGAAATCAACAATGTTCGTAATGATAGCCTCATGTGTACCAGTTTTCTCAAGTATGTGACCCTCTGGACCAACCCAGATCGACTCCCCTCCACCTTGTAGAGAAATTGTGTTAACACCAAGAACATAACATTGATGCATTATAGCTTGGGCTTGAGCTAGAACAAGCTCTGCAGGTCTATCTGAGGTGTATGTTAATGAAGGATAAAGAATCAGTCCTGCTCCCTTCCAAGTAAGAGATCGCAACAACTCGGGGAACCATATATCATAGCATATTGCAATTCCAACTCGACCTATATCTGGAATATCAAATGTGTCAAATCCTGTTCCCCATGCTGTGTTTTCATATGGCGCCCAGGGAAACATCTTTCTATACTTTACAACTATCTCTCCATCAGGATTGAAGGCTATAGCTGTGTTGTAGACATCTGAACCATCTTTCTCAAAGAATGAGCCGGGCATCAACCAGCAGCCTAAGTGCTTTGCTAGCTCACCAAGTCTATCTGTGAGTTTATTGGGAAGTGATTCAGCGGTTTCCTTCCAATCCAGTTTTCCATACTGCTGAAGGTAGAATTCGCCAGTGAAGATGAGATCAATCCATGGAAACGACGCCTTTGTCTTCTTTGCTACTCGTTCAAATTTCTCTAAGTTTGCTTTTCCGTCTTCACTCTTGAGCAGTTGAAGACCAGCAACACCAAGCTTTCTTGACATGTAACCACCTCAAATCTTCGAAAATACATCATCCATTTTTCCGAGAACTGTCTTTGCCTGCTCCTCTGAGATGACTAGTGGTGGTTGGAGTCGAAGTACATTCTTGAAAATCCCTCCAAGACCGATGATCACTCCTGCCTTTTGTAGCTCTTCAACAACCTTCTTTGTTTCATCTTGCGCAGGCTCTTTGGATGAGAGATTCTTGACTAGTTCAATTCCAATCATCAGCCCTTTTCCTCTCACATCGCCAATGAGTGGTCTCTTCTTCTGCAAATCCACAAGCCCATCCAAGAAGACCTTCCCAACTCTCGTCGAATTCTCAACAAGTCCAGCTTTCTGTATGTAATCAATATTAGCCAAGGAGATTGCACTAGTGACAGGGTTTCCTCCGTACGTAGAGAAGAAGTCACCTGATTCAACACATGAAGTAATCTGGTCTGAACCTATACACGCACCAATTGGAATTCCTCCACCCATTCCCTTCGCGAGAGTCATCACATCTGGCTTCAATCCCCAATACTCTGATGCTAGTAGTTTCCCAGTTCTGCCAAATCCAGTCTGAACCTCGTCAATAATGAACGGTATTTCACGTTCCTTGAGAATCCTGACCACTTCAGAAAAGTATGAGTCAGGAGGAACTATGATGCCACCCTCCCCAAGAATTGGTTCCATGATGAAAGCAGCCACGTCCCCTGTTGTCTGTCTGTCAATGACTTCCTCTAAACGGTTTGCAGTCTCTAAGCCACAATCCTCCTCAGAGAATTTGGATCTATAGCTATATGGTGTTGGGGCATGTTTCACTCCAGGAGAGTTTGAGTAGGACCCGAATCCTTTCTTGTAGGATGCATTCGCAGTCAGACTGAATGAAACTCCAAGTCGCCCATGAAATGCACACTCAAGACTGATCATAGCTCCACCCGTCAAGCCTCTAGAGAAGGCATATTTCTTCACGAGTTTCACTGCATTCTCCACTGCCTCAGTTCCCGAGTTACATAGGAATGACTTAGTGAGATCTCCAGGTGTAATTTCAGCGAGTTTCTTCGCAAGTCTAACTTGTGGAACTGTATGATACCTACCTGATACATGGAACAGCTTCTTCATCTGTTCTGTTCCAGCTTTAATGAGAGCATCAGGTGCATGTCCTGCATTAGCACAAGCAATACCTGCAAAACAGTCTATGTATTCATTTCCCTCAATGTCTTTGAGTATTGCACCTTTTCCTTCCACAATCACAATAGGTACTCTTGCATACCCCTGTTGATAGTATTCCCTATCCAGATCCATTATCTTGTCAGACTCGGACATATTACTCTATCTCCATCTCCAGAGCACTGTTATATATAAATTCCAATTAATTATTATCTATATTGAATAAAATCCAAACACAGATATATTCTTTGCCCAAAAATTCGAACATTTGTTAAGAGATGAACAGAATGGTTTCTACACCGACAGTAATACTTTGTGCTCTGATATTACTAATTACTCTCACACAAGTTCGACCTCCCATGGTGAAAGCAACATCCAACAATGACCTGAGTGAAATCAGGGTAGCTGTGTATGATGGTGGTGCCGGGATTTCAGCTGAACCTCGGGAAAGTAGTGCTGCTGCACTTTTCTGGATGTTTCGATGGATGAATGCAACTGTCGAGATGGTAAATTCCTCAGCTATAAAACAAGGCACTTTGGATAATTTCCAAGTAATCGCAATACCAGGAGGATATGCATACGACTACTACCTCGATCTAAGCTATAGCGGCGCAAATGCGATTCGCGACTTTGTTGCAGAAGGAGGCGCATATTGGGGAAGCTGCGCAGGAGCATATTATGCCCTTGATGAATTTGAATGGACCGAGTATGGACAAACCGGTACGTACTATTATGGTCTCGGACTATTTCCTGGAAGAGGAGTAGGTCCAATCAGCGCCATAGCAGATTGGCCAAATATTGCCATGACTGAAATTCAGCTGAATTCATCAAACGGATTAATTGATCTTTCTCATGAACAAACAACTCATAGCACGATGTATTATGGCGGCCCATATTTTGAAACAGAGGGAGTGAACGGAATCGCAACAATTGCTACCTACTCAATCAATGGTAAACCAGCCATGATTGCATTTGAATACGAGCAAGGGCGAGTTTTCTTGACTGGACCACATCCTGAATGGGAAGAGGACAGTTTTCGAGATGGTTCCGTTTGGGATAATTACCTCGAAGACAATGGTTCCGAGTGGGAATTGTGTAAGGACGTCTCACTATGGCTGGCATCCGTAACTGTATCCACAACGCAGGAATCAATCTATCCTGTCTTGATTACTGGCATTGCTATTGCGGCGCTGGTGACCCTCTCTTTCATATGGTTCAAACAGAAATAGAGAACAATCTACATTTGGATAATATCCAATGGTATGTCAATGGATTACAGAAGTGCAACATATAAGTTGCACAATATCCAAAAAGCACAACCTTCTTTGGAAATATATTTAAACTGCCTCTCATTAATGAACTACTACTAAATTTAGAGGTTTCGACCATGAAACATATGAAACTCGTAGCGTGCATGCTAGCGTTTCTGATGGTCGCAGGTGGCTTAGGTTATTTTCCAAACATAGCATCCGCCCAAGAAGAGAAAGTCTTCAAGGTTGGTGTGCTAGGAGACCTAGAGAGTCTCAATCCTATTCTTGCCTGGACTGAATTTGCATGGGCGCTGATACCATTAATCTATGAGCCTCTTGTACGATGGAACATCTCTGGAGGAGGAGATTGGCGAGTCGTACCAGGAATGGCGCAGAGTTGGGAGTGGGCTGACAATGGTACGCAAGTAACATTTCATCTCGTGGAAAATTCAACATGGCATGATGGCACACCATTTACTGCTGCTGATGTAAACTGGACAATCTTTACATGGACTTGGCTTGGATGGTGGATATCGTCTCAGAGCCATACTGATCATAATGCTATTCAAGTTCTTGACGACTATACAATCGTCTTCAACTTTGTAGACTGGGGCTTACCAGACATACCAGTTTGGGATTCCATTTGGGATTCAACCCCATATTGGCATACGAGGACTGGCTACAATAACACTGCTGTTGAGATTGCTCAAAGTTACTTTATGATGACAATCCCATATCTGCCGATCTTTCCAATGCATCTCTGGGATCCATTGATGTGGCACGACCCAGTTTTTGGTGTTGATAGTCCAGACTACTATGGATACTACTTGGAAAATGGAACTTGGATTCCGACTTCATACTGGGATTCTTACTGGTATGATGGGATTTCGTGGGGTGTGATAGACTATACCTGGGCTGAACCAAGAATTGGAACTGGACCGTTCAAGTTTGACGAATGGATACCAGGTGAAAAGGTCAGACTCATCGCTAACGAAGACTACCATTATGGCAGACCCAATATTGATGCACTCGAGTTTATCACCTATTCAACACTTGAAACAATGACTCAAGGCGTTGTTGCTGGTGACCTTGATGCTACCTCGACAAGTGTTACCTTCACGGAGTTAACAGATTTTGGACCAAACATTAATGTCGTTGAGAATGACTTCATGGGATATCGTATGCTCTTCTGCAACCAGTTTGATGACTACCTAAACGCTTCAGGAATGTATGATGGACGTCCTGGACCCAAACATAATGCTCTAAAAGAACAGGCTGTCAGGAAAGCAATACATCAAGCTATTGACAGGCAACAGATAGCTGATGTTGCATACTTGGGTACTGCGAGGATTGCTGATTCGCCTATCCATGACTCATTGATGTGGCACAATGATGCGATAGTTGAGTATGCATATGGCTCGGAAGAAGCAATTGCAACCCTGCAAGCGGCAGGATGGACCAAGAACGCCCAAGACCTCTGGCAAAAGGAGATAGATGGAATCAACGAAACTCTGTCCTTTGACCTGAAGTATGTTGCTGGAGACCCGATTGCATTTGTTGAAGCTCAACTCCTAGAAGAGCACCTTGAGGCTGCAGGAATAGCAATCAGAACCATTCCAGAGGAAGCGTCTACCTTTGTTTCTGACATGACAACGGGGACATGGAATTTTGATCTAGCGACTGACTTCTGGACTCAACTGGGAGATCCCAATCACTATATCTGGTATCTTAGATCGACCAGTGCTTTGAATCCCAATGGCATTCATCTTCAACGTCTAGATGATCTCTTCAAAGAGCAACAACAGGAGCCTGATTATACAGCAAGGAAGGCACTTGTAGATGAGTTCCAGCAGATTGTGTACGACGACTCGAGTATCATTCCTCTTGTTTACTACAAAGATGTTGAGATCTATAGAAGTGACAGATGGGATTTCAGACCTCAGGATCTTAATTGGACTAGTGGAATATTCTCTGTCCACAATCAAGAAGCATGGATGCATGTTGATGTCGCAGAAGCAACTACGACACCACCCCCACCAATCCCTATAGAGATGATTGCTATCATCGGAGGGGCTGCGATTGTGGTCGTGGTGATAGTTGGAGTTCTTTGGACAAAGCGAAAATAGTATTCAAAAATAATACAGTAAAGGGAGATTTAATCTCCTTTTACTGTTGACTTTTCTTTTTTTGATTAAATTCCTAAGAAAAGACTTATGAGTTGGATGATTTGCAATTTCAAAAGCAAAACTTGTCTTTGGTCTAGTGAGTCATAATTACCCAAAAAAACTGGAGATAAACAGACGTGGCTTTGAGAGATTTATTGGTAAAAAGAACATTACAAGCAGTAGTCACGATTTTCGTTGTACTAGCAATCGATTTCGCCATTTTTCATTTAATGCCAGGTAGTATTGTGGACCGACTTGCTAACAATCCTAACCTCGGCGCGGGAGTAATTCAACAGATAATACGACAATTCGGACTAGATTTACCTTTACACATTCAGTTTGTTAGATTCATATCAAATTTCTTACAAGGCAATTTTGGTGTCTCGTTTTTCTATGGTGAAGAGTTTGCAATCGGGGCAATTATAGGAAAACGATTGATTAACACTCTATTCTTGATGATTCCTGCTGATTTAATTGCCATAGGTTTAGGCATATGGATTGGCAAAAATTCTGCATGGCATCGAGGAAAGCTCCGTGATGTTGTTGGACTCTTCATTTCACTTGTCACATACGCAATCCCTGGATTTTGGCTAGCCATGATTGCAGTTCTTATCTTTGGTTTCAGACTCCAAATTGTCCCCACAGATCCGTACAACCTCGTAGGGTCGTTCGAAGATTATGGGAGCAACATACTTGGTTTTGCGGTGGATGCAATAGCTCACCTTTTCTTACCAGTGTTGATTCTTGCGATTGTCATTTTTGGAGTATTCACCTTAATCATGAGAAACTCTCTCCTAGATGTCATAAGTGAGGATTATATGCTCACTGCAAAGGCAAAAGGTCTGTCTGATAAGGACCAACTCAACAAAGAGGCTGTACCCAATGCTAGGATTCCTGTTGCAACAGTCATCGCTATTCAAATAGGATTCTCCGTCGTTGGAGCCTTACTCATTGAGATTGTCTTCAACTATCATGGTATTGGACGTCTCATTTGGGATGCTGTTGTGCATAGAGACTATCCTCTGTTGCAAGCAACGTTCTTTGTATTCACAGTGGTCCTTGTAGTCACAAATGTCATAGCAGATTTCTTGTACTACTATATGGATCCTAGAATTCGTGTAGAGGGGCCAACAAAACTCACCGAGCAGGGTAAGTCGGTGATTGCACGGAAGCGACCTACTCTCACAGTCATCTTTCTTATCTGTCTTGTATTGATCGATATCTTTGCGCTAGTTGTCACTCCGAGAATAATACTGGAATTGATTCTCTTAACCTCTGTTGCAGTAATAATAATCGAACGAAGGCGTGTGCTTGGCTACCTGCGGATATTGTTTTACCCATATAGATTAGCGAATCTCAAGTTCACATGGAGAAAAAGACGGGTGAAACTGATTGAGAGACTAGCAAACCTTCTACTCCTGATTGGGTTCTTTCTGCTCTCAACGTTGGTGGTTTCCATTATTTTAAACATAGTTTGGTTCAGTGGAGGGACATGGGGAATTGGAATAAACCTGATGCTGGTGGGTGTAGCCCTCCGATTAGTTGGAACAATCGTAGAACGACCAGACAGAGTAGGTTCAGTGTATGGAGAAATTGCTGCAAACAGACTTGGTCTTGCGGGGCTTATTGTTGTAGGGATTTTTGCTGGGATTGCAGTATTTGGTGATATTATTGCTCCGTACGACCCACAGCAGATCCTAGCTGGACTTCCGTTCTCTCCACCCACCCCTCTACCATTTGAAATAGGACTTACTCTGATGATTGCGCTGTTAATTCTAGTCCTTGGAGGATTTCTATGGTTCTACTCAAACAGAAGACGCATATCACAACTTCCAGGACCTATGCGAAGCATCGGCTATGGCCTACTTCTTTGTGAATTGGGAGTCGTGTTAGGACTGGCATCACTACAAAAGGGGAAAATACCCTCTTTGGTCGGAGCTCTGTTCATACTCTGTTTTGGAGCTTTCATTGGCATAAGGCAAATACTGAAAAACAGAGGTAAAGACAGGCCTTCGATGAGCCAGCTTCGCTCAAGACTTGGTTCATTCTCTTTATTGCTAATTGGTGGATCAGTCTTGATCTTCAGCCTGTATCAACTCATGACCTATCAGCCTACTGGCATCACAGATTTTCATCTGCTTGGAACTGACCAGTTAGGACATGATCTGTTCAGCGGCATAATAATTGGTACGAGAATCACACTCATGATAGGCATCTTAGCCACAATCATTTCCATCTCGATAGGTGCAACCATAGGCTTGGTTTCTGGATATTATGGTGGAAGAGTTGACTCACTCCTTATGCGCTTCACAGACCTGTTCTTTGTAATTCCCAGCTTCGTCTTGATGATCATAGTTGCAGCAGTTGTTGGACCTTCGCTCACAACAATGCTCATTGTGATAGGAATTTTCTCATGGGCAACTACCGCAAGAATTGTGAGGGGACAGGTCCTTTCAATCAAGGAGAGAGGATACATTGAAAGAATTCGTTCAGTCGGAGGTGGGAATTTCTATATAATGACACGACATGTGCTTCCTGCAGTTCTCCCACTAATCATTGTCCAGACGGTATTGCTTGTCATGAACTCGATATTCTTTGAGATATCTCTGGACTTCGTTGGTCTTGGAGATCCTGCAATAGTCAGCTGGGGATCACTGTTGTTTTTGGCCTACAATCAGGGAATATCTCTGGGAATGGATTGGCTGGTAATGTCTCCGGGGTATGCCATTATCGCATTCCTAGTTGGAATCTCATTCCTTGGCTTTGGTTTGGATGAGGTAACGAACCCACGACTCCGTCGGAGGTGAAGTCATGACAATAGATTCCTTACTAGATGTCGAGAACCTGACCGTGCATTATGAAACTAGAAAAGGTAACGTGCAAGCTGTTCAAGATGTGAGTTTCACAGTTAATTGTGGAGAGTTTGTTGGAATCAGTGGTGAAAGTGGTTGCGGGAAAACAACCACGGCCATGGCAATTATGCATCTTTTACCAAGAGAAGGCATTGTGGATAATGGATCCATTCGTTTCAATGGTCAGGAAACCTTGGGACTCTCTAATCCAGAATTAAGAGATCTCCGATGGAAGGACCTATCCATGATTTTCCAGGGCTCGATGAATGCACTCAATCCTGTTCATAAAGTGATTGACCAAATGAAGAATGCAATCCTTCTGCATGAGGACATTTCTGAGGAAGAGGCTATTGAACGATCACTCGACCTTTTAGAGGCAATGGGAATTGAAAGGTCAAGGGGAAACTCATACCCACACGAACTAAGTGGTGGTATGAGGCAAAGAACAATGATTGCTTTAGCGCTTACTTGTCATCCGCAGCTAGTGATAGCTGACGAACCTACAACAGCTTTGGATGTGATGATTCAAGCACAGATTCTTGAGCTTCTCAAACAGATAAGAGAGAGGACAAGTCTCTCTCTGATTCTGATTACTCATGACCTTTCAGTGATTGCTGAAACTTGTGATAAGGTAGTCATAATGTATGCTGGCCGGATTATGGAGGAAGCCTCTGTTCTGTCACTATTCCAAAATCCTGCTCATCCCTACACTCGGAAGTTAATATCATCCTTTCCAAGTGTATTGGGTGACAGAGAGATTGATTTCATCCCTGGAAATCCTCCAGATTTAATCAACCCCCCTGAAGGGTGCCCGTATCATCCCAGGTGTGATTATGCAGTAGATATATGCAAATCACAAGTGCCGCCACTTGAGAGTAAGAATGGAATCCGAGTTGCCTGTCTAAGGAGTGATGAAATATGAGTTCCGATGTAATACTTGAAACCCGTGACATAAAGAAATGGTTTGCAGTCAGAGGTGGATTCCTTTCAGGTCTCTTTTCATCAAGTCCAAAAGATTACATCAAAGCTGTAGACGGAATGAGTATACAGCTTAGAAAGGGAGAGATTTTTGCTGTTGTGGGAGAGAGTGGATGTGGAAAGACCACCTTGGCCAGATTGATACTGAGGCTAGAAGAACCCACTGATGGTGAGATTTGGTTTGAAGGTGAGAAGGTATCTGATATGCCACAACATGAGTTCAGAAAATATCGCACCCGAATTCAAATGATCTTTCAGGATCCCTACGGTTCACTTAATTCTAGCATGAGAATTGGTGATATTGTCGCTGAGCCCCTCAGAATCCAAAATGTCTATCCTACTGTAGAGGAAGAATTGGAGAAAGTAAGAGAGGCACTTGAGAATGTTGGGATGGTTCCTGCAGAGGACTATCTTCAGAGGTATCCACATGAACTCTCGGGTGGTCAACGACAACGAGTTGCTATCGCGGCCGCATTGGCTTTAGATCCTCATGTTCTCATAGCAGATGAGCCTGTGTCAATGCTGGATGTTTCAATGAGGGGTCAGATTCTGAAGCTTCTACTGGAACTCAGGGAAAAAATGGGAATCACCATCTTGTTCATAACTCACAACCTGGCTGTAGCTAAACAGATGGCTGACCGTATTGCAGTCACATATCTAGGAAAGATTGTAGAAACTGGAGAGGCTCAACAGATAATAGAAAAACCCAATCATCCTTATACAAAGGCCCTGATTTCTGTTGTTCCAGTTCCAGACCCAACAGATACGCGGGAAAAGATTCTTTTAACAGGAGAAACTCCGAATCCCATAAAACTTCCGACTGGGTGTAGGTTTCATCCACGTTGTCCGTTTGCTCAGGCAGAGTGTGCGCATAGTGAACCTGCACTTCAGTTGAAGTCAGATGGACGAATGGTTGCATGTCATGAAGAGGGAGAATAATAGTATGTCAAAGAACAACCAACCTGATGAACTAGATTGCAAAATCCTGAGGGAGTTACAGAAAGATTGTAGGACACCTTTGCAGGAGGTCGCAGAGAAAGTAGGTGCACCAACTTCGACTGTACACTATCGTGTGAAGCGATTAGAACGGGAGGGAGTTATTGATGGCTATTATGCGCACATAAATCCAGAGAAATTTGGTATGG
Organism: Candidatus Thorarchaeota archaeon; assembly: GCA_048882325.1. Taxonomy (GTDB): domain Archaea; phylum Asgardarchaeota; class Thorarchaeia; order Thorarchaeales; family Thorarchaeaceae; genus SMTZ1-45. The sequence goes on along the minus strand of JBHLRS010000015.1, from coordinate 7,216 downwards.
ACTATATAACAGTAATAAAGGTCCAAGCTACTTATGGACCAGGATTCGGTGACCGCATCGGGAAAAGGATTTCGAAACTACCAGGGGTGTGGGCGGTGTATTTCACGCTTGGCGAAACCGACTTCTTCGTCCTTACTAGATCAAAAAACAGAGACGAATACATGAAGATTCTTGAAACACTAATGGCAACAAAGGGGATTACCAGAACTTCAACCCAAGTTGTTGCTCAAGTAATTAGAGAAGATCCACGCATTGAGATACCATAGGTGGATTACCACAGTATGGGGAGTGGAACATTATGAGTCTTGAAATAAATAGTGGGGATTGGGAATCACTGATTTCTAGCATGTTGAAACAGTGGGGTGCGCCAGGTCTAGCAGTTACCATCCTTAATGAGAACGAAATAATCTACTCTGAGGGATTCGGATATCGAAACATCAAGAGAAATTTACAGATGACAAGGGATACAATGCATATTATTGCATCATGTTCGAAATCATTTACAAGCACAACAATTGCCATGTTGGTAGACGAAGGCAAATTAGACTGGAACACTCCCATAGTCGAATATCTGCCACATTTCAGACTGAAGGACCCTGTAACATCAAGACTTGTAACAATTGCAGATATGCTGTCACACAGAACGGGATTACCTCGGCACGACATGATATGGGTCGACAATGTTGTCAAGTATAGCGAAATTCTAGAAAGATTACCTCATTTGGATTTAACAGCTGATATTAGAAAACAGCTGCAATATTGTAACCTCACATTTATTGCCGCCTCAATGGTCGTAGAAGAACTATCAGGACTGAAATTTAACGACTTCATAACAAGGCGGATTTTCAAACCGCTTGGTATGAGTAGATCCAATTTCTCAGTGGACAAGATGCGAAAAGACAATGATCATGCCACTCCCTATACAATAGACTATCAGACAGATAGGTCTGAACTCATTGAGTGCGAGCATGTCGTATATGACTCATTGACGGGGGCAGGAAGTATCAATGCAAGCACTAATGATGTAGGAAAATGGTTGCGATTTCATCTAAACAAGGGGGAAGTTGGAGGGAAACGACTTGTTTCACTAGAGAATCTTTGGATAACCTATATGCCGGGACTTGACGCATCAGGCTGTCCCGAATCGATGAAAACAATTCTAAGTAAATATATCCCCGATCAAAACTGGTTCAGTATGGATGCATGGGCTCTCGGTTGGATGAATCAGATATATCGAGGGAACAAGATCATTTCTCATGGGGGGATACTTGATGGATCAAGATCCCTGATGATATTCGATTCAGTTAAGGGAATTGGAGTCAATGTGATTGTTAACCAGAGTGACACGTTTCTTACTCCAGCTATCTCCTACTCTATACTCGATAGACTGCTAGGACTGGATCCTGTTGATTGGCGAGGTGTGTTCGAGCCCATTGAGAAACATCTTCATACAGTAATCAGAGAAACCGGGGAAAACTCACGACTACTTCGTAAGGACAACACCTCTCCACAGCACAGTTTGCAGAACTATGTAGGCAAATATCATCACCCTGGATATGGAGTATTGGAGATTATCCAAGGGGATGGAATGCTACGACTCAAACATGGAACAGCTGAATATCCTCTAGAGCATTATCATTTCGAAACATTTCAGTACAAGATTACCAGATGGGAGTTCAGGGAACTACTTACGTTTCAAACAGACCCCTACGGTGATATTTCCGGACTGGCAATCAAGATTGAGGAGTTGCTACCTCCAATTCAGTTCAAAAGGCTCCCAGATGAAAGGATGTTTAGTACAGAATTTCTCAAAGAACTAGTAGGATTTTATAAGCTCGCAGGTCAAGCTGTTGAGATTTCGATGAAGGAGAACAATACTCTTAGATTCGCCCCAAGTGGTCAAAAATCGACACAACTCGAACCTGTGAAAGGATTGAGGTTCAAGTCAAAAGATTCAGATTTTTTCACCGTTACATTCAAGGCTAACGAATCCGGGGAAGTCAATGAATTTCTATTCGTATCATATGGGCAAGTGATTCCAGCAAAAAGAATGGAAAAGAATCCACTGAATTCATTGAAGTGAAATCGGCTAGTTACCTCTGAGAGCGGATGACCCTACCAGGATAGACGCGACGTTGATTGCCATTATCAACCACTATCTCACCATTTACCAGAACATAGTGGATACCCACAGGAAACAGGTTTGGCTCTTCATAAGTTGCCATGTCAGCAACAGTTTCTCGATCGAAAATCACTAAATCAGCCCAGGCACCAGTTTCTATTCTTCCCCTATCAGTGACTCCCAGACGATTCGCGGGTGTAAAGGTCATCTTTCTAATGGCATCCGTCAGAGAGATAGTTCCTTCCTCTCTTACATATTTCCCCAGAACTCTGGGATACGTCCCGTAGGACCGTGGATGATCAATTCCACTCTTTAGTTTGGGAGTAGTGGCCATGCCATCAGTTCCAAACATCTGATGTTCACTTGTCATTATTCGTTGGATATCCTCTTCACTCATAAATCGTAAAGTAACCATGGTCGCGCCAGCATCATCAAGTAGGATGCTAAAGAACACTTCCCATTCATCTAAGCCTTGTTTCTCAGCTATCTCATTTATACTCGAACCAGTCGCATTTGCCCATTTTTCAGTTTCAATAGTTGACATGAAGATGTTCTCAAAACCTGCTGTCTTAATCCAGTTCTCCCAAACTGCTGGTTCATCTCCATGCAGATCATTCTCGACTTCAGCAATGATTATCTTTCTAGTTTCTTCATCCCTGATCCTTGTGAGTGTTTCTTCTATTCCACCTACACGAACCCATGGTGGTAATGCGGTGATTAACGATGAGCAACCTCTATCATAGGGGTAGGAATCGATTGTGATACTAATTCCTTTTTCGTTCATTTCGTGGATTAGTTTCAGTGAATCTATGCTCTTGCCCCATAGACCTCTATCAGCTATTTTATGATGAGCAATATGGCCGCCTCTACAACCGGATTCACTAACTATTTGTGCGACTTCCTTGATAGCGTCAAATACCGAAGCTCCTTCTCCTCTAATGTGGGAGAAGTATAGACCGTTATGGAGGGCTAGCACCTTCGATATCTCGATTAACTCGGAAGTTTCAGCATAAACCTGGGGAGCGTAAATAAGCCCTGTACTCATCCCAAAGGCTCCTGCCTTCATCGCATTAGCCAACAGGATTTTCATGTCTTTGACTTCCTTTTTTGTTGGAAGGCGATTCTCGAATCCAGCGCCACAGGCTATTCTTAGACTCTCGTAGCCAACCACGAATGCGAAATTTATGGAAGTCTGGACTCGCTCCATTTCATCTAAGTATTCATCATAAGAGTTCCAAGAGATTTCCACATCTGAAAGCAGTGGCACACTTTTCACAATTTCCTTTACATATTCATTATGTTTGGCAGGGTTAATCGGAGCAAGACTGGATCCACACATCCCAACAACAGAAGTAGTGATGCCTTGCCTGATAAAAGAATCCGCTGAACCTGTAACTGGTATCATGAAATCAGAGTGAGAGTGCATATCAATGAAACCTGGTGTGATTATCATACTCTGTGCATCTATCACTGTCTGTGCAGGAGCACTGAGTTCCGACTGAATAGATTGAATCTTCCCATTACGTATTCCAATATTGACCATCGAACAGTCATACTTATCACCATCAACGACTAATCCATTCTTGATGAGAAGATCAAACTGTTCCAACTAATTCATCTCCTTTTGATCGGAAAATGCAAGATTACGCTTACGCATTTGGGTATTTAATCGTTATATATGAGATATTAATAGGTCCGGGAACAAACTTTAGGAATTCCGTATAATTTCTAAAAGCTTACTGAATTTTTGTTTCTCTTCCAACTATTATGACATTGAATTCAATTTTGTCCAGAAAGAATTTAAGCGAGGGAGCAAACCTGAAAAATGGTGTTCATTTGGTGACGATTTTCGATGAGCAGTATAGAGCACGAACTGAGAAATCATACAACATGTTCCAAAATGCAGGGAAATTTCTGCCCGGCGGAGTTGCGGGGAATGGAAAATTCCTTGAGCCTTATCCAATTTATGTGCGGGATGCTAGAGGCTCAAAGCTCTGGGATATTGACGGTCATGAATACGTAGATTTACTCATGGGAGGCGGAGTTCACATTCTGGGACATTCTCCCAAGACTGTGCTTGATGCGGTGATGAATCAGTTGGAGAAAGGAGTTCACTACTATATGCCAGCAGAAGCAGAAGTGAAACTCGCCAAAAAAGTCTGTCAGCTCATGTCTTCAATTGAAATGGTCCGCTTTGTAAATACTGGCTCAGAAGCAACACAAATGGCTTTGCGAACTGCAAGAGCATTTAGGAAAAAGAGCAAAATAGCAAAGTTTGAGGGCAACTTCCATGGGCAACATGAGTCCGTTTTAATTAGCACTTTGAGTACAGCTGGAGAGTCTAACAATCTTCTTCCACATATCGATAGTGCCGGTATTCCTGAGGCGGCAGCGCAGGATGTTATAATCCTTCCATATAACGACATAGATGGTACATTGTCATTGATTGGAGAAAACGCAAATGATCTTGGAGCGCTTATTATTGAACCTGTATCAGCTTTCGGTCTCGGTTGTGTTGCAGCTGATAAAGAGTTTCTCAAAGCTATCAGAGAAATAACAGAGAAGCATGATATTCCACTCATCTTTGACGAAGTTGTCACTAACTTTCGGATAGCACTTGGAGGAGCGACAGAGTATTTTGGTGTAAAGCCCGATCTCGTTTGCCTCGGAAAGATAATTGGAGGCGGATTCGCAATTGGTGGATATGGAGGAAGACAGGATATAATGGAAAAGATGGTCACACCAAAAACGGGTTTATGGGATCTAAAGGAGCAAATCTTCCAATCTGGTTGTTTTTCCGGTAATCCGGTTTCTATGAACGCAGGTTTAGCCGTATTAGAGGCGCTCGAAAAGAGGAATATCTACTCCCGTCTAAATTCTGCTACTGAGAGACTTCGAAATGAAATTTCTAGCCTTGGAGAGAAATATGGGATTGATTTGTTAGTGACAGGAGTCGCATCTATTCTTCAAATTCATTTTGGTGTTGAAAACATTAGGAACAAACGCGATGCAATGAAAGCAGACAAGAACATGGCCAAAGCTTTTCATTTAGGCCTTAGAGCAAAAGGAATAATGGCAAGTCCACATCCTCTGTTTGTCTCGACAGAACATGCTAAGGACGATATTGAGAGGATCCTCAGAGTCACTGAAGAAGTGCTTAAGGAGATGAAGAATTAAGTTAGACGTTCTGTTTAAGAAACTAGTTGATACTCTTATCGATTGGTGTGGCGTCTAGAACTATCCTTTCTGGGCATTATATATAGAAGCTTGACAGTCTTGAGGCTATGTCAAAACCATTCATTGTAGTTCAGTTTGGGTTTGGATCACTAGGTAAATCGATTGCGAAGGCAATCATTGAGCGTGATAACCTGCATCATGCAGGAGTTGTGGATGTTGAACCCGAGTATATTGGAAAGACTGTTGAAGACTTTCTGTCAATTTCGAAAAATACTCAAACCAGAATCGACCAAGCGTTACACGGGCTCCTGAAAGATAGCAAGGGCGAAATTACTGTTGCAATTATTGCGACATCCTCTTCCCTTGAATCAGTAAAACCATCTATCTTCGAGTGTTTGAGAGCAGGAATGGATGTCATCTCAATCTGCGAAGAGCTGTCGTTCCCATTTAATCGTCATCCAGAGATATCTTCAGAGATTGATAAGGAGGCAAAGAAACTGGACAAGACAGTTCTTGGGACTGGAATAAATCCCGGATTTTTAATGGACCTCTTACCAATCGTCTTAACAGCTCCCTGTCAAAGTGTCAACTCAATTGCTGTCACCCGACACATGAATTCAAGCCATAGACGATTCTCCTTCCAGAAGAAGATTGGGACTGGCATGACACAAAGTGAGTTCAGAAAGAAGATTGATGAAGGGGATATTACGGGACATGTGGGTCTCGTTGAATCTATAAGGATGGTCGATTCTGCATTAAATCTAAGTTTGGATAAGATTGAGGAACTTCCACCAGAAGCCATCATTGCCAATGGTGATGTCACAAACTCGTTTGCTACAATCAAAAAGGGAGATGTACTTGGTCTAAAAAGCACTGGACTGGGTAAGAGAAATGGGAAAACTATAATCAAGTTGGACTTCCTTGCCTATGCGGAGGCAGACCCACAATATGATGAAATCATTATTGAGGGAGTCCCCAAGATTCATCAAAGAATAGAAGGTGGAGTACAGGGAGATTACGCGACGATTGCAATGATTCTGAATTTGATTCCAATGATTCAATCATCTGGTCCCGGGCTTGTAACAATGAAGGACATACCCGTCCCAAGAAATACTGAACGAATCTATAGAAGCTGAATATCGAGGGGTAAAATAATGGAACGCTACAAATCGTCAACACAAAAGTCGAAGGAATTGTGGGATAGAGCCACAAAGTTGTTTCCAGGAGGCGTGAGCCACAACATCAGGCAGTTTGGTCTACCAGGGTCAGGTGCGTATCCCCCGTACATCGCATATGGTGATGGTGCACACATCTGGGATGTGGATGGAAACAAGTATGTCGATTGGTGGATCACTCATTACTCTCAAATTCTAGGACATAATAATTCAGAAGTAAAGAAGGCGATAACTGATCAACTTGAATCAGGAATACACTATGGCGCACCAAATGAGCATCAGGTCAAATATGGAGAGAAACTAAATGAGGCTGTACCCTTGCTCGAAAAGATGCGGTTCACATCTACAGGTGCAGAATCCACCATGTATGCCGTTCGATTATCAAGACTCTTCACTGGTCGAAAACTTGTAGGGAAAGCATTAGGTGGGTGGCATGGTGGGAATGATGCTCTGGCGTATCACATGAGCCACCCATACACGGATGAGTCTTTCTTCAATGGAGTCTCGTTCGATTATAATGACCCAGCGAGTCTGGATGAAATGCTCAAGAAATACGGAAAGGACTTGGCAGCTGTTGTGGTTGAGCCAGTGATTGGGGCAGGAGGAGCAATCGGACCTAAAGAAGACTTTTTGACATATCTACGAGAAGAAACAGAGGCTAGAGGCATCTTGTTAGTATTTGACGAGATCATAACTGGATTCCGTTTTCGCTATGGATCTGCAGGAGAGGGAGTCTTTGGTG